>JABFSH010000021.1 GCA_013140705.1 Methylococcaceae bacterium
CCCACCGCAAATAATCGCCCCGGTTGCTAAAAGAACCAGAAATACATTTCTCAGCGACCAGGCAATCACATAATTCAACATGGCTCATGGCCTCCCCGTTGAGATAACGATGTTTCTTCGGGCACTGTCCCACCGATGTTATCCGGGCCACTATTGTTAAAACCGTCCAAAGCCGACTTAAGATTACTTTCGGCATCGATCAGGAAATTGGCATGGATGACCACTTCATCGCCGTCATCCAATCCTTCCAGCACCTCATAATATCCATCAACCTTCCGCCCCAGCTTTACAGAGCGGGGTTCGAACCGCCCTTCACTTAGCTGCAACAGCACGATTTGTCGGGTGCCACTGTCAATAACCGCCGAATCGGGAATGGCCAACCTCGCATTATTTTCCTCCTGTGTTGCCAGCGTCACACCACCAAAGAGGCCCGGCTTGAGCAAACCTTCGGCATTAGGCAGCTCGATGCGCACTTTAACGGTGCGAGTTTCCGTTGCCAACGACGGATAGATAAAGCTGACTTTCCCACCGAAGAAGCGCTCCGGGTAAGCGTTGATGTCCACTTGTACCGTTTGTCCCAACCGCACAGTTCCGATATCCTGTTCAAATACCTCAGCCAGCAGCCATACATGACTTAAATCGGCAATGCGGAACAGTAATTCGCCGGGCATAAAGCGCATACCTTCTTGAGCCGGTTTCTCCAACACCACGCCATTGACCGGGGCCGGCAATGGCAACGTATCCAAAGGCTTTCCCAGACTTTGTAGCCGTTGAATTTGCGCCGTCGCAATGTCCCAATAATGTAAACGCTGCAAGGCATTTTCAGCGAGGTGCGCCGTCGTATCTTGCGCCTGCTTACTACCCTGCAGCATGCTTTGTTGTCCTTGTCGAGCGATGAGATATTCCTGTTGCGCAGTGACCAACTCCGGACTGTATATCTCCAGCAGAGGCTGGCCGCGCCTGATGGCTTGCCCTGTCGCATTTACATACAAACGCTGGATCCAGCCTTCGAACTTGGCTGTCACGGCATGAACGCGTCGTTCGTCGACCTGAATGCTGCCCAGCGCGCGTATTTTGCGAATCAACATGTGCTTGGCCACGGTTGCGGTAGTAACACCCAGTTTCTGGATTTTTTCCGGACTGATCTGAATCAGCCCGGCATTGGTCCGATCACCTTCATAAACAGGGAGATAGTCCATGCCCATTTCATCCTTTTTCGGCACCACCGATGTGTCAGCCGCACCCATCGGATGCCGGTAATACAAAATTTTTCCATGAGGCGACTGGGTTTGCGGAGTCTGTTCATCAGTGTATACAGGGACATAATCCATACCCATCTCGTCCTTGGCCGGTGTTGGCGACGTTACAGCGGGATTCATCGGATGCCGGTAATACAAGGGTTTTCTTTCACTACTGACATCTGAATGCAGACTCACGCCTGGGTGCTGTCCAAGCCAGAAGCCAAGTCCTGCGCTCACTATCAAAATCATCAGGCGTTGAAGGAACTTATTCATGATTCAACTCCTCGCCCACTTCGGCGGATAATGCGGCCAAAATCTGTTGCGTATTGGTCAGAGCCTGCCAATACTGGGTTTGGTATTGGAGAAAGTTCAGTTGCGTTCGCAACAGATCGCTAAAATCCGTTTGGCTAACCTGGTAACCGGCCATCAAGGATTTAACGGTTTGCTGCGCCTGTGGGATGATTTCATGCTCAAGTAACGATAATTCTTCTTTGGCATGCTGGTATTCGGCAGCTTTGGCCGCTATCTCGGCCTGGATTTTATGATGTTCATCGCGTAGTGCATAACGCTCCTGCAACAGTTCACGCTGCCGTTGCACGACCGCTTTTGCCTGTTTGCGAGCCGCATAAATCGGCACATTCATACTCAACCTGACGCTGGCGAAATCGCTTCGCGATTCACCTCCAGGCGTATTTTGACGAACCGCATAACCGGCTCCCAGCGTAAAATCCGGGTAAAAATCCTGTTCCGCCAGATCAACCCTGGCCACTGCCGCATCCAGCATTTTTCGATGCTGGGCAAACAAAGGTCTTGTTTTCAGAGCTTTACTCTGCAAGGCCGACTCGACAAGAACCGGTAATTTAAACTCTGCTTCCGAGGGCATTCGCACAGACATTTCCGGTGCCTGATCGAGCAGGACATTAAAGCGGGCATCCTGGCCATGACGCATGCTGATCAAATTCAGCTTTTCATTCTTGAGTTTCGACAACTCAAGTTGTGCCATCAGCACATCCTGTTGCAAACCCTTGCCCACCTTGTATTTGGCTTGAGCGATATCAATTATCTGCTGAAAAATGACTGCGGATTCGTCCAGCAGGTGCAATGCGCGATCGTAATAAAACAAGCGCCACCAGGTTTGTTTGACTTCGCGTATCAGACGCAACCTAGCCTCTTCAACCGAATCAGCCGCCGCGAGCGCTTCCTGCTCAGCGATTCTTTCCCGTAACGCCAGCTTTCCCGGAAAAGGAAGCGCCTGACTAACGCCAAACTCAAGCATGGTCATGTCTTCCTTACGTAGATCAAAACTGCGTGTCGGTACATTCAGCATATCTACATTTACCGTTGGATCCGGCAAAGAGCCTGCTTGTGAAGGGATCGCGGCCAATGCTTCCGCACGAGATTTTATTTCCGAGAGGCCAGGATTGCCCTGCAAAGCGTCTTCGATTGCCTGATTCAATGTCAGGATGGATTCATTTCTGTTTGAGAATTGCGTTTCCGCTGAAGCTTCCGCGTATCTGACTGTGATCGAGGTACTTGAAAAGTGAACGATCAGGCTAGGCGACAAGGTCGCTAACCAGAAAATGAATGCTTGCCACGCCGAAAACTTTCGACGTAGCTGCAGTAGATAAAACATAACGTTTCCTCTCAACGTTTAACAACAAAGCTTCGCAGAATGCGAAACCACAGAGCGACCCATTTTTTAGTTGGTCGCAGTCAATTTTGAGAGGGGGCTAATTCAGTAGCTTGCAGAATCGATAGATCAATAGAACCCGTCGACCTGTCGGTGGATTAAAACTAAAAGGCGTTTGCTTGAGTGGATGGTAAAGAAATAAGTTCCACAAAATCCCTACGAGGCAGAGAATAAAAACCGGCAACTCCAGTTGCAGACGGTTTAAATCGGTAAAGGTATCAGATTGTGAGCTAAGGCATGGCTTGAAGGAACAGACCATCGTCGAATGATCATGTCCGTGATGGTCTGATTGACCGGAAACAAGCGTTTCTGGGCAGCCAGGCATTGCATCAGACGAAAGCGTCATGTGTGTTGGCATTATGCAGGTTGCTGATACGGTCAACGTCAACCAACTCACCAGCAATGCGAATATCAGCATGCGCACAGTCGGGCGATTTCTTTTGAATTGCAACGCTGTCAACATAATACCCTGAAAGCTGAACCACTATCCAAACTGTATCACACACAATACGGGATAGCAAAAAGGGAATCATCCCCAGTCTGTTAGCAGTATAGACCCTACATGTAAAACAGATGCATCAAATTGTTTGATGCAATTACAGGCGGTACAAAGGCTCCAATCCGTTTTCCTTGGACGGAACGACACTCTGCCTGGCCTTGTTTTCGGTAAATGCCTGAAACAATTTTTTGCCTTGCCACTCAACCGCATCCTTGCCATAAAGCGCCTGATTTAACTGGATTATTTCGTCCCTGAGTCGAGCATCACAGCAGTCGGCAACAGCACCCAGATTAGAAACATTAAATGTTTGCCGGCCCCACGCAATCAAGCTATCTTTGGCAGTCAGGGCATTATTATCACTACAGGCTTTTTTCAATTGCGCAACGACAACTTTCAATTTTATTTGCTGGCCGTCATCACGACTATCAGGCTTTACTGGAGTGCGGGCCGGTCGCTTCGTCAAAAAATAGATCAGGGTTGTCAGCCATCCAAAGGCCATACCAATGGAAACCCATAACCAGATATTGATGGACACTTGCGGCGCATTATGTAAAGCAGTCGCGGCTGCAGCGGCCACTTCATTTTTGCTTTGAGGTGCTGGCGTTATAGTCGAAGTACCTGGAACTGATGCAGCGGTGATGGTGGTTTCTGGAATTTTAGCGATTTCCATGCTTTGTGTTTTCGTATTGAACCACGGAATCTCGATGGCTGGTAAGGTGTAATCGCCTGATTTCGATGGAATCAAGGCGATTTTTTCTTCTCTGAAGGCAATAATACCCTCCGACTTTTTTTGTTCCTGCAACACCGGTTGATCAGGATAGGCTTTAAGCTGGTCATCGGTTTTTGCTGTATTCAATTCGGGTAATTTCCCGACTGTCGTTCCCTGAGCCAATAGTGTCAAGGTTCGGGTTAATGGCTCTCCGACTTTCATCTGCTGAATATCTCCCGACCACTCCTGTTTCAGGTGCAGTTTTTCAGCCGACAACCAGTGTTTCCCGGTAAATTCAGCTGGCACCGGCTTTACATTCAGCGTGATGGCTTTTGACTCGACCCGTTTGGTTTTCGTCATTTGCGGACTGAAAAAACCATTAAAGCTAGGGCGGCCACTGGCCAACACCTCGGCCGTCAGCGTAAGCGGCTTGATCGTCATGGACCCGCTTTTTTGGGGAAAAATGGCGTACTTACGTTCAGAAACGGTATAAGAAACACCATTAACTTGGGTATTGAAACTACTGTCTTCGCCCAGCTTTTCTATGACGGCATCTGACAGCTCGGGCTCATTTATGCGAGCTTGAGCAATATCTATCCTCGTATAGAGTCTCAAGGTATAGAGGATCTGGGACTGCACATAAGGCGTTTGCGGCACTGCCTCAACATCCAGAAAAATGTCCTCGTCGGCATTCACGTTCTTATTGGCGGCGTCTTGAGTGACCTGGATGTACGTCGACTGACTCGTGTCTTTGCCGAATTTTATTGATGGGATGGTCAGATTGCCCGCCTGTTTAGCCATTACCATTACGGTCCATTGTATGGTTCTAGTGGTTTTGCCATTAATCCAGGAAGAATTGGAATTGCTGCTTTGACTGAGGATATCAAAATCCTGTTCCAGTGGGCTAAAGTCCGGATCATCATCCGGCGAATCGCTGGCAGAAAAAATAATCCGAAAGGACTCGTCAATGCTGACCGGATTGCGATCCGTCGTCACAGTAATTTCCGCCGCGAACACTTCCGGAGTGCGACCAAACCAGACACTCATCAACAGCAGGAGGATAATTACCCTTGATTTAAATAATCGCATCGTTATTAACGTAAAATATCTCACTTTCAACTCCTTGAGCGTTAATTTACCAGCCACCCGATTCACTGTTGGAAGGGTGTTGGCGCTGGCCGTATTGATACCTGAATTTACGCTTCAGTAATCCGGCCGGATCATCAGGAATTCTATTAAGCCATTGTTCATTGGCTTGCTTGGCTTCATCCGTTGGCTTCGCCTGATTCACCGCAGGCTCGGTCTGTTGCTGTGTCGGCTTTTCGTCTTTATTGGCTTTCGGCTCGGCTTGTTGCGCTTGTCTGGCTTCTTCCTGCTTTTTTTCCTCAGCCTGCTGCTCTTGCTGCTTTTGTTCGGATGATTTTTCAGACTCCGACGATTGTTTTTCGTCTTTTTGCTCGGACTTATTCTGCTCTTCTGGGGACTCCGACTTTTCTTGCTGCTCCTTATTCTGTCCGTCTTTGTCCTTATCCGATGATTGCTGCTCGTTCTTTTGTTGATCCTGCGAATTCTGCTTGTTGTCTTGCTGTTGTTTCTCTTGTTGTTGCTGTTTCTTTAGTTCTTTTTCCACCAGATCTTTATTGTAACGAGCATCCTCATCACCGGGACTCTCGGCCAGTGCCTGCTCGTAGGCTTTCAATGCCTCTTGCAGATGTCCGGATTGCGCCAGGGCATTGCCACGATTATAACTGGCGTTGGCTGCCTGACTATTTTTCAGGGTTTCCAGTGCCTTATCGTAATGGCCTGCCTTGTACTGGGCTGCGGCCTTCCAGTCCGGATGATCAAATAATCCGGCAGCCTGTTCAAATTGCTGGTTGTTATAAGCCTGTTGCGCCTGCTGATTTCTGGTTTGCCATAAATCCCGCCATTCAAGGGCATGGCTATTTTTGGGCAACGGTACCAATAGCAACAGCACCCAGCAGAACAATCCCTTTCTGAACTTCAGCGCAGCTAACGGCAAAATCGGCAGCAATAACCAGGGACCTTTATCTGACCACAAGTCCAGCAATAAATTACGATTTTCCTTGCCTTGTGAGGGCACAGGTTTGTCCAGAATCGATACCAGATGCTGAATATCTGCATCATCTGGCGATAGAGCATGATAGATACCGTTTCCAGCCTGTGCCAGTTTAATAAGATCACTCTCATTCAGCTTGGCCACGACTATAGTGCCGTTCCGGTCTTTTAAAAATCCGCCTTCCGGTTCCGCTATCGGCGCACCATCGACGGTGCCAACGCCCAATATCGATAAAGAATAGCCATCCAGCGCCTTCACTGTGGCCAAGGTACCATCAACATTTGCTTCATCCGTTATCAATATAATCTGGCCTTTTTGCAGGCCAGCCTGCTTAAACAGTTCCACTGCTTTCTGAAGCACAGCCACGGTATTGCTACCCTGGCTGGGCATGATACTGGTATTCAAGGCTTCCAGTTGGCTGGCGATAGTTTCGGTATCATCGGTTAACGGCGTAACGGTAAAAGCCTCCCCCGCATAAACCAATAAGGCTGTTTGCCCATCTTTACGGTGTTTTAATATATCGGCGATTTTATAACGCGCCCTGATCAACCGACTGGGCTTTATGTCTTCTGCATCCATTGAACGCGACAGATCCAGCGCAATCACCAGCGCGGAGTCATTTCTGAATACCGGCGCCGGTAATCGCTCCCAGGTTGGCCCCGCCAACGCAACTATGGTCAAAAAAGCGGCAAAGGCTCCTATTGTCAACGGCCAGCGGCTTTGATTAAGCGCTTTTTCCTGCAACAAATAGGGCAATAAATCCACATCGCAAACCGATGCCCAGTTTCCTCGGCTTAACTTTTTCCGCAACATTAAAACGAGCATCACGAGCCAAGGCAACAACGCCATCAGCCAGAAGGGCCTGATAAAATGAAAGGCTGCCCAATTCATGAAAATCTCATTCGGCTTAAACACAGAACACCCGCAATGGCCAACGCAAACGACAATGGCCAAAAATAGAGTTCGCTTCGGGGCCTGAAATACTGCCTGTCTTTTTCGATGGGTTCCAGCTTGTCCAGGAGCATGTAAATATTATTCAATTCATCGGTATTTCGAGCTCTAAAATATCGCCCACCGGTTCTTTGCGCAATTTTGATCATCGTATTTTCATCCAGATCCCGGGATGGATTGACTTTTCGATTACCAAAAAAACTGCGCACCACCATCTCGTCAGCGCCAATTCCAATCGTGTAAATCTTTAACTGATGCTCTGCCGCCAACTCGGCGGCCTTTAACGGCGTGACCTCGCCAGCTGTATTGGCGCCATCTGTCATCAGGATCAACACGCGACTATTGGCGGGTTGATTTTTAAGTCGTTTAACCGCCAAACCAATCGCATCGCCAATCGCCGTGTTATCACCGGCCAAACCAATCGCTGATTCATTCAACAAAGTCATGACGGTTTTCCTGTCAAAGGTTAGCGGTGTCTGCAGATAAGCCTGCGACCCAAACAAAATCAAACCCAACCGGTCACCCACGCGGCGATTAATGAAGTCGCCAGCCACCCATTTAGTGGCGGTTAGCCGGTCAACATGCTGGTTATTGATCTTAAAATCCTGTTCTTCCATGCTGCCGGACAAATCCACCGCCATCATCAAATCGCGCCCGCTAACCGCCTGTTCAATCGGCTCACCTAACCATTGCGGACGCGTACTCGCCAAAACCAATAACAGCCAGGCAATCACTGCCAGTAACAATGGCCATTGTTGGGACTCTGAAAGAGCCTGTGTTTCGCCATCCGCAAAATCATCCATAAACGGAACCTTTAATGCAGACTGCTCAACAGGATGATGAACTGGGATCAGCCAGCGGATTAATAGTGGCAGTGGTAATGCTGCCACAAGCCAAGGCCATTCAAAATGAATCATCGATTTTTGCCTTGTGCTTTCAGCCACTCTTCACACAGGTTAATTAACTGGGAAACGTCCAGATCATCGGGCAACGATTGACGGTAAGGTGCATCAGCCAGATAACGTCCGACACCTTCACTAAACGGAGATCCTTTAAATGGCGTATCAAGATAATTCAGCCATAATCGCCCTGTCAGGCTGGCGACATCGGTTCTCGCGTTCATACTGATCGCAACCCGTCGAATCAGTATTGAAAGCGCCTGCAATTGAGTGCCCTTATCCGCTGTCGTATCTTGCTTTAATTCCCTGAGTAATTTTTTGGCTGTTTTAATTGCTGTCTTACGGGTGAGTCGTTTATATAACCAGACAACTAAAAAAATGAGCACGGGGATTGCCAAAGCCAGTAGCCACCAACCCACGGCGGGCGGCCACCAGCCAATTAATTCAGACGTGTGAATATCTCTCAACGGCAACGAATTCCCTTGCATTTATTTGCCTACCAGCGAATGCTTTAAAATCTGAAATGGCTCTTCGGTTGTATTGCACGAGATAAATTGGAGACCCATTTTTTTGGCTATCGATGCAATATCTTGCTGCCGCCCGATAAAATGCTGCTGGTATCTGAGTAGCCGTTGCTGATCACGGGCATCAATCGTCACATCACGCGTATCGTCAGCGAACCGATAGCGACCTTTGGCAGGCAAACTGCTTTCCAACAGATCGTAGACGAAAATCAGCACCACATCGCAGTGCTGAGATAACCGGGCCAAATGAGTTTCTCCTTGCTGATTCATGCCACGAAAATCGCTGATGATGTAAACCAGACTGCCGGGACGTGCATGTTGCGTCAATCTTGCCAGTACATGCTCAAAGGTCACTGAAGCACTGATCTGGCCTGTCTGTTTGACTAAAGCATTAAAAAACCTTAGCACGCCGTGTTTGCCATTTTGAGGCTTTAATTCGATACAACGTGCGTCGGAAAAGACTTGTCCGCCAATCCGGTCGCCATGATTTTCTGCGGTCCAGGCCAACAGTGCCGCCAATTTGGCAGCCAGTACCGATTTAAAGACGCCACGAGTCGCAAACTGCATGGCGGAGCGATGATCGACCGAAATAAATATCGGCCTTTCACGCTCTTCCCGAAAAATCTTGGTATGGGTTTTCCCGGTTCGCGCCGTAACACGCCAGTCGATACTGCGAATATCATCGCCGGGCTGATATAGCCGCGCTTCATCGAACTCCATGCCTCGTCCCTTGAAGCGCGATAAATAGTTACCGCTTTGCTGAGCTCGATTGGATGGACGCAGCAATTTGATACTGGCTGCAGGCCCCGCCAAGTCAATCAAGGTTTTTAGCCTGACGGCAACCAGATCGTTTGGGGCAGTTCCGTCAGAATCTAAAGTCTTCTTTAGAGGTATCAAGGGACAGCGACTCGGGAGATCAGTTCTTTTATGAAGTAATCCGATGTAATGCCTTCAGCCTCTGCCTCGTAGGACAAAATTAAGCGATGCCGCAGAACATCAAACGCCATATCCTGAATATCTTCCGGACTGACAAAATCCCGTTGCGACAACCAGGCTTTGGCCCGCGCGCAACGATCCAGGGCTATGCTGGCTCTCGGGCTCGCGCCATATTGCAGCCAGGTCCCCAGGTCTTTTCCATAGGCGGCAGGGTTACGTGTCGCCAAAATAATCTGCAGCAAATACTCTTCAAGGCTGTCGGCCATGTAGAGATCAAGAACTTCGTTACGTGCCGTAAACAGAGTTGACTGGCTAATCGATTCAAACTGTTTTTTTGTTTTTACGATTTCAGCTCGCGCTTCTGACCGGGCCAAACGTAAAATGCTTTTTTCATGTTCGGCTTCGGGGTAATCCACTTTAACATGCAGCAGAAAACGATCCAGCTGTGCTTCGGGTAAGGGATAAGTGCCTTCCTGTTCAATAGGATTTTGCGTTGCCATCACCATAAATAATTGGGGTAATGCGTAGGTTGCCTGACCGACCGTAATTTGCCGCTCAGCCATGGCTTCCAGCAAGGCGGCCTGAACTTTTGCTGGCGAACGATTGATTTCATCCGCCAGTATCAAATTGTGGAATAAAGGGCCTTTTTGAAATTCGAAACTGCCTTGTTGTGGCCGATATATTTCGGTGCCTGTCAAGTCAGCCGGCAATAAATCAGGCGTAAACTGTACGCGATGAAAATCGCCCTGAATACCTTTACTCAATACATTAATGGCTCTGGTCTTGGCGAGGCCGGGGGCGCCTTCAACCAAAATATGGCCATCTGCCAACAAACCGATCAGCATTCTCTCCACCAGAACTTCCTGACCAATAATTTCCTGGTTAATATAGTTTTTCAAACACATCAAGGCCTGTTGTGCAGCACTCTCCTGACCATGCAGCTCTGACGGTTTGGTATTTTGTTTAATTAAATCCATAGTAAATCGAGTTACCCACAAAGCAGAAATTGTATTAGTTGAAAAACAACTGCATTTTCAACAAGCCCTATAAACAATGATATTGGAAAAAGGTTCCCCAATGAAGTTGAAATGACGCAAACAACTCAAAGTCCGGTTGTAAAAAGTTTCATTTGTAGCGCCATTCATTCGGCCTCTGACGATATTTGATGCTCAACTCAGATATAGTCAAAATTTACAGGGCCGAATCCATAGTTTTGGAAGCATCCTATCAAACTTGAGCCACTTATGTTTAGTACTAATTCAGAGCCTCCAAAATTTGGAATTTGATCTCTTGCGCTGAAGCGGGTCATCAGACCTCTAATTGTTCAACTACTGCTATAATTGAGCCCCATGTTACGCGTAAATTTTTTGTTAGCCATAGGTTACTTCCTGACCGGCTATTTTGGCACTTTGCTGTCGATCCCGCCTAATCTTGGTAGCCCGATCTGGCCAGCCGCCGGCATAGCACTGGCGGGATTATTGACCTATGGCAACCGAGCCATTCTTGGCGTCTGGACAGGGGCTTTTTGCCTTCAGTTGGTTGATTTCCTTGCGCCTTCCCCTCATAACCACTTTATCTCGTCACTATTCTTAGCCACATCAATCAGCACAATAGCGGTATTCCAGGCCATTGCGGGTGCATGGCTCATTAAACGCTATGTAGGCGCCTACAAAATACTGACTGATGATATCAACATCCTCATATTTTTACTGCTGGCTGGCCCCGTCAGCTGCACGGTTTCCGCATCGCTCAGTCTAATCCTGCTGTATTTAAATCATGTCATCAGTGCTGACAATCTTGCCCTGAGCTGGCTGGTCTGGTGGATTGGAGACATCATCGGGGTCCTTGTTTTCACGCCCGTACTACTCTGTTTTATTGCTCGCCCCACTCGCAAATGGCAAAAGAGGATTCCTACGGTTGCCTTTCCTTTAATGGCTCTGTTTGTTCTGGTGACAATATTGTTTCAATTTATCAAAGACCAGGAACTCTCACGCCTGAATACTTTGTTTAATGAACGCGTATACGTGCTGCACAATGCGCTGCAAATAGATCTTGATAGACACCTTGAAATAAATAATTCCGTTAAGGCACTGTTTGAAAGTTCTCATGAAGTCAGCGCTGATGAATTTAAGAATTTTACGCAGCTTGTTTTGAGCAATCATCCCAACATTCAGGCATTGGAGTGGTTACCACGCATTACACAGGAAAATTATGCCAGTTACCCGGTATTTGCAAGCGGTGCCTCTGCCATTCATACGATAGATGGTAGAGTCGAAGACATCTCGACCATAGCCGGCAACGAATTTTTTCCAGTCTTCTATACAGAGCCCAATGAAATCAACAAAGAAACCATCGGATTGGATGCCAGTAGCGAACCTGTCAGGCTCAAAGCCATTCAGTTAGCCAGAGATACGGAGAAAACCATGGCTACGGAACTGATCAAACTTCAGCAGGACAAAAGTCAGCGGCCGGGCATCCAGTTCTTTACTCCCGTTTATCAACTGCATCAGCCATTGAATACAGTGGAACAGCGACGTGAATATTTACTTGGCATTGTCTCAAGCTCCTTTGTGGTTGCCAGTAAAGTCAATCGAGTAAAAAAACAATTCGGCAATCTGCAACTTCAGATACATATCACCGATGCGGGTAATGATCTCTTTAATGACTCAAAACCCACCCCGCTGTTCCATACCGAATTTACAGGTTTGACGCAATCCCTGCCTCTTATAGTAGCCAACCGCCAGTGGAACGTTACCTATCAATCGACACCCCATTTCGATCACGAAGAATTATCCAGAAATATCTGGTGGTTTGTACTGACGGGTTTATTGGTTACCGCCATTACCAGCGCATTTCTGCTTATGTTGACGGGAAGAACACTAAGTATCCAAGATCTGGTTAAAATTCGCACTTGCGAGTTGAAAAGGGAAAGCAATGAACGTCAACTTATTATCCAGCAACATCGTGGTCACAACAAGATACTGCAGGCAATTGCAAGCACTGAGCCATTACGGGACATTCTTCACTTAATTGTCTGTACCTCGGAAAAACAATTTCCAGGCAGTGTATGTTCCATTTTATTGCTTCATGAACGCGGCACCTACATTCATAAAGTAATAGCGCCCAATCTCCCCGATTATTTCGTCCAGGCACTCGAGGGTTTGGCCATCGGCGAAGGCGTCTGTGATTTTGGCACGGCCGCCTTCATCGGACAACGAGTCATCACCGAAAACATTGAGCAACATCCCTACTGGCAAAAATTAGCCTACCCAGCCAAACAGGCAGGTTTGGCTGCCAGCTGGTCCGAGCCCATATTGTCGTCGTCTCATCAAACATTAGGGGTTTTTACCGTCTATCACCGAACCCCATTTCTGCCTGCAGATGCCATATTGTCAGAAACCTTCCATTTGGCGCAATTGGCCAGCATTGCCATTGAGAGGAGAGCGTCGGAAAAGCAAATCATTCATTTGGCCTACTATGACGCTCTCACCAACCTGCCTAATCGGCGCTTATTTTTTGATCAACTGGAAAAAACCCTGGCTGAGGCTGTACGCTATAAGACCCATGCCGCCTTGCTCTATCTTGATCTTGATCATTTTAAAACGCTGAATGATTCCTTGGGTCATGATATAGGTGACGAGCTGTTGATCCAGGTAGCCAATCGGCTCAAATTATGCGTCCGCGACGAAGATACCGTTGCCCGACTGGGTGGCGATGAGTTTGTTTTATTGTTAAGCAGCCGGGAAACCTCCAAAGAAAGCATGCAGGAACGCGCATTAACGACGGCGGAACGCGTTCAATCCACACTGGAAGTCCCCTATAAGTTAAAAGGTCATATTCATCATATAACACCGAGTATCGGTATTACCTTGATTCCACAACCTGATACAACCCCTGGAGAGCTTTTAAAGCAGGCCGATACCGCGATGTATCATGCAAAAAGCCAGGGGCGCAACAGCATCAGTTTTTATAGCGGCGACATGCAACGTCGCGCGGACCAGAGGCTGATCATGGAAAAAGATCTTCGCGAAGCATTATCTGACAATCAACTCTCGCTGTATTATCAACCGCAATTTGATAACGATCATCGACTTATCGGCGCAGAGGCGCTGATTCGGTGGCGACATCCAGTGAAAGGCATGATTTCACCGACTGAATTTATTCCTGTTGCAGAAGAAACCAGCCTCATCTTGGCCATCAGCGATTGGGTCTTGCATGAGGCTTGCTTGCAGTTGCAAAAATGGTCCAACCTGCCTCACCTTGCAGTCAATATCAGTCCCAAACAATTTCGCCAACCCAAATTCGGCGAACAAATTGCTTCCAGCCTCACCAAACATGGCATTTCATCATCAAGGCTTATGCTTGAAATTACCGAAGGCAGCATTATTGATGATATTGAAGACAGCATCGTCAAATTACAAGCCATGCAAAACCTCGGCATCAATATTTCCATCGACGATTTCGGCACAGGTTATTCCTCGCTCGCTTATCTCAGAATGCTGCCACTCAATCAGCTTAAAATTGATCAAAGTTTCGTCCGCGATATCAATATCGACCACAACGACGCTGTCATTGTCGAAACAATCATCTCGATGTCCAAGCATCTCGGCTTGTCTGTGATTGCTGAAGGTGTTGAAACAGTTGAACAATTGGAATTCCTGAAGGAAAGACAATGTAAGGGCTATCAGGGTTATTTTTTCAGCAAGCCTTTACCTGCGAATGAATTTGCCGCTCAGTTTATTGAAAAGCCTGTCACCTCCAAACTCAAATGAACGCAAGCAGTACACATCAATAAATTGAAATTGTTTCAAGCCTCTAAATTTGAAATGGTCCATAAATTAGCTTGTCAATCTCATGCGAAGCAGGTAAATTTCGCAGCACAACGGTGCGATAATAATCCTGAATCTGATATTTACAGCATGTAACGTAGAGCGAATAAGCTTTGCAAACCCATGAGAGTTGAAATTTCTCTATAAATCCATCAAATATCGCAACACCATTCTGTTGCTACCTTTCGGTTTGGAAAATGACCTTTCAGTTTTTCATTCCAGGCATACCCTACAAACACCGCAATAAAGTTCATCCATACACAATCAGCCGTACAGTTATCGCCGCTCTTATTTTGTCTACCATTCATAGGTTCAATAAATGTTAATTTCTCTTGATGTACTTGAAAAAGTGATTCGCGAAGCCGGATCTATCGCTTTAACTTATTTCAATGATTTAAAAAATCTGCAAGTCAATATGAAAAGTCCCCGTGATTTTGTGACCGAAGCCGATGTTGCCGTTGAAGCTTTTTTAAAAGAACGTCTAAGCCTTGAATATCCCCAATTTGGTTTTTGGGGCGAAGAAAGTGGCCAAAGCGCGAATCAAGCCAGTCGTTGGGTGGTTGACCCAATTGATGGCACCCATTCATTTTCTAAGGGCCAATATTTTTGGGGTATCAGCGTCGCCCTGGAAATTGATGACGATATTAAGGTCGGTGTGGTTTATGCTCCGGCACTGAACGATTATTATGCCGCCGAAAAGGGCAAAGGCGCCTGTAAAAACGGCGTTCCGATTAGCGTTTCCAATGAAACCGATCTGGCCAACGCGATGGTCGGAACGGGATTCGCCTGTATCCGATCATTTTCCAGTGAAAATAACCTGCAGCGATTTTGCAGAATTGCTGGCAATACGTCGGGACAACGTCGTTTTGGCTCTGCCGCACTGGATTTATGTTTGGTTGCCGACGGTCAGGTGGACGCATATTGGGAACAGGAACTCAATCTCTATGACGTTGCTGCGGGGGCATTGATAGCAAGCGAGGCTGGAGCAACAATAACCGACTTCAAGGGCGATAGCGGTCTTTTTCCAAAGCAGATTTTAGCGACAAATGGCAAAATTCTGGATCAAATTCTTCCCCTGATGTAATAAGCCTAACCGATCATCAATAGCACACTTTGCAATTTTGTCCGATGCAGAATCACGGTTTGCATTGACAAGCGGTTAGTAAGCCTCCATAGCCCAACTATTAATCTGCCTGCGACATTAACGTGCAATGAGTTTACGCGGTTTTTTCATATATAATGAGCGCACTTTCAGATGCCGATCCCATAGGCCAGCCCTACATGCCCAAAAAACGAACCACGAGTCTGTTTGAAGACTCGTTAGCTGAACTTGAACAGTTGGTAACCCAGCTGGAACAAGGCGATATTTCATTAGAAGAATCGTTAAAATTCTTTGAGCGTGGCGTAAATCTAACTCGAATCTGCCAAAAAGCATTGCAAGAAGCCGAACAGAAAGTTCAAATCCTAATAGATAAAAACGGCAATCAAGCCCTGGAGCCCTTTACTGATGAGTAATGCGTTAAAAGAATATCTGAGTATTTGTCAAACTCGTGTAGAACTGGCTTTAGAAGACAGACTACCCAGCGAACATGTACTACCCAAAAAATTGCACCAAGCCATGCGCTATTGTGTACTGGATGGTGGAAAGCGCATGCGCCCCATGCTGACTTATTGCGCAGGTCAAACACTGGGGATTGCTCCCGAACTCCTGGACGCTCCCGCTTGCGCCGTTGAATTTATTCACGTTTATTCCCTCATTCATGATGATCTTCCTGCGATGGACGATGATAATCTAAGACGCGGGAAACCCACCTGCCATATCGCATTTGATGAAGCGACGGCCATTTTAACCGGAGACGCTTTACAGACACTTGCTTTTGAAATTCTGGCGCACGACCCCAGCATCAGCGCAAGCCCTGAAAATCGTTTGAAAATGATCACTGTTCTGGCTAAAGCCAGCGGCTCACAGGGCATGGTGGGCGGACAGGCTATCGATTTGGAATCCGTTGGCACGCAAATAACGTTGCCTGAACTTGAAAATATGCACATTCATAAAACTGGCGCATTGATTCGGGCCAGTGTCAATATGGCTGCCTTGGCAACGTCAGATATTGATCCGGTGCTGGCATCCAAACTGGACCACTATGCTAAATGCATAGGCTTATCCTTCCAGGTTAAGGACGATATTCTGGATGTTGAAAGCGACACAGCAACGCTAGGCAAAACCCAAGGTAAAGACAGCAATAACGACAAGCCAACTTACCCGGCCCTGCTGGGCATGACCGGCGCCAAACAGAAAGCCCTAGAACTCCATGAAAAAGCGCTCGATTGCCTCAAAGTGTTCGGAAATGAAGCCGATCTTCTACGCGACTTATCGCTTTATATTATCCAACGCGATCACTGATTAATCTGCATTCTTCAGGATACTGGCAAAAACTTTAAACACCGATCAGCACCAAGGGCTCGACTTAATGAATCAACACGGCAAATACCCGACTTTAAATAATATCCACACGCCCGAAGACGTTCGTCAGTTAAGCAAAGGTGAGCTCAAGACACTATCGAAAGAACTGCGCGAGTATTTAACGGAAACGGTGAGTATATCCGGCGGACATTTCTCCGCCGGTTTAGGCACCGTGGAACTGACCGTGGCGCTGCATTATGTGTTTGACACGCCGTCCGATCAGTTGGTCTGGGATGTCGGTCATCAGGCCTATCCCCATAAAATCCTGACCGGTCGTAAAGACCGCATGACCACGATTCGTACCCGCAATGGCGTTTCGGCTTTTCCCAGTCGCGCCGAAAGTGAGTACGACGCCTTCGGCGTGGGTCATTCCAGCACCTCGATCAGTGCCGCCCTGGGCATGGCGATTGCGTCCAGCCTGAAAGGCGAAGACAAGCAAATGGTAGCGATCATCGGCGATGGCAGCATTACCGGCGGCATGGCCTATGAGGCGATGAATCATGCCGGCGCCATTGATGCCAATCTGCTGGTGATCCTAAATGATAACGACATGTCGATTTCGCCGAATGTCGGCGCGATGAACAATTATTTGACCAAGATTCTGTCCAGTCGCCTGTATTCGTCGTTGCGTTCGGAAAGTAAGAAGGTCCTGAGCAAGATGCCCAGTGTCTGGGAGCTGGCGCGCCGCACGGAAGAGCATATGAAAGGCATGATTGTACCGGGCACGTTGTTTGAGGAACTGGGTTTTAATTATATCGGCCCGATCGATGGGCACGATGTCGATATGCTGGTGGCGACACTGGAAAATCTGAAAGCCATCACCGGCCCCCGCTTCCTGCATATCGTCACGAAGAAAGGCAAGGGGTATCCGCCGGCGGAAAAAGATCCGCTCGCGTATCATGGCGTACCGGCCTTTGATCCGTCGCAGGATAGTTTGCCCAAATCAGCACCCTCGCCGTATCCCACCTATACCGAAGTGTTCGGGAACTGGTTGTGTGACATGGCCGAGCAGGATGAACGCCTGCTGGGCATTACCCCGGCGATGCGGGAAGGTTCGGGTCTGGTCAAGTTTTCCGAACGTTTTCCAAAACGCTATTTCGACGTCGCCATCGCGGAACAGCACGCCGTCACGCTGGCGGCCGGACAAGCCTGTCAAGGCGCCAAACCGGTGGTTGCCATTTATTCGACGTTTTTGCAACGCGCCTACGATCAGTTGATTCATGATGTCGCCCTGCAAAACCTGGATGTGTTGTTTGCGCTGGACCGTGCCGGTTTGGTGGGCCCGGATGGCCCGACCCATGCCGGCAGCTTCGACTACAGCTTTATGCGCTGTATCCCCAATATGCTGGTCATGGCGCCGGCCGATGAAAATGAATGTCGGCACATGCTGTATACCGGATTCATCCATCAGGGCCCGGCCTCGGTGCGCTATCCACGCGGTAAGGGACCCGGCGTTAAAGTCGAAACCGCCATGATTGCCTTACCGATCGGCAAGGCCGAGGTGCGTCAACGTGGCAAGCGCATTGCCCTTCTGGCCTGGGGCAGCATGGTAACGCCAGCGCTGGAGGCCGGTAAGGCCTTGGGGGCTACCGTCGTTAACATGCGCTTCGTCAAACCCATCGATGAAGCACTGATACTGGAGCTGGCACAAAGCCATGAGGCATTGGTCACTGTCGAAGAAAATGTCATCGCGGGTGGCGCTGGCAGTGCTGTCAACGAGTTTCTGAACGCGCAAGGCGTATTGATGCCCGTCCTGAACCTCGGCCTGCCTGACAGCTTTGTCGAACAGGGCTCCCGTGAAGAGTTACTCAGCTTTTGCGGCCTCGATGCCAGCGCCATTAAAGCCCGCGTGGAGAAGTTTTGCCAGAAAATCTCCAATGAACAAGCTAGCATCTGCGCCTGACACATTTAAAATAAAATGAATAGACTTAAAGAAAAAATTCGTGACATTCCTGACTTTCCCAAGCCAGGTATTATCTTCAAAGATATTACTCCTTTAATCAAGGACCCCGCCACCTTAAAACTTGCAGTGCATCAACTGCTGCATCCCTTTTTGGGAATGGAAATTACTGCTGTTGCAGGCATGGAAGCACGCGGTTTTATTTTCGGATCTTTAATTGCCTGGGAATTAGGCTTGCCATTTATACCGTTGCGAAAACCTGGAAAGCTACCCTACAATGTGCACAGCATCTCTTATGACTTGGAGTATGGATCTGCAACGCTCGAGGCTCATACTGACGCGTTTATTGCTAGTGACAGGGTGTTATTAATTGATGATCTATTAGCAACCGGTGGAACAGCGAAAGCAAGTTGTGAATTGATTGAAAAACTTGGAGCCAGCGTTGTCGCTTGCGCTTTTGTTGTAGAGCTGGATTTTCTGGAAGGGCGAAAAAAACTCAGCGACTATCAAGTACATTCATTATTACATTACTAAACGTTGATGAAGATCCAATTATTATTGCTTCAACGATTTGTTTTTATTGGCCTTATTTATTAGGTCCAACTTACGATCCGCCTCTTCAAATGACTTCGACGCTTGGTCGAACGACTGAGATACATTACTTAATGATTTTGATGCTTGTCCGAGTTCTTTATTTTCTGCCTGTGGTTGCGAAGCAAAATCAGCTTTTTTAGCCCCGGTCAATGACGGTGAATCATCATGCACTTTTTTACCGTCACCTGCTGATTTTTGCGTCGAAGAAGAAGCCGCATCACTTTCACCGTCATCTAATTCATCGTCAAAACCGGAAGTTGCCTCGCTTTTGCCATCAGTAGCCAAATTATTGCGCCACTGCAAAAACGATTCGCGAGTAAATACGTAGGGGTCTAAAGCGGCCTCATCAATAAACTTCAACGACCCATCAGCACTCGCACGCGTGTTGAGCATGGATAGGAGTTGAACTGGCAATCCGACGTAGGTCGTGGGATTGGCGGCCGTATCAAATACTGACCCGGGAATTCCACGGGCGGTTGATGGCCCCAAAAAGGGAAGTACTAAATACGAGCCTTGTGGGACACCCCACACGGCCAGGGTTTGCTCAAAATCTTCATCGTTCTGTTCCAAGCCAACATGTTTAGCTACGTCAAAAAGACCGGCCAAGCCAAGTGTTGAGTTCATTGCAAAACGCCCTGTATCCTGGGCACTTTGAGAGAATTTGGCTTGCAAAACATCGTTAATGACCACATTGATGTTTTTTAGGTTATTAAAAAAGTTGAACACCCCTGTTTGGACAAATTGTGGTGTTATTTTCTTATAGCCATTGGAAATAGGTTCAGCGACGTAGTTATCAACCTTGTCATTGAAGTTATACATTTTACGGTTAAATCCCTCGTAGGGATCCACTTTCTTGCCTGCAATATTTTCCTGAGGATTATTTTCAATGACTTCTGTTGATGCACAACCGCTGCCAAGAATAACAGCGATACCTATCATCACACAACGAAGTGAAATACTGATTTTGCCATTCTGGTACTTGCTGAATTCTGTGTTCGCCAACATAAAACTTATAACCTATAGTTTTGAATAATTATCAATTTTTTCACTTATTTTAGCTATGAGGGCATCAAAGCCTTCACGCTGTAAAATAGCCGTGTACTCCGATCTCTTCAATGCCAAATCGCTAACACCATTGGCTATGATGTTAATAATTCGCCAACTACTGCCTTTTTCCTTCAGCATATAATCGAACTTTACTGGCTTGTCATCTGGAATCGTTAAGCGTGAATGAACAATAACGCCGCCTCTTGCCGTTTCTTCTTCAGAATCAAATGTAAATGTTTCGCCTGAATAATCTTTAAAGTTGTGCGCATACGAGGCGACACTAAATCGAGTAAAGACATCCACCAGTTTCTTCTGCTGTTCTTCGGATAATTTTTCCCATTCTTTGCCTATAACTATTCGAGCTATCTTACTCAAATCATGGCTGTTGGATACAGGATCATACAGCTTGTCATATCTTCCGGCAAATCCTAATTTCTGACCATTTTTCATGACATTGATCAGTTCTGCCTGAAAGCTTTCAACAATCTGTTTTGCGGATGCGCCAACTGTTTCTTGGGCAAAGCCATTGACAGCCCCAAGCAAGCTGAATATAAAAAAAATTGCTAATTTCATATTTTTTAACATCATAACTAAAAACCTCATAAATTAGCGCATTCAATAGTTTTCAATTTAATGAAGCACTATGACAGCATCAAACAATGCAAGTTCTATCGATCTACAATTAGAGACAATCAAGCCCGCCATTCTATCGACACCAACCCGCATCAGCAAAAATTCAATCTTTATCATTTCGATTACCGAAAAAACAAAATCGATTCTGTCACTTTAAAGTCGAACACATAGTGCCAAAACTCTTTTATCTAACGCTCTAAAAAGAATCTTGCACCATCAATCGGCCATCTCAATTCGAATAGGAATTCCAGACAACGTCGGCAAAGACTTCTCTGATATGTATTGAGGCTGTGGCTCGGGTATCATTTCACCCTCTGTCTTGGGTCCTAAGATTGATGTCCAGAGCGCTTTTAATGGGTGCTTTAACATATCTTCCACTGCAGTCGCCTCGTAGCCACAATGCGCCATACAACTTGCGCATTTTGAATTGTTCACTGTCCCATATTTTTCCCATGGCGTGTCATCCAGCAATTCCTTGAATGAGGACGCATAACCCTCATCCACGAGTAAATAACAAGGCTTTTGCCAGCCAAAAACATTTCGGGTTGGATTCCCCCATGGCGTACACTCATAGTTTTGGTTTCCTGCCAAAAAGTCCAGATACAAGGTAGAATGATTCAATTTCCATTTGCGATTTTTGCCAATTTTAAAAATCCCTCTAAACAGGTCCTTAACGTCCTTTCCCTTTATAAAGACATTTTGCTGTGGAGCCCGCTCATAACTAAACCCCGGCGCGATGGTAATCCCCTCGACCCCCAGCTCCATGGCATAATCCAAAAATTCTGACACTTCCTGTGCATTTTCACCTTGGAAAAGCGTGCAATTGACAGTCACCCGAAAACCTTTACTCAAGGCCAGCTTTATGGCATCAACCGCTCTATCAAAAACACCCTCTTGACATACAGACGCATCATGTCTTTCACGCATGCCGTCAAGATGAATGGAAAACGTCAAATAAGGTGAAGGCGTGTAATCATTAATTTTCTTTTTCAACAACAGCGCATTGGTACACAGATAGACGTATTTCTTACGCGCGACGATACCCGCAATAATTTGAGGCATCTCTTTATGAATAAGTGGTTCGCCGCCAGGAATGGAAACCATCGGCGCGTTACACTCATCAACCGCCTGCATGCACTCTTCATAGCTAAGACGCTTATCAAGGATTTCGTCTGGATAGTCAATTTTGCCACATCCGGCGCAGGCTAGATTGCATCGAAACAAAGGCTCCAGCATCAATACCAAAGGATATTTTTTTACCCCTTTCAGCTTTTGCTTAATTAAATAACTGCCTACAGTCAATTGTTGACGTAAAGGAACTCCCATTAGTAAATCCTCCAAAAATGTTAATGCTATAAAGACCCAGAGAAACGGGCCTCTCTAAAATACGGTACTACGAACCAAGACCAATTTGTAGCTATTATACAACAAACATACAACAATAACAGGCTCACTCTACCGCTTTTTGCCCTTTACATAGTAGAATCTTAATGAATTCACTCAGTCTGTTATATAATACAATCGCTTATAAATTACATACTAGAATACTATTATTTTGTTGTAGACTCCAGTTTTACATAAAATTATCTATTAAATGCATTAGCATAGATTATTTTCAAAGCGCTTTGCACAATTACAACAGAAGCATTCAACACACTGTTTTTATTCTCAATAAGCTAGATTTTTATACTAACTCACGATGGAATTGCAACAAAACAACATTGTTTTGCAAATTGACAACAAACAGTCTATCATTGCCACCTGAATTAATTAAACTCAACAATCACTCTCTCATTTTCTACAAACCTTAATATGAGCGGTAACCCGATTACTCTGGAAAACCCAAAATCACTCAGTCAGTTGACTGATGATGAGTTTCAGGCTTTGTTACTCGAAGGTGTGTCCAGAACATTTGCGCTAACCATCCCACAGTTGCCACAAAAGCTATACAGTGCGGTTGCTAATGCTTATTTGTTATGCCGTATTGTTGACACTATTGAGGATGAAGTTTCTTTATCTCCGGCACGAAAAGGTTATTTTTTTTCGGAGTTTATTAATACCGTTAAAACTGGCAAAAACCCTGAGCTTTTTGCAGTGGACCTTGCACCTGAACTTTCTGCGCAAACACTGCCTGCTGAGCACACACTTATTCACGTTTCACCCAGAGTCATTGCAATAACTCATGGCTTCGATGCAGACCAAATTGAAGCACTTTCATCCTGTGTCGAAACCATGGCCAAGGGCATGCCAATATTTCAGGCACAGAACCTGCATAGCGGCTTGGCAAGCCTCTCAGATATGGACCGGTATTGTTATTATGTTGCCGGTTGCGTAGGCGAAATGTTAGCCAAGCTTTTTTGTCATTATTCGCCTGATATTGCAATACACAACAAAGAGTTACTGTCCTTATCCGTTTCTTTTGGTCAAGGCCTGCAAATGACCAACATTCTAAAAGACATCTGGGATGATGCTCAACGTGGCGTCTGCTGGCTGCCCCAGGATATTTTTACTGAAACCGGATTCGATCTAAAAAACTTGACTCCTGAAACCGATGACGCGCGTTTTCGTTTAGGCCTTGAACATTTGATCAGTATCGCTCATGGTCACCTACGCAATGCCTTGACCTACACAAAATTAATTCCTGCTAAAGAAACAGGAATTCGCAATTTTTGCCTTTGGGCATTGGGCATGGCGTTATTGACCTTGAGAAAAATAAAACAGAATCTCGATTTCAATCGTTCAGAACAAGTCAAGATATCCAGAAACAGTGTCAAAGCCACTGTTATTACGACTAAGTTGATAGGCCGCAGCAATACGCTCTTAACCTTACTTTTTAACCTAATCGGCCGAAAATTAGAAACTCCCGACTGGACTTATTCGATGCATTCGGACACTGCCACTTTTTCGGAAACTATTTCTAGCATCAACCAAACACCTGCATCCATGCAATTAAAAAATCGTGAATCAGATATTTAAGGATATTTTATGTTTACAGACGCTAATTCAGACAATCATTTTAGTCATTCAGTAAGCTCATCAAGCACGATTCATACGAAGGCTTACGATCTCGATAGAGCCATAAGCAAAGCCCAGGATAAATTATTAAGCCTGCAGAGCCCGGAAGGATTCTGGGTTTTTGACCTGGAAGCCGACTGCACAATACCATCAGAATACATCATGATGATGCATTACCTTGGCGAAATTGATGAGCCGATACAGGCAAAAATCGCCAACTATTTGAGATCACGTCAATCTGAAGATGGTAGCTACCCGTTATTTACCGGTGGTCCTGGTGACATTAGCGGAAGCGTCAAAGTCTACTACGCATTGAAAATGGCGGGAGATTCTATTGATGCCCCGCACATGACTCGCCTAAGAACATATATCCTCAGCCAGGGCGGCGCAGCAAAAGCCAATGTATTTGCACGGATTACGCTAGCCATTTTTGAGCAGCTTCCCTGGCGTGGCGTCCCCTACATCCCTGTTGAAATCATGTTGCTTCCTAAGTGGTTCCCTTTTCACCTGGACAAGGTGTCTTACTGGTCCAGAACTGTGATGGTTCCGTTATTCATCCTATGCACCCTGCAGGCAACGGCCAAAAACCCCAATAAAATTGAAATCTTGGAGCTTTTTGTCACGCATCCTGATGAAGAGAAACACTATTTCCCCGAAAGAACGCTATTGAATAAAATCTTTCTAGGACTTGATAAGCTAGGCCGTATTACGCAACCTTTAATTCCAAAGAAAATGCGTGCAAAGGCCCTAGAAAGCGCTAAAGACTGGATGGTGGAACGATTGAACGGCGAAGATGGCCTGGGTTGTATTTTTCCAGCCATGGTGAATGCCTATGCGGCTCTTTTGCTCCTAGACTTTCCAAAGGACCACGACTACGTCGTCACAGCACGCAAGGCCATCGATAAGCTATTAGTCATTAACGAACATGACGCCTTTTGTCAACCGTGCGTTTCACCCGTTTGGGATACAGGGCTTGCAGCACTCGCCTTGCAGGAAGCCGATGTATCCGCTAACAGCAAAAGTCTGACCAGGGCTTACGACTGGTTAAAAAGCAAGCAATTATCAGACGAACCCGGTGACTGGCGTATTGCCAGACCAAACCTGGCTGGCGGAGGCTGGGCATTTCAATATGCCAATCCGCACTATCCGGACGTTGATGACACCGCTGTTGTTGCCTTTGCGATGGCAGACTCAATGCTCCCGAACCTCGAAGAATCTGTTCAGCGTGCCGCGCTTTGGATAGAAGGCATGCAATCCAAAAACGGCGGCTACGGTGCATTCGATGTCGATAATACGTATTACTATCTGAATGAAATTCCCTTTGCGGATCATGGTGCACTATTGGATCCTCCCACGTCAGATGTCAGTGCACGTTGCGCGATGCTTTTGGCAAGAATAGTAGACACACACGAGCAATATATTCCTGCACTTGAACGTACCATTAACTATTTGCGCTCTGAACAGGAAGCAGATGGCTCATGGTTTGGACGCTGGGGCACCAACTACATTTACGGCACATGGTCTGTTCTGCTGGGTCTTGAGCAAACCAACCTGCCTAAAACCGATATCATGTATGTCAAAGCTGCAAAATGGTTAAAAAGTGTACAGCGCGAAGACGGTGGCTGGGGCGAAGACAACTACAGCTATCACGACCTAAGTGCAAGCGGAAAATACCGTTTTAGTACGGCGTTTCAAACTGCTTGGGCTGTTTTAGGTTTAATAGCAGCTGGCGAAGTACACAGTTCGGCAGTAAAAGCGGGAATTGATTTTCTTTTGCGCACTCAACAAACTGACGGTGTCTGGAATGACAAATGCTTTACAGCGCCTGGCTTTCCGAAAGTCTTTTATCTTAAATATCATGGTTACGACAAATTTTTCCCGCTTTGGGCATTGGCTCGTTACCGCAATGAGCTCAATAAGAAGTGACTACCGGCATAGTCGTGGCCTTACCAGAAGAGCTGCGCACGCTTTCAAAGCTCCCTGGTTATTCGCTGGGGCAAAAAATTGTCAAAGGCTCATACGCTTTTGTTGGGCAAAAAATAGTCGTAGCCTGCTCAGGTGCCGGCCCCCAAAATGCCCATTCCGCCGCAGAACTTCTTGTTGCTGAAGGCGGCGTCACCCGCTTGATTAGTTGGGGGTGCGCTGCCGCCCTCAATGAGACTTTAACCCCGGGCGATCTCATTCTGGCAGATGAAGTGATCGATGCAAATAACCAAATAATCGTCATTCAATCTGAATGGCGCAACCATGCCGAACACTACCTTTCGCAACATACTAAGGTCCACAAAGGTAGACTGGTCGAAAGCGAAAAAATCGTGTCATCCAGCGAAAACAAAAAATTGATTCAGGCTAGCACGAATGGAGTCATATTAGACATGGAAAGCGTCGCCGTAGCACGGGTAGCTCGACACCATAATTTACCATTTTTGGCAATACGCGCCATCGCCGACCCGGTTTCCATGGACTTGCCAAAGGCAATAGAATTCGCTTTAAATGACGCTGGCGAAGTTATAATGGGCAAATTATTACGGCATCTTGCCTGCCACCCCGCCGAGCTGCCTGAACTTGTTAAGATGGGCATTTATTTTAGTGCCGCGAAAAAGACTTTGGAACTGGTGGCCCGACACCTGCCTTCAGTACTTAAATTTGACGATACTTCCAACCAATAATCCGTTTGAAACTGCACTCCATATGACTTTCAGCATTACCGAACTTTTTGCCCAACATAGCTCTGACAAATTTGATTTGCACGAGCAGCATCTCAATAATCAAATGGTCAGAATGCTTAAAACAATCGGTTATGACCGCCATTATCAACGTGCCATAGGCCAATATCTGTATGATCAGGCCGGGACCGAATATCTGGATCTGCTTAGCGGCTTTGGCGTCTTTGCCATTGGCCGCAATCACCCCACCGTGATCAACGCGTTAAAAGAAACACTTACCCTGGAATTGCCTAACCTGGTGCAATTGGATGTCTCTATATTGAGTGGCCTGCTGGCTAAAGAAATATTAAAAACAACCCCGGATAATCTCGACAAGATGTTCTTTTGCAATTCGGGAACTGAATCCGTTGAAGCAGCCATCAAATTTGCCCGTTATACAACAAAACGAGAAAAAATAGTGTTCTGTGAACACGGCTATCATGGCTTGACGATGGGCGCCTTATCCCTGAATGGTGAAGAAATCTTCCGTGAAGGTTTTGGTCCGTTACTACCGGGTTGCAGTTCAGTCCCGTTCAATGACATCGAAGCCCTCGAAAAAGCATTAAGCAATAAAGACGTTGCTGCCTTTATCGTCGAACCCGTTCAGGGCAAGGGTGTTAATTTACCTTCTGATAATTATTTGTCTGAAGTCGAACGTCTATGCAAAAAATATGGCACTTTATTCGTTGCGGACGAAGTTCAGACCGGCTTGGGACGTACCGGTAAATTCTGGGCTATAGAGCACTGGAACGTCAAGCCGGACATGATCTGTATGGCAAAAGCCTTATCGGGGGGATTTGCGCCTGTCGGCGCTGTAGCCATGACGCACAAAATTATGGATAGCGTTTTTAATCGCATGGACAGGGCTGTTGTCCATGGCTCAACCTTCGCCAAAAACAATCTGGCTATGGCCGCAGGACTTGCCACTCTTCACGTAATGGAAGCCGAAAAACTCGTTGAAAACAGCTTAAAGATTGGCACCGACATTATCAACAGCTTGAACGCATTGTCTGGAAAATATGAATTCCTGAAAGAAGCGCGTGGCAAGGGCATGATGATCGCCATTGAATTTGAATCACCCAAAAGTCTGACACTCAAGGCCGCCTGGGCCATGCTGGAAGCCGCCAATAAAGGTCTGTTCTGCCAAATGATCACCATCCCGCTTTTCAAGGAACATCACATCCTGAGTCAGGTGGCAGGACACGGCATGAATGTGGTAAAGCTGTTACCCCCGCTTAACCTGACACAAAAGGACCGTGATCACATCGTTACTGCATTTGAAAAAACAATTGCAGACACTCACCAAATACCGGGATCTATCTGGGATCTAGGTAAAAATCTGGCCAGCCATGCCCTAAAAGGAAAAAAAAGTAATTCATTATGAAACATAAAATCGCATTAATCCTTTTACTGTTAACCCTCGCTCAGTCAACTTCGGTTTCCGCTCATGCCGTGGTAACAAATTATTCACTAAAAATATCGCCCATTCATGTCAACCAACCAGATAAGGTCACGTTGACCTTTAACTCCCAAATAGAATTGGGCTTATCTCAAGTGTTTCTGGTACGAAAAGGTGATAAACACGAGATGTTGCATGTCAGTAATAGCAAAAAACGAGGTGAAATCATTATTGATATTCCGGCTTTGGACGCTGGAGATTATGCACTTAGCTTTAAAGTATTCGCTGCCGACGGCCATTTGACAGAAGATGTTATCCATTTTTCAGTCGCTCCCCCAGTCGGAACAGCTACATCCTCCAACTCAAGATAAGAAGCCTTCTATCACATGTCGAATTACAATAGGTTTTGAATACAATGGCCGGTATAGCTGATTTTCTTGATTCTCTGATTGGCGGATTTGATCTCATTTGTTTTTGTTTGGCCATCGGCAGTTTATTCTGGGGACTACTGGTTTTACGACCATGGCATGAAGATAACAACTCCAGCACGAGCCATGAATTACATAAAAAAACCGTTCGCTTATTGTACCAAGGCGCATTTTTACTGGCAGCCGCACAGTTTTTCAAAATAATCCTAAAGATCTGGTTGATGACAGCCATATTGCATCGCTGGCCATTCCCTGAGTTCGCCGAAACAACGCAATTCATCGGCGGTATCATCCGAACGATACTGACTTTATTGCTAGCGGGATACTGCTATTTGTATCTGCGCAAGAATCCGACCTCCAAACAACATTGGTACACCGCCGGCATCGTCGCCTTACCAATGATTATTTCGGGAGCCTGGTTGGTACATGCGGCAGGCCGCTTTGAAAATCAGTTTTTTTTAATGTCATTTACTGTTTTTCATCAATTAGCCGCGGCGGCCTGGATTGGCGGCGTCTTTCAACTCGTTAACCTCTGGCTTTTAAGTCACAATAAAAAAGTTCCTGCCGACCTGTGGCCAATATTACTTCGCCGCTTCTCCACATTAGGCATCACGTCGGTCCTGTTAATTCTGGTTTCAGGAATACCCATTGCCTGGCAATACATCGATACATGGAATGGTCTCGTTGGCACAGGCTATGGCAATCTTTTATTGGTTAAAATAACCTTGCTATCCTTAGCACTGGGATTTGCCTGGCTGAATAGATCGGCAGTAGCGAGCTATCGAGTTTCTGGTAATACCTACGCATTGACCAACCGAGTGCCTTTCTACATAGAAGCTGAAACCTTTGTATTGATAACGTTGTTATTTACGGCTGCCAGCCTGGCCTCCCAACCTCCAGCCATTGATATTCCAGGCTTAACGGCAAGCTGGCAGGAAGTATTAAACACATTCAAACCACAAATTCCACAGGTTAATTCGCCCACTCATACCGCCTTGATAGCAGGCGAAGCGGGTCGTGTTGCGATTATTGATCAGGTGCCCTCAATAGCAGCAACCGAATGGTCCAATTATAATCATAATATTGCCGGGATTTTCCTGACGGTCATGAGTTTCTTTGCGATGTTGTCGTATGTAAGGCATCCGGCTTTTGAAAAATTCAAATATTGGCCTCTCGGCTTTGTTCTCCTGGGAATCTTTTTGTTTTTCCGCAGTGATGCGGAAACCTGGCCGCTCGGCCCGATTGGTTTCTGGGAAAGCACCTTCAATAACGGCGAGGTCCTGCAACACAGAATTGCAACCTTACTCGTCTTTGTTCTAGGCATGATTGAATTGGGTGCCAGAATCACCAAGAATGAAAACAACAAGCTACCACTCATCTTTCCCATATTGGCCGCATTTGGCGGATTAATGCTGCTAACCCATTCTCATGTCGGTTTCCAGGCAAAAAGTGCTTTCCTGATACAAGTCGGCCACACCACGATGGGGATATTTTCTCTCGTACTATCCTGCGGTCGTTGGCTGGAATTAAAACTGGATAAACCGGGCAAAGATATTGCCGGTTTTGTTTCTGTGGCTGCCCTGTTTCAAATTGGGCTCATCCTGATGTTCTATCGAGAACCCCTGTACTAATTATGAATACTTCACACAAATATCCGCTGCTCGATACCATCCACACACCCGAAGACGTTCGTCAGTTAAGCAAAGGTGAGCTCAAGACACTATCGAAAGAACTGCGCGAGTATTTAACGGAAACGGTGAGTATATCCGGCGGACATTTCTCCGCCGGTTTAGGCACCGTGGAACTGACCGTGGCGCTGCATTATGTGTTTGACACGCCGTCCGATCAGTTGGTCTGGGATGTCGGTCATCAGGCCTATCCCCATAAAATCCTGACCGGTCGTAAAGACCGCATGACCACGATTCGTACCCGCAATGGCGTTTCGGCTTTTCCCAGTCGCGCCGAAAGTGAGTACGACGCCTTCGGCGTGGGTCATTCCAGCACCTCGATCAGTGCCGCCCTGGGCATGGCGATTGCGTCCAGCCTGAAAGGCGAAGACAAGCAAATGGTAGCGATCATCGGCGATGGCAGCATTACCGGCGGCATGGCCTATGAGGCGATGAATCATGCCGGCGCCATTGATGCCAATCTGCTGGTGATCCTAAATGATAACGACATGTCGATTTCGCCGAATGTCGGCGCGATGAACAATTATTTGACCAAGATTCTGTCCAGTCGCCTGTATTCGTCGTTGCGTTCGGAAAGTAAGAAGGTCCTGAGCAAGATGCCCAGTGTCTGGGAGCTGGCGCGCCGCACGGAAGAGCATATGAAAGGCATGATTGTACCGGGCACGTTGTTTGAGGAACTGGGTTTTAATTATATCGGCCCGATCGATGGGCACGATGTCGATATGCTGGTGGCGACACTGGAAAATCTGAAAGCCATCACCGGCCCCCGCTTCCTGCATATCGTCACGAAGAAAGGCAAGGGGTATCCGCCGGCGGAAAAAGATCCGCTCGCGTATCATGGCGTACCGGCCTTTGATCCGTCGCAGGATAGTTTGCCCAAATCAGCACCCTCGCCGTATCCCACCTATACCGAAGTGTTCGGGAACTGGTTGTGTGACATGGCCGAGCAGGATGAACGCCTGCTGGGCATTACCCCGGCGATGCGGGAAGGTTCGGGTCTGGTCAAGTTTTCCGAACGTTTTCCAAAACGCTATTTCGACGTCGCCATCGCGGAACAGCACGCCGTCACGCTGGCGGCCGGACAAGCCTGTCAAGGCGCCAAACCGGTGGTTGCCATTTATTCGACGTTTTTGCAACGCGCCTACGATCAGTTGATTCATGATGTCGCCCTGCAAAACCTGGATGTGTTGTTTGCGCTGGACCGTGCCGGTTTGGTGGGCCCGGATGGCCCGACCCATGCCGGCAGCTTCGACTACAGCTTTATGCGCTGTATCCCCAATATGCTGGTCATGGCGCCGGCCGATGAAAATGAATGTCGGCACATGCTGTATACCGGATTCATCCATCAGGGCCCGGCCTCGGTGCGCTATCCACGCGGTAAGGGACCCGGCGTTAAAGTCGAAACCGCCATGATTGCCTTACCGATCGGCAAGGCCGAGGTGCGTCAACGTGGCAAGCGCATTGCCCTTCTGGCCTGGGGCAGCATGGTAACGCCAGCGCTGGAGGCCGGTAAGGCCTTGGGGGCTACCGTCGTTAACATGCGCTTCGTCAAACCCATCGATGAAGCACTGATACTGGAGCTGGCACAAAGCCATGAGGCATTGGTCACTGTCGAAGAAAATGTCATCGCGGGTGGCGCTGGCAGTGCTGTCAACGAGTTTCTGAACGCGCAAGGCGTATTGATGCCCGTCCTGAACCTCGGCCTGCCTGACAGCTTTGTCGAACAGGGCTCCCGTGAAGAGTTACTCAGCTTTTGCGGCCTCGATGCCAGCGCCATTAAAGCCCGCGTGGAGAAATTTTGCGCTACGAAAAAAACTCAATAACCCCGATCAAAAAAAAGAACAAATTCAGCAAAAAATCTCCCGACCCTTCGATTTGCCGTCCATTTTGCCAGTCCGTTCAAAGACTGGCAAAAGCAACAAAACAAACTAAAGCAATCCTCAAACGAAATACGTGCGCTTTTTGTTGGCTAACATCAGACAAGCTTTCATTTCATCAAAAGCTTTATCAAAAAAATGCACCAAAATGAACTCACTTTCGTAATTTGTTAATGATCTGGGTTATCATTGGCATAATATATCATTTAATCGACTATCAGTTCTTATAGTGTCATCTTTGCCCATTCTCCATGAATTTCTGTGCTAGAAAGGCTCACCTTCCAGAGACGATCAGGCCTTGATTGTGCGGAATTCACTTCGACTTATTACAATCGAGCATGACTATAAATATGTTGAACAGGCTACAGAGTAAGCCGACTCATGTTTTAGTGAGCTGGGTGTTTTTGCGTGGTCTGGCACTCATTTATCTCGCCGCTTTCGCGTCCATGGCGGGGCAAATTGAAGGTTTGATTGGAGAAAACGGTATCCTGCCGATTAAATCTGAATTGGCTGCCGTTACCCAAAATTTTCCTGACAGCAAATTCACAGTTTTCCCAACGGTATTCTGGTTTGATGCCTCGGATCAGACTTTACTGATGGTTTGCGCTGGCGGCATGATCTGTGCCGCTCTTTTGTTATTCAATCTTGTTGACCGTATCGCGTTGCTGCTTTGTTTTACCCTGTACTTGTCAATATCCACTGCGGGTCAGGATTTTACCGCCTTTCAGTGGGATGCACTGTTGCTTGAAGCCGGTTTTCTCGGTCTCTTTCTCAGTTGGGGCTCGACCATTTCGGTCTTTTTATACCAATGGTTAATCGCGCGTTTTATGTTTATGGGCGGTCTTGTCAAACTGGCCAGTGGCGATACCAGTTGGACACATCTGACAGCTCTAAACTATCATTATCAAACACAACCCCTCCCTTCTCCTGTCGCCTATTATGCTTACCATCTGCCACAATGGGTCAACGAACTGTCAGTTGTTGCTGTATTAACGATTGAACTGATTTTCCCCTTTTTTATAGTTCTGCCACGCCGTTTTCGACTGTTTGCAGCCTGGAGTTTTATCTTATTGCAGAGCGGGATTATGTTGACCGGCAATTACAATTTCTTTAATCTGCTAACTATCCTTTTGTGTCTATTTTTATTTGACGACCAGGCTATTGAAAAAATACTGCCCACACCTTTAATTTATTCAATCCGGCAAAAACAGCCCCTTGCGGGTAATGCAGCCAATAGCATCGCGGCGGGATGGCTAGGCATCGTGTTGGTAACCTGTGCCATTCATGTCTGGTTATACAATATAAAACAACCCCTCATTTTACCTTTAAAGGCCCTGGTTCAACTGACAACCTCCTATTCGCTCATCAACAATTACGGTCCCTTTGCCATCATGACGACTGAACGTCCTGAAATAATCGTGCAAGGTTCCAACGATGGCAAAAACTGGTTGACCTATCATTTCAAATACAAACCCGTCAACCTGGATCAAAAACTAATCTGGCTTATTCCTCATCAACCCCGTCTGGATTGGCAGATGTGGTTTGCCGCCATGGAAAAACCAACAACACATGCCTGGTTTGCCAAATTTATGCAGAAACTTCAGAAGGGCTCCCATCAAGTGTTGTCCCTGATGGATGAAAATCCTTTCCGTGGCAAACCTCCTGCCCATGTCCGCGCTCTGTTATACCGTTATACTTATACAAGCCCGAAACAACGAGCCTCAACTGGCAAAATCTGGCGCCGGGAGTATGTGGGCCTCTATTGGCCGCCTAAAGGATAAGTTCGTGTAATAACCCTAAAAAGACCATCCAGTAATAAGGAAGTCCTCTCGTGTTTATCATTACAAGAGGCGCAAATGCCCTGCAGATACTGAGTTTTGTTGAAGCATGAGCGTAATTACTCTTTTGCTATTTAGTGATCGCCTCAAAATCCCGTTGCCTTCGGTAAGACGCCCCTGAGTGTAACCGAAGGCAACGGGATTTTAGTGTGCTCGACTGCTCTTTTTAGGTTAACAGGTAATTTTTTCTATAACTAAAGATGATTCGCCATGTGGAAACAAAAAGAGATTGTTATAGCTGCCAAAAAACGAGGTTTTCATCTGATCACCCATGAGATAATTAGCGCCATTCCGGAGCTTGGTTCGGTAAAATGCGGGTTGCTGCACCTTTTTATCAAACACACCTCAGCATCGCTGACAATCAATGAAAATGCAGACCCAACCGTACGACAGGATATGGAAAGTCACTTTAACAAATCGGTTCCCGAAAGAGCACCCTATTACCAACATGATTATGAGGGCGACGACGACATGCCCGCCCATATTAAAAATTGCTTGCTCGGTTCCTCACTAAGCATTCCCGTCACCGAGGGCTCGCTAAACCTGGGGACCTGGCAAGGCATCTATTTTTGTGAACATCGAAACCATAGCGGCGACCGAACCATTGTCGCCACCATTAATGGTGAATGGTGGCCATAACAGACCCATGAAAAAAGAACTTCAACAGCCAACAATGCCAGATTCGAAGACTGATCATTATGATATTGCCGTCATTGGCAGCGGCATAGGCGGACTCACTGCAGCTGCCTTGTTAGCACATGCCGGCAAGTCGGTAATCGTTGTCGAACAGCATGATCGTCCCGGAGGCTATGCGCACAGTTTCAAACGCAAACGCTATCTTTTTGACTCTGGTGTTCACTTGATCAGCGGTTGCGGGCTGGAAGGTTATCAGGGTGGCCAACTTATTCGTAAGGTTCTGCAATGTATCCGCGTTTATGACCAACTTGAATTCATTCAGGTCAATCCCTTTGCCAACGCGGATTATCCCGGGATACAAATAGGCTTACCTATTTCAATCGATGCGTTTGTCAGCACGCTGGCAAAGCGCTTTCCGGACCAGGAGCAGGGCCTGAGGCAATTGATTGATCTTTGTCAGTCCGTTACCGAACAAGCAACGATGGCTGATGAAGTCATGGCGACAAAAGACTCGGCAATGATTCAAGCCCGATTGCCTCTTTTACTCAAATACCGGCAAATGACTCTGGCTGAGGTATGGGATGAATTCATCCAGAATAAACAATTACAGAGTATTATCGCCAGCAACTGGCCCTATCTGGGTTTGCCACCTGGCAAAGTGTCTTTTGTTTACTGGGCAACCATGCTGATCGGCTATTTGGTCGACGGCGCCCATTATTGTAAGGGCGGATTTCAAAAGCTGGCTGAGAGTCTGGTAAATGGCCTCAGTAAAAACGCGGGTAAAATTCGCTACAAGAGTGCCGTTAAGAAAATTTCAGTTGAAGACAATCAAGTCAAGTCCATTCAACTGGTTTCCGGAGAATGCATTCATGCCTCAATAATAATATCCAACGCCGATGTGAGACAGACCGTTACTCATCTGATAGGCGAGGACTATTTTCCGAATAGATATGTGGCGAGGTTAAACAGGATGCAGCACTCGCTATCTATTTTTGTTGTTTATCTGGCAACAGACCTGGATTTGGTATCTCTTGGCCTACAACAAGAAGCCTTTTATTATGATCACTTTGATCATGAGGCGCATTACGCAAATTCAGTTAACGGTGACTCTTCCTGGCTTGGCATCACGATACCGACCCTGATGGATGATTCACTGGCTCCTAAAGGACAGCATCTGATCATGTTAACAACGTTAACCCCCTACCATTTACATTCGGATTGGTCACAGGCGAAACCGGAATTTACTGAAAAAATGCTGACTTTTGCCGACAAAAAAATCCCCGGATTAAAAGAGCATGTGCTTTTTATTGAGTCGGGCTCTCCTGCCACTATGGAACGCTATACCAGCAACCACAAAGGCTCGGCTTACGGATGGGAGGTTACCCCCGAACAATCGGGTGCAAACAGACTGGCAAATAAAACCCCAATCGACGGTTTATTTTTTGCCGGTCATTGGGCGTCGCCGGGAGGAGGCATTTATGGCGTGGTTTATTCAGGCGTGCAAACTGCTCAACAAATATTGGGCATCACAAAACAAGATGATTTTTGGCGACAGATGGGCTAAGGCGATTTATATCGCAGAACTTATCTGCAAACCAGCTTTGCGCTATGCATTCATGCGCGGCTAAATTGCAAATGGTTTCGAAACCCTGCGGCCACCCCCGCTTGGCTTCATCGGCGCGGGGCTGCACGCACAATATAGTATGTAGTGCTGCAGTAGCCGAAAGAACATCGACAAATAACCAAAGCACATCCCTGTGCGTTAATTTTTATTTGTAGAAGAATCTATTGCCACGGATGTAGCCGTATAACCAAGGCTCACCGCAGCCGTATGGTTGTCCGACGTTATAATCGTGAGGGATAAAACGCACGCTATTAATGCCATCAGACTCGCTAACGCCAACATACTGAATGCCGATTGTTGGCGTGTAGGTGTCAATCACTGTGCCATTGACTTCGACGTCAATATCGCTCAATGTGTATGATTCGGCATCGTTATAAAACTCAATACCAAACTCTGTGATTTTTTTAAGCGGTGTTACTGAGATTGGGACTGGTTGCGGATTGGGTTGCTCCATTAACGTACCATTCGGACAAGTGATCAGTGGTCTAATAGTCGCCCCTGACGCCGGATTGACAAACGTGGCCGTAACAGACCGACCATTGATCCAATATTTTTGTCGAACGCCGTCGACCTTAGCCCCTGATGTTTTAACTCTACCTTTAGAGTCAATCGTTGTGACGCTAGGACTCCAAAAATCAGGCGTTGCAGAAATCTGGCTTGAATATACCCCCGACAACGAAAGATTCGGACAATTTATCGTACCGTTGACGTCCGTTGGCGTTGTACATTCTTCGCCGGGCCATTGCTGCAAAGCAGTTGCAGCTATAGTCTTGAGTTTTTTGGCGTCAAGCATGACAATGGAATAACCTGGTGCTGTCGGCGTCGTGATGATTTCAGCCGCAAATGCGGTTGATGATAAAGCTAAGGTAAGTATTGATAAATATTTCATTTGGTTCCTTTTGTTGAGGTCTAATAAGTTGTATTTTTATCGGAACTGCCAATCAATGTCCCGTTTCCGCCATCTGTAGTGCCGTCTGTATACTGCCCGCCCGCTGTTCCCAACAGAGCCGACTTTAGCATTCTGATCTGTACCCGATTTTGGCATTGGTAATTCTCCAAACCTATTGGCTTTGAAAGACTGAGTTAACTGTAAGGTTTTGTAACATCAAAATTACCTTTGCCAAACGAGGTGTAACATTTTTGTTACATTTTAGGGTGGATTCCTGATCAAGTTACTAAGGTTCAATTCATCAGAAATAATTTTTCAGTGATATCTAAAATTGTGATGCTGTTCTCATTATGGTCTTTTGCCGTTTGGGGCTACCAGAAAACCCAGATTTTCCTTCAATCTTGATGTGTTGGGTTTCGTTCATCACCCTGCTTACACTAGATATCATGCCAATCGAACCATAGAGATGAATCGTCGTGAAAATAAGCATATCCCCGAACTAAGTGCTGATCTATAATTCATCGATTTATTATCGAACAGCAGGGGTTAAATTTGATGAATAAAGTATTAAGTTTAAGCACGATTTTATTACTGGAAGCCTGTGCATCACCTGTAATTAAAGTCGAACCTGTTCCAGCAGCCGAAATCATTTCAAATCTCTGTATTAAAGAAAACAATCAAGTCTTCATGGATGGTTTTTTGCCGGAAGTTCGAAAGCAGATTGAAGAACACGATATCAAGACGGAAATTCAAAGCCCAGCATCGCAATGTCAATATACGATGACCTACAGCGCCCAATGGTCATGGGACTGGTTTTGGACATTCAGCGTTTATCTTTCGATGGCAGAGTTTTCAGTTATAAAAGACAACCATCAAATTGGAATGGCATCGTATACAGCAGGGTTAGGGCCATCAGCCATTGGTCACACAGACAACAAAATCAGACCGCTATTAATAGAACTGTTCAGAAAATGAGAACCTAGACCTTAAAGTGCGCTGGGGTTTTACGGAAACCTGCATCGCATCAAACTTGATGTGCCGGTTCTCGTTATAAGCCGGACTAACTGCTAAACATCCACCTGCACCCTATTCTGTCCACGTCTAAACAGCATAAATCGCCAATGCCGTTTAAAATCAAACAAAATCGAAAAATAATACAAACCTTTAAATAAGTTCAGATAAAATTTTATCTGCTGATTGCCGGCATCGCCCGCCAATACGGATATAACAGCCGATTTCATTTTTTGCTTGACAGGATGCAGGCGTTTTTCGTCTGAAGACATCAACAATTTATGTAAGGCCGGACTGTTGAAGCGATAGATAAACCAGCAAAACGCGCTAATTTCCTTCTGCATCGATAGCTGAAGTGTTGAGGCCAGTTGAACTTGCTGGCTTGAATCTTTTAATACGGTGTCAACGTAATCTGCTCCTTTAACAGCTCCCTGCATGGCCAGATAGACGCCGCTGGAAAAAACCGGATCGACAAACGCGTAGGCATCACCGATCAAAAGATAGCCGTCACCTGCCATTCGACTGGCTGAATAGGAGTAATTGCCTGTTGCTTGCGCATCGCCTGCCAGACTGGCATTTTTGAAGCGGTCTGCCACTTCCGGGAGCAAAAACAAGGTGTGTTGAAGAAATTCATTCAACGGTTTATCCCTGGTTTTCAGGTATTCCGGCCAGCACACGCAACCCGCGCTCATCATGCCGTCTTTTAACGGAATCAGCCACATCCAGCCGTGTTCGAACCAATAAATGCTGATATTTCCTTCGTCGCTGCCAGTTCGACGTTCGACCTGATGAAAATGTCCGAAAATGGCCGCCATTTGGTGATCAGGGTTTTTCTTTTTGGTGTTTAATTTCTTCGATAGAAAGGTATCCCGTCCCGAGGCATCAACAACATATTGGCAATGGAATGCCGTGCTTGCGCCAGTCTCGTCGCTGGCCCACACTTTTTTCACTGCTTGATCAAGATCGACTCTATTGACGGTGATGCCCTCAAAAGCCTTCACCCCCTTGTCTTTACAATTTCTGAACAGCAACTCGTCAAACTCCGAACGTCTGACTTCGTAGGCAAACGGAAAGCTTTTATCGGCGGCTTTGGCAAAATAAAAAATATCTTGCTCGGGCGCCGTCACTGGCGAGTTAAATTCAGCCGCATATTTTTTGATGCCGATGCCGGCGACTTTATCCAGCACACCCAGTCTTTCCAGAATCGGCATATTCATCGGCAATAAGGACTCTCCGATATGAAATCGAGGGTGATGGGCTTTTTCCAGCAAACACACGGACCAGCCCTTTTCGGATAACAGGCTTGAAATTGTCGTTCCGGCGGGTCCGCCGCCGATCACAACCACATCGTAAGTGGCAATGACTTCGTCGAGTGAATCGTCATGTGTTGTCATGATTTATGCCATTGCCCCATTAATATTGATAATTTGTCCCGATATATACGCTGCGTCATCGGAACACAGAAAGGCCGCCAGAGCGGCCACCTCGTCGGCGGTTCCTGCCCGTTGCATCGGAACGATTTTTTTGATGAGTTCCTTATCGAAATTGCCTTGGCTCATACTACCTTCAATAATGCCAGGCGCAATCGCGTTAACGGTAATTCGCCGCGATGCCAATTCCAGAGCCAGAGCCTTGGTCGCCCCATGCAGCGCCGATTTGGCGGCCGAGTAATTGGCCTGACCGCGATTGCCCATGACGCCGGCAAGCGATGACATGTTGATGATTCGCCCCCAGCGACTGCGTATCATCGGCATCAGTAACGGCTGTGTAACATTGTAAAAACCGTTCAATGACACATCGATCACCTGAGACCATTGTTCGCGGTTCATGCCCGCCAAAGGCGCATCGCGATGAATACCGGCATTATTGACAATAATCTGTATGGGCTCAGAAGCCGTTAACTCAGTCAGTAGCCGTTGCGTTTCTTCGCCGTCTGTCACATCAAACGCAATCGCTTCAGCTGATCCACCTCTCTGTTTAATAGTTTCAACAATGACCAAGGCCTTGTCGATTTGACGGTTGCCATGGACAATGACATGAATGTTTTGTTGTGCCAGACGATAGCAGATTGCACTACCGATATCGCCACTACCGCCGGTGATCAGCGCTTTTCTTAAATTCATAAATTGACAACGGTTGTTCGTGCATCAAATAAGAGTGTATCGTCAGCATCGCGAATTCTGATTGCGTAGACAGCACCATTGGAGATTTTCAGCTCGGCTGAGGCGGTAATGACAAGATCATTGGTTACTTCATCCAGCGTGTCGATATAAAAATGAACGCCTCGTACGGCAGCAAGAAAGCCGGGCGCCGCTTGTCCAGTTAGCAGACCACCATGGATTGCCGTCGATTGCGCACCGTACTCAATCAGATGCAGCGCCGATAACTGACCATTCAGCCGCAAGGGATTATCGTGCATTAGATGGGTTCGCGTCCGACAAACAATCTGCTGGCTGGTCCAGGAATCGACGCTATCAATTAAAATCATTCGGCCCGCATGCGGAATCAAATAAGCAAACTGATGCTGCGCTAAGGACTTATTGCCGCTCGTCATCTTGCCAGTAATCGTAAAAATTAAACCAGTTATAAGGCCGGTCTAGGATATGTTTTTCTAGTATATCAGCGTATTTTTGTGTCCACTGCTGAATCTCTTGCTGCCGGTTCTTTCTGCTCAGCGTTATATGTTCGGCCAGAAGTTCAAAATGAATTTCATAGTGATTACCCCCGGTATAAATGCCGAAGAATGTTATCAAAGGCACTTTAAGCGACGCCGCTATCAATACGGGTGCAGTGGGCAATTGCACCTCTGAGCCCAGCAAAGTGCACCGAACGGTTTTTTCCTTGGCGTCGCCGGAAATACGATCGCCCAGCATACCCACGGCATATCCGCTGTCGACAGCTTCTTTTACTTTCAGCAGACTGTTGACCGTATCAGACATGGTCATGATGGTTTCCGCAATAGATGGGTTAAGCGCATGCAGCGCCTGCATGACCATGGGGGTTTGCCCTTCATGCATCAGGATTTTTATTGGTAAGGGACATTTTTTCAAGGCATAACTGCGCAAGACCTCGAAACTGCCGACATGGCTACCCAGCAAAATACAGCCCATGCCTGACCGAGAAAATTTCAATGGCGTATTTTCAGCTGGAAAGGTTATGTGTAATTTATCAAACTGTCCGGTAATCAGATATACCCTATCCAAAATCGTCGATGCAAAACAGTGAATATGCTTCGCGACATCGAACCAACCGGGAGGCCTGGCAAGAACTCGCTTTAAATAAAGGCGAGAAGCCCTGCGTTGCAGGCTTGCAAAAATCAGATAATACAGCGTGATCGGATACAAAATGCAACGGGCAACTGGACGTCCCAAGTGCAGGGCGATCCATCGGATTGTTTTTAGCGCCAGAGGGGTGCTGTATTCTTTCTGTGCTTGCCAGTCGCTACTCATGCATACGCTCAATCGTGAAGGTTCCAACCACCAGTTTTTCATCGGCGCTATCGCATTCGAATTTAATATGTGATGACGATGTCTGTATTAATTTAACCGTAAAAACCGTCCCGGGAAGCAAGGGTTTTAAAAATTTGGCCTGCGACAATGATCGAATGGCGCACCAGGGACGCCATTCCATCAGCACAGTACGAACATGATCGAGAATCACGACACCCGGAACAATTGGGTTACCGGGAAAATGCCCCGCAAGGCTGGGATGCGTTGAATCGATACAAAAGCGTTGAATAAACTCAGACAAGGGATAATCCTTGAATCAAGTCCTGCAGTTCAGACTGATTTACTTTTCCAGTCGGCTGCCGCGGCAATTCAGCAACAAAATGGATAATGCGCGGCAAAAAGACGGGATCCATCGACTTTTTTAATTCTGTCAGTATGGCCTTTCTGCTTGATTCACTGACCACAATGGCTGACAGCCGCTCGTTTTTATAATGCACAAACAGTCCATCATCAATACCGTCGATATTATTTAGGATTAGATTCAATTCGGCCAGTGATGCCCTTTTGCCCGCAATCTTAATCAGGTCATTCGAGCGCCCCACTATGCTGAATGATTGATCGTCATGCAGCAAGAACCGGTCATCCAGTTTTATCGGAATATGCAAATGCCCGCCACCCACAACAAAATGGCGTCCTTGCTGCCACAACCGAACGCCAGCATAAGTCTGCCATTGGGTTGAAAGCGCGTTACGTCTGGACGCAAAGGACAACGTTTCGGTGCTGCCAAACAATTCATACAAGGGCGCATTCAATGTTGCTTCAACCTGCTGCGCCAGGCTTGCAGATATCGGAGCCGTTGACGACAGCACGCTTTTAATCGCAGGCCAGATCGTTTTAACGCTGGTACAGGCTTTCAAGTGCGCCGGTGTAGAGACCAGAATACCTGGTCGATCCAGCGACTTCAAACACCGACTGATGTCTTCCGGATAAAAGGGACGTCTGTCATGGATCGATAATCCGGAAAATAATGGCCAGAAAAACGACGTTTCCAAACCGTACATATGCTGTGCGGGTACTGTTGAAACCAGTGTTGCCGCTTGTCCGATTAGATTAAAATGCTGTAATGCCAGTTCAGCCCCTGCCTGAAATTCGCGCCAGCTCTTGGCAATGGCCTTGGGTTTTCCAGTGCTCCCTGAGGTAAATGAAATCGAAATCGTCCGATTGCTGTCGATAAGGGGCAAAGCGCCCATGTCAGCATTGAGGCTGTCATTCGAGATCAAGAAAACATTCGGATCGCCAAATGACAAGTCCGCCGATGCCAATGACATTCCCTGTGAATCCACCAACGCATCGGTGATGCAATAACTGTCGGCATAAGCAGTCAACAGATCGCTTATCGTTCGGGGACTCTGATTCGGGGGCAATAAAGATACTTGATTCCGGAAAACAACCGCCAAATAGGCGACGATAAAAAAATACCGGTTTTGGCAGAGATTGATGGCATAGGCTTTATCCGGTAACTGTTTACTGATCGATAAGGCATGGGCAAATAAATCACGCCGGCTAATCATGTCCTGCGCGGTAACACAAAATACGGTATCCAGATTATCCTGTAAACAGTCCGGAAGATATACGAGAGTTGATTTGGATGTAGTCAAAGCAGAGCTGGGAAATTCGAAATGTAAAAGCAAACGTTAAGTTAACGAGCTCCGGCAATACCGGAGATGGTTAAAAATGAGGTCAAATTCATTTATAAGCGGGCAAATTTAGCATGTCATCCAGCCTGACAATCTTATAGTCATTGGCGATCACTTGTTTAATGAAGCCGGGTAAAATGGCCAATGTGGTTTTATTGGTATCATGAAACAAATAGACAGCGCCTGGCTTTAAGGAATTCATTGCTCTTTTCAGTAATTTTTCTTCATCGCTGATCATCGTATCCAGCGAACGGGCACTCCAGCCCACAGAAATATAGTTGCCTAGCCTTATAGCCTTATTAAGCCAGGGATTCGTAACGCCAAATGGCGGCCTAAAAAGCCTGGGTTGCAAGCCGATCAGGTTTTGCACCACTGCGTCCATACATTTTAAATCTTTAAGCATGGGCTTGCTAAAAAAGAAATCAAACAGCAAATGATGACAGTAGCTATGATTGCCAATCAAATGTCCTTGCCGGTGAATTTGTTGAAAGACGCCTTCTCGCGCCAGTATGTTTTTACCGATACAAAAAAATGCCGCTTTTATTTGTTGCTCTTTCAAAATTTGTAATATTTCCAGTGTATAGTCGCTGGGACCGTCATCGAAACTTAGCGCGCAAACTTTGTCGGTGGTGGCTTTAGCACAGATACTTTCAGTGAAAAAATTGGCCTCTATATTAAATACGCCATAAAAAAAGATAACAGAATACAGTAAATATAAAACCAGGTAGGCATAAGCAGAAATACCGTAATATAAGTCTGAACCGAAGGCTATTATCAGCAATACACTAAAAATTTTGTTGGTATTGGAAAAATTTAACATGTATAAGTTAAAGTGAGTTCTCAATCAATTAAGCTATCGCTTAGTATTCGGTTAAACTGATGTCCAGATTTGTGAATAAATGCTGGTGACTCAAACGGTTCGTTGAGCGGAGTCGAAGCAAATATCCGGCTTCCACCCAGCCAACGATATCTTTCGGAAACTATTTAACAACCCTATCCTTGTATTGTAGGGACTCCATCGAATTAAAAACAGCGTTTCTAAGCCATTCATGCAAAACTCCAACCCTTTCTCCATACCGGATCATTGGCGTTTCAAAACAGGACTGGTTTATCATGATTCCATGTATTTGCCGTTATTCCCGAAAATCATTAGCTTGACGACTCTTTTCCCGGATGAGACTTGATAAAATACGCATATGAATGGCTGTTACTGGCGCTTGGCTTTGTCTATTGGGCCGTTGCCGGCCTCTTGATCACCGTTATCGGCAGTTTGCTGTACGGCCTGTTACCCAAAGCCTATTCCCTCATCTGCGGACGATTTATCCTGTCACGAGCATTCCGGTTTTTTATCGGGTCTTTAAAAATGACCGGCCTGCTCATTCTCGAAGATGACGATTTGAGGAAATTGGCAAGCCGATCCGGGGCCATGATTGTTGCGCCCAATCATATTGCCTTATGGGACGCGGTCTTTATTATTGCTCAAATTCCCGAACTGATCTGTATTATGAAGGGTTCGATATTAAGAAATCCTTTTCTGGGAGGCGGCGCAAGGCTGGCCGGCTATATTCCCAATGATTCCGCCTCACAGATGTTATTAGCCGCATCGCATCAATTAAAAAATGCCGCCAGACTGCTCTATTTTCCGGAAGGTACACGAACCAAGCCCGATGAAGCATGGATTAATCCCTTGACCAACGGCGTTGCAGTGTTGGCAAAATATTCGTCTGCACCTATCATTCCCATCTATATCCGCAGCAATTCACGAATTTTTGAAAAAGGCCGGCCCTTGTTTCGTAAACCGACGTTTCCACTAAGAATAAGTTTTACAGTTGGAAAACCAATTCAATTCGTAAAAGGTGAAGACGTGCAAACGTTCAGCAGGCAACTGGAACAACACTATATTGCCGAATTATCTAAACCGCATCCGTTGCGTAGGATGCCAGCTGAATAAACGTACAAAAAAAAGCACCGCCTTGTTATTGGCTGATGCTGGGAAGATGCTGTATCGGGGGATAATAAATCATGAATGCAGTTACTTTTTGTCGTGACCAGCCAAAAGAAAGCATCCAGGTACTTTTTCACTTCTTTGAATATCGAAGAGCCTCTAGTCACTTGGCGCGTCGGACTTATCAGAATAAGTCGTGATATTGTAAAATGGCAGGGATCTCAACCAATTTACCGGTATTATTTTATGAACCGATTCATGCACTACGATCGTTATCAGCACTATTTGTCGCCGTCAGTGACGAATGGTGTCCAAAAGGCCAGGAAGCATTTCAATTTTACCAGCCCTCACGGTAATGACAAAGGCTGGACAGAACAACGAATGGGCATTACATAATTGGATGCCATTAAGTCAGTCTTTGATTTGATTGATTAATATACCTGTCTTTAGGCAAAACCAAACATGAATACTTCGGGCTAGCGATTGAGGCAAATAAGTCGATGTGTGCTGAGATATTTGATTGAATTTTAACCATTCCAGAACTGACTTAAAAAACGACAGGAATTGTTTAATTAGCGCGTTTATAATCAGCGGAACTTGCCATTTTTCCTCAACTCGAAACCTTATGAAATGCATAGGAGCAGCCACACGATGACTGTCGAACTCTTTATCAACTTTGCGGTACTGTTTCTTGGAACCGGAGCCGCATTTTTCATCGCCTATCGGTCCTTCCAAAAACGCCGAATTCAGTTAGGCGATGAGCCAACGCTGCCTCAGTACTTTATCCGCAGGAGCACTTACTGGATAGGGATCGCATCATACTGCACGTTTATGGCAGCGCTATACGGGTTACTTATCTGGCGGTGGCTACCTTTGGAACCGCTTGTGACGCTCATCATGAAGAACCTCCGCTCCGGGGAATTAGTAAATCTTCTCAATGGCCTGGATGGACACACAATCATGCCTTTGATTACCGCCGGACTGTTTCTATTTTTTATCGCCTGGGAAAGCAAGTTTAACCCCTTGCTGATTTTGAGGGACAGCATCCATGACGCTTTCGCAATACCGACAAAGGCGGTAGAGGTCTATCATGCGCTAATTACATCAAGTTTATCCAAAGTCGACGATAACTTAAAAACACAAATTGCCAATCGCCTGCTGGTACAGAGCGTTGACCCCGGTGATTTCGAAAAATCCAGCGCCACGGTCGAGTATAAATGGGCTCATAATTGTCTTCTTTTTGACCAGATACAGAGTTATGCCAACCAATCGTCCTTTCGTCGTTTTTTCAACGAACCGTCACTGAAATGGGGGGAAATCTGTATTTCCTACAATGCGATGTCGGAAAAAGTTGCCGTCTGGAAAGAGGCGGAACCGCATTACACCAAGACGGTCAACCTGTTAAAGGAACTGGACCACCTCACCGGTCTGCTCTGCCGCCTACTCGCCTCCCTGGTCGTGTTCGGTAGCGCAAGCGAGAATGATATATGGGTAGCCGTGAAGCAACTCGGCGGAAATGCCCACGAAGCCCGCCTGAAACACACCTATAAATATGTACTGCTTTTCACGGCTGCGACCGCTATCGGAGTCATATTGGGTCGAGAGATTTCGGTCTCGCTTCACAATGCTTTTCTATTTCCGGATAAACCGCTGGCGCATTTTAATTACACGACGCTCCGTTGGGTCGCCTATGCCATTCCGATGTATGTCCTTCCAATAGCGCTCGTCTTTATTTTACGAACGCTCGCCTTCAGGCATCAACGAGAGCAATCCGATCTGAGCTATGGGTTCTACATGACAATGATGATAACGGGGTTTATTATCAGCACCACAGCATCAACGCTTATTCTCGAGTTAACCTTCTACCATAGGGATAATTTCAGTTTTCCGGGAAGCTTCATACAACATATGCGCTGGGGAATTCTGCCGGCACTCATGTGCGGTTTTGTGGCCTTTCGAATGGACATGCCGGTGAGCGAATCTGAAACGTTAGGCAGCCTGATTCTGGCTGCTACGATGCGATTTCTTGGGTGGGGATCGGTCGCCGTCATTTTCATGCTTTATGCTACAGACGACCTAACCATCCAGGAAACAAATCTGCGTTTCACTCTTGTCGGCACGGCTTTCTTCGTGATCGGCCTCCTGGGAGCGTCTGCCCGTTTCAAAACGGCGAGGTCAGAAGATTAGCTATTTCATTCCTGACCAAGTATTAAAGGACAAAGCTGGGCATTGACACCCGAAAGTAGCGCACACACGGGGTTAGCAATGAAACATCGGTCTAGTCATTTGCTTAATTCCTTCGTCATTTCGGCAGGGATTCACGCCGTGTTTTGCAGGCCAGTCAGGAAACAACCTGTAATAAGCTAACAGTCATTATAAACAATATGCTTGTTAACTCAGGGTTAACAGCAATCAAAAAGGGGTTCGTACTACCCCTGCTCACGGGCTAGGCTGGATTGGCCAGAATTCTACTAGCCGATATCAGAAACTGTTGAGACGAATTTTGAAGTTGTTCGATCAAATCCGGGGTTTTACAAAAATTGCCTATAATTATCATTACCAAAATCAATGACCGACAAACTATCAAAAAACCATCTCATCCTGGTGCCCAGCTATAATACGGGGCCTATTTTAGCAAAAACCGTTCAGGAAATTCTGCGACACTGGCATCCGGTATGGGTAATCATTGACGGCAGCAATGATGGCAGTGATGCACTTTTGCATCTTCTTCAGACGCAATTTCCAGATGCCTTACAGGTGATCAGGCTGGAAAAAAATGTTGGCAAGGGCGCGGCCATTTTAGTTGGCATAACGCTCGCCCAGCAACAAGGCTACACGCATGTGCTAACCATGGATGCCGATCATCAACATCCGGCTGAATCGATTCAGAAATTTATGCAGGCCTCAATAGAATCGCCTCATGCCATGATTCTGGGTGAGCCGATTTTCGATGCCTCGGCACCCGCACTACGAGTTCAGGGGCGTCGGATATCCAATAGTATTGTCACCCTGGAAACTTTAGCCTGGGGTATTCATGATTCGTTGTTTGGCATGCGCGTTTATCCCATTGAACCTTTGCGCCAGGTCATAGAATCAACCCGCTGGGCTCGGCGCTTTGATTTCGAGCCGGAGGTTGCCGTCAAACTATCATGGCTGGGCATACCCGTCATCAATTTGCCAACGCCTGTGCGTTACCTGACAAAACAGGAAGGCGGTGTCAGTCATTTCCGCTATGTAAGGGATAACACACTGCTCACCTGGATGCATACACGCTTGATCGCAGGCTTTATTGTGAGACTGCCGACATTGATTGCTCGAATGCTGTAGTGAAAATGAACGTTTATCTATAAACTCTTGCCCGTGGAGCTGATTTCACCCCATCCCTATAGGTCGACCATTAATCCCTGGGGATGCATATTGATATCGGACGGTCCTCAAATATCGACCATTATTTACCTACGCTTAAAAGACATGAAACAAAAAATCCGATCCTTTATTTTTGAAGAAATAATTTTTATCCCAGACCCTGATAAATTTTCCGATGACGACAATTTAATCGAAGCAGGGCTTGATAGCATGGGCATTATGAGGCTGGTAATGTTTATCGAAGATCGTTTCGGCGTGACTTTGCCGGATGCGGAGATCGACCCTGATAACCTACATTCCCTGAATGCACTGGAACAATGGATACTTCGACACAAAAAATGATGGCAAAGCAAACCAGTGAAATGATTCAGCCCCTGAATGTGGCTGACTATTTTACACTGGCAATGGATGATGAAATTCGTCGAAACCAACTGCCCGGCGGGTTGTGTGGCTTTGCGCTGCAATTGAACGGGCGGCCTGACATCAACAAACTCGCCAGACGCATTGATGAATTCATCACCCGCTTTCCGACCGCATCAGCCAGCTTGCAACAACGTGGCAAACAATTTTACTGGTGCAGAAGGCCTAAACCCGAACAAATTTTATTTCAGCATCATTGTCCGGAAACGGATAGCGATACGGACTTTCAACGAGCAACTATTGTTCAATTGTTTCATCGGCAGGAATCCAGAGAGACTATTGCCCCCATAGAATTTCATCTCATCCTCGGTCAACAAACGCACTGTTTCCTGATTCGATGGCTACATCCCTTTTGTGATGCAAAAGGGGTTGAATTAATCTTCCGATATCTGTGCACAGATGATCAGGCGCAGCGCGAGCTTTTCGACACCCCCACAATGGACGCGCTGGTTAATACGCAACTCGGCAAATTTAGATGGTGGCAAAAAATCCATTTGTTCTACAAAGCAAATCGCTATATCAACCAGCTGGATCACTTTCAAAGTATTCAGCATGGCCAGTTTCAACTCGCGTCGGACAAACTCAATTTTCTGCCCCATCAATTCAGCCCGGAAGAAACCGACCTCATTGCGCAACAGGCCCGGCAACACTGTGGATTAACAGGCACCAGTCAGTATTACATCGGCTGCTTTATGCGCGCCTTGCATCAAATGGAACCCGATCAGGCAGGCGACGCCTATTGCGTACCCTATGCCTTTAGTTTACGAAAACAGAATGCACTAAGTCCGATGCTGGGCAATCATATAGGTACTTTATTTGCCCAGGCCCCCAAAGCGCTACTGGCTGGCAGGGAGCAGCTTTTTAGCCATCTGAAACAGCAAAATGCCCAAGCCATCCGGCAACAACTGGATTATGCTTTCTTACCGGTCATGTGGGCAGCCAGTTGGCTATCGCTGGAAAAATATGGGCGAGAACTGCGCAAATCCTATCAACATGACAGTGAACGCAGTTCCTTCTGGTTTTCGGATATCGGTCAGTTCAACTTTGATCAGCACAGCTTCTTTAATACCAGTATCACCGGCTTGTTTCATCTCAGTCAGATGTCCAATCCGCCAGGCTTGGCCTTACTTTGTTGCCAGTACCGGAAACAATTAATTTTGAGTTTTAATTTTATTGAGCCTGTGTTCAGTAAATCCTGGATCAGCCAATTGCAACAAAAAATGGCGCAGGAATTACTGGGGCAAACGGAATAGTTGTCCCATTCCATGAATTTAATCTCAGGTTTTATCAAGCAGTGCCTTGCATCTCCCGAACGACTGGCCTTCACAGACGAAGAAAAGCAATTAACTTATGAGCAAGTGGCACAAACTTGCCAGCCATTCACGGATTTTTTGAACATGCACCACTGTGCCGGGCAATGCATAGCGCTAGCCATTGAGCGTGGCATTGATGCGGCTCAAGCCATTGTAAGTATTCTGACTGCGGGAGCCTGTTATTTACCGCTGGATATTAAAAATCCGGCCAGCCGTTTGAACTACATCATCGATGATGCCCAACCTCGTTATGTGGCGGGGCATGGCGCGTGTCCGGACTGGCTGGCCAATCAGGAGCTATGGCTGGATCTGCACCAACTGCAACCTACCCTATCCTTTTCGGCGGAACCCAATGACACGGAGCCGGAAGCTTTGGCCGCCATTCTTTATACCTCCGGTTCAACGGGCACGCCCAAAGGCGTAGCACTCAGCCATCGGGCGACGCTGAGTTTCGCTGAATGGGCGCGGTCAACATTTGCAATCGCCCCTGAAGACCGCATCGCCAGTCTCGCGCCGTTTCACTTCGATCTGTCCGTATTCGACCTGTTCAGCAGCCTGTCTGCCGGCGCCAGTGTGCACTTCATGCCCGCCGCTTTATCCTTGGCCCCTAGCAAATTAACAGCCTGGTTAAATCAAAATGCCATTACTTGCTGGTACACCGTACCCTCTTTACTGTCTTTTATTGCCCTGAAAGGCGCTCTGACAACTACGCCATTAAGCAACCTGAAAACCATCCTGTTCGCTGGCGAAGTGTTTCCTACACCGCAATTGATCAAACTGGTCGAGCAGTTGCCAACAACGGAATTTTTTAACCTGTACGGGCCAACCGAAACCAATGTCTGCAGCTATTGGCCGGTGGATCGATTCCGCTTGCGCGCCAATCAGGCAATTCCGATCGGCATACCGGCATGCAATGCCCTGCTCAAGATAGATGAAGCAACCGGAGAGTTGCTGGTACAGAGCCCGAACAATTTTTCAGGCTATTGGCAACAAGGCAAACTGGATCGTTCGCCACTTCGAAATGGCTGGCACCATACCGGCGATAAAGTATCGCGCAATGAACAGAACGAATATTGTTATCACGGACGCCTGGACAGAATGCTCAAATGCTCGGGCTATCGCGTCGAACCCGCCGAAATCGAAGCGACGATCAATCGACTGCCCGAGGTTATGCACTGCGCCGTGCTGGGTATCAGTGACCCCACCAGTGGTCAACGCCCGGTAGCCGCAGTAGTTTTAAAAACCGGCTGCATATTAGCCGACATCATCAAACCCGTGAAAGAAACATTGCCATCTTACATGCAACCGGCCAAGTTTATCGTGCTGGAAACATTGCCTGTTATGTCAAATGGCAAAACGGATTATCAAGCATTACAGGCAATATTCCAGTCGTATTAGCCATCAACTCGACACCGCCCCTGATCCCCGCACACGCACTATGGATCTGGTAAAAAATAACTTCCCGAATTCCTACTTTAAGGGAAGGCCCGATAGTTCCAGCAAAAAGATTGTCATCAAAGATAATGGTCATGTTTTCAAGGAAACCTTCGCTGCATTTTTTTCCGTTAGCATACCCCCGTCAAAATATTCACGGTGAAAACTCACCAATCATCACCGGTAATTTTTCACCTGACCTCCACATAATTTTTCACAGAGATCATTCGATCAGAAAGTTAACATTTTCACCGAGTGAAAAGGACTGTCCATTTTCATTCAAGCCTTGTCTAGTACGCAATTCGGCGTACAGATGTTGATTAACAATTTCTAGGAGAATTGATCATGAATCAAAAACAAAGCGGTTCTGAAAAATTACAGCTTCAATGTGGCAAAACCGGCGTGCGCTCGATAGAAGATTTCCAACAGGTGGAAGAACTGCTTGAAGCCAGTGGTGGCTTGGGTGTAAGCGTTGTGCCCCTTTGGTGGAAATATGGCACGCCCGCAATATTCAATGTAGGTAATGTGCTGAACCCGGCAATCAATCCAGCACAAATCTCGCAAACATTGTTTAGATAAAGAGGAATAGGCGATGAACAAGAAACAACCGTTAAGATCAACCGGAAATACCCGAGTCATTCAGATTCATCCAAGCCGTTTGTGCAATCTGAGTTGTCTTCACTGTTATTCTTCGTCATCGCCTCGGGAGCGCGGTGCCTTAAGTGCCGCGCTACTTTGCAATGCACTGACTGATATGGCCGCTGAAGGTTACGATTATTTATGTATTTCCGGCGGTGAACCGTTACTGTACAAACCGCTCCCAGACTTGCTGACCCATGCAAAAAACCTTGGCCTTAAAACGGCGATTGCCAGTAATGGCATGTTGCTGGACGAACAACACCTTACTGTACTCAAAAATGTGGTTGATACCATTGCCATTAGTCTGGATGGTATGCCGGAATCGCACAACCGAATGCGAAACTCCAGTTTGGCTTTTGCCAGAATGGCCGCCAATTTGGACAACCTACGCAAGTCCGGCATTAATTTTGGGTTTATATTCACGCTAACCCAATACAATCTGAATGAATTGGACTGGGTGGTCCGCTTCGCATTGGAACAGGAAGCCAAGCTATTACAAATTCACCCTCTGGAAGAAAGCGGCTTTGCCACAGGTAATTTGCCGGAAGAACGACCGGATCGCATCGAATCGGCCTATGCCTATCTCCTGTGCGAAACACTCAAGGAACAACTAAAAGATCAGCTCTATATACAATTGGATTTTGCCAGTCGTCAGGCTTTGACAGCGTATCCCGATATAGTCTATGCCGGCGACACTCTGCCGGAGACTGACGCTCCTCTGGCCGATTGTCTGGACTCACTGGTCATTGAACCGGATGGCAGCGTGCTACCTTTGCAATACGGATTTTCAAAGCACTATAGTCTGGGAAATCTGCATTCATCTGATTTTAAACAATTGGCTGACGATTGGCGTCGAGAACGAATGAGCGACTTTTATGCCTTGTGCCGCAGCGTGCATCAAAAAGTCACGACACCGGGTAATCCGATGATTTTTAATTGGGATGAGACATTGAGAACTGCCTCTCATCACAAACCAGCTCAACACCAAGCGATTGCGGTCGGATGGCAGTAAGCAGCAACGCAATGACCTGATCCATAAACATAGAAAAATCATTTGATCCACGAAAACCAAAAGTAGGCGCCTGTAGCACAACACAAAAGCAGAGAATATTCAACGAGACACCAAGTAGTAGATCGCCTCTCAAAGTGTGAAGAACCGGGTAATACAACATGCTGATTTTTCGTGTTTTTCGTGGACTAATAGCGGTTTTCAGGATAAATCCAACTCACACCTATCACAACAACAATTATGGCCAAATTTGTCTTTCAAAAACAAATGGACGCAATGGATTGCGGTCCTACCTGTTTACATATGGTGGCACGTCATTACGGGCGGATTTTGCCCATGGATGAATTAAGAGAAAAATGCAGTTTGACTCGTCTGGGAGTCACACTCGGCGGAATTGCCGATGCTGCCGAAAATTTCCATTTGAAAACCGTTGCCATCCGGGCCTCGATGCACACCTTGCAGGAAGAAGTCCTGCTACCCTGTATTGCACATTGGCAGCAGAAACATTTTGTTGTCGTTCATGGTATCAAAAACAACAGCGTCTTTATTGCCGATCCCGCTTATGGCCTGATCAAATATAGTCGAAAGGAATTCATGGCCGGCTGGCTGAACATGGTCAATCCCGATGAAACAGCCGAGGGCATTTTATTGTTGGTCGATACAACACCTGAATTCTATGCCGATCCGGACGTGCAACAAAAAAAGCCAAGAGGACTGGGATTTTTATGGCCTTATTTTCGGCCTTACCATTCTCTTTTCATGCAGCTTTTTTTAGGCCTTCTGGTAGGCAGCCTGATTTTACTGGCCTTCCCTTTTCTGACACAAGCCATGGTCGACTATGGCATCAACTATCACAACCTGGATTTCGTCTATGTGTTGCTGGCAGCGCAACTGACACTGTTTTTGTCACAAACTTCCGTTGATTTGTTACGCAGCTGGATTCTGTTGCATATCGGCGCAAGAATCAATATCGCGATCATTTCCGATTTTTTAATCAAGCTGATAAAACTGCCCGTCTCGTTCTTTGATACCAAAATGATTGGCGATCTGTTGCAACGCATTCAGGATCATCATCGCGTTGAAGAATTTCTCTCCTCATCGACTCTGACCACCTTGTTTGCACTGGTCAACTTTATCGTCTTTGGCGCAGCGCTGGCCTGGTATAATCAGACGATCCTGATGATTTTCGTGAGTAGTATCGCGATGTATGTCACCTGGGTTTTGCTGTTTATGAAAAAACGGGCAACTCTCGATTATCAGCGTTTTGACCAGGCGTCAAAAACGCAAAGCAGCATGGTGCAACTGATACACGGCATGCAGGAAATCAAACTCAACAACTCCGAGCGCCGACGCCGCTGGGAATGGGAACGCATCCAGGTCAGATTATTCAAGGTGTCGGTGAAAAGTCTCGCGCTTTACCAATATCAAATGACCGGAGCCAACTTTATTAATGAGCTCAAAAATATCCTGATCTCCTTTTATTGCGCAAAATCCGTCATTGATGGCCACATGACCCTGGGCATGATGCTGTCAGTCCAATACATCATTGGTCAGCTGAACGCGCCAATTTCAAATTTCGTCAGTTTTCTACAATCCATGCAGGATGCCCGTATCAGCCTCGGGCGACTGGCTGAAATTCATGATCAGAAAAACGAGACGATACCCCAGCCAATGACCCATTTGCTGAGCCAGGATAAAACCATAGTCATAGAAAATGACCTGTGCTTTCAATACGGACGGAAAAAATCGCCTAAGGTATTGGAAAATCTGAATCTGGTAATTCCTGAAGGCAAAGTGACCGCCATTGTCGGCGCTAGCGGCAGCGGGAAAACCACGTTACTGAAGCTCTTGATGCGCTTTTATCCACCGACACAGGGCAAAATGCGGGTCGGCAATATTCAATTGAATGACATTGACATGGCCCTGTGGCGGCAAAAATGCGGCGTGGTCATGCAAAATGGCTTTATTTTTCATGACACGGTTCTGAGGAATATCACCGAATCAGAATCGGAGGGTTTAATAGATAAAAACAAACTTAACCAGGCCATTGCAATAGCCAATTTAGGTGAATTAATCGATACACTCCCGAATGGTTTGAATACCGAGATTGGCGCCAACGGCATATCATTGAGCGGCGGACAAAATCAGCGCATTCTAATTGCACGAGCCGTTTACAAAAATCCGGATTATCTGTTTTTTGATGAAGCGACCAGCGCTCTGGATGCAAAAAACGAGCGGGTCATTATGGAAAACCTGCAGGCCTTCTATCAGGGCCGCACCGTTGTTGTGATCGCCCATCGCTTAAGTACGGTAAAAAATGCCGACCAGATCGTTGTACTCGATAGGGGCAAAGTGGTTGAAACCGGTAATCACGAACAATTGACCACATTAAAAGGTGTCTACTACAACCTGGTAAGCAATCAACTGGAGTTGGGACAATAGCCATGCCGCATCTTAGCCCCTATGCAAATCCAGAAACCTTGGCACAGCCGACTTATGACAAGCTGGAAATCCTGGGCGATTACAGTATGTACACCCTGGAATTGCTTGGAAAACCACCCGCCTGGATTTTGCGCTGGGGCGGCACCGTGATTTTGACGCTTATCATGGCCATTATTTTATTGTCCTGGATTGTGAAATATCCAGACATCGTGTCTGCCAAAGTCACCGTCACCACGCCCATTCCTCCAGCCAGTCTGGTGGCGCGCCAAAGCGGGAAGCTACATTGGCTGAAAAGTAACAACCATCAGCAGGTCAAAAAAAATGACTTGCTTGCAGTTATTGAAAGTTCCGCCAACTTCAATGATATAGTGCAACTGAAAGAATGGTTAAAGAACTATAGCCCTCATCAAGTAGATGTTGCATACCTGGCAACCCTTCCGCAGAATCTTAAACTGGGCGACATTCAGAATCAATTTGCACAATTCCAGAAACAGCTCAATGAAATGCTGTTTTTTTTAACTTCAAACCCGCTTGCAAAGAAAATAGTCCTCAATCGCAAAAAACAGCAGCAACTCGAGGCGATGTTGAACAAATTTCAACAACAGGCAACCATCCTTCGGAGTGAAAATACCCTACTGGATAAAAACCTGCAACGCTTTCAACAACTGCAAACCAAACAACTGATCTCGGCCAGCAACGTCGATGAAAAACAGATAAGTCTGCTCAACAATCGTCGGCAGCAAGAACAACTCAGCGTGGAGGCGTCAAGAACACAAATCGAACTGACCAACTTAAGCACCGAATTGAATGAATTGAACCAGGTTGATGCAAACAAACGCGAATCCTTCAAACTGAATCTGGCTGAAGCCTACCAGGCCCTGTTGACAAGTTTAAGTCTGTGGGAAAAAAACTATCTGCTGACATCTCCTATTGAGGGCCGTTTGGTGCTGTCCAAATTCTGGGGAGAATTCCAGGTCGTCAATGTCGGCGAAGAAGTCGTCACAATCGTACCTTTTGAAAAACAGCCCATACTGGCCAAAATGAAAATGCCTCTAGAAAATTCCGGCAAGGTTAAAACAGGCCAGAAACTTTTAATTAAGCTGGCAGGTTATCCGTATCAGGAATATGGCCAGATTGTCAGCAAGATAAACTCCATTTCGCTAGTGCCGAGAGAGAATATGTACACGGTCGACGCCATTCTGCCTAACCCGCTGGTCACCAGCTATAAGAAAACACTGAGCTTCCACCAGGAAATGCAGGGGCAGGCTGAAATCGTGACTGAAGATATTCGATTACTGGAAAGAGTCTTTTACCAGTTGCGGAAGGTATTGAAAAAAGCGGAATAGGTCGTTATGGGAACTTTATCCAGCTCTAAAATGCGCCCTTGATTTTCAACACGCACCTTACAGACCGCCCTTGTGTTCGCTACGATGTCGTTACTGATTTCTGTTATCTCGTTACAGGCAACAAGTGTTTGATCAATGCCCGGCACATCAAGGTAAGCGGTCAAAAAAACCGCTTACCTTTGTCCGCATCCATGCGAACTATAGGCTAGCCTCATTTATGTAGGTTATAAAACAGGACATGGAGCCTGACCAATAGGTTATTCGGATTCTGTGTTGTCATCGCTACATGTGCCAATCTTACTGTAGTGGCTATTGCTAGTGCTGTTATTGCTGTCATCATGTTCTGAGTCCCCCTGTTGTAAGAGTTACCTGCGCTAAATGCGCCGACAACCTCGTTAAAAAAATGAGCCAAATTTTTCTAGTATTGAACCCTTGAGAGAAAACAGATGAATCAAGGGCAAGAGCGGTCTATATGAAGAAGGCTCTTTAGCATTTAAAAGATGTAACTTTTTTGCTATCGATAAACAGGTAAGAGCAACAATAATGCCAGTTTTATAAGTCACTGATTTAAATAATTATTTTTTATTTTTAAAGGCGACTGTCATTTCCAATAGTTGAGTAGGGCACTATTTTTTTCAAACCCTGTAAATACTATACGCCTATCACTTAAAGAAAAGCTATAGATACTAAGGCGCTGTTCGTATTTCGGTTCTGTTACAGGAAGTCAGTAAAATAAAGACTTGGTGACGCTTGTTAATGGATTTAAGCAGGCATACCGCTGAAAAATGCCTAAAAACCAGGCCTTTTACAGATTGTAACTCTCACGTAGAGTTTATTCTTTAAGGAAATGAAAAGGTTCATATGCAACTGTCACAGATGTCAGGCGGACTGACAAAAATGACTCTGAGTTATGCATCTGACCGTGTCAGCATGTGACGGGATCAAATATTGTCTTGTTTGGTCATATCTCCCAATATATTGTGATTTGAATCCTAACAACCGCACTTTCTTTCGTTAGAGCAGGATAATAGGGGCGCAGACTAAACACATCCATCCTGAACAACGAGCCTCCTGCAATAATCGGAACTCTTTAATAGACTGCTACAAACCATGCGCAAAGTTGTGCATGGTACAAATTAAAATCACACCTGCCGTGATCAGGGCGATTTGCTGCAGCGAGTTTTTCATATCGGTTTTTTTATGGAGGGATGGTATCAAATCGGCAACGGCGATGTAAATAAAGCTGGACGCTGCCAGGGCCAGGAAATACGGCAGACTTTGGTGTAAATTTTCCAGACAGAAATAAGCCAGCACACCACCGATGACCGTCGTTAAACTGGCGAGAATATTATAGAAAAGCGCTTTGCCTTTGCTGTAACCACTTTCCAGCAAAATGGCAAAATCCCCCACTTCCTGGGGAATTTCATGGGCTGCAACCGCAAGACTGGTGACGATGCCTAACTGAACATCGGTTAAAAAGGCCGCTGTTATCAAAACGCCATCGACGAAATTATGGATGCCGTCACCGACGATAATCAAGGCGCCGGTTGATCTTCCGATGCCATGACTATGACCATGGCTGTGGCCATGATCTGGGAGTTCGTCATGGCTGTCGTCGCCGTGGGCCTCACAGGCGCCAAAATGGCAGTGCCGCCAGATCAGCAGTTTCTCCAGTATAAAAAAACCCAGGATGCCCGCCAAAATCGTGCCTGACAGGACCTGCAACCGATCTGTTTTTACGGAGGCAAAGGCTTCCGGTATCAAACCCCAAAAAGCAACAGCTAACAAGGCGCCAATGGCAAAACTAATACCATGCGGCAGCATTGCATTTCTTCGATGATCCGGCAGCAGCAAAAAAACAGCGGCCGCCAGCACGCTTAAGATGCCGCCAAGTGCCGTAAATAGAATGATTAACAGTAATAAATGCATGAGCTTAATTCTTCCATATCAGCGTAGCCATACGCCCGGTTACATTGTCTCTGCGATAAGAATAAAATCGCGCAGAATCTGTTACTGTACAAAAGTTGCCGCCATAGACCTGATCAATACCCAATTCCATTAATTCATGACGGGCCAGTTGATAAATATCGGCCAGCCATTTTTCGTCACTCACTTGTTTAAAGGCGGTTAAGTTGATCTCAGATTTTTTTTTGAAGGCATCTCTCACTTCTTTCCCTACTTCAAAGCTTTCCGGGCCAATCGCCGGACCTAACCAAACCATTAAATCGGCTATCGGCAAAGCCTTGATAGTATTGGTGATGATGCCGGCGGCTAAGCCTCTCCAGCCCGCATGGATGGCGGCGACGCAAATACCTTCCTTATCGCAGACCAGCAGGGGTAAGCAATCAGCCGTCATCACGGTACAGACTATCCCCGTCTGCATTGTGTAACTGGCATCCGCCTCTTGTAGCCTAGCGGATTTCGCTGCATCAATAACGACATTGCTGTGGATTTGGCTCAGCCATAGGGGTTCGTCAGGCAAATTCAGTCGAGCTTTTAGTAACTGCCGGTTTTGCAACACCCGGTCCCGTTGATCGCCGACATGCAAGGCGGAATTGAAGCTTGCATAAGGACTGGCGCTGACGCCACCGGTTCGTAAGGTGGTCGCCGCCTTAATATGGTCAGGTGCCGGCCAATCAGGGACCAGCCAATGTTCATTCGCGTTCATTGTCTGCTAACGCTTCGAGCAAATTTGCCATGTCCAGTGGAAGCGACTGTTCCCACTCACAATAATCACCTGTCACCGGGTGAATTAAGCCTAGTTTTGCGGCATGTAAGGCTTGGCGCTTGAAACTGCGCAATTCTTTTTCAAGCCGTTCGCTACAATTGGGCGGCATCTGAAAACGTCCACCATAGACCGGGTCACCCAACAGCGGATAACGAATATGAGCCATGTGGACTCTTATCTGGTGTGTGCGGCCTGTTTCCAGTTTTAACTGGATATAGGTGTGATGGGTAAAACGTTGCACAACCCGATAATGAGTAACAGCCTCTTTGCCCGATTCTTTAACCGTATAGCGTTTGCGATCCGTTGGATGTCGTGCCAATGGCTCGTCGACTGTGCCGCCCGCCGTCATCCGGCCTTTGCTGATGGCCAGATACTCCCGCGTTATCTCTCGTTCTTGAAGTTGCTGCGTCAGACTGTTATGCGCTTGCAGGGTTTTTGCAATCATCAATAAACCACTGGTTTCCTTGTCAATGCGATGCACAATACCAGCTCGGGGCAAAGTCTCCAGATTTTTATCGTGGTTCAGCAGCGCATTCAGTAAGGTTCCACTCCAGTTGCCTACGGCCGGATGAACGACGAGACCGGCCGGCTTGTTAACAATCAATAGGCTGTCATCCTCGTAGATAATGTCTAAAGGAATTTCTTCGGCTTCAGAAACAACCACAACCTCCGGTTCGGCATCCAGTGTGATAATTTCACCGCCATCCAGCTTGTCTTTTGCTTTCAATATCAGATCATTGACGACTACGCGCCCTGTTTTAATCCAGGTTTGCAACTTACTGCGCGAATAATCGGGAAATAATTCGGCCAACACTTGATCCAGGCGTTTGCCCGCCATTTCGTACGGCACTTCTTCTGTCAATCTTGTCATAACAAGTTATTTTATTTTACCTATTGCTATTTACATCGCCCGAATAGCCTGCGGCGTATAATCAAAAAACCGTAGTCCATTGGCCCTAAGATCAGTTATACTCGGCAGTCAAACAGTAGAGCCGGATGTCGTTCATTTTACGACACGAAAGTCTCTAATATTACAACGTGTCGTAACAACCATGCGATTAATTTTAATAAATATTCTAGTTATCTGTTGTTTAAGCCTGTCTCTGCAAGGCTGTGAGACGCTAAAAAGCTTGGCCTCAGGCAGTTCTGATACCGAAGACGAATATGTCGGATGGACTGCAGAAAAATTTCTCGCCGAAGCGAAAAAAACGTTGGAATCGGGTAATTTTGAAAAGGCCATCAAGCTGTATGAGGCGCTTGAGGCACGTTATCCATTTGGTGATTTCTCGGCACAGACTCAAATCGATATCGCTTATGCTTACTATAAGAACGGCGATCCCGACAATGCAATTGCAGCAGCAGACCGTTTTATCAAAATCAATCCACGTAATCCCAGTGTTGATTATGCCTATTACTTAAAAGGGCTGATCAATTATAACCGTGGAATCGGGTTTCTTGATCGCTTTCTACCCTCTGACACTTCCCAGCGTGACCCGGGCAACGCCCGTGATGCGTATGAAAACTTTACAGAGTTATTGAGGCGCTTCCCAAACAGCAAATATGCTGACGACGCAAAGCAGCGGATGACAGCACTGAGAAATAATCTGGCCATGCACGAGGTTCATGTCGCCCGTTATTACATGAAACGCAAAGCCTATATTGCTGCCGTCAATCGAGCCTCAACTGTCCTCGAAAAATACGACCGCACCCCGGCCGTACCTTATGCCTTGCTGGTTTTGCAGGAAGCTTACACAAATCTGGAAATGCCGGAATTTGCCAAAGATATGACCAGAGTTTACGAACAAAACTATCCCAATGGACCTCCTGTACCGGAATATCAAAACTCCACGTTTGCCCATCAGGTATGGGATTTTATCGGTCTGGAAAAATAAATCCACAAGGATTTGCCTGGTTTTTTAGGACCCCAGCTCAATTACTCACGTTCGACGCAATGGTCGGCCGTGGTTATGTTAGAATAGTTTGCTAAATCAGATTCGTAAGTAGTAACGTTTGCTAAGGGATTAATCAGTAAACTTGAATCCGGTTTTTATCCGCAGATGGGCTTTTTTTAACATTGAAAAATCACTAGTTTTCGAAATAACAAGTGACTTGATAAGGATCGCTGTTTTGAGCTGCGCACGCAATGCGCGGATACGTTTCAGCGGCCAAACAAGTCTATAACAACACCTTTACCACGAGAAATTTACCATGTCCAAATTCCCGATTGATCTTGGCGCCTATCAGCGCATCTCTTTAAATCCTGGCATACCGACTTTGACAGACGCGCAACGAGCCAGTCTTAAAGCCAATATCCAACTATGTCGTGATGCCATTGTATTTTTTACTGCCACGGGCGCTGCGCGTGGCGTGGGCGGACACACGGGTGGTCCTTACGATACAGTACCCGAAGTAGTCATTATGGACGCCCTGTTCCGCGGCTCGGCAGACAAGTTTGTCCCTATCTTCTTTGACGAAGCAGGTCACCGCGTAGCTACTCAGTATTTGATGTCCACACTGAATGGTGATTTACCGGCAGAGCGTCTGGTGGAATATCGTGCAGCGCATTCACATTTGCCAGGCCATCCTGAACTGGGCTTTACGCCCGGTGTTAAGTTCAGCTCCGGACGTTTGGGCCACATGTGGCCTTATGTTAACGGCGTAGCCATCGCAAACCCCACTAAGACTTTATTCTGCCTGGGTTCTGACGGTTCTCAACAGGAAGGTAATGACGCCGAAGCTGCACGTCTGGCCGTCGCGCAAAACCTGAATGTCAAATTGATTATCGACGATAATGACGTAACCATTGCCGGCCATCCATCAAAATACCTGACCGGATGCAGCACGGCCAAAACCCTTGAAGGCCATGGACTTAAAGTGCTGGAAGGCAACGGCGAAGATATTGATGATCTGTATCAACGCATCTGCACCGCCATCAATACACCCGGTCCGGTTGCTGTCATCAATCATCGCCCGATGTGCCCTGGTATTGTCGGCCTTGAAGGCTCAACGCACGGACATGATGTCGTTTCGGTAAAAGTAGCACTTGAATATCTTGAATCGCGTGGCCAACAAGCCGCTGCCGATCATCTCAAAGGTGTTAAAGCGCCTAAGAATGATGCTGTCTTCCTGGGTTCCAGCGACAAATGGGACGCCAACCGCAACGTCTTTGGCGACGCCGTCGTTGCCATACTCAGCCGCCTGAGCGAAGCAGAACGTATTGAAAAAGTTCGCGTGGTCGACAGTGACCTTGAAGGCTCTTGTGGCCTCATCAAAATACACAATGCCTATCCGGAAGTCTTCATTTCATCCGGCATTATGGAGCGCGGAAACTTCTCGGCAGCCGCCGGTTTCGGCATGGAAAAAGGCAAACAGGGTATATTTGGCACCTTCAGTGCCTTCCTGGAAATGTGTATTTCCGAAATCACAATGGCCCGTTTAAATAATTCTAACGTTCTTAGTCACTTCTCGCATTCCGGAATTGACGATATGGCCGATAACACCTGCCATTTCGGCTTGAACAACATGTTCGCTGACAATGGCTTGAGCGATGGCTATGATACCAATATTTACTTCCCTGCCGATCCGCTGCAGATGAAAGCCTGTCTGGAAACCATTTTCTTCAATCCGGGCTTGCGTTTTGTCTTCTCAACACGTTCAAAAGTACCCACCATTCTGGATAGCAACGGTCAGGAATTCTTTGGCGGCGATTATAAGTTCGTTTCCGGCAAAGATGAAGTCGTTCGTGAAGGTACACAAGGCTATATCGTAGCCTTCGGCGAAGCTTTGTATCGAGCACTGGACGCAGTAGAGCGCTTAAAACAGGAAGGCATTGATGTGGGCTTGATTAACAAACCCACATTGAATGTCATCGACGAAGAAACTTTAGCCAAAATTGGTAAATCACCATTGGTTCTGGTCGTTGAATCATTTAACCGTAAAACCGGCTTGGGTAGCCGTATGGGTTCCTGGCTGCTGGAACGCGGCTATACACCCAAATATGCGCATATCGGCACCCACAAAGAAGGCTGTGGCGGACTGTGGGAACAATTCCCACATCAAGGCATTGACCCAGCCGGCATCATCGCTAAAACGAAAAGCCTGTTAAACGGCTAGCTACACAGCAAAAAAGGGCACAAAAGGTGCCCTTTTTTTTGCGATTATTTTTCCATCATAACCATTCATGTTTCTGGCTGGTTTAAAAAGGTCACTCAGCAATTTCAGAAACAGGAATCTTTATTTTTAAGGGGTAAAAACCGTGTCCGCAGTTATCTATGTTTTAACCGTTATTTTTGTCGTCTATGTCATTTATGTGGTTCTTGGCGACGAAATTGCCAGCTTCGTTAAAAAGAATTTACGCCATTAATTGGCTCAGGGAAGAGTCACACGCACAAGAGGAACCGAATGATATTTGGTCCTCTTTTTTTGAACACATCGAGACTCAACGACTTATGCAAAAACGAATAATCTCTGATCACCGCCCTTCAAACGCAGCCATACCCTCTAGCTGGTTGAATCTGGAGGAACTGGCAGATGTCGAAATTACCTCGGAAAATCCGGACTTTCCAGTCGAAGGAGCCTTACTCCCCAGATTCGGTCAAGGCTGGCGTGCCGCCGATCCAGGAATGCAAACGATACGGCTCTTGTTTACGGAGCCTCAAACGATTCATCATTTTCATTTGAGCTTTCATGAGGCTTCGGCGACACGAACCCAGGAGTATGCGTTGCGCTACTCACAGGATAATGGTCAGTCATACCTGGACATAGTGCGTCAGCAATGGAATTTTAGCCCTGAAGGCAGTCATGTAGAATCAGATGATCATAAAGTAAATTTGTCGGGCGTTAATATCATCGAACTGGATATTACCCCTGACATCAGCGGCCAACTTCACCTAGCCAGCCTTGCTAAACTGCGGATTGCCTGAATAAGGCCTCCCGTAAATTGAAAGCAAGCTATTTATTAACTTTCAGTTCCAGTTCTTGCTGGCTCAAGTGACGAACATCTTCGCCCTTCACCATGTAAATCAGGTGCTGGCAGATATAGCAGGCATGATCACCAATTCTTTCAAGCGCACGCACAGTCCATAAGACATTTAAAGTCCGGGTGATATTGCGAGGATCTTCCATCATCTGAGTAATCAAATGTCTGATAATGTTGCCGTATTCGCGATCAACGCTTTCATCCAAACCGGTAATGCGTGTGATTTCATCAATATTCATGCGCGCAAAGGTATCCAGTGCATCATGCAGCATATCTTTAACCAAGTCGGCCATATGTTGCAATTCATAATATTGAACATTTTTTTTACCTTCATTATCAGAAACATGTATGGCCATACGACCGATACGCTCGGCAAGGTCACCGATTATTTCAAGCTCATTGATTACCTTGATTACGGTCAGCAAAAGCCTTAAATCGAACGCTGCCGGTTGTCTCAGCGCCAATATTTGCGTACATTCAAGATCAATTTCCATTTGCTGGGCATCCACATCATTATCCTGTCTGATAACCTGCTCTGCAATTTCAGCATCACCTGTAGTAAAAGCCTGAATTGCCAGCTCTATCTGCTGCTCAACCAAGCCTCCCATGGTTAACACTTTATTGCGTATATCTTCCAGTTCTTTGTTAAACTGGCCCGAGATGTGATGTCCGATTTTGCTGTTATCCATGATTTTCTCCTAATTATCCATACCGTCCGGTAATATAATCTTCTGTCTGCTTCTTTTTGGGATTGGTAAATAACTCGCTGGTCGTTCCAATTTCAATTAACTCCCCCATATACATAAAGGCCGTATAATCCGATACACGCGCAGCTTGCTGCATATTATGCGTAACTATCACTATAGTGTATTTTTCCTTAAGTTCATTGATTAATTCCTCGATTTTTAACGTGGAAATGGGATCCAGTGCGGAAGCAGGCTCATCGAGCAACAAGACCTCAGGTTCTATCGCAATGGCTCTGGCAATGACCAAGCGCTGCTGCTGTCCACCTGATATGCCAAGGGCATTATCATTCAGACGATCTTTCATTTCGTCCCACAGCGCCGCCCCGCGTAACGCATTTTCGACAGTTTCTTCAAGGATGCGTTTATCATTGATACCCTGGATCCGAAGGCCGTAAGCAACATTTTCAAAAATCGATTTAGGGAAGGGATTGGGCTTTTGGAAAACCATGCCAACTCGTCTGCGCAGTGCCGCAACATTCACTGACTTGTCATATATATTTTCGTTGTCCAGCAAAATTTTGCCTTCAATCCGCGCACTATCAACCAAATCATTCATGCGGTTAATACAGCGCAACAAGGTGGATTTTCCACAACCACTGGGTCCAATATAGGCTGTCACTCTTTTTTTCGGCATTTCCATATTAATGGTATGCAACGCCTGTTTTGCACCATAAAAAAGATTTAAATTTTCAACCTTGATGCTGATTTCATTCTGCTCTGCTGCCTTTTTGCCTTGTCCACGTAAAATCGAATTCATGTCGATTGCGTGTGTTCTTACTTCTTTTGACGCCATTTCTTTAACCTTCCAGTGCGCGGTATTTTTCGCGCAGATTATTTCTTATCACAATGGCCGCTAAATTCAGCCCAACTATGACCAGAACCAATAATAAAGCTGTCGCGTATACCAAAGGCCTTGCAGCCTCAACGTTCGGACTCTGAAATCCGACGTCATAGATATGGAATCCTAAATGCATGAATTTTCTGTCCAGGTGTAAAAATGGGAAATTTGCATCCAAAGGCAAAGTCGGCGCCAATTTAACCACACCGACCAGCATCAACGGCGCAACTTCACCCGCCGCTCTGGCGACTGCAAGAATCAAACCTGTCATCATGGCTGGGCTCGCCATCGGTAATACGGTAAGCCAGAGCGTCTCTAATTTGGTAGCACCCAGCGCCAAACTGCCTTCACGTATCGATTTTGGGATGCGCGCCAGACCTTCTTCGGTCGACACAATGACGACGGGCAAGGTCAACAAAGCCAGCGTGATGGAAGCCCATAATAGTCCTGGCGTCCCAAACACCGGTGCAGGCGATGCCTCTGGAAAAAATAATTGATCGATATTGCCACCCAGAATATAGACAAAAAATCCCAGGCCAAATACCCCGTAAACCACAGAGGGGACACCGGCCAAATTATTGACGGCGATTCTTATCAGTCGTGTGGTAAAACCTTGCTTGGCGTATTCACGCAAATACACAGCTGCAATAACACCAAAGGGAGTGACGATGATCGACATGATGATAACCATCATAATCGTTCCAAAAATCGCCGGGAAAATGCCTCCTTCCGTATTGGCTTCTCTCGGGTCGTCTGCCAAAAACTCGACAACCTTGGAACCATAAAAGCCCATCTTGTCAAATAAACTCATGGCGTTCGGCTGATAAACTCGGACAACCTTGGACAGCGAAATCTCAACTTCAGCGCCACTCTCCGTTTCCACTACCAAACTATCCCGCTTGATGTTCCGATACAGCTCACTTAACTGAGATTGAAGCCTCTTGTAATCCAATTCAAGACCAGCCCTTTCCTCAGCGACTTGCTTTTTTGCTGCATCATCCCACTGATTATCTAACTGTGATTTTTTTTCCTTAAGCCGAAGCCGCTCCAGTCCATAATTGATGGTGCCAATGTCCTTTTTTTCCAGCCGGATAATGTCTTTGAACAAGGATAAAGTCGATGCCAGTTTTTCTTGAAGAACAGACCAAGCTTTCTCACCGGAGGCAATTGCCGTACCGTTTTCCTTGACAGCGACCAATCGGCCGTAGAAATTACCCCATTCCCGTCGCTCAACGACGATGATTTCAACTGGTGTATCCTGTTGCTTGACATTGCGCTCCTGTATCCAGCGAAAATCGATACCTGTGATATCACGGTTACCGGTCTTGAGCTGGTACTGCACCAGTGTTTCTTCATTATCGGCCATTTTAAAGCCGGTGGCTTTGGCCATGGCGGCTGGCGTCACGCTGGCATCAATTTTTTCAGCGATGATGGTTTTGATGGAGCCATCGTCTTCCTGATAGCTGAATTGAGTCACTTGAGACGGCCAAAAGTGACCTATGCCTCGCACCGCAACCAGTCCCAATACGCCAATAATCATTATGAGGCATGTACTGACTGCCGCAGCATTCAGCCATATCCACGGAGCACCACTTTTAATCCAACATCTAATCATAAAGAACTGTATTTTTCGCGTAAGCGCTGACGAATCACTTCAGCCAGAGTATTAAAAACAAAGGTAAAGACAAACAACACCAAGGCGGCAAGGAACAACACCCTATAATGTGTGCTATCAACTTCAGATTCCGGCATTTCTACTGCAATATTCGCAGCTAATGTACGCAAGCCCTGAAAAACACTGAAATCCATCACTGGCGTATTTCCCGTTGCCATTAACACAATCATGGTTTCACCAATCGCCCGACCCATTCCAATCATGACAGCGGAAAAAATACCCGGGCTAGCCGTTAACAACACCACTTTGGCTAAAGTTTGCCAAGTAGTTGCGCCTAAGGCCAACGAACCTACTGTCAAATGTTTAGGTACACTGAAAATGGCATCTTCAGCAATCGTAAAAATAGTTGGAATCACCGCAAATCCCATGGCAATGCCAACAACCAGAGCATTACGCTGGTCATATCCGATTCCCCATTCACTTCTAAACCATTCGCGTAATGAGCCTCCAAATAATAGACTTTCCAACGGCACGCTGATAATAAAGGCAAACCAGGCACTGAGCAGGATTACGGGAATCAGTAAGGCTGCCTCCCAACCTTCAGGAATTCTTTGTCTCAGATCTTTTGGAAAAAACTGCCATAAAAAGGCAAATAGAATAACTCCCAAGGGCACTATCATCATTAATGAAAACAACCCGGCCAGATACTTTTCGATCAATGGAGCCAACCAAAGCCCGGCCAGAAATCCTAAAATAACTGTCGGTAAAGCCCCCATCAGTTCAATGGTCGGTTTGACCGCTTGCCGCATTTTGTGTGACATAAAATAGGCTGTGTAGATTGCGCCCATCAATGCCAGCGGCATAGCCACCAGCATGGCATAAAATGCCGCTTTTAATGTTCCGAAAACCAGCGGAATCAAACTGTATTTAGGTTCAAAATCACTACTGGCTGACGAAGACTGCCAGATATAATCCGGCTTGGGATAACTTTCATACCAAACCTTTTGCCAAAGTGACTTGATTGAAACTTCCGGGTGTTCATTATCAATATGCCAGAAATGTACTTTTCCGTCACTGGATTGCAACAACAAGGCGCTGGCTCTTGGCGACAATACCGCAGCGATTGGTGAAGCATCACTGATATGCGCCTTAATCAGTTCTCTTTCAGCAGTGGAATGGTAGATGCCCATATTACCATCCGCATCAATGGCCATAAAACCTTTACGCCTTTGTTCGCCCTTGATGGCGACAATCGGCTTGTCTGAAACTTTAATTGCTCTGATTTTTTCCATCGCAGGGTGATTAAGGGCATCTTTGACCAATCCCCATTGGGAAACTGATCCCGTCGAGTCACCCACCATGAGTGACAAATCACCGTTTAAAAATGCGATACTGGTGAGTTTTTGACCTGCGCCGACGACATTTTGATTTTGCCTGATTACGGGTGCGCTTTTATCGCCGATATCAAAAAAACTGAGTTGTCCATCACTCGCCACCAAATAAAGATTACGATCTTCCTTATCGATCAAAATTTCGAATATTCCTTCGGAGGCTACCTCCAACACTGAATCTGTTCGTTTCAAGCTCGCTTCATCTGCAAATATCGATTGCTCCTTTTCGAAGCTGGTCAATACAATTTTACTGGTGCCATGAGTCGTATCGACAGCTTTTGCCACAACGGTCGTCGCATCATCGGCTACTCGAACAGCAATTTTTTCCAATGCAGCACCTTCAACATCAAGTTGCAGTGGCTTTTCACCCAATGGATAGGCCAGTGAAGGTGTAATAAGACGCACGTTATTGGGATAAGTCACTTTGTATTGGTGCTTGACCATGACGGCACTGCCATCGGATAAGCCATAAATGACTGCACCTTCATTAATGGGACTACCTTGTGCAAAGCTGACAATATGTGCACCTTCGGGAATTGCCACAGCCTGCGTTGATATCGGCTTGCCGGTAGCAACCTCAAAAAATACAACCTGACCCAAATCAGTAAAGCGCGCAGCGACTTCATTTTGCTCTTCAATTTCCAGCAAAACAGTCTTGCCCAGCGCCGCTTCCGGCACATCATACTGACTGACAGATTCTGCGCTTGCCGACAAAAACAACGGAAACACAACGTATAACAAATAGAAAAAAATGAGAACAATGGCGACAATGACGCCCAAACCGCCAGCGACCACGCAGTAGCGGGCCAGAATATCTTTAATGAGCCGCCAGCGCTGAAAAAAATCGCTTGCCGAATTGCTCCTGACTGACGTCATTTTGTTGATTGAATTTTCAGACATACAGAGATTGTAAATTTAAAATGTGACAATGATATAACAAAAACCGGAAAAAAAATCGGCCGAGATCTGTCTAACAAATCTCGGCCGTTTCAGTTCGGGTTAAATCTTCACTTCATGAAGGGATATGTGAGTCAAAAAAGACCCATCATCCTTGTTCTTAAATCCAAAGTCGCACTATTTTATGGTTGCCAGTATTTTATCAACAATTTTTGCAGGCAGTGGAATATAACCGTCTTTTATAACCGACTGCTGGCCTGTTTTTGAGAGTACCATCTTGATAAATTCATTTTCCAAAGGCGGTAGCGGTTGATTCGGTTTTTTATTAACATAAATGTACAGATAACGCGTCAAAGGATAGGTACCATTCAGTGCGTTTTCAGGAGTCGCATCAACAAATTTAGTACTGCCTTTTTTCGCTAAAGGCACCATTTTGACACCCGAAGTTGAATAACCCATCCCGGAGTAGCCAATACCATTGACTGACGTAGTTACCGACTGAACAACCGACGCAGATCCTGGCTGTTCGTTGACATTGCTCTTGAAATCACCTTTGCACAATCCGTGCTCCTTAAAGTAACCGTAGGTTCCGGACACTGAGTTACGTCCATAAAGCTGAATGCTTTTGGCACCCCATTCAGCCACGCCGGCATCACCCCAGGTTTCTATGCTGGATGCACCACCGCATTGATTGGTTGAAGAAAAAATGGCATCGACTTGCTCAATCGTCAAACCCTTTACTGGGTTATCCTTATTGACAAGCACTGCCAGCGCATCCACAGCTACAGGCACAGCAGTGGGTTTATAACCGTATTTATCTTCAAAGGCTTCCAGTTCATCATCCTTCATTTCACGGCTCATAGGCCCCAAATTCGATGTACCTTCTGTTAATGCAGGCGGCGCCGTCGACGAACCTGCGGCTTGGATCTGAATATTAACATTCGGATACTCACGATTAAAAGCTTCTGCCCACAACGTCATCAAGTTCGCCAGACTATCGGAACCAACGCTGGACAGATTACCGGAAATGCCACTGGCTTTATTATACTCTGGCACTCCTGCTTCAACGGTTTGCACAGCATGCGCCGTACTTGCAAATAACCCGGCAGAAACCAAGCCCATCGCTGCACATAGGGTTTTCGTTTTAAACGATAAATTCATTATCAACTCTCTACTAAATTAATAGGGGACATTCTATATTTATGAAAAAACAAGAATAATAACTTTATATGACAGAATTATTACAATACCATATTTTTCTCATTGAGATCCTGGCTTGATTAATCCAACGTTCTACCAATGATAGTTCTATTGATTATTGTCCTCTTCCAACGATTTGGGATGAATAATTGATATCACGGTGACATTGCCACTCCCCAGACTCTTCCAGTCGTGTGGCAGAACAAGTCGTGCAATCGCAGCCGTCGGTAATAATTTATCCTGGTTGGGTACGTTGGCAACACCTACCAAATCCAGTAGCAAATCCTCCAAGTCCGGATTGTGGCCCACCAACAATACAGTTTTGACCTCCTCATGAATCGCTGCCAGCACAGTTTTGATGCGCTCAAAACCCTCCTGGTAGAGATGCTTATCCTGCTTGATATCGCGTTCAGGTAGGCCAATCGCAGTACAAACCAATTTGGCAGTATCAATGGCTCTTTTAGCTGGAGAACTGATAACTAAATCAGGAACAAGATTTTGTTGTTTCATCCAGGCACCAACTTGCTTTGCAGCCCTTTCACCTCTTTTTTTTAACGGTCGAGCAAAATCATCGGCAATACTATCCCAATCCGATTTGCCATGCCGAAGCAGCCATAGCTCTCTTTTCATCGTTCACCTGCGCAATTGAGTTTCTAGGCCTCTAATTATATATTGCAGAATCATTTGAACATTCACCATTTTTGGTATCTAATCGATCGATAGGCCATAGTTAGGTTTTTGCTTTAACTCCGGCACATGTCTTAATTATCGAATTTATCCATGTTCTTGATCGACCAAAGACTTAGTCTACGGCTTTAATCGCTGGCTTCCATTTTCTTTTTACCAATGAGTCGCTGGCATTCTGTAGATTGTGCCTTTACTAACCCAAGCTAAGCGCCGCACACTATGTCTTTACGATTTGAAATACCGGAAAGCCTGACAACCAAAAACTTCATTACACTACTCCGTCAGCGGATAGCTACTCAGCAAATTTCAAGAGAAAAGATACTAGCAACCAGCTACGACAGCTTTGATTGGCGTTTGTACGCCAATGGCATTACTGCTGAACGCCTACAGACAGTTTCGAGTTCATTTTTTCTATTAAAATCACTCGAAAACAGCTTGATCATCGCAAGCGCAGAAATTACAGACGTCCCGGTATTCAGTAATGATTTCAGATCAGAAAAAATTCGCCATACCCTTGCCCCCCTATTGGCAATGCGTGCCTTGATACCGATTTGCACATTCGAGTATCAGGAAATCAAACTCGCTATTCGCAATCAAGAAAATAAAATCATTCTGCGTATAACAATTGAAGAATATGAAAAATTTAATAACCGCATTTATTTGCAACCGCTTAAAGGTTACAAAAAAGCTGCGAAACCAATCATTGAAATGATTACCGGAAACCTGGGTTTCACAGAGATTGATGAATCTGTCCTGACAACTGCGTTAAAAATTCAGGGGAGTCGGCCGCTCGACTACTCTTCCAAATTAAACTTTCAATTAATACCTGATATGCGTGCAGATACTGCCACTAAAACCATTTTCAGGCATTTGTTAAAAACCATGAAAGCCAATGAACAAGGAACCTTGTCCGATACGGATAGCGAATTTTTACATGACTTCAGAGTTGCCATCAGGCGAACACGTACGGGGCTTAGCCAGTTAAAGTCGGTTTTTCCGGATAACATTCATATTTATTATGGTGTCTTTTTTTCCTGGCTCGGGCAGATAACAAGCCCAACGCGCGATCTGGATGTGTATCTGTTGAACTTTACTGACTACAGGGACAGCCTGCCGAGCTCAATGCGGGACGACATCAATCCACTTTATGATTTTTTAGTCATCAAAAAACAAGCCGCACAACAAGAGCTGGTTGCTCACCTCGGATCATCTAAATATCGCTCTGCAATGGCTGAATGGGAGAGCTATCTCAATGATGCAACCCTTACCAGTCCCTGTCTGATGGATACCGGATTGACAATCGAATTACTGGCAAACAAAATCATTTGGAAAAATCATAAGCGTGTATTGAGTAAAGGAAGCGCCTTAACCATCAACTCACCGGAAGAGTCCTTTCACGAACTCAGAAAGTCCTGCAAAAAACTACGCTATCTTATAGAATTTTTTCAATCGTTGTATCCACAAGAGCAAATATCAATTCTAATCAAAAAACTGAAAGATTTACAGGACGTATTGGGTGCGTTTCAGGATTATCAAGTTCAGCAATGCCATTTAAAAATGTTTAGCCAGGAGATGCTGACTCGTAACTTGCCCGTTGAGACTTTTCTAGCAATGGGCGTTTTAATTCAGAACCTGGAAAATCATAAATATCATGCTCGAAAACAATTTGAATCAAGATTTGAAGCCTACCAACAGATAGAAAATGAGCTTCCCTTAAAAGCATTGTTTTCTCATTGATCAGGCTCCGCTCTGGGACGACTGTGATGTCGCCTTGTGGATTAACCCATTATTCTGCCAAAACCCATTCATTAACATGACATTTGACCTTTTTTCTGCAAGATAATTGGAGACCCATTGTTTTGAAAACATTATTCACCGGCGGGATAAAAAGCGGTAAATCGCGATTGGCAGAAGACTATATTCTCGCGCATTGTGCCATGCACAAGCCTTATTATCTGGCAACAACCGAATTCATTGATGCCGAACTGGAAGCTCGTATCCGTATCCATCAACAGCGTAGGGGAGATCGATTCATTACCCTTGAGGAGCCGATTAATTTACATAAAAGCTTGGAAAACTGTGGCAGCCCGGTCCTGGTCGAATGCGTGTCGATGTGGCTGAACAACATGCTGTATCATCAAGTTCCTGAGCTTGACATATTGCAGGAACTGGAAGCCATCATGCAGTTACCCAATACGCTGGTGCTGGTTCATAATGAAGTGGGACTCGGCATTGTTCCCGATAATTTGCTGGCACGGCAATTTGTGGATCTGTCGGGCAAGGCGTCGCAATTGATGGGACAGTACTGCAACCAGGTGTTTTTTTGTAGCGCGGGCCTGAAAATGGCAATGAAATAGGTATTAGCAGAACAACGTGCGCCCGCCATCGACCGTAATGATTTGACCGGTAATGTAATCAGCATTCTTGATAAGGAAATGCACCGCTTTGGCAATATCGATGGGTTCACCGGTGCGTTGTAGTGAAACTCGCTGAAGAATGTCGGACTTGGCCTGTTCTGACAAATCATTGTCGGGCCAGAGTATTGCTCCCGGTGCGACAGCGTTGACTCTAACCGCAGGCCCCAACTCCTTGGCCAATATTTTGGTCATGGACACTAACCCAGCCTTGGCGATGCTGTATATCGGATAGCCCTTCAATCCGCGATCTGCATGAATGTCGACGATATTCACGATACAGCCTTGCCGTTCCGTCAGCGATGGCGTTAAGGCTTTGGCCAAAAAAAACGGCGCCTTCAAGTTGGAGCCCAGCAATTCGTCCCATTGTTGTTCAGAAGCTTCTGCAACCGCTGTTGGATAAAAGGAAGACGCATTATTGACCAAAACATCAATGCCACCCCAGATTTCACATGCCGTATTGGCAAGATGTTGGAGAGCCATCAAATCCAGTAAATCAGCCTGAACGGCTTGTGCCGAATGAGGCCGAATTTGATTTAAGGCAGCACAAAGCTGAACAGCGGCATTGCCCGAAGATCGGTAATGTAAACAGACATTGTACCCGTCACTGTGCAGTAATTTCGCGCAAGCCGCACCAATTCGCCTTGCTGAACCCGTGATCAGTACATTTTTTTGCATTCCGGATTATTCGTCCAGTTTTTCAATCGCATCCAGTTTATAGTCATCGGCTTCATCGACATTGCGTACCAACATGCGCGAAAACAGCAAGCCCATTTCAAATAACATCCACATGGGTACAGCCAATAATGTTTGCGAAATGGCATCCGGCGGCGTTAGAAACATGGCTACGACAAAGGCGCCGACAATCACATAGGGACGTTTTTCGGCAAGATCGTTTGGCGTTGTCAATCCGGTTAAAACCAAAACAATCGTAAAAATGGGCACCTCAAAACAGGTACCAAAAGCAAAAAACAGGGCGAGGACAAAATCAAGGTACTTGGAAATGTCCGTCATGACGGCAACGCCTTGGGGTGCAGTCGTTGTTAAAAACCCAAAAATCAACGGGAAAACCAGGTAATAGGCAAATGCAACGCCGAGATAAAACAGAAAGGTACTGGCTACCAGCAATGGCAAAATCATGCGCCGTTCGCGCTTGTAGAGTCCGGGTGCAACGAAAGCCCAAAACTGATACAAAATGAAGGGGACCGAAATAAAAATTGCCACCACTAATGCCAGTTTGAAAGGCGTAAAAAATGGCGACGCCACGTCAATAGCAATCATCGTGCTATTTTTGGGCATGTGTTTCAGCAAAGGACCTGCTAAAAAACCATATATCTCATTGGCATAAGATGCCAACCCGATGAAAAGCGCCAACACGAACATCACAATCTTCAATAAACGATTGCGCAATTCGATCAGGTGACTGATAAAGGATTGTTCTACACTGTCTTCAGAATTACTTAGGCTCATGCGGTTGCGTGTCTTGAGTGATGGGTTCCGCCAGCGAATCTGTTAGCGTGGCTTGCATCGATTCCGCCGTATTGGCAGCCTCACTCAGCATGTTCTGAAATTCACTGATGTTCGAATGCTGCTGATTCAGGAGTTGACGCATTTCTTCTGCTTGCAGCTCCTCCTTGAGTTCTGCTTTTACAGAAGCAACCATACTGCGCGTTTTGCCTAACCAGAACCCTGCCAGTCTGGCAAATTTTGGCAGCTTCTCGGGACCAATCACCAGCAAGGCGACCAAGCCTACCATGCAAAGCTCAGAAAAACCGACTTCAAACATAAACGTTAATCTTTTTCGTTATTTTTGGAGTTCACTTCTCCGTCTATCGTTTGCCCCTGATCACCAGTATTTTGTTTGCCGTCTTCGCCTTCTTTAATGGCGGTTCGAAAACCCTTGATGGCTCCCCCCAAATCGCTACCCAGATTGCGCAAGCGTTTGGTACCAAAGACAACAATGACGATGGCCAATACTACTAATAAATGAGGAATACTAAAACCCATATAAACTCCGTTGAACGATTTAGAAGAATCTAATTGTTACTTATTATCGCGTTGGGCCTTTTCTACATGACCGGAAAGGCCAAAGCGACGTTGTAATTCCTGTAATACATCATCAGGACCAAGTCCCTGGTAAGCCAGCAGCACCATGCAATGAAACCAAAGGTCGGCGATTTCATAGACGATCTGATGGTTATCGCCACCCTTGGCCGCGATAACCGTTTCAGTCGCTTCTTCTCCGATTTTTTTCAGAATGTTATCCAGTCCCTTCGTATAAAGACTGGCGACATAGGATTTTTCGGCAGATTCCAGCTTACGTTGCTCAAGAATTTGCGCCAGTTGTTGCAATATATCGCTCATGGTTGCTTGTAAATAGTAGCAGGATCCTTTAACACTGGCTCAACGGCTTGCCATTTTCCGTCATTTAATTGCCGATAAAAACAGCTTTCACGTCCTGTATGACAGGCAATACCGCCTTCCTGTTCAACTTTTAGCAGCAGCACGTCTTCGTCGCAATCCAACAGAACATCAACGATTTTCTGACGATGGCCGGATTCTTCGCCTTTTCGCCATAATTTCTGTCGTGACCTTGACCAATACACCGCATAACCTTCATCTATGGACAACTGCAAAGACTCTCGGTTCATCCAGGCAAACATCAGAACCTTGCCGGAGAAGGCCTGCTGGGCAATAACCGGGATCAGGCCATCCTGCGTCCATTTTATGTCATCCAGCCAGTTCGTAGTCATTACAAACGCACCTCAATACCCCGCGACGCCATATGTTGTTTTGCCTGCAGGATAGTGTATTCGGCAAAATGAAAAATACTTGCAGCCAGAACGGCATCAGCTTTGCCGGTAATCACACCTTCAGCCAGATGATCCAGGCATCCAACGCCGCCCGACGCAATCACCGGCACCGACACCGCTTCGCTGATGGCCCGCGTTAACGGCAAATCAAAGCCTTCTCGTGTGCCATCACGGTCCATGCTGGTTAGCAAAATTTCCCCGGCGCCATAATCAACCATTTTTTTTGCCCATTCGATGGCATTAATGCCTGTCGATTTGCGGCCACCATGGGTAAATATCTGCCACTGGCTTTGTAGATCAGGCCCACTGACTTTTTTGGCGTCAATGGCCACTACAATACATTGCGAGCCAAATCGTTGCGCCGCTTCTCGGACAAATTCCGGATTGAAAACCGCAGCGCTATTGATGCCCACCTTATCCGCACCAGCATTCAGCATACGCCGGATATCCTCCAACGTTCTGATACCGCCGCCAACGGTTAACGGAATAAAGACTTCGCTGGCAACCTGTCTTACCACGTCGACCATCGTATTTCGGTTGTCGTGCGTCGCCGTAATATCGAGAAAGGTGATTTCGTCGGCACCTTCCCGATCATAACGTCTGGCGATTTCAACCGGATCACCAGCGTCACGAATATCAACAAATTTGACACCTTTGACGACACGTCCATTATCGACATCCAGACAGGGAATAATGCGCTTAGCCAGACTCATAATAATTAAAAAGTATCCGCCAGTCTCGCTGCTTCTGCAAAATCGAGCGTGCCTTCGTAAATCGCTCTACCGGTAATGGCGCCCATGATGCCATCTCCTGCCACTGCTCCCAAGGCTTTAATATCATCGATGTTGGTGATGCCGCCGGAAGCAATCACAGGAATTCGGATCGCGCGTGCCAACCGGGCTGTTGCTTCGACATTGACCCCCATCATCATGCCATCTCTGGAAATATCGGTATAAATAATCGCCTCAACGCCGTCTTCTTCGAAGTGCTGAGCCAGGTCGATGACATCATGCCGGGATAATTTGGACCAGCCATCTATCGCTACTTTGCCATCTTTTGCATCCAGACCGACAATAATGTGACGGGGATATTCCAAAGCCACATCACGAATAAAATAGGGTGTGTTGACTGCCTTGGTACCGATAATGACATATTCGACACCGGCATTCAAATAGGCCTGAATGGTGTCTTCGTCCCGAATCCCGCCGCCGATCTGCACAGGCACATCCGGATAGGCTTCTACGATGGCATGGATGACATCGGCATTTCTCGGCTTCCCGGCGAACGCGCCATCCAGATCGACCAAATGCAATCGCTTCGCACCAGCGGCCACCCATTTTCCAGCGACAGCAACCGGATCATCAGAAAAAACGGTATCATCGTCCATTCGCCCCTGCCGCAAACGAACACATTTCCCTTCTTTTAAATCTATCGCAGGTATCAGCAACATAGCATCAAACTCTCAACGGCGCTTATCCATTATCGGATGGTTATAGTAAGTTTTAATTTTGCCCATCCCAGTGCAAAAAGTTGTTCAGCAGTTGCAAACCAACGGCCTGGCTTTTTTCAGGGTGGAATTGTACAGCAAAGACATTTTTCTGCGCCAAAGCACTGGCAAACCCGTTTGGATATTGGGTAGTTGCAGATATAACAGCCTTATCATCCGGATCCACATAATAGCTGTGGACAAAATAGAAACGACTGTCCTGTGGAATGTTATTCCATAATGGATGTTCATTCTGATGGACTTCATTCCAGCCCATATGAGGTATCTTGAGAGTATTGCCGTCCTGATCGGTCAGGGCATCCGCAAAATGCACCACATGCCCTGTTATGACATTCAGGCATTGGGTCTGGTCATTTTCTTCACTGTCCGTCATCAGCGCCTGCATACCCAAACAGATACCCAGCAATGGCCTGGTTTCGGCCACTGTTCTTATTGTTGCCGACAAACCGGTTTGATCCAGTGCCTGCATACAATCACGAATGGCGCCTACGCCCGGAAAAACAACGCGATCGGCATTTAGAATCGCATGAGCATCCGATACGATTTGCACATCCACTTCAGGTGCGGCATGTTGTAAGGCTTTTGCGATAGAGTGCAAATTGCCCATACCATAATCGATAACAGCAACAGAGGACATAGGAGAGTTAAAGTTCAGGATTCAAACTAAAGGGAGCCTTTGGTTGATGGCATAATACCAGCCATACGAGGATCGGCGGCCATCGCCATACGAAGAGCTCTGCCCATGGCTTTAAATATGGTTTCCGCAATATGATGAGCATTGACGCCCTTCAAGTTGTCGATATGCAGGCTTACACCGGCATGATTGACAAACCCTTGAAAAAATTCTTTAAATAAATCCACATCAAAACTGCCAATCGTGGCTCTTGGAAATTTGACATCGTAAACCAGGCCAGGCCGACCTGAAAAATCAACCACTACCCTGGACAAGGCTTCATCCAGCGGAACATAGGAATGCCCGTAGCGAACAATGCCTTTTTTATCACCCATCGCCTTAGCGATTGCCTGTCCCAAGGTAATACCGATATCTTCGACGGTATGATGGGCATCAATAACCAAATCACCGTGCGCGACTATATTCATGTCGATCAGTCCATGCCGGGCAATCTGATCCAGCATGTGGTCAAGGAAAGGTACGCCAGTCACAAACGAAGCATTTCCCACGCCGTCCAGGTTAATTTTGATTTTGATTTGCGTTTCAAGCGTGTTGCGCTCGACTTCGGCGATGCGTTGATCCATTGGCAATTTAATTTAAAAAATTATGTATCTATTTTAACAACCGAACAGCATGGCACAAAACCAATTTGGATTGTGCCTACAACTTATACCTTAGCTGCTCTTTTACGTTCATGCTCCAGGAGGAGTTTTTTACGCAGGCGTATCGATTTTGGCGTTACCTCAACCAGCTCATCCTCCGCGATGAATTCGAGAGCCTGTTCCAGCGTCATTTTCTGGATGGGTGTCAAGATCAGGTTCTCATCCGTACCGGCAGCGCGAATATTGGTCAGCTGTTTGGCTTTGGTTGGATTGACCACCAAATCGTTCGCCCGGGAATGTATACCCACCAACATGCCTTCGTAAACTTCATCGGCATGCACCAGAAACAACTCACCTCGTTCCTGCAAAGCAAACAGCGCATAAGCCAAGGCTTTGCCTTGCACCATGGAGACGAGCACACCGCGTTTACGCGAGCCTAGCTCGCCTTTTTTCATTGGCCCGTAATGGTCGAAGACATGGTATAACAATCCGGAACCCGATGTGGAGGTCATGAACTCGGTTTGAAAACCGATAAGGCCACGCGAAGGCATCATATATTCCAAGCGAATTCTGCCTTTACCGTCCGGCACCATGTTCAAAAGATCGCCCTTACGCTCGCCCAGTTTCTCCATGATGGCACCCTGGTGAATCTCCTCAACTTCGATGGTGACCATTTCAAACGGCTCACATTTTTCTCCATCGATTTCTTTGATAATCACTTCAGGTCTGGAAACGCCGAGTTCAAAACCTTCACGACGCATATTTTCAATCAACACCGACAAGTGCAATTCGCCGCGACCTGACACTTTAAATTTATCCGGGTCTCCGGTGTCTTCAACTTTCAACGCCACATTGTGTTGTAATTCTTTTTCCAGTCGGTCACGAATCTGCCTGGACGTCAAAAATTTTCCTTCCTTGCCAGCAAACGGTGAATTATTCACCTGGAATGTCATCGTCACCGTTGGCTCGTCTACGGTTAACGGCGTCATTGCTTCTACCGCATCCGGATGGCAGATGGTATCGGAAATTTCCAGTTTTTCAACACCGGTGAATGCAATAATATCACCTGCTCTTGCCTCCGACACCTCAATACGCTCAAGGCCGTGGAAGCCGAAAACCTGCAACATGCGACCTTTACGCTGTTCACCTTCTCTATTGACAATGACTAACGGCATATTCGGCTTGATGGTGCCGCGCTGAATACGACCAACGCCAATCACACCCACATAAGTATTGTAATCGAGACTGGAAACCTGCATTTGGAAAGGGCCGTCCAGATCAACCGACGGCGGACTAACTTTTTCAACGATGGTTTGAAACAACGGATCCATGTTCCCGCCGGTGATATTATGCTCCAAACCTGCATAACCGTTGATTGCTGACGCAAAAACAATCGGAAAATCAAGTTGCTCGTCAGTGGCGCCCAAACGATCAAATAGATCGAAGGTTTGATCTACAACCCAGTCAGGACGGGCGCCTGGACGGTCAATTTTATTAATAACCACAATAGGCTTTAAACCTAAAGCAAAGGCTTTTTGAGTCACGAAACGTGTTTGAGGCATAGGGCCATCGACGGCATCAACCAAAAGCAACACGGAGTCCACCATCGACAAAACACGTTCTACCTCGCCACCAAAATCGGCGTGTCCCGGTGTATCGACAATATTGATATGATAACCATTCCAGTCCAGCGCCGTATTTTTAGCCAAAATGGTAATGCCACGCTCCTTTTCAAGATCGTTCGAATCCATTATCCGTTCGGTAATTTTACTGTGCGCCGCAAACGTGCCTGATTGTTGTAACAGTTTGTCAACCAATGTCGTTTTACCGTGGTCTACGTGCGCGATAATGGCAATATTTCGTAATTTTTCGATCACTATGTGTTTCTCAAGTATTTATTTAGGAACAGACACGCCAAAAACCTGAATAAGCAGGTCAAATAATGGCAAAGGGAATATTTTTTAGCCGTTATTACAGCAGATTGAAGTCGTTGTGCAATCCATTTTAAGTGCACTCCGGATGCAGTTGGAAAGTTAACTTTGCTCCCAAGGTAAGCCATGAAAACGCCAGCCACCTAAATTGCCGCGATGCTTGTTGCCATCCAGAGGCCCTTCAAAACCGTTATCGATATTGATCAGCAGTTGATAACCTGCCTCTTCCAGTACTTTTGCTGCATCCAGGGAACGTTGACCACTACGACAAAGAAGCAGAATTGGCGCCTTGATATCCGGCACTACCTTTTTTACTTCCGAGACAAATCTGGCATTGACCTGCCAGTCCGGAAACTCCTTCCAAGGGATATGAATGGCATCTGGAGGATGTCCGACAAAGGAATGTTCGACTTTTGTTCGGACATCTATCATTATGGCATCAGAATTCTGTTGCAATAATTCCCATGCCTGAATCGGATCTAAATTTTCTATCATCTCAATAACTAATCAATATTTTGACCGATAAACTGCATTTCATTTCTTATACCTTTTTGCAGATTGCCGCATAAACTGTTTTCGCGATAAAAAATGACAGCCAGTGGCGAAAATAGACGCAGAATTTCATTTCTTTCCAGCAAAAATGCCGGATTAGTAGGCCCGACCCGCCCTATTTTTTCCACGGTAAAGGTTTGATAAAAAAGCAAACCACCGGGTTTAAGTGCGTCTATTATCGCATCACTTAAGGTTCGGTCAAGAAATCGGCTAACCGCAATGATATTGTAACTGCATTTTGGCAGACTAAGACGAGTGATATTATGTTGGCAGGCGTTGATATTCAGGCCTTCGCGTTTAGCATAAGCCAACACCCATTCTATGGCTATTGACGATATATCCCAGGCAGTGACCGCCAATCCCTGTTGTGCCAGAAAAATCGCATTTCCACCCAGTCCGCAAGCCAGATCCAGAGCCGTTCCTGTTTCAGGCAACAAATGGGCATTTTCGATTAAAACGTCTGCAGCTTGAGCAGGCTCCGTTTTTGTCTGACTGTAAATATAATTCCATTTGCTACCCAGCAAATCCTCTTCATTCATTGCTTGATATGCTGACTCGAGGCCCCAGCCATTCTTGTAAAAAATCGATGAAGCTTCTTACTTTCGCGGACAAATATTTACGGTGCGGGTAGACGGCATGAATATCAAGCGGCGGTAAAGAATAATTTTCCAGTACCACTTTTAACGCCCCCTTCTCAATGTCGCTGCCGACAACATAAATGGGCAACATGACAAGCCCAAGACCGTTGATTGCTGCAATACGAATCGTATGAGCCGCATTGGACTGCATGCGACCGGACACGTTGATAATTTTTACACCCGCTTCATTTTTGAATTGCCATTTATTTCTTGGTGCAATTGCCCAGTTGACCAAACAACTATGATTAACCAAATCCTCTGGCGCCTGAGGAATACCGTTTGCCTCAAGATACTCTGGAGAGCCACAGACAACCAATGACGAACTGGCCAACTTTCGTGCCACCATACTGGTATCATCCATCGCACCTAAAAAAATAGCCAGGTCAATGCCCTCATCAATCAAATCGCCGGGACTGCCTTGCAATATCATGTCAATCGTTAAGTCCGGATGCAGTTTTAAAAACTCGGCAACGGCCCGCGCAATATGTGTAGCCCCGATAACGGGTGGCGCGCTGATTTTCAATAATCCGCGTGGCTCCGTTTGAAGGTGAGTGACTGCTGCCTCCATCTCTTCTACATCCAGCAACACTTGCTGACAGCGCTCAAGATAAGATGCTCCGACATCGGTCAGGCTTAAACTACGTGTAGTCCGGTTAAACAATCGTGTTCCCAAACTCCCCTCAAGCTGCATGATATGCTTGGTGGCCATGGCTCTGGAGATACCTAATTCGCGCGCACCGCTGGCAAAGCTCCCGCCTTTTGCCACGCGAACAAAAACATTCATACTGGTTAATTTATCCACTTGAACCCGTTCATAAAATGAAATTATTGGTTAATTGTTATCGGTACGATTTTATTTTCCAGTATAGTTTGGTTTGTACTGCCTGTTTATTTCGACTGCGATAATTAACGATTTCCAGTTAAAATTTCAGTTAACGCTAAAAAAACGTCTTATTTTATTCAATCTGTTATATATAAAACCGTAAGCAACCAAGTAAGGTCAATCTTTTTCATGATTGCTAAAGATTTCAACCCGATGATCACGATCGAAACTAACCACATCATAAGGATCTTTACCACCCATTTCCATGCCGGGCGTGCCTTTGGGCATACCCGGCACTGAAATGCCAGTCACTTTGGGTTTGGCTTTTAAAAAAGTTAAGATGTCTTTTGCAGGAACATGGCCTTCCACGACATAACCATCGACAATTGCCGTGTGGCAGGAAGCCATTTCTTGAGGAACACCATATTTATCTTTTATCGATTGCACATTGTCGGTAACAATTGCGTGAATATTAAAGTTATTTTGCTTTAAATGAGCAATCCATTTTTCGCAACATCCACAAGTCGGACTCCGATAAACCACTATATCCGGTTTATCGGTCTCAGTTTTGCTGGCCCCTACTCCAGTACTCATACTGAACAAACCGATAATAAAAATAGCATTTAATCGCTTCATAATTTTAACTCCTCGATTAATGATAGTCTGGACTGTATTGTCGAACGGCATCCACCATGGCTTTTACATGATCCGGATTGATATCCGGCAATATACCATGTCCCAAATTGAAGACATGACCAGAACCAGAACCGTATTTCTGCAGGATGGTCTTTACTTTTTCAGTAATAATTTCCGGCTGGGCATATAAGGAAACCGGATCCATGTTGCCTTGCAAAGCAACCTGTCGACCAACTCTGCTACGCGCATAACCAATATCTGTCTGCCAATCCAGGCCCAGCGCATCATAACCAGCCTCTGCCATGGTTTCCAGCCACTGTCCGCCACCCTTTGTAAAAAGAATAGTCGGGATTGTTTGGCCTTCTACATTCGTATTCAATAATGCGCGTACCTGCTTTGCATAGTACAACGAAAACTCCAGATAATCTTCGGTCGTCAGCATGCCGCCCCAGGTATCAAATACCATGACCGCTTGAGCCCCTGCTTCAATTTGCGCATTCAAGTAAACGGCAACAGCTTGCGCCAATTTGTCCAGCATGACATGCAGCAACAATGGCTCATTAAACATAAGGCTTTTGATTTTCTGAAAGCTCTTGCTGCTACCGCCTTCAACCATGTATGTCGCCAACGTCCAGGGGCTCCCTGAAAAACCGATGAGGGGAACGTTTCCTTCCAATGTGTTCCTTATCATCCGAACCGCATCGATCACATATCTCAAATCGATAGTCGGATCTGGTATCGCTAATGTTTGAATATCATGAGCCGTTCTAATTGGCTTTTTAAATTTTGGCCCTTCACCCTCGGTAAAATAAAGACCCAAGCCCATGGCATCAGGAATGGTCAGGATATCTGAAAATAAGATGGCTGCATCAAAATTAAAACGCCGTAAGGGCTGTAGTGTCACCTCGCAGGCTAATTCGGGATTGGTGCAGAGATTCATAAAACTGCCGGCTTGCTCCCTGACCGCTCGATATTCTGGCAAATACCTTCCTGCCTGACGCATCATCCAAATAGGTGTTCGATCGACAGGCTGTCTTAAAAGCGCTTTAATAAAGGTATCGTTTTTTAGTGTGGTCATAAGTCGGTTAATTTAATTTCAGCGGATTGACTCAACATTATTTAATCGAGCCAAATTTTCGGGCATAAGATTGACGGAATTCCGGTGGCAAGGTTTGTCTGGCTTTGTTCGCCAAAGCCGCACTGGCGTAGGATCCATAGAGTAATAGAAACTTCTCTCTACCATTCGCCGATACCGTTTTTACATACGACAAAATTCGACCCGAGGCTTTATGCTTTTTTATAATGTCCTTCACGGCTTGTTCTTTAGTTAAAACCATCACCTGTAAGGTGAAGTTTTCTGGCGGTTGTGCTTCAACAGGGACATTGTCCGCATCATTCGGCAAAGCCTCATCTTCTGAGTCCAATACAGCTTCAGTCGCTTGTAAGGTCGACTGCTGGCCGCCTTGCAGCTTATCCGTAGTAGTAGGAGGTTTAATGCCGGCAGGAACTTCTTCAGCAACGTTGCCGAGCGGATTTTGATCTTGTATCAGTTTATCCTTTACCTCAATTCCGTTATCCGCTGGTTTTTTGTTAGTCATACTGACCGAATCAACTGAAACAGAATCGTTACCTACTGCACCATCGCTCAGATTAATTTCATCAGGGGTTTTACTGACCCGCCTTTCAGGTAGGACTTTCTCCTTCGTTTCCTGAGCGATTTGCTCATTTAGAAAAAATGGTTGAGACAAGTTTGATGGCAAATCAGCCGATTTTATTTCTGCAATTTTCTGATCAGACTTAGCGACTACCTGCTTTTCTGTTTCGGCAGTGTAAGATGCAGTCAGCCATTGAATGGCAAGAGCTGCCGCGACCAGAACTGCAACGGCTAAAGCCAGAAATACTGTCGGATTCTGGGTTCGTCGGGAGATTGCTAATCCAGGCAATGCGGAAATTATTCTCCCTGGTATGCCATGAGTTTCTCGATAAATACTGGCGACAAGATGATCATTTATGGAATTAAACGTTATTTGTGAAAACGGTTTTGCAGCCAGTTGGTGCAGAAAAATGCCACATTGATTTTCAGATAATGGGGGAATTTCAATAAAATGACAATCATCAATCACGCGATCCGTTCTGTTTTTTAAATACAGATCATCATGAGTCAAAACAAAAATCAGCCTTATAGCCGGATTGCCAACAGCATAGTGGATAAGCGTCGTAATTAAACCCGGAACCAAACCGCCCGCATCATCAATTATTAAAATGATTTTTTTATTTTGGCGTTCATACTGCTCAAAAGCCACCGACAAGGATCTACCGGATGTGGGCTTGCCCTGATTCAGGACAACAGCGATTTGTTCAAGAATTTTTTCGAAACTCAGTTCGCTGTCACCGGCAATATAACAATAAATCCATTGACTAACCTTACGCTCCTGTAAAACATTAAGTAATGTGGTCTTACCAATTCCTTTTGGCCCACACACGACAAGCGACTGCGTCAAATTGGCAAGCAAATGCATCAGTAAATCAAGCTTTTGGGTTCTCTCCTGCGTGATTAACGATTGATTAGCCGTATTATCTTGATTATGCGAGGTTTTTCTCACATGATAGGTTAGTGTTTCATTTTCTGCCATAACATCTAAGCGTCATTTCCAATAGATCTTGATTTGCTTTCATGGGCAAAGTTGCTCTACCTATTTGCTCCAAAAGAATCAGCCTGATTTTGCCCTCACTATTTTTTTTGTCAACCGACATCAATTCCAGAAACCTTTCTGCATCCAATTCTTCAGGGGGATTGACCGGCAATTTCGCTTTTTTGAATAGCGTAATAATTCTTTCCACATCAGCATCTGTTAGCCAGCCCTTCCTTCTGGAAAGATCCGCCGCCTGACAAGTTCCTATGGCAACAGCTTCGCCATGCAAATACTTTCCATAGCCTGCTCCCGTTTCTATGGCATGGCCAAACGTGTGTCCTAAATTCAATGTTGCTCTAATCCCGGTTTCAGTCTCATCTTCTGAAACTACTTCAGCCTTATTAATGCAGGAACGCTCAATGGCAAACGCCAAGGCTTGCTTATCCCTGTTCAACAAAGCTTCAATATTCTGTTCCAGCCAGGTAAAAAATTCTGCATCCCGTATCAAACCGTATTTGATAACTTCTGCGAGACCTGCCGATAATTGCCGATCATCCAGAGTATCCAGAACATCGGCATCCGCAATAACGCATTGAGGCTGATAAAAAGCGCCAATCATGTTTTTACCCAGCGGATGATTGACACCCGTTTTTCCGCCTACTGATGAATCTACTTGCGCTAGCAGTGTTGTCGGGATTTGCAGAAAAGGCATGCCACGCTGATAACATGCAGCGGCAAAGCCTCCCATATCACCGATAACACCGCCACCCAAGGCAATGAGTGTTGCGTTACGTCCAAATCTGCTGGATAGCAATTTATCAAAAACTTTGGTGACAACCTCTAAAGTCTTGAATTGCTCTCCGTCGGGTAATACGACCTGCTCACAATTATACTCGTGCAAACAGTTTAATACGGAAGTCAAATACAACGGCGCTATGGTCTCATTTGTCACCAATAGCACTTGATTGGATTTAATGTGCGGGCTATATAAATCCGCATGACTAATCAGGCCAGACCCAATGTAGATGGGGTAACTGCGGTTACCTAATGCTACCTGTAAGTTAATCATTGCTGTGGCCTGTCACTGATCTGAATTCAGTCAGTATATGGCTTGCTACCACCTTACTTGGTAAAACTCCGGTGTCTATCTGGAAATCGGCACAGGATATATAGAGTGGTTCTCGCTGTACAAATAAACTTTCTATCTTTCCTCTGGGGTTTTCCGTTTTCAATAAGGGGCGTTGGGTATCTCTTCTTGTGCGTTCCAGAATCCTGTCCACCGAGCATTTCAAATAAACAACAAAGCCATTCTCTTTTAAAAGCTTGCGATTATCTTCCCGCAATATGGCGCCACCACCTGTTGCCATAACAATACCGTTTATTTTTGTCAGTTGCAGAATCATTTTCTGTTCGCGATCTCTAAAGCCTTCCTCGCCTTCAAATTCAAAAATGGTAGGTATATCAACGCCTGTACTCTCTTCAATGGCTTTATCACTGTCGTAAAAGGGCACTGCCAGTGCTTTAGCCAGCAATCGACCAATAGTCGTTTTTCCTGCCCCCATAAGGCCAATTAAATAGATATTCTCTGATTGCGTCACGAATTGTTTCTGTAAAAGATTTAAAGCATTAAAAAAGGGGGCATTATGCCCCCTTTTTGCTCCAAGTAGAAGTGATCAATTATTGGCTAGAGCAGCCTTAACAATTTTTGGGGTAATAAAAATTAACAGTTCCGATTTTTTATCCTCGGTGAAATTTCTTTTAAACAAGAATCCTATACCCGGCAAATCGGCAAAGAAAGGAACCTTGTTGGTGTTATTGCTTTGTCTTCCTTCAAAGACGCCGCCCAACACCACCGTTTCTCCATCCATGACATGAACATTGGTTTCAAGTTGTCTCGTATCAATAGGCGGAAGACTATTATCTGTAAGCGGTGGCAGAGGAGCATCTTTGGTCACCTTTAAAGCCATGACCACACTACCGCTCGGAGTAATTTGCGGTGTCACATCCAGCTGTAATACCGCATCTACCAATTGAGTCGTAGGGCCAGATTGGGGACTTGAGACTTGGTAAGCTATTTGTGTTCCCTGTTTTATAGTTGCCTTACAACGGTCGGATGTCATCACTCTGGGATTGGATACCAGCTCACCTAGCCCCTGATCCTGCAGTGCAGATATTTCAAGGTTAAGCACATAATCGGCTCCCCTAGCCAAGGTCATGCCTAAAGCTCCATATGGATTGGATTTAGTGGCAAGATTTACAAGCTGATCAGTTACAATTTGCGTTCCGGCCGTAGTGGTTCGAGTGCCGGCACCACCAATAGCATAATCACTACCTTGTTTTGCCACCCCAAACCGCACGCCAAGTTCTCTCGCAAAATCATTATTTGCGGAAACTATTCTTGACTCTATCATCACTTGACGAACCGGCACGTCCAGTGAGCGAATCAACTTTTTCATTTCCTCCAGCCGTTTGGGTGTTTCACGCACGATCAATGTGTTGGTTCTTGCATCAACCACCGCTGAGCCCCGAGATGAAAGCAACGCAAATTGATCATTCTTGGTTATTGAGCTATTGGTCTGAGCAGATTGATTTTGACCCGTAGATTGATATTGAGTCTGGGGCTGTTGACTTTGAAATTGGCTCATGCCCTGGTTTATTTGTGCCTGCCCGGCTGATGTAGAACCGGATGAATTAGTTGTTCCACAAGTACCAAATGCCCCTGAGTCGTTACCTCTGAATAAATTCCTGAAATTTTCAGCTCTGGCATAATTAATCTTGATGTATTCAGTGGACAACGGCTCCAATTGCTCCACTACTGCTTCAGTTGCCTGCTGCTTTTCCTTATAGTCCTTGATCTTGCCTACCGGTGCAATCATCGTGATATTGTCGGACTCAAATTTCTCCAGACCCTTGGACATCATGATAAAGTTTAATGCCTCATCCCAGGGAACATCATCCAGTTTTAAGGTCACATTTCCGGTCACTTCATCGCCGGCCACAATGTTTTGTCCGGTAAATTCAGCCAGAATGGCAATAACACTGCGTATCTCAATATCCTGAAAATTCAAAGATAATCGATCCTGTGTGCTAGGCCGCTTACTTTCAAGTATTTCCTTTTCCATGGGCGTTAAAGCTCGAAACTCCACTGTTAACAAGCCTTCGGATTGAAACAGCGAGTAATCATACAGGTTGTTTTGCATCTCAACCGTTACGGTTGTCCCCTGGCTACTTGATGCAGTATCAATAAACTTAACAGGAGTTGCAAACTCTGTGACATCCAGTCGTTTTGACAGATTTTCCTGCAGACGCGTATTGAGAAAACTGATGACAACTTTTCCACCTTCCTCCTTGGAATTAACTATTGTGTTGGGATTGGCTAAAGAAACCAATATTCGTCCTTCACCGTTCTCCCCTCGTTTAAAATCGAATCCGCTAATAGTTTGCTCAGGCATTAATGAAGCCGATGCCGGAAAAGGTTTTCTAACCGTAACAGATGGGGAAGCAGTCTGTGCAACGGGCGTTATGGCGTTCTCATTGTTTAAAGAAAGTATGACTTTATTGTCAACAATTTTGGTTTGATAAGGCGTTGATTCCAGCAAATTAACTATGACGCGAACTCTGTCTGGGGCTTCAGCGACGTAAATACTACTTACAGCGCCTTGGTTAACAGGGTACATTTTTTTAGGCATACTGTTTTTCACACCAGGGAAATCAAGGGCAATGCGCGCTGGGTTATCAGTATGAAATATTTTTGGTGTTGCTGCAGTTCCATTCAATTCCAATTCGATTTGCAATTTACCACCCGCAAGCGCGGCAACATCAATCCCAGTCAATGCCAAGTCACTGGCCTGCAAGGATGCCGACTGGACTAACAGGACCAGCAAGCTAAGACCAATGCGCGAAATGAGTGACTGTCCGATTTTATTCAACATCATGCAACCTTGTTTGTTAACCATTTTTTATCCCCACAATCACTCTGTCAAAGCTAATGAAGTTTGCTGTTCACGCCATGTTCCGGGCTTATCAGGAATTATCTCCATCAATTCAATTTTATCAGTGACAATCCGTATGATTTTTCCATGATTTTTGCCCATGTAATTACCCACCTGAACGCGATGAATTGTGCCATCACTTGCCTTTATCAGCCCCCATAAACTTGACTTCATAACCACAGTTCCAACCATCCTTAAGCCATCTAGTGGAAATGCCTCCAACTCTTCTTTTCGTCGAGTAGGGTCCGGCTTTATGCCGTTAATTTTTGATCCATCGGGAATATCTGCCTGCTCTGGCAACTCTAAAGGCTTGAACGGATCGCGTAATCCTTCCGGTTTGAAAATAAATGGCTCGATCACTTTTATTTCAGGTAATGCCTCAATTGGCCCCTTAGGCCTTAACTTCACCGCTGATATGTAATGATTCAAATCAGAGTAATCTTCGTTACTACATCCAACAATTGTTGCCACAAAAAGTACAATGAGTTGTCGTCTGCGGGATAAGCTTGAAACAAGTCCCGGGAATGTTAATTTACCCATTATTTTCTACTCCTTTTCTTTTTTGCTCCTGAGCCCGCAGCATCCGTTTTTGACCCTTCATTATAAGTCTTTACCATTGCGGTCATTAACATAACCCCAGACTTATCTTTATTCTGCGGCACAATATTGACGTCATGCACGGTAACAATCCTCGGTAACGAGGCTAGACCACTAACGAACAAACCGAGTTCTTCGTATTTACCCCGGACCTGAATATTGATCGGTAATTCTGAGTAAAAATCTTTAACTATGGGAGCTGCTGGCTTAAACAACTTAAATTCCAATCCACTAGCCAATCCAGTTTGTGAAATATCAACCAGTAAGCTAGCAACCTCTTCTTCTGTCGGCATTTGTCTGATCATTTCATCCAACGATGCTTCGATCAGTGCTAGTTGTTCTTTGTAATCCTGAAGATTAACAGCCTTCTTTTGCTTAGTTTCAAACAGTAATTTCAGTTCGGGTTCTTTTTTCTCGGTAGCTTCTAGTTCGTCAAGCTGAGGGAGAGTATCCAAATAGACGCAGCCACCCGCAATGACCAGACATACAAGTGAAATTACCAAAACTTTGGCTGGTAATGGCCATGTCCCTGCTGCATTGATATCCCAGTTAATTTCGGACAGATTCATGAGCAGCTCCATTTTCAGATCCAGGATGATCTTTGTCTTGTTTTGCATGCAGAGTGAAATCACTCAATTCATCGGGGACTGATTTCTCCGGAGACTGAATAATATTCAACGTAGGCAGATCTAGCCACGGAGATGCATCTATGGCTCTCATAAAAGCAGATACACGAGCATTTGATTGCGATTTTCCTTCAAATGTAAGATCAGAACCGACCTGGGTAATTTTCGTCAAAAAAACTCCATCGGGCGTCGATTTAGGAATTTCATCGAATAAATGTACAATTTCGGGTCGACTTTCCTGTAATTTTTGAATCAAATCAATTTTTGCCAACAATTTTCTTTTTTTATCTTCAATCGTTTTTATTTCCACGATTTTCTTATCTAATAGCGCAATTTCATCCTGTAAAATTTTATTCCTTTGTTCCTGATATACTTTTTGACCATTGATGTACGCATGCACCAATCCAACCATACCTAGAGTGACCATAGCCGAAAAACCAAGTGCTGCTAAAAAATTCTGCTTTTTTTGTTTACGAAGCTCTTCACGCCAAGGTAGTAAATTAATTTTAGCCATTAATCAAAGCTCCTTAGCGCCAAGCCGCAAGCTATCATCATTGCAGGCGCGTCGTTACTTAAAGCTTGAGGTTTTACCTTATTGGAAAGTGACATACTAACGAAAGGATTAGCAACATACACCGGCACACCCAATATTTGCTCAACCATTTTGTCAATTCCTGGCATTGAAGCGCAGCCACCAGCAAGAATCATACTATCAATACCTCTATTTGCACTCGAAGAGACAAAAAACTGCAATGACCTCTGAATTTGCTGCACCATTGCTCTTTTAAAGGGATCCAGTACATCGGTGATATAGTTGTCGGGTAATCCACCGTGTCTTTTTGCTAGCCCGGCTTCTTCGTACGAAAGCCCATAACGACGTTGAATTTCCTCCGTCAGTTGTTTGCCCCCAAAACTTTGCTCTCTGGTATATATGGTTCGACTACTGTGTAAGACATTCAACGTTGCCATAGTCGCACCTATATCAGCTATGGCAATAGTTTTACCTTCCACTGAATCTGCAAACTGGTGCGTTAGCAAAGAAAATGCATTTTCCATGGCAAATGCTTCAACATCGACTATTTTCGCTTTCAATCCTGCTTTCGATAAAGCTTCAACTCGGTCATCTACGTTCTCTTTCCTGGATGCGGCAAGCAACACATCAACTAATTGCGGATTATGCTCATTGATTCCCTGAACTTCAAAATCAAGATTAACTTCATCTAACGAATAAGGTACGTACTGATCAGCTTCAACCATGATCTGCTCTTCCATTTCGGAATCGGTCAATGAAGCAGGCATAGTTATACCTTTAGTCATCACGGCTGACCCCGTAACTGCAACCGAGGCTTGTTTGAGTTTTGACCCTGATTGCTTTAAAGCTACCTTAATCGCATCAGCTATCACATCAACATTGGCAATATTTTTATCGATGATCGCATCTTGTGGTAATGGCGCAACAGAGAAACACTCAACACGATAACGGGCTGCTACACGACTTAATTCCAATAATTTAACGGCAGCTGTGCTTATATCAATCCCAAGCACTGCATTTTGACTCTGATTAAACCAGCTCATGAAATAAGCCTGTGTAATATTTGATCGTTAAAGTAAATCATAAGGAGCTCTTTCTTCTCTTAATGCTTGATTAATCACTAAACTCGTTCGCTGAAAAAAGTATAGTAGCCTTTTTATGGTGTGCTAAAAATTATTCAATATATTTGTGTGCTGAGTTGCTCTATACTCCAGCGCACTTTCTGGCAAAATTAATATTAACTCATCATTTAAGATTTGGTTTTTACGTAGCAGATGTATCCGGATCAAAGATGCCTATGACTAGGCTATGTATACAATTACTAAAATGGCTTAGTATTTTTTTTCTACTTATTTGTGCCATCGCAACCATCTCTGGTTACTTCATTTATACCCGCCTAATGCTCGACTTGCCTGATGTTAAAACACTTCGGCATGCCCAGTATCAAATCCCATTAAGCGTCTACAGCAAAGAAAATCTTTTGATCGCTCAATATGGTGAAAAGAAAAGAATCCCGATAAGTATCGAACAAATTCCGAAGCAACTTGTATTTGCTTTTCTTGCTGCTGAAGATGATGGTTTTTATGAGCACCCTGGTATTGACATCAAAGGTTTAATGCGCGCCGCCTACCAACTAGCATTAACAGGCAAAAAAAAGCAGGGAGGGAGTACTATAACCATGCAGGTGACGCGAAATTTTCTGCTGAGCAATGAAAAAACATACAGCCGAAAACTAAAAGAGATTGTCTTGGCGCTTAAAATAGAACAGGAATATTCAAAAGATCAAATCCTGGAACTTTATTTAAATCAAATTTTCATGGGACATCGCGCTTACGGTGTCGCAGCTGCCGCCCAAGTTTATTATGGCAAAACGCTTAATAGCCTGACGCTCGCCGAGCATGCCATGATTGCCGGCTTACCCAAAGCGCCGTCAACCTATAATCCGATTACGAACGAAGAGCGCGCGCTTCAGAGACGTAATTATGTTTTACAGCGAATGTTAGAGCTCAATCGTATCAGTCAAAAGGATTATGAAAATGCGATTCGCCAGCCCTCGACAGCCAAACTACAAACAGTCATACCCGAATTATCGGCGCCTCATTTAGCGGAAATGGTCAGGCAAAAAATTTACGAAGACTATGGTGAACAAGCTTATACGTCGGGATTAAAAGTTTACACAACTATTGATGGAAATCTGCAAGCTGCTGCAAACAACGCATTGGCAAACACCCTACATGCTTATGATGAGCGCCACGGTTATAGATCACCTACAACAAAAACAAGCGGCAAATATACAAACTTTTCAGATATCCCAATCATTGGAGACACCTTACCCGGCTATGTCGTCAGTTTAAAGCATGATACCGCCAAAGTCCGGCTTCAAGATCATGAAATTATTGATTTACAATGGGATAATTGTAAATGGGCCGGCAACCGGCTAGAAAACATTCTAAAAGTCGGTAGTTTCATTCGTGTTCGTAAACTAAAAGGCGAAGCATGGAGATTAACCCAGGTTCCCGAAACAGAAGGCGCATTCGTCGCTTTAAGCCCTTCTAACGGTGCCATCATAGCATTAACAGGTGGATTTGATTTTACCCGCAACAAATACAATCGGGCCATACAATCCAAAAGGCAACCCGGTTCGGGTTTCAAACCCATCATATACACTACCGCTTTAGAGGAAGGTTTTACACCAGCCAGCATGATCAATGATGCGCCTCTTGTTATTGATATCCCAGGCCAGGAAACCGAGTGGCGTCCTGAAAATTACAACCGAAAATTTTTGGGTCCAACCAGCTTAAGAAATGCATTAGTGCATTCGAGAAATATCATATCCATTCGCTTGCTGAAAGAAATTGGAATTGAAAAGACTGTCAAGACAGCCTTGCGCTTCGGTTTTACTGAGGAACAGTTACCTAAAACGCTCTCTCTTGCTCTTGGCAGTGGACATGCAACACCAACGGAAATGGCTAGACTGTATGCCACTTTTGCCAATGGTGGGTTTCTGGTAGATCCATACTTTATCGAACGGATTGAAACGGTAGAAGGTAATACTATTTATCAGGCCAGACCCAAAATCGCCTGCCCGAATTGTGAGACTACTCGGATGCAATCAGGCTATGCACCAAGAGTTGTTGCCCCCGACATTAATTTTCTGATGAATTCAATGCTACGTGATGTTGTTCAAAAAGGAACGGCTACCGCCGCAAAATCTTTAGGTCGCCAAGATCTTGCCGGCAAAACTGGCACAACGAATGAACAAAGAGACGCCTGGTTTAATGGCTACACACCAACAATTGTCGCAACAGCATGGTTGGGATTTGATGACTTTAGCCCGCTAGGTGACCATGAAACCGGTGGCACTGCCGCACTACCCATGTGGATAGAATTCATGCAGACCGCTCTGAAATATACCAGGGAAGTGCCCGTTGAGGAACCTGTGGGCATTGTAAAAGCCTATATCAATCCTAAAACCGGGCTCTTAGTGCCTGAAAAAAGCATCGGGGGTATATGGGAGTTTTTTCAGGCAGCCCACGTTCCGAATACATTTTCCAAATCCCAGTCCGAGAACAGACCGGAAAACTTCGCGCCAAGCGAAGCGCTAGAAGAACTATTTTAGATTATCAGCGCAATGGCCAATCTGACCCAGAGCCAATCAGTAACTGACGATGATCGACATATAAAACAATTCTACCTGTCGACCATTGAATCGAATGAAGGGTAATTTGAGCCACTAATGCCTAAATTACTATTTCCCGTATTTTTTACGGAATTTATCCACCCGACCAGCCGTATCAACAACACGTTGTTTACCCGTATAAAAGGGATGACACGAAGAACAAACCTCTATCAGTAAATCTTTACACAATACCGATCCGGTCGTAAATGTATTACCACAACCACAAGTTACGGTAATTTGCTTATAATTTGGATGAATTTCTGGTTTCATAATACTTTCACTTTGACCACAATGTGGTTACTTACTCATTGAAGAACTTCGTATAATACTTTTTTAAACGAAAAATCGCAACCCGATTTTAATAATCACGCCTTGGCCCCAAAGTAAAAGTTATTACACTTAACGCCAACAGCATTTGCACCGCACACGCAAATGGATTTTTGACTAGCTGCAGCAACAGAATACCGACATTATCTGCATTCAAGAAACAAAAGCCCAGACCCGTCAACTTACGACTGGTATTTTTGCACTAAAAATTACCATTGCTTCTATCAAGAAGCCCAGAAAATGGATATAGCTGTGTCGCGGGATTTTGCAAATAACTGCCAGATCAAATCATCCTCCGGCACAAGCCGACCGGATTTTGATATGGTAGTGTCCTGATCAGATAGATGCTTATTTGCAATATGCCCCCCCCAAAATTGCAGAAATTACATCATCTGCATTGACTGAAATATAGACCTAAAACGATCGAAAAAAAATGGCAGGCTAATTAAAAAACCCGGCATTTTTTACCCGAAGAAGCTACGTAACTGGAGGTTCCATTGCCGAAGGATGGCAGTAGGCTTTCAGCCTGTTAGCCAGAAAGGCTACTGCAACAGCCAAGTGGGTTGTGTGACCATCATTTACGTTTCTATATTGTCGTTTTAGTTGCCACTTGACCATTCCAGGGGGCGACTTTAAGCAAAAGCAACATACCGGGTATCGCAATGACAAAACAAAATAGAAAAAAAGTTTTCCATCCCAGTGACTCGATCAAATATCCGGTGGCCGCATTGGCGAAAGTACGAGGTACTGCGGCCAAACTGGTAAACAAAGCAAATTGGGTGGCAGTGTAAAGTGGGTGCGTCGTGTGGGCAATAAAGGCAACAAAGGCTGCCGTCCCTAATCCTACCCCCAACGCTTCAATGCCAATCACAATAGCCAGCCAAGGCAAACTATGCCCGATCATTGCAAGCCAGGCAAAGCCCAAAATGGCAAACATTTGTACAACCCCAAAAATCCACAAGGCACGATTAATCCCAAGCTTAACCATCCAAATACCACCGAATAAGCCGCCAGCAACGCTGGGCCATAACCCGGCATTTTTAGCAACAAGCCCTATCTCTGTTTTACTGAACCCCATGTCGAGGTAAAAGGGAGTAGCAAGCGCAGTTGCCATACTATCACCCAATTTGTACAGAAAGATAAAAGCAAGCACGAGAATCGCCGATTTTACGCCATTGCGATTTATGAACTCATGAAATGGCTCAACAACGGCTGCTCTTAATGTTTTGGGCGTGCCTTTATTCAGCAAGGGCTCGCTTACCAATAATGTCATAACGATACCGGGTAACAAAAACAATGCTGTAATCATAAAAACGCGTGGCCATGGCAAATAATCTGCCAAGATGAGAGATAAAGAACCAGGCACTAACCCTGCGATTTTATACGAATTGACATGAACAGCATTACCCAGCCCCAGCTCAGGATCAGATAATAATTCGCGTCGATAAGCATCCAACACAATATCTTGGGAGGCACTAAAAAATGCTACCCCGACGGACAGATAGGCTATCGCCCATATATCTTGTTCAGGGTGTAATACCCCAAACAACGGAATACTTAGCAGTAACGCCAACTGCGATATAAAAAGCCAACCGCGGCGGCGACCAAGTGGCGGAATATAACGATCAAACAGAGGCGCCCAGAGAAATTTCCATGTAAAGGGTAATTGAATCAGAGCAAATAAACCAATGGCCTTTAAATCCACACCTCCAGACCGCAACCATGCGGGTAGCAGCGAGATCAGAATATACAGAGGCAATCCGGAACTAAATCCAGTAAAAACGCAAATGAGCATACGCTTATTTAACAGTATTTGACTGATGTCAGTAGTATTTCTCACGAAAAGCCTATTATAACGAGTCTGTAAATTACCATTGCTACGCAACAAAGGTCTGAAATTTGTACAGCAACCTGAAACCCGCCAGCTCTTTTAATCAAAATTACCTTGAGGAAAACATCCGAAACAAGCTGCGCAGAAAAGGAAACACCACACTAACTGAACAAGGCGGAGTCGCCGGAGAAAAGGTCGATAGCCATTTACTGGCCATCGACCTCAGAGAACTACCATATCGCACAAACTGTCCGGTGCTCAGGCCAAATTATCCATTAATGAAATAATGCGCAACAATACTTGCAGCATAACCTGCGGCAATTGCAGGCGTCCATTGTAAATGGCTGAAAAACGTATATTTATGATTTGATTGCCCCATCAATGCAACACCGGCTGCAGAGCCAACTGACAACATAGAGCCACCAACTCCGGCAGTCAATGTCACCAATAACCATTGATATAAATCCATATCCAGATTCATGTTCAACACGGCAAACATGACTGGGATATTATCGACAATCGCCGATATCATGCCCACCAAAATATTGGCCGTTGTATTGCCCAGCGTGTCATACAAAGCGCCTGACAACAATTCAAGATAACCAATGTAACCAAGCCCCCCTACGGCAAACACGACGCCAAAGAAAAACAGCAAGGTGTCCCATTCAGCATGGCGAATTTTATTGAAGATATCAAACTTCTCTTCCCCTTCAATACTATAGTTTGTTTTTATATAGTAGCCATAAATCATCAATGCGGACAAGCCAACCATCATGCCCAAGAAAGGAGGTAAATGTAATTTATTGTGAAAACTTACGGCCGTAACAATAGTCAAGAAGAACAACCCGCATATTTGGAGTGCACCCGTTTTAAGCTGTACCGCATCTTCGCCGGTTGATTTTGGTTGCTCGTCTGGCACCGCAAAATACATGATTGCCGCAGGAACTCCGTAATTAACAGCCGATGGAATGAATAACTTAAAGAAATCAAAAAATTCAACATACTCCGCTTGCCATACCATTAATGTAGTAATGTCGCCAAATGGACAGAATGCACCACCTGCATTGGCCGCTACAACAATATTGATGAATCCAAGGCTGACAAACTTCGGATTATCTGCACCAACCGCCATAACAACAGCACCGACTAACAGTGCGGCCGTCAAATTATCAGCGACCGCCGACACAAAAAATGTAATAACGCCGGTGATCAAAAACAGTTTGCGGTAGCCAAATTGTTTCCTGACTAACCAGGAGCGCAGAGCTTCGAATACATTTCTCTCAGTCATTGCATTGATATAGGTCATAGCAACCAACAGGAACAACATCAGTTCAGCATATTCTTTTAAGTTGTATTCGAATGCCTTGTGCATATCTTGCGCGGATACGCCGGCTTGAGACGCTAAAACTGCTGCGTGAGCCCAAATGATTCCGCCAGCCAAAATAACCGGCTTGGATTTCCGCAAATGCGTAAATTCCTCAGCCATTACAAATGCATAGGCAATAATGAAGATTAGAACCGTGTAAATGCCTCGTTCTGTTCCTGTCAAGCCAAGACTTTCATAAGTGCTGCTTGCCATCGCGAAACCAGGCACCATCAACATAGATACCAAAAGTAGTAAAAATCGCACCAAACCCCCCCTCTAAATTTATAAGAATAAAAACACTGTTAATTTCAACCGATAATCTTATCATTTTATAATTTTTTTTGTCATTTTATGACTCCCAGTATATGATTGAGCGATGTATTTACTAGCCTGGAAGGCTCTTTAACCCGCACATTTATGTATCAATACAACGAATACGATCAAACGCTTGTTGACGAGCGCGTAGCTCAATTTAGGAGGCAAACCCAGAGGTTTTTGAATGGTGAACTCACTGCCGATCAATTCCGTCCTTTGCGACTGAGAAATGGTCTCTATATCCAAACGCATGCTCCGATGTTACGGATTGCAGGACCTTATGGCTTACTCAATTCCAAACAATTCAGAACACTTGCACATATCGCGCGCAAATACGACAAAAATTATTGCCATTTTACGACCCGGCAAAATATCCAGTTCAATTGGCCAAAACTCGAAGAAGTTCCTGATATTCTCGAAGAATTGGCTCGCGTCCAGATGCACGCCATACAGACCAGCGGCAACTGTATGCGGAATACATCGACAGATCATTTGGCTGGAGTTTGTATCGACGAAATTGAGGATCCAAGACCCTATTGTGAAATTATCCGGCAATGGACCACATTACATCCGGAATTTGATTATTTGCCACGCAAATTCAAAATCGCCGTTAGCGGCTCATTGCGTGATCGGGCAGCAACTCAGTTTCATGATATAGGCGTTCACATCGTTAAAAACGATGCGGGCGAAACCGGCTTCAAAATCCTTGTTGGCGGCGGCCTCGGAAGAACACCGATAATCGGTCAAGTCATTAAACCCTATCTGGAAAGACGTCATTTACTCTCGTATCTGGAAGCTATTCTCCGGATTTACAATTTATTTGGCCGTCGTGACAATATGTATAAGGCTCGAATTAAAATCCTGCTGAAAGAATCTGGGATGGAAAAGTTTTCAGCTATGGTAGAAAAGGAATGGCAGTTAATTAGAGACGGAAGAGAACTTAGCGATGATAGAATTGAAGCAATCAAAGCGTATTTTAACCCCCCCGTTTACGATCCCGATGCCGCACAAGATCAAACATTTGAACATTACCAACTGACTGACAAAGCATTTTCGGCCTGGGTTAAACACAACCTTGCCAATCATAAAATTCCCGGTTATCGAGCTGTGTTTATTTCGTTAAAGGCACCGGATACAGCTCCCGGAGATATGACTGATACACAACTCGACGCCGTTGCCGATCTTGCTGACCAATACAGTTATGGAGAAATCCGAATCACCCATCGGCAAAACTTGGTTTTTGCTGATGTTAAAGAACTTGATCTTTACAGTTTATGGCAACAACTGGATGTACTCAAACTTGCCACACCCAATATTGGCACAGTGACGGACATGATATGTTGCCCCGGACTCGATTTCTGTTCACTAGCTAATGCGGGCTCAATCGGCATTTCTAAGGAAATCCATCAAGTTCTGGATGACATGGACTACGTCTATGATATTGGCGAGTTAAAAATTAATATCTCGGGCTGCATGAACGGTTGCGCCCATCAAAGTGTTGGTCACATTGGCATACTTGGCGTCGATAAAAACGGATCCGAATGGTATCAGTTAACCTTGGGGGGATCTTCAGAAAACGAAGCCGCTATCGGAGATAGGCTTGGGCCCGCGATTGCCAAAGACCAAGTCACCAAGGCGATCACAACCATCTTGGATGTTTATGTCAACCAACGACAAGACGATGAGTCATTTTTAGAAATGGTTAAGCGGGTTGGGGTCACCCCTTTTAAAGAGCAAGTTTATGCAAATCATTAAAGATAAAGAAATTATTAATAACTCATGGAGTTATATTGCCGATGACGATGCACTTAAGACCGGCGATATCAGCGTCTCCGTTTCCCGATGGAAAAAAGACAAAGATATCCTTATTAAGCATCAAGGAAAAATTGGCATAAGACTTCGTCCCGAAGATACTACCGGCGATATTGCTGATGATTTGGGCAACTTACAATTGATAGAACTGGACTTTCCATCGTTGGCTGACGGACGTCTTTTTTCTCATGCCTGGCTGCTGAGAGGTCGTTATCATTATGCTGGTGAAATTAGGGCAACCGGCCATTACTTACCGGATCAAGTATTCTATTTATCGAGAGTGGGTGTGAACGCGTTTAGCCCGGAAAAACCAGAAGACCTGCCCGTTGTTCTAGCCAGCCTGAATGATTTCTCGGTTACCTATCAATGCTCCATTAACTAAAATATTGGCAGAGAGGTGTAAGCTCATTAATAGAACCAACACACCTCTCATCAAGATTGTTTTTGCATTAAGTCAGAATCTATCAAGCATTCCCACAATGGGTTGCCATGCCACACATGTGCAAAAAGCAACTCAAGCTGGTTAGTTGCTACTATTTATGCATGATGCTAACACCTTTTAACAAGGTTAAGGCTTCATATAGCGCATAATCCTTTAATTCCAAAGGCTCCTTTTCTTTATCCGCAGCGTCTGCAGTAGCGCCAGCGTTTTTGCCAGCATCTTTGTTGTTTTGCAAATGATGGGACAAATCCGCTTCTTTTACCGGCGTAAACTCTTGCTTGTCTATAGATTCCAGCTTAACTCGTGCCAAGGTAATATCTGGCTCAATACCTTCCGCCTGAATAGATCTACCAGACGGCGTGTAATAACGTGCTGTTGTTAACTTAACTGCTGCACCATTACTGGTTGGCAATATTGTTTGTACAGAACCTTTACCAAAAGATTTTTCACCCATGATGATGGCACGCTTTTGGTCCTGCAATGCTCCTGCGACAATTTCTGAAGCCGACGCCGATCCCGCATTGATCAACACAACGATAGACGCCCCATCAATTAGATCATCCGGAGAGGCGCTAAACCGCATTTCCGAGTTTTCAATACGGCCTTCCGTATAAACGATCAAGCCACTCTTCAAGAAAGCATCACTGACTTCAACTGCAGCATTCAAAACACCACCAGGATTGTTTCGCAAATCGATAACCAAGCCTTTTAAATCTCTGGTATTTTCCTTTTTCAACGCGGCGATAGCCTCTTTAAGACTTTCACCGGTACCCGATTGGAAACTGCTAATGCGCAAATATCCGTAATCTTTCTCCAGTAATCGACTCTTTACGCTTTTTACCTTGATGATATCGCGAGTAATAGTCAACTTAAGGGGTGCCTCTTCACCTTCACGGACCACCGTCAGTATGATTTTGCTACCGGGATCTCCGCGCATCAACTTAACCGCATCGGCTAAAGACATGCCTTTAACGGGCTTGTCATCTAGCTTAATAATGAGATCACCCGTTTTTATTCCGGCTCGTTGGGCCGGTGTATCGTCAATTGGAGAAACAACTTTAATAAAGCCGTTTTCCATTGTGACTTCTATGCCCAATCCCCCAAATTGACCCGTTGTGCCCTCTTTCAATTCCTGAAATTCTTCAGCAACCAAATAAGCGGAATGGGGATCAAGACCGCTCAACATACCTCTAACAGCATCTTCCAATAATTTTTTATCTGAAACCGGTTCCACGTAATCTCTTTTGATACGACCAAAAATTTCAGTAAAGGTCCGTAAATCTTCAAACGGTATGGTTTCCGTGCTATTCACAGAGTCACCATTTTCTTTTTCAGCAAAGACACTGCCGCAAATACCGATAAGAATGCCTAACACGATCCCTAGGGATAAAATAAATATACTTTTCTTTTTTAGCATGCGTCTTTAAACCCCAAATCCCCGTTTTCTTCAAAATAGATTAAATTACGATATAACTCGACTATGGTTCATTTTTTGCACCACTCAAGCGGATCAATCGGCAACCCTTTCTTACGAATCCCAAAATACAATCCAGGCTGACTACGCCCCCCACTTTGTCCAACAGAGGCGATAACATCTCCCGCGTTAACAGTATCACCGCTATGTTTATACAAACTTTGATTGAATGCATAAAGAGTCATATATCCTTGCCCATGATCAATAATGATCAACAAGCCATAGCCTCGCAACCACTCTGCATAGACTACCTTACCCCGATTAACGGCATGGATGTCCATACCTTCCTTGGCATCAATCAATACACCATCCCACACCCCATCGGATCGTGGACTTCCAAATTTTTGAACTATTCGACCTTGAACCGGCCAAGGCAATTTACCTTGGAGAATGGAAAAAGCAACGTTAAAATTTGAAAAGTTTTCGTCAAAGCTTCCTGACTTTACTACTTCAGTATCTGCATTCTCAGTATAACCATCATCCCTCTCGGCAAAGCCCTCTTCCTGTGTTGGATCAGTAATCAATTCCCCACCTGAATTCTGCAATCCATTAATTAAAGCTTTTAATTTATTTTCGTTTTCCAGCACATAGCTTAATTGTTCAGCATTCGAAAATGAATTGTCATTAATTTGTCCCAAAAGTTCATTTCTTTGATTTCTAGCTCCATCCAGTAGAGCTTGCTCCGCTTTTTTTTGCTCCACTTTTTTTTCTAATTGAAGCGCTTCCTGGACCTGCTTTTTTTCTAAGTCATCCAGCCGTTTGACCGTTTTATTAAACTCAGCAAGTTTTTTGACGCGCGCTTTATTGACATAACTGTAAAACATCATCATACGACTTGATAAACCGGGATCTTGCTGATTGAGCAGCAACTTCAACTTTTCTTTTTGACCCATAGCATAAGCCGATCTAATCTGCCCAGCTAGCTCTTTGTTTTGCCTGCCAATTTCACTTTTATGCAAACTTATCTCTGTATGAATCTTGTTAAGACTTAGATTTTTTCGCTCGATTTCCTTATGTAATTTCTTCAATAAGGCAGCAGTTTCTCCATACCTTTTTTCAATATCAGCCAAAAGACTATTCAAATATTCCTTGTGCTGATCTAGCTGCCTCGACTTTTGTTCTTCAGTTTCAATATCTTGTGGAATATTATTGAGATTATTATCTACAGAAGTTTCGCAATTTGCATCTATTATTAAAAAGCATAGCAAAAAACAAAAAACAAATTTTTTTATCATTCACAAATCAAACCAGCCCGAGAAGGGATTTGCCTGTCATTTCAGAAGACTGCTCAATGCCTAGGATTGCCAACATGATTGGCGCCAAATCGGATAAACTGCCCCACGAAAGCAATGGCTTATCGCCACGGACATATACCAGCAGTTTGATCCAGTAAGGGGTATTAGCCATCGCAATCGCATTATTTTCCGTCTCTTGCGTATACCAAAATCCATCAAGAATCAACAAAACCAAAGGCTTTGGTCGTTTTAACATGTATATTTTCTCCGGATGCTAAAAACCGCATCATTACCCTGATTTGACCTCAAAAAATTCGAAAGCCGTTTTATTTACATTACCCAAAGCGATAAAAAATAATGTATCATTTGGATAATTCCATTGATTTGTGTACTTTGGCAACAAAACAGGCAACAAAATAAAAGTTACCATTATACATCAATCCACACGAGCAATACCCGCATATCTACGATATCTTTGTTGAACCTTGATTGATTTTAATAAGTAACCCCGCAGCAATTCAACTATCACGCGATAATCCCATGCTATTTAATGAGACGCCAATTTTGTATATCGATGCCGACATAACCAAAGCTGCTCGCTGCATAAAGGCCCTATCACATCAGTTACGATTTAAAATATTGTGTGTTTTAGGTAACCGTTCGGTGAGTGTACAAGAATTTGTAGAACGAGTTGGATCCAGCCAAAGCAATATTTCCCAGCATTTGTCGATTCTCAGAGAAAGGAATATCCTGGACCACAAAAAAGAAGCCAATCATGTTTATTATTTCATTGATGAATGAGCGTATGCTCAAACTTATCAAAATGATGCGGGACGTTTTTTGTTCTTCACATTGAATTAACTTTTCCCTTTCACACACTTACTTTCGCATTATTCATGGACCGTTTTTTAGAATTCGTTTTTAATCATTACATCTACTCGCTAGCGCTGCTAGTCGTCTCTTATTTGCTTATTCAGGATTTATTCGATGCTGTTTTCAAAAAATACAGTGCCATTACACCCTTAATGGCAGTTACCAAAATGAATGAGGTGAATACTGTCGTCGTCGATGTTCGCGAAGTTGATGAATTTAGCAAGGGCCACATCGAATCTGCGATTAATAGCCCTCTTAGCAAATTGCCTGAACAATTATCGAGCCTGGAAGCACACAAAAGAAAGCCGATATTGATTGCCTGCGATAGCGGAACCCGCTCTAACTCAGCGGGTAAAATTCTGGCAAAAGCCGGATTTGAACAGATTTTCGTTATTACCGGCGGTATGACAGCTTGGACAGAAGATTATAAGTTACCCATTAAGTCAAATAGCAAAAACAAATCCCGCGCTTAATGCCTGTGGTTGCGTTGTCAATTTTGAAATTGCAACTACTATACTGATGGTGGCTATGTTGCCTGCCCTACAAGCAGTACAGTTCCAAAGAATCACAACCGTCTTAATTTTTTAACTTCAAACACACACCTGAAATATGTCGGAAGAAAACAATACTGAAGAAAAACAATTTTCAATTCAAAAAATTTATACCAAAGATGTCTCTTTTGAAACACCTAACTCACCCAAGATTTTCACCGAAAAATGGGAACCATCGGTCGAGTTTAACCTGGGAACGAATGTAACAACGCTTGAAACTTCACTCTATGAAGTGGCTGTCACCATTACCATTACTGTAAAAAGTGGAACAACAACAGCATATCTGGTCGAAATCATTCAAGCCGGCATCTTCTCATTAGTGGGCTTTACAGATCAGGAAATGGGCCCAATGGTTGGCAGCTTCTGCCCCAATATTCTATTCCCGTACGCCAGAGAGGCTGTTTCAGAACTGGTTGCAAAAGGTGGATTCCCACAGTTATTATTGGCTCCGGTTAATTTTGATGCCCTATACGCCCAGCATCTGCAACAATTACAGCAACAATCACCGGTTACGGAAACCATCAATTAAATTCAGAGATGCTTTGTAAAATAGGCATACTGGGCGCAGGCTCCTGGGGAACTGCCCTTGCAATTCTGGCAGCCAGAAATGGTTGCCAGACCCTGCTATGGGGGCACAACGCAAACCACATGGAAGCGCTCAGACAGGACCGTCAAAATAAGCGCTATTTACCCGAGCAACTTTTCTCTGAAAACCTTCATGTTACCGCTGACCTGTCAGAAATTGGCACATTCTGCAACCTTATTCTTGTTTGTGTGCCTAGCCATGCTTTTAAAGATACCTTGACCCGAATAAAACCCCATTTATCAAAGTCCGTCAAAATAGCCTGGGCTACCAAAGGCTTCAACCCCGAAGATGGTGCATTACTCCACGAAATCGTCGCTGAGGTGTTTTCGCCTCAAACTCCTGCAGCCATACTTTCAGGTCCAACATTTGCCCGTGAAGTAGCTGCCGATCTTCCAACTGCAGTCACCATTGCTTCTACTCAGAGTGATTTTGCCAATCAATTGGCAGGCATTTTACATAGCGGAAGATTCAGAGCATACACCAGCACTGATATTGTAGGCGTTGAAGTAGGTGGCGCCGTAAAAAACGTTCTGGCTATCGCCGCCGGAATAGCCGACGGTTTGGGCTTTGGCGCCAACACCCGGGCCGCATTGATTACTCGAGGCCTGGGCGAAATTATTCGTTTAGGCATTAAACTGGGTGGCAAACAGGAAACGTTCATGGGCCTGTCCGGTCTTGGCGATCTCATTTTAACGTGCACCGATAACCAATCCAGAAACCGTCGTTTCGGCCTGGCATTAGGTCAGGACAAATCAAAAGCCATTGCATTGCGGGAAATTCGCCAGGAAATTGAAGGCATTTCAGCGGCAAAAGAAACCTGGCTGCTGGCAAACAAATATTCCATGGAAATGCCAATCATTGAGCAAACTTACCGGGTTTTATACGAAGATTTAGCACCGTTGACTGCTGTAAAAAATCTGCTGGCTCGCGATCAAAAATCCGAATATCAACTGGAACAGACCTTCGAGTCTTAACCGGACCCAACCCTTTGAAATGGCATCCGGCACAGCTCAAACAACATCCGAGCAAGCCAATCAACTATGCCCCACGCTTCATCAATATCACAAAATCATCCGCCGGCAACGGTTTACTGAAAAAATAGCCCTGCAACTCGTCACAGCCAATTCCATGCAAAAAGGCCTGCTGATAGGCTGTTTCCACTCCTTCGGCTACAACCTTCAAGCCCAGACTATGCCCCAATGCAATTATTGCCTTAAGGATTGGCACGTTGGCGGGCTCAGTTTCCAAATTGCCAACAAAAACCTTATCGATTTTCAAGCGGTCAACCGGAAAATCCTTGAGGTAAGCCATACTGGAATAGCCGGTACCGAAGTCATCAATCGCCAGTTTAATACCCAGCGCCTTGAGGTCGTGCAGCGTTTTAATAAAATTTCGAGGGTCCTGCGCCAGACAACTTTCCGTAATTTCCAACTCAAGGCATTGTGGATCGATTTTTGTGCCACTAATCACCGACTCGACCAAGCTGACCAGGTTCTCTTGCCGAAATTGCCGCGGCGACATATTCACAGCGACCGGGATGGGCCGGCCCATGATTTTTTGAAATTCAACAGCCTTGCAGCAGGCATTTTTCAGCACCCAGCGACCAATTTCCTCAATCTGCCCCGTTTCCTCCGCGACTGGAATAAACGTCAACGGCGAGATTAACGAATCACCGGGCGGCTGCCAGCGTATCAACGCCTCGGCACCGCACACCTTGCCTGTTGCCAAATCCACCTTGGGCTGGTAGTGCAACAAAAACTCTTCGTACTCAATGGCTCGACGCAGACGATATTCAATCTCCATGCGCTCGGTCAACGCCTCGTTGAGTTCACTGGTATAAAACTGAAAATTATTGCGGCCCAATTGTTTAGCTTTGTACATGGCCGAATCAGCATTCTTCAACAACGTATTCGGGTCTGCGCCATCGCCCGGGTATAAACCAATACCGATACTGCAGGAAACCACAAAATCTCGACCTTCGATTAGACAAGGCTCTGCCACTGCTGTAAGAATGCGATGCATGCAATGCGCGATATCCTCGATTTTATGCGAACTGTTCAGTAACAATACGAATTCATCTCCACCGAGCCGAACAACCGTGTCTGACTCACGCAAACAGCTCGATAAGCGCTTTGCCATTGTTATCAGCAGATTATCGCCTACGTGATGTCCCATGCTATCGTTGATCAATTTAAACTGATCCAGATCAATGAACGCAACCGCCAGTTCGCGGCCGGATCGATCAGAGGCATTCATGCACTGTTGAAGTCTGTCGCAAAGAATGGTTCGATTGGGCAGACCCGTCAAGCTGTCATGGGTTGCCTGGTATTTGATCTGATGTTCGTAATTTTTACGTTCAGAAATATCTTCTACGGTACCTTCATAGTAAAGCAGCTTGCCATCAGCATCGTGAACTTCATGCGCATTCTCTGTGATCCAGATAATATCGCCATTTTTACGAAAAACTTGCGCTTCGAAGTTATAAACATGCCCATGGGCCTTCATCAGTGCGATATATTCCTCACGCATGCATGTATCGACATAAAGCTGCTTTTGAATATCGCAAATACTCTGCAACAAATCTTCTGTGGAATCATAGCCGTAGATTCGGGCCAGAGCAGGATTAAAGTTTAGGTATTGTCCTGATGGAGTCGTTTGGTAAATACCTTCAATGGCGTTTTCAAAAATGGAACGATACCGGTTTTCCGCTTCCTGCGCCACTTGCTCGCTGTGCTTGCGCCGAGTTACATCCTGTATGAATCCTTCAAGCGCTTCTAACTTACCCTCTTCGTTGAAGAGTGGTCCTCCGCTTTCTTGAACCCAGCGAATAGATCCGTCGGAGTGCATAATGCGGTATTCCAAGTCAAAGCGTTCACCGTGCTGCACGAGACTTTCTATACGCTCGCGCACCCAGGTTCGATCATCTTCGAGTGTTAATGCCTCATAAGAAATACGGTGATTAAAAAGCAAATCTTCGGGGCTATAGCCGGTTAAATCCTCGCAACCATCACTGACAAATACCATGGTCCAATAATTATCTAGCAGGCAACAATATACCATCCCCTTGAGATTGCTCATTAGAGTACTTAACATGCGCTCCCTGTCCTGGAGCAGTTTACACAGGCCTGGGCTAAAGTTTATCGTGTTAATAGATAAAGACATCTGCCTTTCGGCATCAGTAAAATGAAAATGTGTCGGTGGTCATCCGTTAAGACCAGCAGAATTCGCGCCAATTAATCGAATACCCGAAAATCAAGCAAACTGGACGCCCCTTCCAAAATTTAGCGCACTAAAATTGCACAAAAACACTCAATTGGTGCGCAGCAGACCACATACCAAGGCTTTTAGTCATTGCTTTAAATCATCTAAAGCCTGAGAAATTTGCTGGCTAAACTCATAGAGTACGCCACTGAGCGCTTTAACGGTTGCTGAAAATGTGGTGTCCTTCAGCGCATGTTCGATGCTTGAATGATGATTCGCAAGGACTACATGGTCAATTTCATTCATGATAGCCCAGCGTGCTTGCAAAACGACCGCGCTTCCCGGCTTGGTATCAAATCGGTCAATGTCAATAATAACACGATAATTTACGGCTCCATACGCGCTCCAGGGATACGATCTGATGACATGGCGAGATTGTAAACTTGTCACGTTTTGGGTAATGACCTCGATCATACTATCGTGCAAGGGGGCAGCCCATTGATGGAATTCGGCAATTTGAACGGTATTTTGGCCAGACCGGGTAATGATCTGTTTGCGATCAAGTAAAGTTGGAATAGATAGGGGACCGATTCCAATAACACTGATTTTTGTATCATGTGCGGCAACAGCACCCGACAAACTTTTGGCTTCCAGCACATAAAAATGAGTTGGCGGCGCAGAAACACAGGCCGTAAGCAAGGTACTGAGAGCGAGGACCTGCATTAATGTTTGAGCTTTACATACCATAGCCATTATTCCTCTTCTTTGCCACGTAGCAAAGTTTCAGGATGTTGCTCCAGGTAATCCGTCAGTTGATTGACTGAGTTGGCTGCGCGATTCAATTCCTGCAATAATTTATCGAGCTCATAATGCGTGGTGGAGCCGGGTTCTAGCGATTTTAAGACCTGTTGCGCTGAGGACATGGTCTTGTCAGTATTGCTTAACGTACCCTTGGCCGTGGCAAGCATGCCAGTTGCCGCTTTGGACGTTTCCTGCAAGGCCAGCAAGGTATGATCGATATCCGCGCTCAATTTGTCCAACGGCAACTTGGCAATCTTATCCATAATAATTTGTGCAGAATGGGTAAATTGATCCAACGAACTGGTGGTGGTCGGAAATTCTGGATACACGCTGTCATTGGCTGTCTCTACAATTCTGCTTTTGGGATGGAAATCAAGATCGACCAGTAATTGCCCTGTCAATAGACTGCCTGTCTGTAATTGCGCTCGCAAACCTTTTTTAATCAGTTGCGCCATGATGTCCATATCACTGACATTGGCTTGATTATTCACTTCTCTGATGCGATCGGGCTCCAGCTCAACCGTAACAGGAACACGGAGTTCAGCCGTTTTTTTATCCAGCTCCAGACTGATATTGCTTACCGACCCTATCGGTATGCCTCGCAGCTGCACAGGTGCACCTTCAGTAAGCCCGCGTACCGAACCGTTAAAATACATGACATACCTTAACGTGTTTTTATAAATAATCTGGGTCGATTGATCATAAGTTTCGTACAGCTGAAACAAGGTATTTTCTGGCTGGATATCTTTGACACCATCATTCGCTGCTGCACGAAAGGCAATACCTCCACTTAATAATGAGATCAAGGGCCCGGTTCTGACCTTAAAACCATCGGCACCCGCAGATAAATCAATACCGCTATCCACCCAAAAACGTGTGTTTTTCCTGACGAACTGATCATAGGGGGCATGAATGAATATGGTTAAACGTATCGCATCCGCATCTTTGGACAACTCATGACTGAGTACTTCGCCGACGTTAATCCCATGAAAATTAATGGGTGTGCCCGGACGCATCGAGCCAAGATCGGATGTTTCTAGGACAAATTGTTTGCCCTGGTCGGTATTTTTCAACAACGGCGGCGCTGTAAGTCCGATGAAATGGCTTTCCTTGGGACCGTCACTCGGCTTGATTTCTATGTAGGCTCCTGAAATTAATGTCCCCAAACCAGAAATTCCGCCCAACCCGACTTGCGGTCTAACCACCCAGAAACTGGTATTTTTATTCAGATAATTCGCCGCATCACTGTTCATCTGCGCAGTCACCAGGATTGTTTTCAAATCATCATTGATGGTGATGGCTGTCACTTTTCCCACTTCGACGTCCAGATATCTGATTTTTGTTTTATCAACCTCAAGACCTTCGGCGGTTGGAAAACTAATGGTGATCATTGGACCTTTTTCAGACATGGATTTATAGATAAGCCAGCCACTCACCAGCAAGGCGACGAGCGGTAACAACCAGACCAGCGGTAATTCTGATTTCTTGTTGAGTTTTACTTCGGATGTATTGAATGACTCATCTGAATCCATCATAGATTATCGCTGATAGTCCCAAAGCAGGCGTGGATCAAACATTTTGGCAGCCATCATCGTCAACACAACCACGGCAGCAAATGCTGTTGCGGCCGGTCCGGCTATCACACTGGCGACACCACCCAAGTCTACCAGTCCTACCAAAATCGATATCATGAATATATCCAGCATCGACCAACGACCCACGAAAGCGATAACCCGATACAGACGTGTCCAAAGACGGGCATTGATTTGCCAACGAAAATGTGCACAAAATAACAATAGCGTAATACCCAGCAATTTTAACAAGGGCACCAAAATACTGGCGACCAAAACGAGCAGGGCGATTGGCAACATATCACTTTCAACTAGAGCGACTATACCGCCAATAATGGTGTGGGGTTCTCCTTGACCAAATCGGCTGACCGTCATTATCGGAAAGATATTGGCCGGAATATATAGCGCATAACCACTCAGTATAAACGCGGCTGTCCGCTGAACACTGTCTGGCATACGTACATAAAGCCTGCTACCGCAGAGTTGACAATGATTTGGACTACTCGATAACTTTGCCAATAAGCCACAATCATGGCAACGTACGAGACCCTGCGCTAAAGCAGTGACATTATTTTTCACGCCTGCTGCTTCTGCATATCGTTAATGCGCTGCCAGAACTGATAGTGATCGAGACCACTGGATAACGTGACGGCGACCATCAACAAGGCTACAAAGGCATAGAGCCCAAATCCAAATTTTAATTCGGCAAGCGATGAGAGTTTTACGCAAGCCACGATAATGCCTAGCATGTATACTTCCAGCATTGCCCACTCGTCCAGGTGTTGCAGCCAACGCATCCAAACCGCCAGATTGGGATTAGGTTTATCGAAAAAAAGATGTCCGCTTATCAGTAACGACAGGATGATAGTAAGCACCGGAAACAACATGCTCGACAAAAACACCAGCGCAGCAACAATCCACATGTCGTCCTTGATTAACATGACAACACCGGACCATAACGAACCGTCATTGGAATTGCCAAAAATTTTAATGCTTATTAGCGGCATCAGATTGGCCGGCATCATCAGTATCAATCCCGAAACAGACAGCGCGAAGGTTCGCTCGATGCTATGTCTGCGCGGCCGCTGAAGCAAATAGCCGCAGCGGGGGCAATGAGCTTTTTCACCCATCACAGGAAAAGCTCTGTTCAGTAAAACATCGCATTCGGGGCAGGCATCAAGGTTTATTCTGCGCATAAAAGCTTTAAAAGGTATGTGCTCCGTTCAGATCCATCGCGATTTTCCGGACAATTCTATATCAGCTACCTGCTGCCAATTGACACCAATAAACAGCATTCTTCAATCGCTTTACCATTGAGATTCACCCGTCTCGGGATCATACATTTCATGAACAATTTTATTCCGGTTTGCAATTAATTCCTCGATACTTGGTGAATTACGCATGGCTCGCGAAATCGCCAATTTCATGGCTTCGTAATTGGTCCGATACAGATCCTTGCGATCGAGATCGGGATTGGTTGCACACTCGGGAGCAATCCAGATCATTGCGATAATACACAAATCATTGGCCTGATCGGCCGGAATTACGCCTGCAATGACGCTGTCCAATACGGCATCGGCAATTGCCGACTGTACAGGACCGCCAAACAAGTTCACATAAGCACTGGATTTTATGGTGACTTTAGGCACCATTAATGTGGCAGGGCGAACCTGTTGATTGCAGGCTCTGATGGCAAACATGCGGGTATGACCCTCTGTTTGCCCCATCAACGTAGCAAAGGCGTTGCCGGCGGGGCCTTTGACATTACCGATAAGAATTTCAGGCATGGCATCTGTACCTTGTCCTTCGCTTGAAAAAACCGTGGCTTCGCCGGTTCTGAACCAAATTGTATCTGACATTGGAAATCCCACATAAGCTTAAGATGAACGGCCATTCTATGATGAAAGAACAACAGCGGCAATACTTACCTACAGCTTGTTATCGAAGTCGAAGTTAGACGGCAGGTGCTGCAATATCCCTATGGTATTATGATGCGCTTTTATTCACTCCCTGTTCATTTGCCGGGTTCTATAGTTGCTGAAGCACTTCTACTGTCCGTAATTTATGTTAACCAATTTACTGCCGCTGTTTTCCACGACGCTACTGTATGCCATTTATTACCTGATCAGTGCGTTCAAATTTGATGTGGACTTAGAACCAGCGGCCGTTCCCTACGATTATCTGTTGCAACTGTGTTTTGCCTACATTCTATTTTCGCTGTCAAAACGCTTATGGGTTTTTTGTGTGATCCATACTCTGATCATGGGAATTCTCTATGTAGGCAATGCAGTAAAAATATCCTTTTTCGGCGGTCCGATTATGCCCGATGATGTCTATGCGCTGCGCTCATTGTTACTGATTCTTGAGGGATGGCGTTTTTTTGCTGCCGCGATTCCGCTGGCGGCCATTGCCAGCTTATTGATTTTTAACTTTAGCATGCGGCACTGGAGCGCTTATCTTGCTACCTCCATCATATTACTGTTAGCCATGATGCTGGTATATAAACCCGCCACAATCGTTGACTCCATTGACAAGCATTTTGGCAATTCCGTATGGGATCAGCGCTCCAACTATTTATGGCATGGCGCAACACTTTATTCATTACAGGAAGGTGCTCGTTATTTTGCTTTGGCCGATGTGCCGCCGGATCCCGATGCGGCCCAGGAAGCCTCCGAACGCTTGCTTGCCAATGTCACCCCCAAAACAGCAGAATCGAGCCCGGTTTTCACGCCGCGCAACGTCCATATCGTCTTGCTGGAATCATTTTGGGACCCCAATGGCTTGAAAAAAGCCCGTTACAAGCAGAATCCCCTGCCCAACGACTTTCGTGCCTTATGGAAAAATACCGATTATTCTCATGCGCTATCGCCTGTGTTCGGTGGCTATACGGCGAATGCCGAATTCGAAGTGTTGTGTGGATTTCCAGTCGTCAAGGATAATGTCAAATTCGAACGGCAACTGCTTAACGATGTGCCGTGCCTGCCCCATGTTCTTGAAGATCAAGGATATCGCACTGTCGTCTCTCATCCGAATGTTCCGGTATTCTGGAACCGCGTCAATGCTTACCGCCGAATGGGCTTCAAAACCTACTGGTCTCAACAGGATTTTGAACTTGATGACATGAATCGGGAATTTCTTGCAGATAGCTCGCTTTATCGACAAGTCATGGAAAAAATCAGCGGTTCTTTAGAATCAAAACAGCCGATACTGGATTACATCGTAACTTATTTCGGCCACTGGAATTATCCGCTCAGCGCCAATCGGCCAAATAAAATCTCCTCACCGTCCAAAGTCGAAGAAGTCACCAGTTACGCCAACACCATTTATTACAAATCCCGAGAATTGATGGCCTTTATTGATCAATTGCGTAAACGCGATCCTGAGAGCATCATTGTCGTGTTTGGTGATCATTTACCCTTTCTGGGCGAGAATTTCGCCGGTTATGTCGATTCCGGTGTTTTAGCTGAAAGTCGCAGTGACTTTACGCCGGACATGTTCAAGTTCTATGTGAGCACACCGTTGCTGATTATCGACGGCAAACGGGGACCACTAAAAGTTGGCAGCCTGCCACTGTATCAGGTACCCAAACTGCTGCTCAATCTGCTTAATTTCAACGAACGAACCATCATGGACTATGTAACGCCACCATCAAATTTACGTGTGCGACCACTGCCAGGACTGCATTTTAACTTGCTGCCTGATGGGAAAATCGACTTATGCAAAGAACCGCCCTTCGCTGAAACATGTCATATCTCTACAAAATGGCTTCAGGACGTGATCGCAGTGAGTAACGATTTATTTATTGGGCGTCAGTTTACGCGTCCGCAGCACCCGAGGGCAGAGCCATTGAGACCAACACAGGAACAGGCTTCCTCGTTGCAGGTCAGCGATGTCGCACCTGCAACGGAAAAATAATGCCAACCACTCTAATCAAGGCAAGAAGGAACCGAATCGAAAAAGCAGCTCATTACAAAGCTTTTCATCAGCATGACGATCCGATACATCGTCGATAAACTTGAAGAGCCTCCTTACCTTACTCGTTTTTTGGAGAAAAACATGACTACCTATTATCGAATATTTCTATTCACATTGCTCATGCTGAGTGCCGGGCATGGTTCCGCGAATCAATATAATTTACCGATTCAACTGGATTACAGACTCATCAAGAAAGCGCTCACGACACAAATCTATAAGGGTGCAAATAATACAGCCGAATTATGGAATGACCGGCGGGGCTGTAGCTTTTTAAACCTATCCAACCCACAAATCAGCGGTCAAAACGGACAAATCAAATTGTTGAATGATGTTCAGGCCCGTATCGGAACCGCACTAGGCGGACAATGTGTCACCATTCTTCAATGGAGTGGCATCCTGCAAACACTGCAAAAACCTACACTGAATGCAGATCGCACTGTTCTTACCTTACCGGTAACGCAAGCGAGTGCCTATGACGCTCAGGGGCATCAACTGACGATCAACCAGTTGCAGGACTTGATCAAGCGTTTTGCCGAACCCAAACTGGGCGAAGCCAAGATTGATTTGAACCAATCACGCAGCGATATTGAACGCACAGTCTCCGAGTATTTACCCAAGGATAATGCTGACCAGGTTAAGGAAATCCTGAGAACCTTACGATTCGCCAATGTCGATGCCAACACTAACGGCATCGGCATCAAGGTGAGCTTTGATGCCTCACCGCTAAAAATCGATAAAAAACCGGCCGCTCCACTCAGCGATGCCGAACAAAAGCAATGGCAAGCGTCATGGCTGGAATGGGATGCGATGATCGGCAAAGCCATTCAGCAGGCGTCGAATGACACCAACTCGCCAGAATTGCGGGATACCTTGATGGATATTCTGATGGAGTCACGTAGTGCCTTTCAGGCCGGTTTAAAGGCGCATGATCCAGGCGCTGGCGATCCGGTACGGTTATTTTTTACTCAAACCTGGCAACGATTGGCACCTGTACTTCACACCATCGCCAAGGATTTACCGGACATACAGGGTCTGCGTTACCTGACGTTTATAGCGGCAACCGATGTCATTTATGAACTTGAAAATATAGGCGCGCCTTTCGGCCTGGATATTTCTTCCGACGGTTTACGGCGACTAGCTCGCCTGCTAATGGCGGGAAAAGAGCATCGCGCTGAAATGGACATGGAACCTTAACGTTCGCACAAACTCTATTTCCATGAGGAATAGGTTATGACAAAGTATATTGCTCTATTATTTACCTTGTTAACCGCAACAACAGCGGCTGACGCGGAAGTCATTAAATGCAGGTTGGCTACCGGAAAAATCGTTTATCAGTCAACGCCCTGTTCATCAATGGCGGTCAGTCAGAAAAAAGTCGAGATAAAGCAACTGAGCCCTCGCCAGCTTGAAGAAGCCCGGAGTAAATTGAAAGCCTGGCAGGCTCAACAAGCGGCAACAGAGGATGCAAAAATTAAAGCCGCCAAAGAATTACAGCAAGAACTGGCCAGACAGGAAACCATCAACGCGCTCAATCGCAACGCTCTGGCCCAAGAACAACAGGCTTTTGCCGCTCAACGGCAAGCCGAAGCCCTTGAAAACCGCTACAACACAAATTTTTACAGCATCCCTGTTGGGCCGTTTTATTACCCGCCGCAATCTAATGGCATGGGCCATAACGACCGCCGATTCGATAAACATCACGGCAACCACCGTGAAGACTCGCAACCTCCCCGTCAAGACCAAAAGCGTCCCATAGGCAGTTTGATACCGAAAAGTTTAATGGACTGATTAACCTATTATAAAGCGCTTGTTTGACCCATAGGCCAAATTAACGGGTACAAAAGTTTATTTAATGACCCTAGCCTTTGTGGTCCGATCCTAATCATCACATTAGATAATTCCATTATTTCCATATTTTCAATTAGCCATTACTCAGAAACATATAGTTTTTGATCGATCGAATGGATGTGCATTAACTTTCTTAAATTTTATAGATTCCTGACTGTTCACTTTTTTGTGTATCAAAATAGTTACACTAATACTCACCTCCACTTGTTACTATTATTATTTTTAATTCATATAGTTACACGAATAATAGCGACTAACTTGCCCCCAATGTGTAACATTTTTATTACACCAATTGAACCTTAAGCCTTGTTTTGAGAATGTACATCTGTAACATTTTTAATACAGTAATAGAGCTTCACGCGTTGTTTTGGAAATATTCAGGAGCATAAATTTTCAAATCAATTTAGGCGTCCAATCTAACCAGTATAAAAATTGCGTATACCAAAGTGCTTTCAGGGGCTGTACATCTCTGAAAGTTAATTATTAAAAACAACAAAGTAACCTCGTATAAGCGGATCCTATGAAAACTACTAACGTATTGAGCTATCTAAACCTGAATTTGTTTGTATTATGTTTACTTTTAATCGGCACCCAGAGAGCTGAGGCCCTATGTGCATCGGGCTCGGTAACCTTAAGGGCGCCACTGTATCTCGTCACGGTCGATGCCTCCCGCTTGCTTACTTACCAGCAACAAGTTGGGAGTGTAGTTAAAAAAGCAGTCTTAAAGAAAGATTGTGTGAGTTATACAACTTATACCATCTCCGGAACCCAAAACTTGCCTTACCTGGACGGAACCCAGTTTGTGGTTTTAAAGAATGTGTTCAATTCGCCATCGCCGGCGGCAATCACACTAACGGTGGATAAAGGTTCAATCGATACGACGGTAACGGCATCCGGAGCATATACAGGGATTAACAGCGATACTTTTGGTATCTATTTGGATGGCGCTATGGTTATGAAAGTAAAACAGCCCTGGAAATAAAGAAGGGGTGAATAGTCCGATTCACCTTGGCGTTTCACGCAAATAAAAAGAAAATGCGCACAATGTTATAGGGTGAGTAGCCCCGATGCACTCACAGTGAAATCGAGCATATTTGAAACCTCTAAATCGTCGATTTTGTTTTATTGCATCGAGGCTGCTGGCTAAGCTCATTACCGCACTCGCAATTAAGAGACCTCCAGCATATTATCGAGAGCCCGCTTAGCCAAGCGGGCCTCATTAACCGGCACTGAAATCCGGTTAATAACATGCCCTTCCGCCAAATTCTCCATTATCCATGCCAGATGCTGCGGATCGGTTCTAAACATCGTCGAACACATACAAAGCGTAGGCGACATAAAATGAACATTTTTGCCCTGAGATTTACACTCCTCATGTAAACGATTTACCAGATTCAGCTCAGTCGCAACCAGCCAGCGCGTGTTAGGTTCAGCTTGCCTAACAGTTCTCAGGATATATTCCGTCGAGCCGATGTAATCGGATTTCCGGCACACTTCAAAAGAGGCTTCGGGGTGTGAAATGACCTTGGTCTCTGGATAGCGCTGCAGGAAATTATCAATTTGTTCGGGCTTAAAGGCTTGATGCACTGAGCAATGACCCTGCCATAAAATAATTTTTGCGTTGCGGATCTGCTCTTCTGTTAAGCCGCCCTGATCTCGGTTAAAGTCCCAGGTGACCATGAGCTCCAATGGGATACCCATTTTATAACCGGTGTTACGACCTAAATGCTGGTCAGGGAAAAACAACACCTTAGAGCGTTTGGCAAAACTCCATTCCAGTATTTTTTGTGCATTGGACGAGGTACAGACAATACCGTCATGCTGCCCGCAGAAAGCCTTAAGATCGGCCGCCGAATTGATATATGTGATCGGCGTAACTTCGTTGTCTACATCGATAATTTGAGCGAGTTCATTCCAGCATTTCTGGACCTTGACCAAATTGGCCATATCTGCCATGGAGCATCCGGCGGCCAGATCCGGCAATATACTGATCTGTTCGGGTCTGGACAGAATATCGGCCACTTCCGCCATAAAATGGACGCCGCAGAAAACAATAAATTCGGCGGCGGATTGAGCCGCATCTCTGGACAACTTCAATGAATCGCCAGTGAAATCTGCATGTTTAAAAACTTCGTTGCGCTGATAATGATGACCCAATATGACGCATCGACTGCCAAGTTTGGCCTTGGCCGCCTGAATGCGTTGATCACACTCATCATCATCAAGTAAAGCAAAGTCTTCAATGGGTAATGCAGTTGTAGTCATAGGGTTTAAAAGTAAAAATGAGATTAAAACTAGGACTGGTTTGCCGTCGTTTCGGTTCAATTTCGCCCTCGACAGCATACATCCAGGGTGGGGTGGGTTAGATGAGTTTATTACCAGCTGTTTTTAATAACACCTGTATTTATTCTTACAATGCAAACAACTCACGCATTTTTTGTCCCGGACTTTCCGCCCGCATGAAAGCCTCGCCGACTAAAAAGGCATAAACATCATTATCCAGCATCAGCTGTACATCGTCATGATGATGAATGCCGCTTTCGGTGATAACCAGACGATCTGGAGGAATCTGCTTTTTCAAGTCCAGCGTTGTCTGCAAAGATGTTTCGAACGTGCGCAGATTGCGATTATTAATACCGATCAATTTAGTATCGAGCTTCAAGGCTCTTTGCAGTTCCTCGGCATCATGAACTTCAACCAGGACGTCCATGCCCAGTTTGTTTGCGATATCCGATAACTCGTGCATTTGACTGTCAGCCAATGCAGCAACAATCAGTAAAATACAATCGGCACCCAAAGCACGCGCCTCATAGATCTGGTACGGATCAATCATGAAATCTTTTCTTAACACGGGCAACGGACAACGTTCTCTAACCAGTTGCAAGTAGACTTCCGCGCCCTGAAAAAAATCCTTATCGGTTAATACCGACAAGCAAGTCGCGCCATTCATCGCATAATCCTGACCAATCGTGATCGGCTGAAAATCTTCTCTGATCACGCCTTTACTGGGTGAGGCTTTTTTGATTTCAGCAATAATGGCCGGTTTCCGGGCCGAAACGTTAGTTTGCAAGGCGTTATAAAAACCACGCGGTCTTTCTACGCTCCCGGCGATTTCCTGGAGATTGTCAATCGTCATTCCCAGTTTTCGACTGGCGACTTCTTCGGCTTTTTTATCGAGGATGGTTTTTAAAATATCGGGCGTATTAGACATGATTTTATTGTTGTTGACGTGTTGAGTAAGCAACCAAGGCATCCAGTTTCGCAAGCGCCGCACCGCTGGCAATCAGCTCTTGCGCTTTGGCTATGCCCGTTGCCAATGAATCGGTAATATCGGCAGCGTAAATCGCAGCACCTGCATTTAAGCAGACAATATCCCGTGCAGATCCCGCCTGATTATTCAGTACCGAATTAACCACTTGTAAACTGGATCGTGCATCGGTAATTGCTATTTCTGCAAGGCTGGCGCGTTTAAAGCCAAATTGCTCAGGCGTTACCGTATAAGACGTTACTATACCATTTTTCAGCTCGGCAATTTTGGAGTCTGATGCAATGCTGATCTCATCAAGTCCATCGTCTGCACTCACTACCAGCACATGTCGGCTACCCAGTTTTTTCAAGACCTGAGCCAAGGGTTCCAGCCATTCTTGCGAAAATACACCAATAAGCTGATTGGGGGCGCCAGCCGGATTGGATAAGGGACCCAATAAATTGAATAGTGTACGCACGCCCATTTCCCGGCGCGGGCCAACGGTATATTTCATCGCGCCGTGATGTTTCGGTGCAAATAAGAAACCGACACCGATTTCTTTCACGCATTGCGCTACCTGATCAACAGACAAATCCAGATTGACGCCAGCCGCTTCCAGCACATCAGCGCTGCCGCAATTGCTGGATACCGAGCGGTTACCGTGTTTGGCCACCTGGCCACCGGCTGCGGCAACAACAAACGCGCAGGTCGTGGAAATGTTAAACGTATTGGCACCATCGCCGCCGGTGCCGCAAGTATCGATGATATGATCGCCGGTGACCTCGACTTTGCTGGCCAGCTCGCGCATGACTTCGGCAGCGGCGGCAATTTCGTCTATGGTTTCGCCTTTACAGCGCAGAGCGATTAGAAACCCGGCGATTTGTGCATCGGTTGCGTTTCCGCACATGATTTGCCGCAAGACTGCGCGCATTTCGTCGCCAGTCAGGTTTTGCTTGTTGAGCAGTGTTTGCAGGGCTTGTTGGATTATCATTAAAAGGAAAATATTGAGTTACAAAAAGCAACAAATCAATCTACGAAATTTTCTTCATTGCCACGTGCTGCGGAGATTTTTTAACTTATCTTTTTCTGTTTGCACTTTTTTTATCAAAAGCCTTCACCCAAGCAAAACGATGAGAATCTTTCTTCAAGAGATGGTCAATCAATGCTTGGTCTGGCTTTTTGCGTAGAATGCGCTTAATTTCGGCGTCTTGGTCGCGAGGTTCAGCGCCGCGTTTGCTGGCCTCCTCAAACCATCTGTCGCCTTCATCATAACGTCCTGTTTGGTAACATAATGCGCCCATCAATGTATAGGGATTATGGCTATCAGGAAAATGTTTAATTGCTTCAAGCGCGCATTTTTCAGCCTCGTCGAGATGGTTTATATCGCGTAACGCCCCGCCTCGTGTAGTGAGTAATGCTGCTCTTAATTTGGCAGGCTTGATTTGCTTGAAATCCAGATCATCGGTCTGGCTTAAAGCACGTTTTGAATTTTCCGCCTTGCGCCAATGTGCGCTTGCATTGGCTAAATTCCAATGATTTTTTGTACACTGAAATTCGTTTTCATAAAACTGTGCTTCCAAGATGTGATGCGTAATGTAAATCTTACTTGATGGCGGTAACAACTTTTCACCTTCTAACCAAACTATCTCATCATCATTTAAGCGCTTGCCTGCTTCCAATTTTTTCAAAATCGAATAAAGTGGGCTTTCCGGTGTGTCTTGGCGATGTTTGACCTCAAAATCCTGTTTGAGCCACAAAAAAACGATTTCCACAAAGTCGTGTTCTTCACACCAAGCGACATCATCTGGCCTCAAGCCCTGACCTTGCATAATTTTGTGCATGAGACTATCGGCCTCTTTTTTATAGGCAAACTTAATCGTTTCATGCAGCTTGCGTTTTTTTAAGTAATTAATGTCCTGCTCAGATAAGGGTAATCCCGAATCCAGTTTTTTCAACACCTTGTAAAGATGATGGGTAATGTCGTCTTCTTGAATTTGCGTTGCCCGGTATTTTTCTTTGAGTGCAGAAAATTCAATTTTCTGAACGATTCCCAGTGTTTCAATAAATCCTTTTTCTTTCAGGTATTGCGTTTCTGTTTTATCAGGAAGTTTTTTTTCTTCCTGCTTCTGCAAAATATGGCAAAGCAAAAGGGGATTATACGTGGTCCCATCTTGAACAATAGCCCTGTATTTACTCTGTAAATGGGAAAATTGATTTTTTAGCGGAGTTAAGAAGGAATAAGCATTGTGGTTACATAGCCATTCAATGTCAATGGCGCAAAGTAGCGTTTGATGTTCAATTTTCGATAAGATCTTTTCTGCGCTATCGTCAAAAGGAATTTCTTCTGTTATTCCATTTTTTTCTTTTCTATCGTTAAAGTCTAAATATCGATGGTAGTCGCTGCCAACAGAGCGTAATTCCGAATCGGCAAGTCTCTCCTGTGCATTCACTTTATAGAGAATCAGAGCGATTTCTGAATCAATGGTTGGAATTGTATTTATTGAAAAATACACAAATTGGTTTTTCTTTAATTGGACTAATTCGTTTCTAACCTCTTTGAGCAAGGAATCTCTATAATCTTCCAGATTTTTAATCATATCCTTTGTCTCAATCAATTGATGCTGATCCAACCACTGCCATTCTGACGCTGTTAAGTTTTTACCTAGTTCAGCTTTGCGTAAAATAAAACTTAACGGATTTAAGACAGGCAAATCTTTGTAATACTCGGCTTTGTATTTTTCGTAAAGATTGGTTACCACAATTTTCCCTCAAAAAAGCAACATGCTTACAGTAGCATCCGCCAATCTTAGTACAAAATGCTTATGTAGATATCAAAGGAAACCTTTCAGGATGTTTAATCATCTCCAGAGTCAAATCAACATCAATCTTTGACCAGTAAAAATGTCCGCGCGAGACTTCTTCAACCCCTATAATGGCATTCACAGGCTGAATTTTGAACCAGGGAAAATCTTCATAAGACATAAACAATTCTTCCTGATTTGCAAGCAGCCAAACGCCATGACTGGAAATATGGGTTATTTCAACTGCCGAAATGTCGTTGCCATGCGCTAATGGACTCATCTTGTGAAAAAACTCTATAGCAAGAAGATACAAACTTGGATGAAGTGAAACGAAATCCAGAAGCTATTTCCGCTTTGAATTCCTCGATTCCACTGATTTCAATCAAGGCTTGGCAGCCTCAATCAACTTAATATCTTGCTTAAGCATTTCATTAACCAGTTGTCCGATGTCAATGCCTTTGGAGCGAGCGCACTCCTGAAGATAAATTCTTACTTCATTGTCCAAGTAGACGGGCAAATTCAACGTGTTGTCCGAGCGATAAAATTTACCACGTATTCCTTTGGAAAAATCATATTCTTCTTTCATGGATTTTCCTCATATTGCTGCTGTTCGTGGTTAGTAGCTTTTCGTGCTGAAATAATTCGCAGGGCAGCCTTTTGGTTATTATGTTCTTCAAAAGTGTGAATCACAACGATAAGATGTCCTTTGCTGTTTTTTCCCAATGTACACCATCGCTCTTCATTTTCGCTATGCTCATCATCAAAAACTGATAAATGCAGCCTATCTAAAAAAACCTCGGCGGCTTCTTCAAAGGTAATACCATGTTTTGCAAAATTACTTTGAGCCTTGTCAGAGTCCCATTCAAAGTTATATTGCACGTTCTTCCCCAAGCCTTTAGTTATGTAATTATTATTCCGTTTCCAAACGGTGCAATGGAACGTAAATAGGTACTCATCTTTCCAAAAAATTCCTGAGCAGATCATGCCCGTGTTCCGTCAAAATCGATTCAGGGTGAAACTGCACTCCTTCGATATCCAGCGTTTTGTGCCTGACGCCCATAATTTCATCGATATTGCCCGCCGCATCTTGCGTCCAGGCGGTTATTTCCAGGCAATCGGGCAAAGTCGACTGTTCAATGACCAGAGAATGATAGCGCGTCGCAGTAAATGGACTTTTCAAGCCTTTGAACACACCGACATCATGATGATAAACCGGAGAAGTCTTTCCGTGCATAATGCTTTTGGCATGGATGATATTGCCGCCGAAGGCATAGCCTATGCTTTGATGACCCAAACAAACCCCCAAAATCGGTATGCGTCCGGCAAAGGTCTGAATAGTCGCAACCGAAACACCGGCTTCTTTCGGTGTGCATGGTCCCGGTGAAATGACAATTTTATCCGGCGCCAGCTTTTCTATGTCTTCAACGCTGATTTGATCATTACGCATCACCGTGACATCGGCTCCCAGTTCGCCGAAATATTGCACCAGATTGTAGGTAAACGAGTCGTAATTATCAATCATGACCACTTTAATCTGACTCATGTCCGCTCTCCTTGATTTTCGCCTTCCAGACCCGCTTCAGCCATGCTTACCGCCCGAAAAATGGCGCGGCCTTTGTTCATGGTTTCGTCCCATTCGTTTCGTGGTACGGAATCATAGACGATACCGGCACCGGCTTGTATGTGCAGCATATTATCCTTGATGACAGCAGTTCTAATCGCAATGGCGGTATCGAGATTTCCTGACCAGGCTATGTAGCCAACAGCACCGGAATAAATGCCTCGCTTGACAGGTTCCAGTTCATTAATAATTTCCATGGCGCGAATTTTCGGGGCCCCGCTAACCGTTCCAGCAGGAAATGTGGCCGCCAGCACATCAAAGGCATTTTTACCGGGTTTCAGACGGCCAATCACATTGGAGACGATATGCATGACATGCGAATAGCGCTCCACGATCATTTTATCGGTCAACTGCACCGTTCCAATTTCGGCGACCCTGCCTGTATCATTGCGTCCCAAATCAATCAGCATTAAATGCTCGGCCAGTTCTTTTGGATCTGCCAATAATTCTTGCTCGAGCGCCTGATCCTGCTCCGGAGTGATTCCACGACGGCGGGTACCCGCAATGGGCCGCAGAGTCACCATATTGTCTTCCAGCCGAACCAGTATTTCAGGTGACGAACCTACGATATGAAAATCGTTCAGATTCAAGTAAAACATGTAGGGCGAAGGGTTCAAGCAGCGTAAGGCGCGGTACAAATTGAGAGGAGACGCTGAATAAGGTATCGACATGCGCTGCGAAAGCACCACTTGCATGATGTCGCCATCGGTAATGTATTGTTTCGCTTTCAACACCGCATCTTCAAAACCTTGCTGGGTAAATCCGGACACAAAATCGGACTCGTCAACAAGCCGTGGACTATGATGTTTTTGGGGATTGATTTTCAGCTCACGAAGTTGGGTGGTTAAATCATCAAGCCTTGCTATCGCAGATTGATACGCATCGGTTTGATCAGGGTCTGCATGAGTCAGAAACAGCATTTTCCCGGACAGATTATCAAATACCAACATTTCCTCTGAAACCATCAACAAGATATCAGGGCATGTTAACGGATCATGCTTGGCAGTTTCACGTAAACGCGGCTCAATATAGGCAATGGTTTCATAGCCGAAATAACCAACCAAACCGCCGTTGAAACGCGGCAGGTTCGCTACATCAGGTACTCTGTAACGAGCCTTGAATTGTTCAATCCAGTCCAGCGGGTTATCTTGCGTTGCTGTTTCCAGCAATTCGCCATTTTTTTCCAGGCTAATGCAATTGCCGGTAATTTTGACGACGGTTTTGCAAGGCAAGCCGATGATGGAATAACGCCCCCATTGTTCACCACCATGAACCGATTCAAACAAATAAGAATAAGCGCCATCAGCCAGTTTCAGATAGGCACTTAATGGCGTATCCAGATCGGCCAACACCTCCCGGCTGATGGGTATGCGGTTATAACCCTGCCGGGCATAGTCATTGAATTGTTCGGGAGTCATTATTACCGTTCGGAGCGCGCCTTGCGCATCTATTTATTAACAAAAAGGTGAACCTGCTTTCGTTAGCCTGCTTTGGCCATTTCAGAACGCATCTCGTCAATCACTTTTTTGTAATCCGGTTTGCCGAAAATGGCGGAACCCGCAACAAACGTATCGGCGCCGGCTGCCTTGATTTCTCTGATATTACTGCCGTTAACGCCGCCATCAATTTCCAGGCGAATATTAAAACCGCTTTCATCAATTCTATTTCTGACCTGACGCAATTTATCCAGGGCCGAAGGGATAAATGATTGTCCGCCGAAGCCAGGATTTACCGACATCAACAAAATCATATCCAGCTTGTCCATGATATGATCCAAATAATGCAGCGGCGTACCAGGGTTAAAGGTTAAGCCCGCTTTACAACCATGGTCTTTAATCAATTGCAAGGTACGGTCGATATGAACCGATGCTTCCGGATGGAAGGTAATAATACTGGCACCGGCTTTGGCAAAATCCGGGATAATGCGATCTACAGGCGCTACCATTAAGTGGACATCGATTGGCGCGGTTACACCATGTTTTCTTAATGCTTCGCAAACCAGTGGCCCAATGGTGAGATTTGGCACGAAATGGTTGTCCATAACATCAAAATGCACAATATCAGCGCCTGCGGCTAATACGTTATCGACTTCTTCACCTAATTTGGCGAAATTAGCAGACAGGATGGAGGGAGCAATCCAGTTTTCGTTCATTTTCGTATCCTCGTATGGTTCAAAATCGTACATTATATCTTTTTTTTGTAGATAGCTCTTCGTTACAATGGTACTCTCGCATAATACAGGAAAGTCAAAGCAATGAAACTGGTGACATTCGTTTATGACAATGAAATCCGAGTCGGCGCAGTCGTTGATGAGGCCGTCGTTGACAGTAAAGGCAGTGCTGAAATTCCAGCAACCATGCTTGGGTTTCTGACATCAGGTCGCAGCGCCCTTGATGCGATGCAAAAACTCATTGATGGCGGCAAAAATCGCCTCGCTTTGAATCAGGTAAAACTTTTAGCACCGATTCCAAGACCTGGAAAGTATTTGGCCATCAGCCTGAACTATGCTGACCATATTGCAGAAACCGGCAAGGATAAACCCGAATATCCCTCTTTTTTCACTAAGCAGAGCACATGTATCATTGGTCATGGCGATGCCATACAGCGCCCTAAAGTATCTGACAAACTGGACTATGAAGGGGAACTGGCTTTTGTGATTGGCCAGCGCTGCCGTCATGTAGCTGTTGAAAGCGCAAACCAGGTCATTGCCGGCTTTACGATAGCGAATGACATTTCTGTTCGTGATTGGCAAATGCGCTCACCAACCCTGATGCTGGGAAAATCATTTGATACCGCAGGCCCTTTGGGGCCGTGGCTAGTAACGTCCGATGAAATAAAAGACCCCCATAACCTGAGCATCAGAACGTGGGTGGACAATGACTTGCGACAAAATGCCAATACCCGCCAAATGATTTTTAACTGTTATGAAATGGTCGCTTATTTATCACAGGCAATGACGCTGGAACCGGGTGATATCATCGCGACCGGCACACCCAGCGGGGTAGGCGTTAAAATGCAACCGCGCGGTTATTTAAAACCCGGACAAACGGTTAAAATCGAAATCGAGTCCATTGGCGTTCTGAGTAACCCTGTCATACAAGAGCCCGAATAGCAGCGCGCATGGCCCGAATGAAGGTAAATTCAAATTCCGGCGTCAAGATCCAGACATATGCCGAAAAACGAAATAGGCTCTAAACTGCTTATTGATTTTTTGCCGTATTAAAAAAGCTCAATTTATTTTGCCAGGTTTTCTCTTTTTTCTGTTTCGGTAAAGGAAATAATACCGTCACTTTAAGTCCGCCAAATTTTGACACCCCCAAGACCAATTCAGCCCCATGAATCGAGACGATTCTTTGTACAATTGAGAAACCAAGGCCACTACCTGGCGCGGTATTGGCCGTTTCCTGGCATCGATGGAAGCGCTTCAGTGATTTTTCGTATTGATCTGGAGAAATACCCGGACCTGAATCCTCCACACAAAACTGTAAGTGCTTCGGCATGCCTGTCACACTGATCATAATGGAGCCCTGTGGTGGCGTGTATTTAATGGCGTTATCAATGACATTTCTGAGCAGAATATTGATCAGTGGCGCATTAACGACAATGGCCATTTCCTGAAATTCTTCAAATTCCATCAGAATTCGCTTTTTATGCGCAGCAGGTTCCAAATCCGCAATAACCTGCACCACTTCGCGACTCAGGACAGTAGATTCTTTTGTAAGAAACTCGGTATTGGATTCAATCCGGGAAAAAGTCAGTAATTGTTGCACCATATAGGTCATTCGATTAACCGCTTGTTTGATTCTTTGCAAAGCCTGTGTGCGCACATCATCATCGGTTGTTCTCAACGCTACCTGCGCCTGAGTCAGTAATCCGGCTAACGGTGTTCTCAATTCATGTGACGCATCGGCAGAAAATCGCCTTTCATGTTCAAATGCCCGTTCCAGCTGCACAAAAAGATTATTAATTTCGTTTACCACGGGCAGTATTTCATTAGGTAGTTTTTTAGTTGACAGGGGCTTTAGATAACTGGCTTCACGCCTGGAAAGCTGTCTTTCCAATCGATTGATCGGCCTTAGTGCCTGCCCAACTATCAACCATATGACGGCACCTAGAAACGGTAAACCTATCAAAAACTGAGTCACCAAATGAGAAGAAATTTCGTCACTAAGCTGGGAACGGATTTCTTCCTTTTGCCCAATATGTATCACATATTCTCCAGAATTGTTGGTAATACTGAAGACATGCCATAACTCGCCGTCAATGGTTTTATTGCTGGGCCCTTGATGGCGTGAAGAAAATTCCTCGAACTCTGGAGCGCTTTGCGTTCTAAACAACATACGACCCTTTTTGGACCATAGTTGAAACGCAATTTTTCGTGCGTATTTGGGTGAGAATAGATCGGCCTGAACGACTTCATTTAGTATCTTTCCTAAAGCACTATCGCTGGTAACGCCTTTCTTCTCATCAAATGAAAGCGACAATCCACTTTGTGGATGCAGAAATAGTCCATGCTCTTCCGAGGATAGCTGTAAGTCAATTTTTTTCTGGGTCGTAGCCGAAAGAGAGTTGTCGTCTTTATCCTTTTTCCAATGATCCTCCAAGGAACCGCCATGAGCGAGTCCTTCAACAAAGGTATTTAATACTTTTGCCGATTGCGCCAATTCGGCATCAAACAATGCAGCAACTTCATCACGAGTTACTTTGTAGTTGATGAATGCTGTAATTCCCCAGATCAGCATAGATGCTGAAAGCAAGGCAACCAGCAATAGCTGCCGAAGAGAGTAATTCATTTATCGTCGTCAATATCGATAATGTAGCCAACACCTCTAACCGTTCGAATAATGGACGATCCGAGTTTTTTTCTTAAGTAATGAATATGGACCTCAACAGTATTGCTTTCGATGTCAGAATCCCATGAATATAAACTTTCTTCCAATCGGGATCTCGAAATGACTCGCCCAATGTTGCTCATCAGAAAACTGAGAATTTCAAATTCTTTCTGCGATAACTCGACCTTTTCACCCTCAAGTGTCACTTGATGAGACGCTGGATCAAGAATTATGCCCTTGTACTCAATGGTTGGCGCACTCCTGCCCTCATTTCGTCTAGCGAGCGCTCTTAATCTTGCGCAGACCTCATCCAGTTCAAATGGCTTAATGACAAAATCATCCGCCCCGCTATCAAGGCCTAAGACCCTATCCGGAATGGTGTCTTTCGCAGTTAAAACCATGACTGGGGTTTCATCCTTCCTGCTTCGCAAAGCGCGCAAAATATCGAGTCCATCCATATCCGGCAAATTCAGATCCAATACAATTAGCTCGTACGTATTGATCTTAAGGGCTTCGTCAGCTAGTTTGCCGTTTGTTAACCAATCGACGGCATAGCCTTCCATCTTTAATCCGGCTACAAGGCCATCGCCTAAAATTTCATCATCTTCTACCAGTAATAACCGCATGTCATGACTTAGTGTTAATCGTTAATTGCAGGGATATAGTATACCAACAGTATGCCCATAAAATTAACCATTACTTAAGAATAAATCACTCTTAAGGAAAACTGGGGATACTAAATGGCACTACGCCAACTCAAAACTAGATATCAGCTAGCATGAGCAAAAATGTTAAACTGCCAAATTCAGAGGTAAATCAATTTATTCACTGTGCTGCCACTTAGTCTTTATATTCATATCCCCTGGTGTATTCAAAAATGTCCCTATTGTGACTTCAATTCGCATGCCATTAAATCTAGCACGTCGGAGGATGGATACATTACCGCGCTGTTGAGCGATTTGTCCAGCGATCTGCAGCGTTATGGACTTAATAGACCATTGAACAGCATTTTTATAGGTGGCGGCACACCTAGCTTATTTAAACCTGAATCTATCGATCGCTTGCTAAATGGCGTCAAAAATCAAATTGCTTTTGTTAACGGGATAGAAATTACTCTCGAGGCCAATCCTGGCACATTTGAGAGCAAAAAATTCGCCGAGTTCAGACATTTGGGCATTAATCGCTTGTCAATTGGCATTCAAAGCTTTAACGATGCATCACTAAAAAGGCTAGGTCGCGTACATTCGGCGCACGAGGCCCATCTAGCTGCAGAAATTGCCGATAGTGCCGGGTTTGAAAATTTTAATCTAGATTTGATGTTCGGCCTACCAGATGCAAACATAGTCGATGCCAAAAACGATATCCAAGCAGCAATCCGATTGAATCCTTCCCATATTTCTTTCTATCAGCTCACTCTTGAGCCAAATACTTATTTTCATAAATTTCCACCTCAGTTACCGGATGACGAAACCATCTTTACCGCTCAGATTTTGTGTCAAAAAATTCTGGCAGAACATGGCTATCAGCAATATGAAGTTTCCGCTTACAGCCAGCCCGGCAAGGAATGTAAACACAATTTAAATTACTGGCAATTTGGCGATTACATAGGCATTGGGGCTGGCGCCCATGGCAAAATATCTCAAGCCATACCTGATCGAATTATTCGCAGCTTTAAATTCAAAAGTCCGGAGCAATATCTTAAAAGTAAAAAGGGGTTCGGTAATTCAAACATCATCTCACAAGCGGATTTACCATTAGAATTCATGATGAACCATTTGCGTCTAAAGCATGGCTTTAGCGAGGAAACCTATCAATCAAGAACTGGACTTACAGTCAACACGTTACAACCGGGATTATCGGATACTATTAAACAGGGACTACTCGTCAATCAAAATTGTCACTATTCTTGCTCAGAGCAGGGCTGGCAATTTCTGGATACAATTTTGCAGAAATTTGTAGCCTGACAAATAACTCAAAATAATTTCACACTCTCTCTCAAACACTCACTTATGCTTGATTATCAGAAAAATTTTATTTCATACGCGCTCAGTTGCAACGTTCTGAAGTTTGGTGAATTCCAGCTAAAATCAGGGCGTTCAAGCCCATATTTTTTCAATACTGGCCTTTTCAACACGGGTGAAAAACTAGCCAAACTAGGGCAATTTTATGCGCAGGCGCTGATACAATCAGGAATTAAACCCGATATGCTGTATGGCCCCGCATACAAGGGCATTCCACTGGTCAGCAGCACTTCCATTGCTTATGCTCATATCACAGCAAAAGATATTCCTTTTGCTTTTAACCGCAAGGAAGCGAAAGATCATGGCGAGGGCGGATCGATTATCGGCACTCCACTATACGGCAAAGTGGTTATTATTGATGACGTGATAACTGCGGGCACGTCAGTTCGAGAATCCGTGGAAATTATCAGAAATACCAACTCTGAACCTGCTGGCGTGTTAATCGCCCTGGACAGAATGGAAAAAGGCCGAAATAACGTTTCGGCCATAGAAGAAGTGAAGCAAGCCTATAGCATACCCGTGATATCAATTATCACGCTCACAGATATTATCGAATACTTGACCATTGAAGGCAGTCACTCATTGGATACGATCAAGGAATACCGGCAACTTTATGGCGTATAACTGACAAACCCCTTGTAATTAAAGCCTTTGCATGAACTCACAAACTGGGAAAATAAAAATTTCTGAATCTTACAGTTATTAAGATATAGTCTACAATTGTCATGAAACACCCCTAATCCTAATCTGTATTTGGACTCACTAATAATTGAATTGGTTATAAAAGGCTTGCGATGAGGAATCTGGAATTTAAAGAGCAAATGCACGAGTATTCGTTATGGCGTGCAAAACTGATGGAGTCTATAGAAATGTATCACCAATGGCGGGTTCGCTATGGTGTAAACGATCCTAATAGTACAAATACCATCTTGAATATTCTTGAAGGGCTTAAATCAGATCGAATTACGCTTGCTTTTGTAGCTGAATTCTCACGGGGCAAAACAGAGCTAATTAACTCGCTGTTTTTTTCAGAAACAGGCGTTAGATTACTTCCATCAGCGGCAGGTCGAACCACTATGTCGCCCACAGAGATTTTTCATGACCAAGAGAGTGGCAGCTACATAAGACTGTTAAATATCGAAAGCCGACTTGAAGATATCTCCCTGGCTGAATTCAAACAAAAACCTGAACGTTGGACCCAATTCAATCTTAACGCCAACTCCCCGTCCCAAATGCAAGAAGCATTTAAGGAGTTAATCGCAACAAAAAAAGTAAGTCGCGATGTAGCCGATAAACTGGGTCTATGGAATGAACGTGAAGCGGCTGAGCAAGGTATCGTAAATCCCGAATTTGTTGAAATTCCCTGCTGGCGTCACGCACTCATTAGCTTTCCCCACCCACTTTTGAAAGAAGGCCTCTGTATACTCGATACCCCCGGATTAAACGCACTTGGGACAGAACCCGAGTTAACACTAAGCATGTTACCTAGCGCGCATGCCATAATCTTTGTGCTTGCAGCCGATACCGGCGTAACTAAAAGCGATCTTGAAATGTGGCGAAACCATGTTTGCAGTGCCCGAGGAGGTAATAAGCATGGTTTAGCGGTAGTCATGAATAAAATAGATGCGATGTGGGACGATTTGGCTGGAGAATCAGGCTACGAATCATCAATCCAGTCACAAATTAAAACTTCCGCAACCGTTTTGAAAATTAACGAAAATGCAATTTTCCCAGTTTCTGCAAAACAAGCGCTACTGGCAAAAGTCAAAAATGACGACAACTTATTTCAAAGAAGCCGCCTATCTACATTAGAAAACTATCTCGCCAACGATATATTAAAACAGCGTCGCAATATCCTCATGGGAACTATTGTGCGTGATATCGGTTTTTTGGTAAATGAATCAACAAACTTGACGGAATCTTCTTTGGTTAATGCCACTAGCCAACTCGATGAATTCAAGAAGGTCGACTTTGAAAATCAGGACATGACCGGAAAATTGCTGGCCGAAACTCGAGACCGGCAAAATCGATACATGGCCAATATTGAAAGTTTTCAAGCAAGTCGCAGGGTCTTTACTGTGCAGACCAGGATGCTGATCGATTCATTCGCAAAAGAAAAAATCGACATGATAATTCGTAATACCAAAAATGACATGTCGAAGAGTCTGACAACTTTCGGAATGAAACAAAGTATCCGAAAATTATTTGATGATTTACGGGACCTTCTGCAAGATTCCATCGACATTACGAATGAAACTCGTAGGCTGGTAAAGGCAATTCACAAAAAATTCAAGGATGAGTATGGCTTTAAAGAGATAGAACCCCAGCTATTTTCAATCAAGCAGTATCAAATTGAGTTGGAACAAATTTTTGAAGAAGGCGAAGCTTTCAGGGCCAGCGCCAAAACTACAATGACGGAACAAAGTATTGTTATCAACAAACTTTACAGTACTCTCATTGCCAAAGCTAGAAACGTTCTTAAACAGGCCAATGCCGATGCAACAACCTGGAGCAACAGTGTTTTAACCCCTTTGATGCACCAAATCAAGGATCACAAAAAACAGATTGAAAGCCGATTATTGATGCTTCGTAAAATCAATGATTCAAGCGGAACGGTTGCTGAAAACATTGCTACACTTGAAGCCGGCTTAGAGCCTTTGAGAAAACAACGAGATGAACTATCTGTAATTATCAGGGCAATGCAATTAGAAGCTTATACCACAGATAGCAAGTAGTTCTTATTCAAAGTGATTGGTAATTGTTTTCACGGAATTGCAGATTTTTGCAGCACCAATCCTCTCACAACAGAATTGGACGGCGATAACAGTCAAGTTTGTAACTTCAGTCTGCCCTGAACTCCAACACCCACTTTAATCACTCTGCTTTTCTAAATATCAAATCCCATACAGCATGCCCTAGTCGCATACCCCTCTGTTCAAATTTTGTCAGCGGTCGGTAATCGGGTCGCTCACAAAACGCCCCCGTCTTACTAACATTGGTCAAACCACGACTCGCCGACAATTGTTCAAGCATGGCTTCCGCATAGTGCTCCCAATCGGTTGCTGCGTGAAAGTAGCCATGCGAATTTAATTTTTTTATCAGCAACTCAACAAAACTTGGTCGAACAATTCGTCTTTTATGATGTTTCTTTTTAGGCCACGGATCGGGGAAAAACAAATGCACGGCATCAAGACCGTTATCAGGTATTCTCTGCTCAAAAACCTCAATAGCGTCATGACAATAAATTCTGACGTTGTTGATAGCGTTTTGCTCAAGTTTTAATAGAAGGTGTCCAACACCCGGGCGATGGACTTCAATGCCTATAAAATTCTTTTCCGGATTTGCGGTAGCGAGGTGCGCAAGACTGTCACCATTTCCGAACCCTATTTCAACCAATAGCGGCGCATCCCGTCCGAAAACCTCTATGAAGTCATAATCTACTTTTGGATCAAGGCAATATTTTTCGGAAAACTTTTCCAGCGCTTGCTCTTGCGCTAGCGTAATTCGACCTTGTCGACGAATAAAACTACGAATTTTAGGGGTAATACTGGGTTCGGTAGAGGACATAAAGCTGATGTTATTAACTTGTTAAGCGAATGCGGAGAGCGTCAATGAACTCTCCGAAGACTTCAAAGTTAACTTAAAGGTGAAATACTAGAAAAATAAACCATCAACGGGTGACGATGCAGATGCGAACCGTTTTCTTGGCATGCGTCCGGCCAAATAAGCCTCTCTACCTGCTTCAATGCCTTTTTTCATCGCAGACGCCATGAGTATCGGATTTTTTGCAGCAGCAATCGCAGTATTCATTAAAACACCATCACAACCCAGTTCCATTGCAATGGCCGCGTCGGAAGCCGTACCTACACCGGCATCAACCAATATAGGCACAGTGGCGTTTTCAACAATCGTTCTTATATTGTAAGGATTACGAATACCTAAGCCAGAACCGATGGGCGCCGCCAGAGGCATCACGGCGACACAACCAATATCTTCGAGTTTTTTTGCTGCTATAGGATCATCATTAGTGTAAACCATCACATCAAAACCCTCTTTTACTAATATTGCAGCAGCGATAAAAGTCTGCTCGACATCTGGAAAAAGCGTGCGCTGATCCGCCAGAACTTCCAGCTTGACCAGTTTGTGGCCACCTAATAACTCCCTGGCCAATCGACAGGTTCTAACCGCCTCTTCGGCCGTATAACAACCGGCGGTATTAGGCAAAATGGTATATTTATCCGGAGACAAAACATCCAATAGATTGGGTTCGCCCGGTGATTGTCCAATATTGGTTCGACGTATGGCAACCGTCACAATTTCAGCCCCGCTCGCTTCCGTAGCCAGTCTGGTCTCTTCAATATCCTTATATTTACCTGTGCCAACGAGCAATCTTGAGTGATAAGTGACACCCGCAATCACAAAGGCGTCCTCTTGTCCTCCGCCGATGGCATGCACGATTTCCAAGCGATCATCTGCCTTCAACAAGCGTAGGCCATATTGATCGTAGGGCAAAATTTCCTTATTCAATTCAACGGCAATTTTCTTACCGGTGAGATTCAAATCCGCAATTACGTCAGCCACTTGATGGTTTTCAGTGTATTCACGAGCTTCACCATTGACATAAATAATCATGCGCTCAAGCCCCGACTTTTAATTATGGCACGACGATCCTGTACAGCTGCAGCAAGATCCTGTAAGAGCGGTACTGTGTCATCCCATGATAAACAGGCATCCGTAATACTCTGTCCGTACGCCAATTGCTGGCCTTCAATCACTTTCTGACTCCCTGCTTTCAGGTGACTCTCAATCATGACCCCCATAATCCTGCGATCACCATTAGCGATTTGCTCAGCCACATCCTCACCGACGATCAACTGTCGTTGACATTGTTTCAGGCTATTGGCATGGCTAAAGTCAATCATGATATTGGGCCTTAGCTGAGCTTTAACCAGCCCCTCGGCAACCTGTTCGACACTGACAGCATCATAATTCGGGCGATCATTACCACCGCGTAAAATAATATGAACGTCTTCATTACCTGTTGTGGAAAAAATGGCCGAATGCCCTGCTTTGGTCAGTGACAAAAAGTGGTGCGGACTCATTGCCGCGCCAATTGCATCAATGGCAATTTTGATGGTTCCGTCTGTCGAATTTTTAAAGCCAATAGGACACGACACGCCAGAGGCTAATTCACGATGCCCTTGACTTTCAGTTGTTCTGGCGCCAATGGCACCCCACGAAATCAGATCCGAAATATATTGAGGTGTAATTAAATCCAGATATTCTGTCGCTGACGGCATACCTAAAGTATTTAAATCAACCAACAACTTTCTGGCTATACGAAGACCCTTGTTAATATTAAAACTGGAATCGATATCAGGATCATTAATCAGGCCCTTCCAGCCAACTGTCGTGCGAGGCTTTTCAAAATAAACCCGCATAACTATCAATAAATCGCCCTGCAATTCATCTTTAACTTTTTTAAGCAACTGCGCATATTCCTGAGCCGCCTTGGGATCATGAATTGAGCAAGGGCCGACGACAACCAGTAAACGATCATCCTCGCCGGTCAAAATTTTATGTATCTCTGCCCTCGCCTTGAGTGTGGTTTGTGCAGCCGCTTCTGTAATCGGCATTTCATCATGGACCTGAACTGGTGCAATCACTTCTCTCGTCGCACAAATTCTTAAGTCATCGGTGTTATATTTAGTTTGCATGCTAGCTACCAAGCTTTTGCTCTCAGAAAACGCCATAAAAGCCGATCATTTTAACTGTTTTTAAATCGGCTTTGACAATTTTTGTAACTTGGCTGTTTAAGGCATCTTTTCCATTGTCAAAAAACTATAGCTAAATGAAACCGCGGGATCATCATCAATGTCTTCACGCTCTGTTTCAGTCCAATCATCTGGACTGATTACAGGGAAAAACGTATCGCCGTTAAACGATTCATGAATTTGCGTGATATACAATGTATCAGCAAGCGGCAATAAGGCTTTATATAAGGTTGAACCGCCAATCACAAAAATGTTTTCGGCATTTTGACAAGCTATCGCTAGCGCCGAATGGATATCACTGGCCATGCAACAACCCTCCGGTTTGTAACTCGGGTTTCTGCTGATGATAATATTGGTTCTGCCCGGCAGTGGTCTGCCAATAGACTCAAAGGTTTTTCTTCCCATGACAATCGGAAAACCCAAGGTAATTTTTTTAAAGCGCTTCAGATCAGCCGGTAAATGCCAGGGCATTTGATTTTTGAGGCCAATCGCTCGATTACTCGCCATTGCAACGATCAGTGATATTTTCATTTGAATGAAAGAATTGCTTTGTTATGCTTTCAAAATATTAATGGTTAAACAGCATCATACATGAAAAATATTCTTGTCGTCTTTACCGGCGGAACGATAGGTTCGACGGCCACAGACGGAAATATCAACACATCGACTGACGCACCGTCCAAATTGCTCGCGTTATTTCAGCATCGCTACAAAACGCAACAATCCATTCGGTTCAAAACGATTCGGCCGCTGCAAATTTTAAGTGAAAATCTTGCCCCTTCGGCTTGGTCACTACTGATCAAGGCGATCGAAACTGAAAATAACGGCCAGTACGACGGCATCATCATTACCCATGGCACGGACACATTGGCTTTTACGGCAGCTGCATTAAGTTTTTATTTCGCAACGACCGAAGTGCCCATACTTTTAGTTTCAAGTAATTACCCTCTGGACAATCCAAATGCCAACGGTCTGGATAATTTTATTTGTGCCATCGAATTTATTTTGCAACAGCATCAGGGTGGAATTTTTGTTCCGTATCGCAATCCCCAGCAGGCGACTCAGCTTCATAGCGGAACGAGACTGGCGGCTTCCCCGCAATTAAGTGGTGATTTTTATAGTGTTCAAAATCGAAGTTATATGCAGTTTGAGAATCATCAATTTTCGCTATTAAACTCACTGCCCGAGCCATCAAACACCAACCGATTAAAAGCCGCTTTTTCCCAGCGTATTTTATTAATAAAACCATATCCGGGTTTGGACTATTCGTATTTTAATCTAAAATCGATCGATGTCGTGCTGCATGACTTATATCATTCAGGCACTGCCTGTTCCTCAACGCAATGGGGAGATAATCTGTCACTCCTCAATTTTATTCAACGCTGCCGTGAACAGGGTATCAAGGTTTATATGGCACCTGCCATCAAATCCGATAATGCCTACGAGAGTACCCGAGCACTGATCAATGAAGGTGCGACAATGATCTGGAATATGTCTCTGGAATGCGCATATGCCAAGCTTTTGCTGGCTTATGGAAATTTTAACGATGAACAGGAAATTCTCGATTTTTTAAATGAAGATTTTGCTGGTGAACATGTACAGTCAGTTTGAATCTTGGCTTTAATTGCTTATTTTAGTAAATCTGAAACTCGGGATTGTTGAATAAGATACTAACTGTATGATTGAAAATACCGTCCTATAACGAATAGTTTTTTAGCTCCCAAATATGACATGCCTCGAATCGCATCAACTTCTGTATTTGGCGCACCAATTCAGCCGGCTAAAATAAAAGACATTACCTTAAATTGATACATTCTCAAAACTGTCCTGATAATCCCTTGCGCTTAAAACAGTGTCATACAAACCAACATCTTCGTCTTCGTGTTTATTTATTCCTATGTATTCCAAACTGGCGTCTTCATACCGTTTGAATTTATAGACCGCATCGTTCATCAATGCGCTATTAAAAACACCCAGGCTTACCAGTAGTTCAAAGTCTTTAACTGATAATCCGGTTACTTTTTTGAATAAACCGGGTTCAAGTTGAGTGATGACATCTCTCAAGCATCTTTCACGGTAGTCGGTCAGGTACATAAACACAGGAATGCGGGTAGCAAACTTGATTAATTTTTCCTGGATTTGTTTGCGTAAGCTTTTGTATTCCTTTTCCTGTTCGGTCAGCTCCTTTTTCTCTTTTTCACTTAAATCCTTATCGTTGGCCTCTTTCTTGGCTTTTTTGACCGCTTCCGATTTGTTGATGATGGCTTCGATGTCCTGATTCAGCGTACGGAAACCCTCAATGCTCATCAAGGCCGCCATCGCATCCGGGCTATTCATCAAGTGTTGCAAGGTATTATTGTCCGCATTCACCAGCAAGGCGCTTTCCCAGCGTCTTGCCAGTAAAGTTGCCGTCGTGCCGCTCATGGCGATGTCCAAAATGCCGGCGGCGTCGATCTGTTTCATGGAACTGCCGTCATAAGCCAGAACCGGCAGGAAATGGATGAATTCTTCCACTTTCTTTTCCGGATTGTCGTTATTCACGTTTAAACGGCAACTGTAATCGGCGATTTGTCTCAATGCCCTATCGGGCGCAAAGTCGAACACATAACATTCTTGCTTGATGATTTCTTCCTGGTTTGGGTTTAGGTTATCCGGGTTTTTTACTGTCCACGGCGTTTGCACCCGGAAAGCCGCCTGAAAATATGTCTCGGGGCTGGATGAATTCCGTAGCATAAAAATCCCCGTCCAGGGTTTTACGGAAACACCGGTCGTTAATTTTCCGCAGGATAACGTTATCGTTTTGTTGTGCAAGGGATTGTCCATCGCCTTCAACACCGGGACAAGTGCATCAACGCCAGTGCCTGCGCTGGTGCCAGCCGCCACCACGTCATAATCGTGGTAAAACTTGTTTACTCTTTGCGCCAGCAGATTTTTCATGGCAAAACAGGATGCCACGCTCGGCAAAAACCAAAAGGTATGCAGCAACACATTCAATAACGGCGCATGGGAAAACGGCAGCGGCGGCTTTTTAGCGCCCAGTTTCAAATTATCAATCGAGGTTTCGGCAAAAGAACCGCGGATCAAATCCAGCCATTTCTGCACTTCGTTTTCATATTTGAATTTTGCCGAATTTCCGCTGCCTTCGGCGGCAAAGAACACATTCAAATCGAACTCACTGAATTCGCCTTTCATAGCGATTTCGCGGATGGAATCCGGTAACTGGTAGGTCAGCATTACCATACGCGGCAATGACGCATAGGGGTTATCCCCACCCTGCCAATTCTCCTTTGCACGTTGTTCATCGGAATAAGTCCAGTTATAGATTTGTTCTTCGATAAATTCGCCGGATGCTATCGCCCTAAACGGCGTACCGGACAAATACAGGTAAGCATGGGTCGTGATCGGCATAATGCTTTCGTCAAAGTAGTCAATGCCTTCGCCTTCACCAAATTCCAGTTCTTTTTTGCCTTCCGCTTCAAACAATTCCTTGGCGTTTTCGCGCCACGCGCCGTAATGGTATTCGTCCAGCACCACGCAATCCCAATTAGTGGCATGTACCCACTCGTTCTTGGTTTTAATCCCGCCTGTGCTAAGGTTCTTCCCCAGATAATCCTGAAACGAGCCGAAACAAACAATCGGTTTGTTTTTATCCGCATTTTCAAAAGTCAATTCACTATCCGGGGAAATAAATTGCCAACCGGCAAAATCGACATGCGTCCGTAAATCCTCTTCCCATGCGCTTTGCACGGCGGGTTTAAAGGTCAGCACCAGCAATTTTTTCCAGTCCCGCTTTTTAGCCAGTTGGTAGGTGGCAAAGGTCTTGCCGAAACGCATCTTGGCGTTCCACAGAAAATGCGGCGTTTTATTCGGATTTTCTTTCTTGAAGCTGTTGAAGTAATTGATGGTCTTATCCACGGCTTCGGCTTGTTCCGGCCGCATACCGAAATTCAGCGAACGATTGCCTTCAATTATTTCGCCGCTTTTGACGGCCAGAATCGCCGCTTTAACTTGCGCAACCTTGCAGTGAAACCACTCGCCTTCGGGATTACTGATACCTTGCTGTCTTAAATAACGATGGATGTCGCGGTCGATAAAGGCGCTACCATCGTTCCGCATGGCGGATTCTTCCAGAACAATTCGGTAAGGCAATTCCCCTAGCCTGAGCGTTGGATATTGTTGGGCTACCCGTTTCTGTACGTCATTGTTGGTGAAGCCCACTTTCAACAAACCTGCGTATTGCGGATGGGTATCCTCATAAGCATAAATGGTCGGGTTCGCTTCTGGGCGAGGCGGAAAAAAAGGGATGTTCTTTTACTGTTTTAATATCTTTGAGGTTGCCCAAATATGAAACTGCGCACCTTGCGGTGACTTTACCCGGTAGCCATCCGAAATGATGGCATCGAGGTTGTAATGATGAGCAGATGTTTCCTGTGTTTTCCCGCCATTACACCGTGTCGGGTGGTATGTCGGCTTTTCCGACACACCACACTTTAGAACTGTCTGCCTTCGGCAGACTTGCTAAGTTAGTACATTGTTGACGAGAATCTGCAACTCCAGTAACTCTTACGTTCTTACGGTTCGACCAAATCGTCCAAATCCACCCGTAAAATACGTGCAATTTTTTTTAAAACACCCAAACTGCCTGTACGGGCGCCGGTTTCCAGTTGCCCGACAGTCGCTTGAGCGATGTCTGCCTGCTCTGCCAATTGAGTTTGGGTAAATCCCCGGTGCTCACGCCAAACCTTGATCTTGTTCTCGCCCGCCAGTAAACGATTAACGACGGCACCAGGGATCAGCTCGTCATCGCCGGCAATGGCGGAATCAAAAGCCTTGATGTCATCCAGCATCTCGGCCTTGTCCAGCAGATCTTCGTAATCTGCAACCGGAATCACCGCGTATTCACGTTTTCCGTTGCTTTCGATAAATTGCGCTTTCATTTGTAAATGTCTCCCCGGTTGCCGATAGCCACCACTTCAATAACCAACTGTTCTTCCTCAATCCGATACAGGGTGCGGAAGCCGCCAATCCTGAGCCTAAAGCCAGCCCTTCCGGTTAATTTTTTGATGTCCAGCCCTTCGGTTTCACCGCTTGCCAGTTTTTGGAATCCGGCAACGAAACGGGCTGACACCTCTGACGGTAACTTGGTCAAGGCTTTGGCGGCAGATTTTCGGTAAGTGATACTATACATGGGCACAATATAGCATATTGTTATATTTTAACCGAATAGGCAATAGGGGGCGAGCGAACACGCCCCGGTCATTCAAACGGTGTAACCGTTAAGTTGAGTCGGTGAAAAGTCAAACGACGCTTCCAAAAACTGCTCAGCCGACTTCCCGGTTGCCTTCCATTCGAACTGTTCGGAAATTCCGAACAGTTGAACCTATTTCTAATTCGCCTTCATCATATATGTTTTTCGTATGTTCACTGATGGTGCGTTTTGTTTTGCCAAACAACACCGCCATTTGCTCTTGGGTTAGCCAAACGGTTTCGTCCTCAAGCCGGACATCCAGCTTAATACTGCCCGCCTGGTTTTGGTAGAGGATGATTTCGCCCTTGCTCATAAAACTAAATGGCTTTGGGGTTATTGATTATCCAGTTCCATGGGGCGGATCATGGACTCGATAAAGGCGATTTCTTCTTCGGTTAGTCCATATTTTTTATAGAGTTTTTCGTCAGTCCAAGTTTCATCAAAATTTTGGATTGGGACTAGGGAATAAACTTTACTTGTGGCATGTTGGGTATTTTTCTTTAGCAAAACCAAGAACCTGAAAAACTTTGTTCTCATGTAAGTGATTACATTGAGACATTTTTCAGCGGAATCAAATGGACCAATTAATAAATAGGTTTCAGTGCAGCAAGTATTTGGTTCGCCTAAAAAAGGCTTGCCAATAACTAGATACGGAAAAGCCCCTCGTTCTCCATAAGCATATGAATCATAAACTTTGTATTGGTCTATCCATTCTGTGTTTTGGAGAATTGATGTTTTATTAATAAATCCATATTGAGCCAAGATATTTTATCGATGACAAGAATGCAATCTATTTGCTTCAAGTTTATTTTTTGTATATCTCGCTGCTGCCATCCATACCGCCGGTCTGACTGTATAATAGAGGCAGACCAGCATTCAGTTGCGCGGCATCGATGATTTTGCAGACTGCAATTTTATGATCGCCAGCCTCGGCATAATGACTGACCTCACAATCAAAATAGGCTAGGCTGTTCAGTAAAACAGGCGCGCCAGATTTACCATAACGCCATTCGAAACCAGCCATTTTGTTGCTTAGCCCTGAGCGGCCAAAGTGCTCAGCGAGCGAATAGTGATCCTGCCCCAACACATTAACACTACAAATCCCGCCAGCTAGCAGTAGCTGATACGAGTAATGTTCAGGATTTATGCTAAAGGCCAGCAACATGGGATCAAAAGACACTTGCATCACCCAGGCGGCTGTGAAGGCATTTTGATGCGCGCCATCGCTCACGCCGATGACATAAACGCCATGACTGATGAATTGCAACATGCGTTCGGGGTGTTCGATCATGATGCTACCAATTTTATCCGCATCGACAAATCAAGCGCCTGTACATGTTTGGTCAAGGCACCAATCGAAATAAAATCCACGCCCGTCTCCGCCACGGCTCGACAAGTGCTCAGATCAATATTACCGGATGCTTCAAGTTCTGCAGCACCATTTGTCAGCCTAACAGCCGTCCGCATGTCGGCCAGCGTAAAATTATCCAGCATAATCCGATCCGGTTTGGCAGCCAATGCTTCCGTTAATTCCTGTATTGACTCAACCTCGATTTCTACCGGGGCAGAAGATTTTTCTCGTGCAGTACGCACCGCCGCCGCAATCGAACCGGCCGCCATGATGTGATTCTCCTTGATTAAAACACCGTCGTATAAACCAATCCGATGGTTATAACAACCGCCGCAGACAACCGCATATTTCTGGGCTTTTCTTAATCCGGGAATGGTTTTTCGTGTGTCCAGAATTTTGCAACCCGTCCCTTCGACCGCTTCTGCATATTGCCTGGCAACAGTGGCCGTGGCCGATAAGGTCTGCAATAAATTCAATGCCGTACGCTCGCCCGTCAACAGGTTTCGGGCTGATCCTCTGACGCGGCACAAAGGCGTATCGGCCTCGACAAAATTACCTTCATCAACCAACCAGGTCTGGGTAATGCCCGTATCGAGATGGTAAAAAACCGCATCAAACCAGGCTTGGCCACAAAGCACCATTGCTTCGCGAGTCATGACCTCAGCTTCAGCCATTAAGGTGACCGGAATAATATCGGCAGTGAGATCACCAGAGCCTATATCTTCCTCGAGAAATAGCTTTATTTCTGCATCGGATACTGACTGGGTCATGGATTCAGGCGCTGAGTAACAGGATAGGATCTGTTATTATATGCGACAGCAAAATACTGATGCTTGATGGCTTTCGCCAGCTGATGTACAGCCATGGCGTACTTATTGCTGTTGTTGTAGCTTTTGATGACTTTAAAGTTCGGATAAATGCGCCAATATTCATCACCCGAATAGGTGCTCAAATCGATAATTGACGCATCATACGACCTGCCGGTTTGTTGTGCGACCGGACCTTTATAGCGCCAACCGCTACGTGAAAAATAATGCGCCACACTGCCTATGGCATCCTGTTGATGCCATAGGTCTCGGCGTCCGTCATGGTTGAAGTCAACCGCCAGTCGACGAAAACTGCTGGGCATGAATTGCCCCAAGCCCATCGCACCTGCCCACGATCCAACGGGTTGTCGAGGCTCAAAGCCTTCCTCGCGAGTCATCAACAAAAAATTTTCCAGTTCCGTAGTAAAAAATTTAGAGCGTCTTTGCGTATCAAATGCCAACGTGGTCAAGGCATCAAAAATACAGGTTTTGCCAATATTTCGACCAAAATAGGTTTCTACACCAATAATGGCAACTACATACTCCGGATCCACATGATAAAGCTGACTGGCCTTCTTTATTGCTTCATCATTATTCATCCAGAACTCGACACCGTTTTTAATATGCGCCTCAGTAAGAAATTTGCTCCGATAACGCGACCAACTACCCAAACGCGGCTTGGCCGGTCCATAGGATGGCAAAGGATTTTCCAGCTGAATAACGGATTCCAGACGATTGGCCTGAGAAAACAAGCCATTCAGATAAGATTCTGAAAAACCATATTTATTGACCATGTACTGAATAAAGTTGTGGACGGCGAATGAATTGGCATAGGTTCCGGTTAATGTTTGCGCGGAATAATCATTAGTAAGCGGCAAAACTGTCACACTGTCGGCATAATTTTGATTGCTGGGTATCGGCTGATTGGCGGGCGGTAGAACGCGTTGCTGTTGAGGCAGAGGTTTCGATCTAGCCGAATAAGCCTCCTGATGACCGACACTACTGGCGCATCCTGACATGAGTAGCACTAAAACCAGTTTTAATGGATGTTTGATGACTGTGTGAATCACAAGATTGTCCTATGTTTCTGTTAATGCTCACAAGTAAAGGAGCGTTAGTGATTTTTTGTTGATTGTTTCTGCGATGCTTCAGCTAAACACACGGATGGGCGGCAAGGAGAAATGGATGATTTGCTACTTTAAAGATTATACCAAGACGGACATTTAGCAAATTGTCTTTTAGTAGTAATAAACCCTCATCCTGATTTATAGCTTCAGTGTTGGGTATAATAGTCAATTTTCCCCTATGTTAATAACACCTCGTTGAAGCCATGTCGATTAACAGCAATCATTTAACCAATGCCACCTGGTTATCTTCACCCAATTTTGATGACCGACCCGATCCTACCGATATTTCATTAATCGTCATTCATTGTATCAGTTTGCCTCCAGGCGAGTTTGATAACGATCATATAAGCCAGCTATTTACCAACGCGCTCAATCCCAATGAACACGCCTATTTCGAACAAATTCATCAACTGAAAGTTTCTTCACACCTACTAATAAAACGCACCGGACAGATCATCCAGTATGTGCCCTTCGACAAGCGCGCCTGGCATGCAGGTAAATCGGATTATCAGGGTCGTGAACGGTGCAATGACTTTTCTATCGGTATAGAACTTGAGGGTACTGAATGCACTGACTATACAACCACGCAATATGAACAACTTGCAAAAGTAATCAACGCATTGCTAGCCGTTTATCCCAAACTATCAAGACAGCGCATCACTGGACATTGCGACATTGCACCCGGTCGGAAAACCGACCCCGGTGCATCATTTGACTGGAAAAAGCTTTATTTATTATTAAATTGATTTTTAAAACAGTGATCATCGTGTCAATCAACGAGTAATCATCTTTTTATTCCGGATTTTTAGAATGCCCCAACCCGAAGGACTCAGCCAGCATCAAAATAACACCGAGGGTAATCGATGAGTCGGCAATATTAAACGCAGGCCAGTGCCAATCCTGATAATAAACATCCAGAAAATCGATCACGTAGCCGTACATCAATCTGTCGATCAAATTACCGACTGCCCCCCCTAACACCAGGGATAACGCCACTGCGAGCAAGGTCTCATGTTTTTTGAGACGAGCCAGCCAAATGGTGATACCAATGCTAACGGTCAACGCCAGAACTGCAAAAAACCATCGCTGCCAACCGCCAGCTTGACTCAAAAAACTGAATGCCGCCCCCGTGTTGTGGACATAAGTGAGATTAAAGCAAGGAATGATCGGAATGGATTGATAGAGCTGCATCGCACTATCAACGATGTACTTGCTCCACTGATCCAGTATCAGCGCCAAAAATGACAACCATAGCCATTTCAACATATCAAATCACGCGAATTGGCGATGTTCGCCATCAGCCACAACATTTTCAACACAGCGGCCGCAGAGTTCCGGATGCTCTTCGTGCTCACCCACATCATATCGTTGATGCCAGCATCGCAAACATTTTTTATGCTCGGAAATAATCACTTTTAATTTAACCCCTTCCAATTCGGTCTGAATCGCGTCATCCGCAGTGAATTGTTCAGCCATCACCGAGGCATTGGACGTCATAAAAATAAAATGAAGCTCGCCCGCCAGCTTGTTGAGCACATCAAAATAGTCGGTATTGCAATAGAGTTCGACTTCCGCATTCAAAGCAGCACCGATATCACCTTTGGCCCGGCTCTTCTCCAATTCTTTGCTGACTGCCGCCCTGACATTCATGACTTTCTGCCAAAATTCACGCGTCAGTTCTGAACCGGCATCCAGCTTAAACAAACCGGTATACCAGGTTTCCAAAAATACCGACTCGCTACGTTCTCCAGGCAGATAATTCCAGATTTCGTCGGCGGTATAACTGATAATCGGCGCCAGCCAGCGGGTTAATGCTTCAAGAACGTGATACATAGCTGACTGCGCCGAACGTCGAGCCAATCCGTCTGTTTTGGCCGTATATTGGCGGTCTTTTATAATATCCAGATAAAAACCACCCAGATCGATCACACAAAAATGATGGACTTTCTGATAGATCTGCTGAAATTGATACGAGTCGTAAGCCGCTTTAATGTCGTCCTGCAGTGCGTAAGCCCTGTCAACAACCCAGCGATCCAGAGCTAAAAGTCGATCGGCTTCGATTAAATGCAGGGCCGGGTCAAAATCATCCAGATTGGATAACAGGAAGCGCGCGGTATTTCGAAGTCGACGATAACCATCCGATGTCCGGCTCAATATTTCATTGGAAACCGTCATTTCGCCGCGATAATCCGTGGAGGCCACCCAAAGACGCAGAATATCGGCACCCAAATCTTTCATGACTGACTGTGGCGCCACCACATTGCCTTTTGATTTGGACATCTTTTTGCCTTCAGCATCCACGGTAAATCCGTGCGTCAAAACGGCTTTGTACGGTGCCACACCGTTCATGGCGGTCGACGCCAGCAACGACGATTGAAACCAGCCGCGATGCTGGTCAGAGCCTTCCAGATATAAATCAGCCGGAAAAACCAGTTCCTGGCGCTTATCCAATACACAGGCGTGAGTCACGCCGGAATCAAACCACACATCCAGCGTATCGGAGCTTTTTTCATAGCAAAGGGCTTCTTCACCCAGCAATTCGGCGGCATCCAGTTCAAACCAGGCATCGATACCTTTTTGCTCGATACGCTTGGCCACTTGTTCAATTAATTCTTCATTGCGGGGGTGAAGTTCGCCGGTTTCCTTATGTATAAAAAAGGTAATCGGCACACCCCAAGTCCGTTGCCGCGAAATACACCAGTCCGGGCGGCCTTCCATCATGCTTTCAATGCGCGCTTGACCCCAATCAGGAATCCAGACTACGCGTTTGACTTCATTCAAGGCCCGTTCGCGCAATTTGTTTTTTTCCATCGAAATAAACCACTGCGGCGTGGCTCTGAATATAATCGGCGTCTTATGACGCCAGCAATGCGGATAGCTATGCAGGATGGCTTGATGATGCAACAGCTTGCCGTTGGCTTCCAGCACTTCCAAGACTTTCTTATTGGCATTAAACACATGCTCACCGGCAAACAGTTCGGTAGCCGGCAAAAAAACACCGTCATTACCCACCGGGTTATCAACCGGCAAACCGTATTTCAGTCCGACGATATAGTCATCCTGTCCGTGTCCCGGTGCGGTATGGACTGCACCGGTACCGGCTTCAGTCGTGACATGATCACCCAGGATTATTGGCACTTGCCGATCATAAAAAGGATGTTGTAATAACTGATGTTCTAAAGCCGATCCCTTGCAATAAGCGATCACATGATAATTGTCGATGTCATAGCGCAACATCGCATCTTTAAGCAGCGCTTCAGCAACAACCAGACGTTCTTTTTTGCCATCCTTTTCGCATTGAACTACCGAGTAATCCAGGTCCGGATTTAACGCGACACCCTGGTTGGCCGGCAATGTCCATGGTGTAGTCGTCCAGATAACAACGGACAAAGGGCCTTGTCCTTCATGTTCCGGGGCATGATGACAAACACTTAAAAAACGGGTTTGGTCAACCACCTGAAAACGAACATCAATCGCCGGAGAATGTTTGTCCTCATATTCGACTTCAGCCTCGGCCAATGCAGAACCGCAATCAGTACACCAGTGCACAGGTTTTGCCCCCTTGGTGATATGTCCTTTCTGACTGATTTTTCCCAAAGACCGAACAATGTCGGCTTCAAAAGCATAATCCATCGTCAAATAAGGATTATCCCATTCGCCTAAAATACCCAAACGAACAAATGCTTCTTTTTGTACGTTAACCTGTTTACCGGCGTAATCACGACAGGCTTTACGGAAATCGGCCGCCGATACTTTAACATTGGCCTTGCCGATTTTTTTCTCGACCATCAACTCAATCGGTAAACCGTGGCAATCCCAACCCGGTACGTAAGGCGCATCAAAACCGCTGAGTGATTTTGATTTGATGATGATGTCTTTCAGCACTTTGTTGACGGCATGGCCAATATGGATTTCTCCGTTGGCATACGGGGGGCCATCATGCAGAATGAATTTGGGTTTTCCGGCAAATTTCTGCCTGATTTTTTTATACAGATCGGCTTCCTGCCATTTTTTTAATCGTTCCGGTTCACGTTGCGCCAGATTGCCTTTCATCGGAAACGCTGTGTTAGGTAAATTCAGTGTTTTTTTATAATCCATGGTCATAAACGTTTTAACTCGGCAAAAATTTTTTTAGTCTCAATGATATCTTTGGCAATCTGTTTTTTTAACTCGTCCAGTGAGTCAAAGCGTTTTTCATCTCGAATCTTATGCTTGAAATGAATTTCCACGTAACGTCCATATATTTCCCTATCAAAATCGAACAAGTGCGTCTCAAGAATTACCTTGGAAGCACCATCCACCGTAGGTCTGATGCCCACATTTGCGATGCCTTCGACTTCCAGGTCATCAATTCCTGTCATGGTAACGGCAAACACGCCATTGACGGGAGTATTTTTTCTAAACATTCTGATATTGGCGGTAGGAAAACCAATGGTTCTACCGCGCTTATCGCCATGTGCAACGCGACCACAAACCGAGTAACAGTGTCCCAGCATGCTTTCTGCCTGCGCCAGATTACCCGCATTGAGCGCATCCCTGATCAGCGTGCTGCTGATGCGTAAGCCCGATAATTGAAAAGAACCGGTATCCTCTACATTAAAACCAAACTGTTCGCCCTTTTCCTTCAGCATCGCAAAATTGCCGCGTCTGGCTTTACCAAAATGAAAGTCATCGCCGATCACCAAATGCTTAACATTGAGTTTCTTAATCAGGACATCATCAATAAACTGCTCGGCGTCATAATTGGCGAACTCGCGATTAAAACTCATGATGAGCAAATGGTCTACCGGCAGGCTGGCAAACTGGATAACTTTCTCCCGTAGCCGCATAAGCCTGGATGGCGCATTTTCAGCGAGAAAATATTCCAGCGGCTGAGGTTCAAAAATCATGACGACGACCGGCAAATCAAGCGATTTACCGCGCTCGGCAAGCTTATTGATGACCGTTTTATGACCCAAATGCAGTCCGTCAAAGTTACCTATTGTCAGAACACAGCCGTCCACAAATGGTTCTAAATGCGACAGTCCTCTAATTAAACGCATGATCTACAATTTAAAAATTTTCTATTTTACCATGCGTATGGATTAAATGCCTTGGTCTTAGCCCTGTCAACAACAAAGTCGCCAAGTAAACAATCACGCCACTAAAAATCCACTTCAATATGTTGATAACTCTATCTTTTGCACTCCAGTGCTTCCACCAATCCGCATCAACAAAGTAATACAAACAGGCTGACATCACTGCACTGGCAAAGGCTATCCGAAACAAGAACAACCTCCAGCCATGGCCTGGCTGATAAATTCTTTCTCGCAACAACTTGCTCAGCAATAAAGCCGCATTAAAAAATGCGGCTAACGATGTAGCCAACGCCAATCCGGCATGAGCCAATGGAAAAACCAGCAGCACGTTTAATGCGAGACTGACTATCATGGCATAAACACCGTAGCGCACGGGTGTCTGCATGTCCTGCCGCGATGTGAATCCGGATACCAGGATCTTGATCATGATGAAAGCCAGCAAGCCAATCGCATAAGCTCTCAAGCTTTTGCCTGCCATATGCACATCGCTAACGCTAAATTCCTTGTATTGAAACAATGTTGATAACATCGGCTCAGCGAGCAACAACAAGCCGAGCGTAGCCGGCACACCCACCAGAAAAACCAGGCGCAACCCCCAATCCAGCGCAGCGGAAAAGGCAATCGAATCCTGCGCTACATGGCTTTTGGCCAAGCCCGGCAAAATAACGGTTGCCAGCGCAACCCCTAAAATACCCAACGGAAATTCCACTAAGCGATCCGAGTAATAAAGCCATGACACGCTGCCCACAGTCAGGAAGGATGCCACCAGAGTATCCAGCAATAAATTAATCTGCGTGACTGAAACACTGAATATTGCCGGCAACATTAATTGCAACGCGCGTCTGACACCGGGATCGTAAAAACCTAACCTGAAACTTGGCAACAACCCCAATCTTATCAATGCCGGCAACTGAAACAAGACTTGGAACAAACCCGCCGCAAAAACACCCCAAGCCAGCGCCACCACTGGCTTCTGCATTAATGGAGCCAAACCGATCGCGGCAGCAATCATGCAAATATTGAGAATGGCCGGCGTTATGGCCGGCACCGCAAATCTGCCATAAGCATTGAGAATACTGCCGAAAAAAGCAACGATGCCGATAAAAAACAAATACGGAAAAGTAATCTGCAACATCAGTACGGCCAACTCATGCTGCTCACCCTGCCAGGAGAAGCCGGGGGCCAAAAGCAAAATAAGCACAGGCGCCACTAAAACACCCACCAGGGAAACCAGCAACAAAATGACCGCCAGAGTGCCCGATGTCCTGTCAACAAACAGCTTTAATACGGCCTGACTACTCTGTGTTTTATACTCCGATAGTACCGACACAAAGGCATGAGCAAAAGCACCCTCCACAAACAATCGCCGCAAAAAATTGGGTATTTTGAATGCAACAAAAAATGCATCAGTCGCGAGATCAACGCCGAAAATTCGGGCAATCAGCATATCTCTGACAAAACCCAAGATACGTGAAATCAAGGTCATTGAGGCAACAATCAATGACGATTTAAATAACTGCCTTGCCAAAGACTATCCTAGTGCGTTATTAAAAATTGACAATAGTATCATTTAAATTGATAATATTGGGTCTATTTAACTCACATAGAAAAAATTGAGAATCCATGGCTAATACAGCACAAGCTAAAAAACGCGCGAAACAAGCGGAAAAAAGCCGTATTCGCAACGCAGGTCAACGTAGCAACTTGCGAACCTTCATTAAAAAAGTAATCGCCGCCGTTAACACCGGGGATAAAGAAAAAGCTCAAGCCGCATTTCAAACGGCTGTACCCATTATTGATTCTGCAGTCAATAAAGGTATTATTCATAAAAATAAAGCATCACGAAGCAAAAGCAGATTAAATCTAAAAGTAAAATCCATGGCTTAAGCTAATTATTTGATTTACTTAAAAAGGCCGAACTCCTTGGGTTTCGGCCTTTTTTTTGATTGGCGCAAATGAAAATCATAATTTGATTCCGGCGCCGGATTTTGAAGCAATGTAACGCCACAACGAAGCCTATCATGTAGCAATACGCTGTCGAGATGCCGTTGGAAGGGGAGAAGTCCATACCATCAGCCACGACCTTTATGTATTATGAGTTGCGGCTTCTTCCTCAGAACCGGAACCTGTCCAATTAACTATACTCAGTGCCGGAACTTTAGTGAAATGCTTGGTATTGTTCGTAACCAGGGTTGCTCCCAGGCTCAGAACATGGGCGGCGATCAGAGTATCGTTTGCACCAATCGGCATCCCCTTGTTAAATAACAGCGTTTGCAAATCCGCAAACTGCTCGGCGGCACTGGCATCCCACGCGTATATGTCATGCAATCGTTCGCAAAACTCAGTGATCAGGGCAATATGCTTGGCAGGATTACCCGAACGTTTCGCCCCCAGCATGAGTTCAGCATAGGTGATGGCGGAAATGGCAATCTCATGTCCTTGCTGGACAGAGGCATCCATAGCCTCCAGTACCTTGCCCGGATTCTTGCGGATGATATAGCTACAGGTATCGGTATCAAGGATGTAAAGCATCAAAAAATGACCCTTGTCGTTTCTATCACTTCAGGTCGCAAAACCATGAAATCAGCATCGGCTTTGTCCATCTCGGCAAACGATGCCCAGCTTTTACGTTTAGGCGTGATGATAACGGCATTGCCTTGTCTACGGATCATCACTTCATCGATTCCGACGAATTGGAATGGCTTGGGAATGCGAACCGCTTGGCTTTGTCCGTTTCTGAATAGTTTTGTGGTGATTGCTTGCATGATCTGCCCCTGCTCAAAATAAGTATAGGTATAGTCTATACCTATATAAATTGTAGTCAAGCAGGCGCCTAATCTTACGGCGGGTAAATTGTATAGCAGGGAAGTCACCCTTGCCGGACTACAATTTAACCGTCGTATTGGCGCGCTCCAATTCTTATGGATTATGGATTCCGGACGGAGCATGACTTGGAAAAATTCGTGTAACATCAACTCCATCCGCTCTGCTTATGGCGGTTTGCCTGTCGGCGAAACCTTACAGCTTTACCGAATTGGTCGTATAACTCAAACGCCGCAGAGTTGGGTCCGGTTGAAGTGTTAGTTGGGTCGCACTTATTCTGAAAGAACCTTTTTCTTCTCTTCTTCGTATTCCTGCTGGGTGATTGCACCAGCATCCAGAAGGGTCTTCAACTTCGAAAGGCGATCATATTTATCCTGCGGTGCAGTGGCTGAACTCGGCTTGGCGGTCGTTACACAGGAGAAAATGATCTCAATCCGTGGCCAGTTGCCAAGTATATGTGGTGGCATCGATGTGGTTTCTTCAATTAAGTGAGGACGCTTGTCGTTTTGAGCACAGAAACTCCGCCCTTTCCAATGCGCTATTTCTGATCGTCTCTACAGAGGTAAAGCCAGTAGAGCCCTGATGGAATATTCGGTGCTTCTCAATACCAAGAAGCGGGGCATTGATTGAGCTTGTCTTGCCGCCGTAGATGGCGCCATCAAATTCAGATTTGCTCGTGTCTGCTATCTCAATGGTTGAAGAGACGGCGCACCCCGTGAGAAACACCAATGGAAGTAGAAAACAAACTGCACGCAACATAATGATGAAGATCATTTTTTAGCCCACTGCTCCGGTTGAACGAATGGTTGGACGAAGCCGCTAACGCGAAGAAAAGCGCCACCGCCCGATTAATCGATAAAATGTAACCTCCGCCCTAAATCATAATAGGGCGCTCAACAACGAATCATGAGGTTACAAAACAATGCCATCTCCCGAGTTAATTTTCAAGCAGAATTATCAAAGCCATCTTAAACACCTGAAACTCAAAGGACTCCGGCCTAAGACGATTGAAGCCTATTCTAGAGTGCTTAAATCATCACCTCTCACAAAAGGTGTTGCACAAGACAACGCTTTTTGCCAGCCCTCGGGTAATGAGGCTTAGATTTTCCGAGCAACCTATAAAATCCCAAAAGATATTTTCTTATATTAATAGTCTGTATCGATTATCACCGGGCTTGTCCAACAACCGGTTCAGATTGTGGTTCGCTTTGCTCTCACAATCTAACCTTATTCGTTAGGCCCCACCGCGCTCATTGAATTACTTTCCCCTCGAACCGATCGCGGTTTGACCAAAACGTACGCGAAGGACAGACTTGCTCTTCAGGATAGTCTGTTCCTTCCTCATGTGGGCAACCGAGGATTCCCGCCGCAACAACGACAGACTTTGCGTCGTGACCCGCAATGAAGTCGAGAATCTCCTTCAACACTTCAGCGCTTTTTCGTACGTCAATGCCTTCACTGAACCAGCGCTCTAGAGCAACTGCGTCAGCGCCTTCAGACGGAACAATTCCTACAGCAACCTTTGTGGCACGCTGATCATCAGGACCGTAGTAGGCGACGGTCGCTACTGGAAACCCAGCAAAGCCCTTCTTGACCTTCTTCTTAAACTTGTCCTGATACCACGTGTCTGTAAGCGCCATGAGAACCTTCTCCGCTTCCTCAATCAAGTGTTCAATCGCCGCAACCCTCGGTTCCACGCAAGTGGGGCCTAACGTGCAGCTAAGGGGCGCGCCGAAGGCGCGTCCCAGCGACCGAAGGGATCGAACTTGAGCGTAGGGTTAGCCATATAACGCTCCTACTTGCAGGAAAAGAAGCGAGGCGGCGAAGCCTAGAACTGCAACAAGCTGAAGGCCAAAGAAAAGGGCAGCAATGCGCGAGTCACAAGCTCGAACGCACCAAGCGAGAATGGCAACCGGGATGCCCACGAACATGAGAATTGCCACCAGCGAAGGAGAACCTTCGGAAGGCGTGAGTGGCGCAACCAGACCAAACGCATAGATGAGCAATGCCATGAGGTTCGCGGCTGCGAGCAGAAGGCTGCGCCAGATCGGTGTGAGTGCGGATACGGTCAACATATGGCTAACGTAAAGCTAAGGGGCGTGCCTTTCATAGAAGACTGACGAAGCCACCAAAGCCGGAAAAAATATAAACCTCCAAAACCGCCACGAAAAGGCGCGTCCCGCTTGAGCGTAATGTTAGCCAGCCAAACTATCGAACAACTCAATACTACAGTGCCTTTAGTAATGCCTCATACTGCTGGTGAGGACCAACCCAGAACCAGATGAGGGTATTGTCTTCAAGTATACCAACTGCCCGCCAGTCAAGATCAACACGCGCCGAATAGATTGGCAAACGTGAATGGACTTTTTTGAACCGAAGTGAAGGGTGCGAAGGATTCACCTTCCAAAGACGATACGCACCCCTTATGCGAATTTGGCGCTCAGATGATGCCGCCGCAAACAACAACCGAAATTTCTCGGTCGTTTCTGATTTCATAGATTGTCAATTGGTTTCGTTTTACCAGCCCTAAATTCGGCGAGGGCTTCTGTAGCCATCGCTTCAAGAATGCCTTCTGATTTTGCAAATGATTGAGACCAACTTTTCTCAGAAGCAATTTCTTCAAGAAGAATGGCAGCAAGAGCATCCTGTTCGTCGGGTGGAAGTTTTGTTGCTTCTGCAACTGCACTGTTGAGAGCCTGAGTCATATTTCGTGCTCCAAGTAGGAAAACTCCATTCTAACGTAAGGTTGTATCAACTGCTATACCATTGTCGCTATTATTCTCTGACTGGCTAACGTTTGAGCTAACCGGCGTGCAAAAGCAGAGCGAAGCGCCGCTTTTGCACGTCCGAGTTGAGCGATTTGTTAGGGTGCAATTTCTTACCCGACCGATTACAGCTTACGGACTACCACAGTCTTTTGGATGATGCGCCCATCACGATTGAAAACTAGGTCAACCGAATCACCAGAGTAACTTTGGAGTAATTCTTGGTAATGTTCAACAGACCTTACAGCCGTGCTGTTAAAAGAAACAAGAATGTCTCCGGGCAAAATATCGGCCTCAAAGGCTGGTGTACCTTCGACTACAACATCGACACGAACACCCGAGTTGCTTTCGAGCCTTCTTCTTGTTTCGTCGTCGAGAGGTTCTGTAAGAAACCCGATCTTGGCTTTTGATTTAACGAAATATACCGCGTTGTAATCCGATCTATTTACCGTGTACGGGATATATGTTGTTCTAGTACCCAGCTTCTGAAATACACTCGATAACCTATGCAAGCAAAGGTTTGCCAATATAAGTCCATCGAAACGGTTTTGCCAAGGTCTCATTAAAAAACTCGATGAACGCCAGGATACGTTGATT
>JABFSH010000042.1 GCA_013140705.1 Methylococcaceae bacterium
TTCTTCGAAATATTCAAAAAGATAAACCGCAAATCGGCGATGTGAGAGGGCGAGGACTGATGATCGGTGTCGAGGTAGTCAATCCGGTTGACCTGCCGGATGCGCTCGGCGTCTATCCGCCCAATCGAAAATTGGCTTGCCGCATCCAGACGGAATGTTTGAAACGGGGGCTAATTGTGGAGTTGGGAGGACGCCAAGGCAGCGTGGTGCGCTTTTTACCTTCCTTGATCGTGACGGCCAATGAAATCGATCTGATCGGTACTATCTTTGCCGAAGCTGTTCGAGTATCGGTTGTTACATAAACCCGCTAGCGCACAACATGACCTACGGATCTGATGGCAGAGGATTGTCTTCTGTTTTCTGTAATCAGCCGTGCTTGGTTGCATGGGAACGGGGCAATTACTAAACCAAAAATATCCTTACTTGGAGTGAAGATGACCATGAAAAAAACCAAACACATCCTTTCGTATTCGGCCTCATTGGCACTAGCTTTGCTAATGTCAGATTCTAGTATAGCAGCTGAAAAAATAAAGGATAAAAAACTACCTGCCAAGAATGCCAAAGAGGCTGTATCGGTTTCAAAAACACCCGATACCATCGAGCTGAAGGCGGTGACGGTGGTGGGGGAAGCGGTTCAGGATGTGAATAATCCTTATAACAAAAGCTACACCGTCACTAACAGCTCTACCGCCACTAAAACCGACACCCCGATTATGGATACGCCGGTGTCGATTGAAGTAGTAACCCAAGAAGTTCTAAAAGATCAGCAGGCGTTTAGATTTCAGGATGCAGTGAAAAATGTCAGTGGTGTACAACAGCGTTTTGCAGGAGGTGGTTTCGATAGCTTCATTATTAGAGGATTCGAGGCAGGCCAGTTTCAATATCGTAATGGCATCAGAATACCTAACCTCAACTTTGATTTTGCGAACGTCCAACAAGTCGAGGTATTGAAGGGGCCGGCTTCATCGCTTTACGGTCGAGCCGAACCCGGTGGCTTGATCAATGCTGTCACCAAGCGAGCTTCCGCAGAACCCTATTATTCTCTTGAACAGCGCTTCGGTTCTTATGACTTTTACCGCACCCAGGCCAATGCGACTGGAGCGATTACTGCCGACGAATCGCTCTTATATCGCTTCGACCTTTCCTATTTGAATTCCAATTCGTTTCGCGAGCACAGTTTTAATGACCGTATTTTTGTCGCGCCGACTTTGACCTGGAAGCCTATAGATAGCACTGAATTCAACTTGACGGTGGAATACCTGAATGAGGATCGCGTTTACGATAGCGGCATTCCAGCGATTGGCAACAAAATTGCCCCGATACCTATTACCCGCCAATTCGATACGCCAGGGCTTAACGATAATCACGAAAATATATTGGTGGATTTCAATTGGTCGCACCAATTCAATGACGATTGGAAGATACAAAACGGCATGGTGTACATGCATAACGATCAAGAATGGAATGAAACATATGCTGGAGGATTACAGGCTGATAATCGCAGTTTGGAACGGTTTGCCTGGTTTGGTGAGCATGAGAACGATCTTCACACGGTATATGTAAATCTTACCGGAAAATTCGATACCTTTGGCATTGACCATTCGGTGTTGATTGGCGGTGATTTTTTTAATCAGCGCCAGGTAGAGCATGCGACGGATGATTTGATCGGCACTATCGATATTTTTAATCCGGTGTTCCCTTCAAACCTGAATCTTGCCCAATTTGATAATTTGCCCCGTGAGTTGTTTAAAAATCAACAACGCGGATTCTATAACGACAGGGAAGACACTTGGTATGGCATTTATTTTCAGGATCAAATGGCGTTCTTTAATGACAAGCTGCATATCATGGGGGGCGGTCGTTACGATTGGGCGCATGTGGCGCAGGAATCCGCTTATTTTACGCCGCTGGAGAAAACCGCCGAAACCAACACAAACTTTAGCCCAAGGGTTGGCGTTACTTATCAACCCTGGAAGTGGTTATCGCTATATGGCAACTTTATTGAATCGTTCGGTGCTAATAATGGCCGCTCAACAACAGGACAGGCGTTTGACCCGCAGTTAGCCACTCAATACGAGGCCGGGTTGAAGACGGAATTTTTTGATGGCCGTCTGACTTCGACACTGGCTTATTATCACCTGACTAAAAATAACGTCCTTACGCCTGATCCGAACAACACTAATTTCCAAGTGCCTATCGGTGAAGCCCGTAGTCAGGGCATCGAGCTGGATATTGCTGGTCAGCTCACCGACGCACTGAGTTTAATTACGACTTACGCCTATACCGATGCCAGAATCACCAAAGATAATTCTGGCAATGAAGGCAACCGTTTGCCATACGTACCTGAACATTCAGGCAGTGCGTGGCTAAAGTATGCTTTCCAGCAAGCACCATTACAAGGATTTAGTGTAGGTGCGGGGGTCTATGCGGCCAGCAAACGTTTAGGTGATGCCGCGAACAGTTTTCAGGATGGTGCGTATACGCGGCTCGATTTGTTTGGTTCTTACACCCATAAGCTCGGCGCTACCAATTTGACAGCTCAGGTGAACATCAACAATGTTACGGACACTGAATATTTTATTCTGCGTGACAGGGCAAGAAATTTACCGGCGGAGCCTTTGACTGTTGTGGGTTCGTTGCGGTTGGAATATTAATAGCATGATCAAAGAAGTTTTCCGGTTTGGATGACCTGTAAAAGGGAACGATGTCATGAAACGATACCAGGATTATCTATTACCCAGCTGCGGTTGGGTTGCATCTTTTCGCAACTCGCCACATTGGCGCGGTAAATGTTGTCATGGAACAGCATCACCAACAGTAGGCGCTTTAGGCGACCCAACTACAACGGGTAAATCCAGGCGTTTGTCGCGCCTCAAAGCTCGCCGTAAGCTGTGGCTGGAAATTCATTTATGGCTAGGTCTGATTGCGGGAGCAGTGTTATTGATCGTCGGCTTGACCGGCAGCATCCTCGTATTCTGGCAGGAAATCGATGCTTGGCTGAATCCAGAACTGATGCGTGTGGAAGCACCAGCGGAAGGCGCAACCGCCTACCGTCCCTTGAGCGAAATCGTGGCGGAGGCAGATGCTGCCATGCCATCGGGAGTCAAACGCTCCTATGTGTTTTATCCGCAAGGTCCCGACTTGGCAGTTAGGCTTTTTTACGAGGCGCCGTCAGCGATGCCTGAGCAACCAAATGTCTTGAATGCGTTCGTAAACCCCTATACCGCACAAGTGACAGGCACACGCCTTTGGCAAAGCGCGGACAGCATCTTCAAACACTGTTTCATGGGTTTTATCTTCGAACTGCATTACGACCTTTTACTGGGCTGGGACGGTGGCAGTTGGATAGTCGGTGTCATCGGGATTTTAGCTTTTATTTCGGTATTGACCGGACTGATCGTCTGGTGGCCGCTGACCGGAAAATGGCGGCAAGCTCTGACAATCAAACGCAGCGCCAGCGCCGAACGCTTAAACTTCGATTTGCACAAAACTTTTGGCTTTTATTCGGCCCTAGTGCTGCTGGCAGTGTTGATTTCGGGTGTTTATTTCAATTTCGGCGAACAGTTTCGCTGGCTGGTGGATCAATTTTCCGTTACGACAGCGGTGGAGTCGCTTAAATCGACACTGCAGCCAGGTCTTGCCCCTATTTCGTTGGACGCAGCAATGGCGCATGCCGACATCGATTATCCCGAAGGTCAGCTTTACTTGATTTCGGTACCGAACGACGCCGAAGGCGTGTATGTTTTTACCAGGCATTTTGATTTCGGCGGTATTTTCAGGGGGCGGTGTCAGATTGTGCTGGATCAATACACCGGCCAAATTCTGCATGTCGCCGACCCGTTGACAGGTAAAAGTGGTAATGTGTTTCTGCAATGGCAATGGCCGTTGCATTCCGGGCAGGCATTGAGGATGGGCGGGCGGATTCTGGTATTGCTATCCGGTATTGCCTGCGCGACGCTATTTGTTACCGGCGTAATCCGCTGGACGCAGAAACGGCGGGCACGATCAGCGCACCACAATAGGTTGTGATTAAATGTAATGAACTGTCGGCGAATTTATATACGAGTATGTTAAGGGTGTGATGCATCGGCAGGGAGATGGCTATACGTCTAGTGTGCCTTTCTTTCAATTGACATCACTCAGGGAAACCCATGGGAAGCGCTATGTTCGCTTCTTGATCTCCCTATACCCGATACTTTGTTCCCGCATTTCAACCAGCGTTCTACGAATTAATTAAAACCATGTGAATTCCGAGGAGATAAATACCCGTGCATACTGAAACTAAAAACTCTGCCCAAAAAACAAATCTGTCGGCAGCTAAAAGAGCCATTCTGGAGAAACAGTTACAAGGGAAATTAACAAGACTACCCGTGTCATCGTTGCCGTTCATAAAACGATCTGCCGGTGAAGCCCCTCTTTCCTTTGCTCAGCAGAGATTATGGTTTTTTAATCAGTTAGAGCCTGAAAGCGCTTTCTACAATCTCTGTTCCGTACTGCGAATCACTGGCCCCTTAGACGTCTTGGTCTTGGAAAAAAGCATTAATCACGTCATTCGCCGTCATGAAATATTGCGTACTTGCTTCACTAAGGTAGATGGTAAGCCGTTTCAGCTTATTTCGCAGGACTTTAGCTTGAAAATAGCAAAAATAGACCTCACCGATCTACACGAGACCGAGCAGCATGAAATGCTCGATCGTGTGATTTTGGAAGAGGTCAAAGCGCCTTTTGATTTGACAAAATTGCCTTTGTTAAGGGTAAGTTTGCTCTGTTTGAACGAACAAGAGTATGTGCTGTTGCTGACCATGCATCATATTATTTCTGATGGCTGGTCCCAAGGTATTTTCATTCATGAATGTTCCGCATTTTACAAAGCCTTGACTACCGGTGTTTCCATCCAGTTGCCGGAATTACCGATTCAGTATGCGGACTTCGCACATTGGCAACGTAACTCAATTAATGAAGATTCAATCAAAAAGCAACTGGCCTACTGGAAACAGCAATTGCAGGGTGCGCCTTCTGTTTTGGAGTTGCCTACTGATAGGCCGCGTCCCGCTGTTCAGAGTTATCGCGGTGCCGGTTATTTTTTCACGCTAGAGGAACATCAGGTATCACGGTTAAACGAATTGGGCCGCGAATATGAAGCGACGCCATTCATGATCCTGCTAGCAGTGTTTAGTGTCCTATTATCTCGTTACAGCGGACAAATTGATCTATGTATCGGTACGCCCATAGCCAACCGAAACCGTATTGAAGTCGAGAAACTTATTGGTTTTTTTGTCAATACCCTAGTGTTGCGCATTGATTTGTCGGAAAAACCTACTTTTACGGAATTACTGAAGCGAGTGCGTGAGCAAACCCTAAGCGCCCAGACACACCAAGATCTGGCGTTCGAGATGCTGGTCGATGAATTGCAGCCGAAACGAGATTTAAGCCGCAATCCGCTGTTTCAGGTCATGTTCGCTTTTCAAAACGCAACGTCAGAAGAATTGGCTTTACCGGGGTTGCAAATTAGTAAAATGCAGGTTGAAACACAAACAGCCTTATTCGACCTGAGTCTTGATGCAGCAGATTTGGACGGCGGACTTGGCTTTTCTTTCGAATACAACATCGACTTATTTGACAAAGAAACGATTATTCGCATGGGGGAACATTTCCAGATGTTGGTGGCCGGCATTATCGCAAATCCCGAGCAACCTATTGCTGAACTGCCTCTTTTGAGTGCGCAGGAATATCAATCAATCGTTGTCGATTGGAACGTCACGGAAGCCGATTATCCTAAAGATAAGCTTTTTCATCAGTTATTCGAAGAACAAGTTAGAGAAAACCCGGAACGAATTGCCGCCATGTTTCGAGATCAACAAATTAGCTATCGTGAGTTGAATCGGCGCGCCAACTCGATAGCACACGCCTTGTTGAAACAGGGGGTAGGCAGTGATACCACGGTTGCCGTAGTGGATGAACGCGGTATCGATTTGCTGTGTGCGATGCTTGGGATATTCAAGGCAGGCGGTGTTTATCTGCCGTTGGACCCTCGCCATCCGCCGACACGACTTGCTCAGATCGTCTCACAGAGTAATGTTCCGTTCGTAATAACGGGTGATGAACTAATCGGAACCATCAAACAGTCCATTTTATCCTTGACCGATAATCATCGCCCTATACTGATTCCATTGTCTTCCGTTCTATCCGGATACGGGCAGGATGATGATCCGCCGTCTCAGGCTTACCCGAAAAGTTTGGCTTATATCATTTATACATCGGGTTCAACAGGAATACCCAAAGGAGTAATGGTTGATCATCAGGGTATGCTTAATAACGCTTGGAGTAAGATTCACTGGCTCAATCTTACCGGCGATGATGTTATAGCCCAAACCGCTTCGCAATGTTTCGATATTTCCGTATGGCAATTTCTCACGGCGCTTCTTTGCGGAGCCACTGTACAGATCTTTCCTGACGAAATAGCCTGTGATGCCGTGCAATTACTGTGCGCCGTAGACCGCTGCAAGGTCACAATCATGGAAACTGTACCGTCTATGATAAGCAGCATGCTGGAAGCCCATTCCGTACCCGTGTTCACCCACTTACGCTGGTTATTGCCGACCGGAGAGGAATTACCTCCCGAATTGTGTCGAAAGTGGCTTAAAACCTATCCGAACGTTGCCCTTCTGAACGCCTATGGTCCAGCCGAATGTTCAGACGATGTGGCGCTTTATCCTATTTTGAGGGAACCTGAAGAAAACGTTGTCCATATGCCTGTAGGCCGACCCAATGACAATATTTCGTTATATATTCTGAATCCTTTTTTACAGCCGCAACCCATCGGGGTGACTGGTGAATTATACATAGGTGGGGTTGGGGTCGGACGTGGTTATCTCAATGATCCGGCACGAACAGCGGAAGTATTTGTACCTGACCCATTTAGTGGTCGACCGGGAGATCGGCTTTATAAAACCGGTGACTTGGCGAAATTTTTAAATGACGGTAATGTTGAATTTCTTGGACGTATTGATCATCAGGTAAAAATACGCGGGTTCAGGATTGAGCTAGGGGAAATTGAGGCGAGTTTACTCAAGCATCCGCAAATCAGGGAAGCCGTTGTGCTCGCACGGGAGGATCGGCCGGGACAGAGGCTTTTGGTGGCCTATATAGTTGCTGTTCAGCCTGATGCTTTGCCGGATCAAAACTGTCTGCGAAAGTTTCTCAAGAGTGCGCTACCCGAATACATGGTACCAACAGCATTCGTTTCACTTGAAAAGCTACCGCTTAGCAGCAACGGAAAAGTGGATAGAAAAGCGCTGCCTGTACCTGATTTTACAGATCAAATTAACCGCGAATATGTTGCTCCGCGTAACGTCAAGGAAGAGACTTTAGCCAGCATCTGGACGGAAGTATTGGGGTTGGAACGGGTAGGTATTCATGATAATTTTTTTGAAGTAGGTGGAGAATCGGTTATTGCTATTCAGGTGGTCAGCCAAATCAATCGAGCTGGCTACGAAGTGACACCCCGACAGATTTTTCAACATCAAACCATTGCTGAGCTTGCCGAGGCACTAAAAAGCCAACCTCAAGTTTCAGCGCTGCAAGTCCAAGCAGATGATAAAAGCTGTTTGGTAAACGGCGAAATTGAGCGGTTTTCATTGGCGGAATTGGAGCAGCCCCTGTTGGATCGGCTGTTGTCTGAACAGCCTGATATAGAGGATATCTATCCCCTAACGCCCATGCAGGAAGGGATGCTGTTTCATACTTTGCTAAATCCTGGATCGGGTATTTATGTCATGCAGGATCGCTTTCTCATAAAAGGGGATTTGGATGCTTCGGCATTTGCGCAAGCATGGCGTATTGTTGTCAGCGAACACGTTATCTTGCGTACCTCTTTTATCTGGGATACAAAAACGAAACCGCATCAAGTCGTTCATCGTCATCTTGAGTTGCCGATAGATATTTATGATTGGCGTGAGTTGAATCAGCTTGAGCAGGAAAAAAAGCTCGAAGAGCTTTTATCAAACGAGCTGAAACAGGGCTTTGATTTAGCGAAACTCCCATTGTTTCGAATACGATTGATTTCCATGCAAGATCAGACGTATCTGTTCGAATTCAGCCATCATCATATTCTTCTCGACGATTGGTCCGGATCCTTGTTGTTGGCCGATTTCTATTCTCACTATGAAGAAATCGTGCAGCAAAAAACTGTATCCTACAGATCACACCGCAGCTATCGGGACTACATTGCTTGGCTCAAAATGCAAGATCCTCTTGCTGCTGAAGAGTTCTGGCGTAATGAACTACGCGGTTTTTCGGCACCTACTGCCCTGATGGGGGACCATGCCCCCGTCGACTTGATTGAAAATGAAAGTGAAGTGGCGGATATCGTGGTAAAACTATCGGCCCCTGATTCCAATGCGCTGTGCCTGTTGGCTCAGAAACATCAGATTACCCCAAATACGTTTATACAAGGAAGCTGGGCTTTGCTTTTGAGCCGTTACAGTAACCAGCGGGAGGTCTTATTCGGGGTTACCGTAGTAGGGCGTCCACCCAACCTGGAAGGCATGGAGTCTATGGTCGGCCTGTTTATTAACGGGTTACCGCTTCGACTCGTAATCGATCCTGATGTCCCGGTATTGTCATGGCTTCGAGAAATATTTACTAAGAATATCCGGATGCGCGAGTATGAGTATTCTCCTTTGGTACAAATCCAGGAATGGAGCGAATTACCTCGAGGGCAACAATTATTTTCAAGTTTAATTACCTATGAAAATGCGCCAGTGGACGCAATTTTTAAACAAAGCAATTTGAAATTCGAGATCATCGATTCCTATGCCCGAGTTCACACCAATTATCCGCTTACCCTGGTGATATTGCCGGGTTCTGAGTTTTCACTAAGACTCTCTTACGACCGCCGGTATTTTGATGCGGATGTCATCGCCCGCATGTTGAGTCACTTTAAAACATTGTTGGAAGGAATGATCCATCATCCCGAATCCCGGCTCAATGAATTGGAATGGCTGACCACAGAAGAACAGCACAATATTTTGACAGTGTGGAATCAAACCGAACACAATTATTCCGAGCCGCAGGATATTATCGCTCGATTGGAGCGACAAGTTGTGGAGACTCCGGCGGCCATAGCAGCGTCTAGTGGCGAAGACCGATTGACCTATAGCGAATTGAACCTCCGTGTCAACCGTTTGGCCCATGCACTAATAGAGTGCGGTATTGGGCCGGATGTCATGGTTGCACTCTTGAATGACCGTGGCATCGATTTCCTGATCATGATGCTGGGTATTTTCAAGGCCGGTGGTGCATATCTGCCCTTGGAGCCGGCTCACCCCAACGCACGACTGGCTCAAGTGATACAAGAAAGCAAGGTTGGATTCGTTTTAGCCGGAGTCGCTTATCAAGCGCGTACACGCACAGTAATTGAGGCTTGCTTACATCCCCCTGTCCTTCTTGATCCGGTTAGCGTGAGCGCGCACCCCGATTCTTTGCAGAATCCCCAGCCTCGCCATGGCAAGCAAAATCTCGCCTTTACTATTTTTACGTCCGGTTCAACGGGTACGCCGAAAGGGGCTATGGTTGAGTTTCAGGGGATGTACAACAACCTCATTACCAAAGTGCCGGTACTGGGATTAACAAGCACGGATGTCATCGCTCAGACTGCTTCGCAGTGTTTTGATATTTCGGTATGGCAATTTCTTACTGCTTTGACCTGTGGAGCTCGGGTGGAAATTTTCCCGGATACTGTTACCCATGATCCGCATTTATTGTTGAATCAGTTGGTCGAAAAAAATATTTCGGTTCTGGAAGCCGTGCCTTCGATGATTCGTGCTTTGCTGGATATGTCGAGCGAGGATACGGTGCTGCCATGTTTGCGTTGGCTAATTCCTTGTGGAGAGGTGTTTCCGCCGGAATTGTGTAGACGCTGGATGGCTCGCTTTCCTCATGTCCGGCTTCTCAACGCTTATGGGCCAGCCGAATGCTCGGACGATGTTTCATATCACCTCATTGACGTTCCGGTACACCATGAATCTATTGTCCCTATCGGACGTCCGGTGGATAACACGCGCATCTATATTCTGAATCACTGGTTGGAGCCGGTTCCCGTACGCGTGCCGGGGGAAATCTGCGTGGCCGGCATCCAGGTGGGACGGGGTTATTTAAATCGACCTGATCTTACTGCAGAAGCGTTCATCCCCAACCCGTTTGGAAAAACGGGTGAACGTCTCTATCGGACTGGCGATTTAGCGCGTTACCGGTCTGATGGAGTCATTGAGTTTTTGGGGCGAAACGATTACCAAGTGAAAATTCGGGGTTTCAGGATTGAGCTGGGAGAAGTTGAAGCTAGACTGTCGGAGCATCCGCAGATCAAGGCCGTTGCTGTAATCGCTCGGCAAAATCCTCGTGGAGACAAAGAGTTGGTGGCCTATGTAGAAAGTCTTGCGGATGAATTTCCAGATCGCGGCACGCTGCGAGTATTTCTAAGCGACACGCTGCCGGACTATATGGTTCCGTCAGTTTTCGTATTTTTAAAAAGTTTGCCCACAACATCTAATGGGAAGGTAGACCGCAAAAATTTACCGGTACCTGACTTTGTCGAGCAGGTTGCCCAACATTACGTTGCACCGCGCAATCCGACTGAAGAGCAGCTGGCCGTTTTATGGTGCGATGTCTTGGGAATCAGCCAAGTGGGTGTCGACGATAATTTTTTTGAACTGGGCGGGCATTCGCTCTTGGCGGTTAAGTTGTTGTCCAAATTACGAGACAGTTTCAAGACCGATTTAGCGTTGCGGAGTCTTTTTGACCGTCCAACGATCGCAACGCAAGCAGATTTGCTGACCTCTGACAGTCCAGGAGCCCATGAGGAAATAAATTTTGAAACCGAGGCTGTATTGGAATCCGGCATTCAACCGGATACGCTTGCCGCTCAATTCAACAGCGATTGCGCAAAAGTCATTTTCTTAACCGGGGCAACAGGGTTTTTGGGTGCCTTTTTAATTCATGAACTGGCTAACCAAACTAGCGCTCGAATCTACTGTCTTGTCCGAGCGCAAAACGACCTAGAGGCATGGGATAGGCTTCAGAATAATCTAAATCGATACGGACTTTGGCACACTTCGTTGACCAATCGGCTATGCCCTATCCGTGGTGATTTGTCGAAACCTTTTTTGGGTCTCTCTGAGGAGAGATTTTTAGAGCTTTCGGAATGTGTTGATGTCATCTATCACTGTGGAGCTGCGGTGAACGATGTTGCTTCCTATCAATTTCTAAAGCCGATCAACGTCTTGGGAACGCAGGAGGTTTTGCGTTTAGCCTGTCGACATAAAACTAAGTTCTTACATTATGTCTCCACCACGTCAGTTTTTGGTAACGAAATGAATCCGCGTCCGACCGGTTTCAGCGAAGACGATTTCCCCGAAGTAGGAGCGGTTCTTCAAGACGGTTATGATCAAAGTAAATGGGTCGCAGAGAGTTTAGTGAGAATTGCCGGAACTCGAGGGCTTCCGGTAAGCATTTATAGGCCTGCCTTTGTGGTAGGTCATAGTGAAAACGGTACATGGAATAATGAGGATACGATTTGCCGCCTCCTAAAAGGCTGTATCGAAGTTCAATTCGCACCCCAAGATGACATCAAATTCAACATGGTCCCCGTCGATTACGTTAGTAAGGCAATAGTGTTTTTATCCCGCCAGGCTTCATCTGTGGGAAGCGTGTTTCATATCACCAATCCACATTTAGTTTCGACTGCGGAAGTGGTCGGTTGGATAAATGACTTCGGTTACGAAGTAAAAACCGTTCCAATGAATCAGTGGCGACAGGAAATAGTCAAAGCAGCCAAGAATTCGACGGATTTTTCACTTTATCCGTTACTTCCTATTTTTGAAAACGACTTTCACGCCGACGAGGGTAATGACGAAGACATACAAACCTTTGATTGTCGCAAAACTATCGAAGCGCTTCGCGACGGCGCGATCATTTGCCCGACAATGACCAAAGAACAAATGCAATTGTATTTTAAGTACTTCAAAGATATTGGTTTTCTTTAATGAGTACTAAAGTTCGACATAAAATGATTAAAGGGATGGCCTTCTACACCCTAGCGGATTATTGGGGAAATTTTCTTTTCTATATAGCGATATGGGCAGTCTTGTTTGCGCTGTCGGAGCAAACAATGACTACGCAAGTAAAAATAGGTTATGTGTTGTTGATACTTTATTTAATGGGGTTTTTAGCGTCGCTTATGAGCGCTTTGCTCGGATTGGGGCGGGGTGTCGTAGCGTTGCGGAACATCGGCGAGATGAAACAATCGTTGACAAAGGCCGAAAGTGACAATGGAAGGGACGGCTGCTTTGCCAGCGACAGTACCCCAGGTGTTATAGAGCTACGCGGTATTCAGCATGCCTATCACCATAATCAAGATGATCAGGGCTTCGTTCTTGGTCCGTTTGACTTAACATTCCAACTTAGTGAGTTAATATTTTTTATTGGTGGTAATGGAAGCGGAAAGACTACTTTAGCCTTGATTCTTTTGGGACTTTATACCCCGGGTCACAGCGGGGGGTATTTGAACGGCGAGTTGATTACCGATATAAATCGGGATGCTTACCGCCAACAATTTGCTGTCGTGTTCTCTGATGCATTCCTATTCGAATCTCTTTTCGCGCATGAATGCAGCGAGCTACAAGAGCGAGTAGAAGAACTCATCTCGAAACTGCGTTTAACGTGCAAGGTTAAATTTGAAAATAACCGCTTCTCATCGATTGATCTTTCACAGTGGAGGGGGCAACAAAAACGTTTAGTATTATTGTCAGCCTACCCGGACAATCGTCCATTTTATTTATTTGATGAATGGGGCGCTGATCAGGAGCCACTGTTCAAAAATATTTTTTATACGGAGCTTTTGCCTGAATTCAAGTTGCAGGGAAAAACCGTATTCGTAATAACTCATGACGATCATTATTATCACTTGGCAGATAGGTGTATTCGCTTTGAATCCGGTCAAGTCATAAATCAATGTCTTGTTAAGGCATATGATGAAAATGAAGTTCTTGCGTAAAACTCTTCGAATAGCTACCTTTTTGACTGCGACGGGCTGCTTTGGAGTCTATTACATGCTTACAGCTTCAATTCCTTCTTCCGAAGGAAGTTATGATCTTTGGGGGCTTTCTTCCCAAGTCACCGTGGCATTCGACGAAAAAGGCATCCCCAGTATATCGGCAAAATCCCGAGAAGACGCATTTCGCGCGTTAGGTTTTGTAACCACCCGCGACCGCTTGTTTCAAATGGATTTGTTACGCCGACATATGGCCGGGCGTTTGGCCGAAGTGATGGGGCCGACATTGAAAGAGTCCGACCGTCGGCATCGGGTGATGGGGTTCGAGCAGGTGGCGAGCGCTATTGTTCAACGTCTTCCGCAAGATCAAAAGCAGGTGTTGGAAGCTTATGCGGAAGGCGTCAATCAGGCTGTGGACTCTTTAAGGGTTTTGCCGCCCGAGTTTTGGCTGTTGGGTTATAGTCCTTCCGCTTGGCGGCCAGAAGACAGCTTGCTGGTGGTGCTGGGTATGGAGGAGGACTTAGGCTGGACCGGCGATGCGGAACGCAGTACAAGTATAATGGAAGCGGCTTTGCCGGAATCGGTAAAAAGCTTTTTTATGCCGCCCATCGATCATTACACTGACCGGCTACTGAAAGGCAAAGCGTCTGCAATGCCGTTACCTTCTATCCCTGAGAATGAACTGTCCGCTTTGTTGAATAATAACAGCGGCCCTGAACATTACGTCGGTCTGGTGATGGATGTTCCACCGTCTAAAGGATCGAATGGCTGGGTGGTCGGGCCGTCAAAGACTTGGGACGGTCGGGCTATTCTGGCTAACGATATGCATTTGTCGCTACGGGTTCCGAATATTTGGTATCGGGCCGAAGTTCGTTACGGTGATGTGCGGCTCACCGGTCTTACTTTACCCGGCGTTCCCCTGATTGTCGTGGGCTCAAATGGTAAAATAGCTTGGGGGTTTACCAATATTGAAGGCGATTTCGTGGATCTGGTGTCGTTGGAGCTTGATCCTGACGATCCCGAAAGCTATCACACTCCAAAAGGTAAGGTTCATTTCGGGGAACGCGAGGAAACGGTACGCGTTAAGGGTGAGGCGGATTTTACGTTCAAGGTACAAACTACTGAATGGGGTCCCGTACTACCCGAGTCTTTGCTCTCCAAACGGGTAGCGGTGCACTGGGCCGCGCTGGATCCCGATGTTACTGATCTGCACTTGCTTGATTTAGATGCAGTCAACGATGTAATGGAGGCGCAAACGGTATTTAACCGGGCTGGCGGCCCGCCCCTGAACGCGTTGGCGGCGGACAAACAAGGCAATATTGGCTGGACTTACAGCGGCAAAATCCCTAAACGTTTCGGGCTGGACGGTTCGGTGAGCCGTTCCTGGGCGGACGGTTCACGAGGTTGGGCTGGCTATATTTCACCGAAAGAACTCCCGCGTCTAGTGAATCCTCCGTCCGGCTTCATCGTCAACGCCAATCAGAGAATGCTGGGTGACGGTTATCCCTACGTGATCGGACATTATTTCGACCAAGGGCACCGTGCTTACCGGATCACCGAGCGTCTTCGCGATGCGAAGATCCTTACCGAACGGGATATGTTTGCTTTGCAGTTGGATACGAAAGTGGAGTTTTACCGTTTTTATCAACGGTTGGCTTTGTCTCTTCTGCATGAGAGTAACGATGAAGTGCAAGTACGGCTTAAACAGACCCTTACAAACTGGGATGGTTTTGCTGAGCGGGACTCGGTGGGATTCGCTGTACTGGTGGAGTTTCGTAAGCTGTTGCTTGATGCTGTGATTGCGCCCTTCATGGCGAAATGCCGAGCATACGATCCAGAGTTTCAATTCGACTCGGCCATGATAGATGAGCCTTTACAGCAATTGTTGGAGGCAAAATTGCCGACATTGCTGCCCGATAAGATCCATTACCGGGATTGGGATTCGTTTTTGCATGGCCTGCTGATTCGGGCTGAGCGCAATGTTCTGGAGCGAATTTCAGCCGATTTCCCGGACAAATTCGCCGGGAGCGAATTTGCACTCGCCCGTAGGGTGCCGGGCAGGACAGCCCGGCATGAAAATTCGGCTTGGGGGACGGTCAATCAGGTAGCCATAGCACATCCTTTTTCAGCTTCGTTGCCGTTGTTGAAAAGCTGGCTAGATATGCCGCAGGTTGCGGTTTCCGGATGTGTGCAGTGCGTCCGCATGGATGAACCCGGTTACGGAGCCAGTGAGCGTATGGTGGTGTCGCCTGGGCTTGAAGGCAATGGCATTCTGCATATGCCCGGCGGCCAATCCGGTCAACCGCTTTCGCCTCATTATAGCGATCAGCAGCAGGCTTGGGTGGAGGGAACGGTTTTGCCTCTGGAGACAGGAACAAGCATTCATCGGCTGGAACTTATACCGGCATCTATGCAGTTAAAGCAGGATTAGAGAGAATCGAACTTATGCGAATGGTCTTGCCTGTAACTTTTTATCCATACGCTGGTTCCCACGCTCCAGCTTGGAAACCCGGAAAACGAAACTCTAGCTTCGTGAGACGGGAAGCTGGAGCGTGGGAACTAGCGCATGGTGGCTAAAAATATGATCCGCTTTTTACTGCGCAACTCGGGCTGGCTTCTGGTTTTGTCGGTGTTCGCCGGTTTGCTCGGTGGATTGACCGGCGCTGGCTTAATCGCTGTTATTAACATGGCTTTGGATAGCGAACAAGATGCTTTGACCCAACTGGGTTGGATTTTTACCGGACTGTGTGCATTATTATTATTGGCCCGGATGACCTCGGCTTTTTTATTGATGCGCCTTGGGCAGGATGTTATTTTCGATCTGCGTCTGAAGCTGAGCCGACAGATTTTACGAACATCTTTTCCGCGTATGCAGACCGTTGGGCCAGCGCGAATGCTGGCCTGTCTGACTCAGGATGTCGCCACTATGGCGGAGGCGTTCCGGTTGTTACCGATGCTCTGTGTGGATGCTGCGATTGTTGCGGGCTGTCTGCTCTATTTGGGCTGGTTGTCCGGCACTTTGTTGGTTCTTGTTCTATTCGCGATAGTCGTGGGTGTGAGCGGTTTTCGGTTGATCGAAAACCGGGCGCTGCATGGGCTAAGAATGGCGCGGGAATCTGACGATGCCTTATACGGTCATTTTCGCAGCCTGACGCAAGGGATGAAGGAGCTGAAACTGCATGAGCCGCGACGCGATGCTTTTCTAACTGAATGTCTTGAAGTTGCCGCAAAAGATTATCGACAGCATTATCTAAAAGGTACCGGTTTTTACATTCTGGCTGACAATTGGGGCACCAGCTTGTTTTATCTGTTGATCGGTGCGGTACTCTTCTTGTTGCCGAATGTCCCGGAAGCCGCTGCCAGATTGGCGAAGACTATCGGACTGGAAATTTCCGAACTGTCTATTGGGTTGGAGATGGGGCCTGAGATTGCACGCGGCTATTGTTTGACCATTCTGTACATGATGTCTCCTTTAGCCGCTTTAATGGAGGGATTACCAGTCCTGGCCAGAGGCAATATCGCATTGAAAAAGATCGAGACTTTGGGTTGGGACTCCAGGGAACCTGAATCCGTAAAGCTGGAGTACTCTTTGCCGTTTTCTCAGCCAGCAGTATTGAAGTTAACCGGTGTGACTCATCGTTACAGACGGGAAGGCGAGGATCGCCATTTCACTTTGGGACCCTTCGATCTGACTTTGCATCCCGGCGAGGTGATTTTTCTTACCGGTGGTAATGGCAGCGGTAAGACTACGCTGGCGCTGTTATTGGTCGGTCTTTATGTGCCGGAGCAAGGGGAAATCCGATTGGGAGAGCAGTGTATCACCGACGCCAATCGGGAAGGTTACCGTCAGCAATTCTCGGCCGTTTTTTCCGATTTCTATCTGTTCGATAGCCTACTCGGTTTTCATGGGAAAGAGCTGGATGCCGAAGCGCGTGCTTATTTGGCGCGTTTGCAGTTGGATCACAAAGTCCGGATCGAAAATGGGGAGTTTTCGACACTGGACTTGTCGCAAGGTCAGCGCAAGCGACTGGCGCTATTAGTTGCTTATCTGGAGGATCGGCCTTTTTATCTGTTCGATGAATGGGCTGCCGATCAGGATCCGGTATTCAAGAAAATTTTCTATACGGAAATATTGCCCGCGCTGAAAGCCAAAGACAAGACTGTGGTTGTGATTTCGCATGATGACAATTATTTCCATGTGGCCGATCGGTGTTTGAAAATCGAGGATGGAACGCTCAGTGAAATTGGAGTTGTGGAAAATAAGCACGAGAGTCTCCGGGGATTCAAGGGTGATATGTCAATGTCGTTAAGTTAAGCGGTTTGATCCATCTTTTCTATTGGAAGAAAGTCCTTTCCGGTGAGGGAGTTTTGTAGGGCGTGCCGCGCGCCAAAGGGGGAGTTAAGGTTAAGCGTTAATTTAATCCCAAGCCGCAAAGAAGGCGCGCACGGCACGCCCTACTCGGCGGAACTTGTTGATAGTGTGGATACGGGGCCTGGAAGTTCAAAAGGCCAATAATTGAAAAATAATGCGGAGGTGTCGCCATGATACAAGAAGTTATTCAACCTGAAATTGATTACGTTTTGGAAGAAGGACCCTTATTGCAACCCGTTATCAATGAAGAAATGGCTGTTATTGAAACGCAGGGCAATGACTATTACCTGGACCGGCAATCGGGGTTCGAGTCTAACGCTCGAAGCTATCCTCGCCGTCTTCCTATCGCTATTCGCCGAGCGGACGGTGTGTTTGTTGAAGATATGGATGGCCGTCGTTATATGGACTGCCTGGCCGGAGCGGGGGCGCTGGCATTAGGCCATCATCATCCGGTAGTCGTGGAGGCGATTCGACGGACCTTGGCGGATGGCGTACCTTTCCAAACCCTGGATCTGACGACACCAGTTAAAGACCGGTTTGTCGAGACGTTATTTTCCAGTTTGCCTAAGGCCTTCGCTGATCAGGCCCGCATTCAATTTTGTGGACCATCCGGCGCCGATGCGATTGAAGCCGCCGTTAAACTGGTGAAGACGGCTACCGGACGGCGATCGATCCTGGCTTTTCACGGTGCTTACCACGGCATGACGCACGGTGCATTAGGGTTGACCGGCGAAA
>JABFSH010000039.1 GCA_013140705.1 Methylococcaceae bacterium
AACTATGTAAAGCGCACTACCAGACTTTACTGGTAGTGCGTGGGATACGGAGCATAATAAAACGCAGCTATACATAGTTAGATTCTATGCATAGGGGTCGCTATGGATAGCTATCCATAGCGACCCATTTCGGTCTATCAACTGATTTTTTAACAATCTCAATAGCTGCCGTTCAATTTTGTACTTTTCTATCAATCATGCCTAATTATATTTGGTGGCTAGCCTTAATATTCCTTATATTCCTTTATTAAAACCACAAGTCCGGTTGCAACAAAAGCGAATAGGCCTGATGCAATAAAGGCCGGGGTATAATTTCCAGCTATGTTGTGAAGGTACCCTGCACCATAAGACGCTATCGCCGCACCGATCTGATGGGCGAAGCAAATCCAACCGAATACGACCCCGACATTTTGCTTCCCAAACAAATCGGCGGTGAGTGCCGACGTGGCCGGAATGGTCGATAGCCAATTCAGCCCATACACGACAGAAAATGCCATGAGTTGTTCGGTCGATTCAACATATGGCAGCAAAAGCAATGACACACCCCGAAGTACGTAATAAACAACAAGTGGCCAGCGTTTGCCGAAACGGTCGCAGAGCCAGCCGGACAATATCGTGCCAAAGACATCCGTAGCGCCCATCAAACCCAGGGAGACCGCCATTGTCATTTCGGGGAAGCCATGTTCGATGCCATGAGTGATTAAATGGGTCTGGAACAATCCGGAGGTAGTCAGACCGCAGATACCGAAACTGAAGGCCAGTAACCAAAATTGCCGGTTAGCCATTGCTTTACGCATCGGGTTCGGGTCAGGGCAAAGCACAGTATCCGTATGTCCATTTTCCCCATAAGGCCGCATCCCCTTTAAGCTGGGGTTATCGGCCATTAGCCACATCACTAAAGGAAGCACCACCAAGGCGAGCAGTACGACGATAAACAAAGTTGAAGTTCGCCATCCTTCGTAGATGTTCAGTTTCATGAGGACAGGCGTGAAAATCAATTGCCCAGATGAAAACGCCGCCCCCAATATCCCCAAAGCCAGCCCACGGCGCTTGTGGAACCAGCGGTTAACGACCGCAGAACCCATGATCATGGAAGTCCCTCCCGAACCTGCGCCGATGACAACACCCCACAGCAGATACAATTGCCAAGATTCTTGCATCAGGACACTGCCCCCTGCCCCCAATGTCACCATGACAATCATCATGATAGTGATTGCTTTTACCCCGTACATATCCATGAACCGGCCAAGGAACGGCCCTGCAAGCCCGAACAAAAAAAGGTTGACTGCAACCGCGCCGCTGATGGTATCCCTAGCCCAATGAAATTCATGCTCCAAGGACAACATGATGATGCCGGGGATAGAACGAAGTGCGGAAGCGACGAACAGGCAAGCGAAGGTGACAGCGAGGATAATCCAGGCATAGTGGATACCCAAGCGGTTAATGGTCGTCATCTCTTTTATGCTCCTTGCAACTGCTAATAAACTTGGGTTATTGAATCGCCCCGATTAAGGCATAAGGATGACGCTTTTGGCGGTGTAAATTTTTAAAGCATCCCTCAATTCACGAAAGGGCAGGCACGAAGCCTGCCCTGGTTAGAAAAACTTCTCAATTCATCATCTTATGCCGCTTCTTCCAGCCCATCCAGCAACTCAATCAGGCGGGTGACACCTTGCAGCAATATACCGCCTACACCAAGGGCAAACCAAACACCAATCACAAAACCCCAATGGATAGGAGCAGCGAAAAACTCTTCCCGAAACCAAAAGGTATGTCCCCATTCATTGAAGCCTACGCTGACTAAAATCATAAAAGGACCAACGACCGCCAAGGTCAACGGCAACGAGATGCCTTTGGCGTAGAGCGGCAAGCGGGTTCTGGCGTAGAGCCACGCACAACCGCCCAAAATGATATACATCGGGAAGTTGAAATAAAACTCGATGATATGGTTGGCCGTAAACGGCGTATCGCGGATAGCGACCTGATGCCAGGAGTTGTCTTGCTCGGCAAAATAGCTGCCTGCCCAGTACACGGCAAAGGTGTAGACACTGATCCACATAGTCAGGGTTAAGTAGCGGCGGATTTCCTCCTTCGGTTCGAGCTTGTCCAGGTTCTTGTCGCGGGTAAACCATAGCCAGCCCCATGACACGCCGGCAAAGAGCGTAACAAAGGTGACGTTAAACTTGAAAAGCCGCATCCAGTAGACTTCAAAAGCGGGTTCAGTGGAATCCAGCCCGGTAGAGACACCGTATGCACCTTGATAAATGCGAAATCCCATATAGATCGCAGTCAGTATCCCGAAAGCCGACAGGTACCGGTATAAATCTTTCAAATACCAGGGTGGCATGGGTCTCTGATCGGACATTACCTTGATTTGGTCGGTTATTGTAGCCATGAGTGTTGCCTCTTTAGTGGGTAAGTTAATTGAATTTAGGGATAACGGCTGAGGTGATGCTGGAGATATAGCGTTCACCATCGGGGTCAAAGAAAAAGAGCAGGCCGCCGATCCGACTGTCGGCATCGTTTATCAGCCCGTCCAGCCGTTCCGACTCCCATAAGGCATCGCCGGCGGTCAATAACACCGTGCGTTGTTCGCCGGGTTGGATTGGGGTCAGGTTGTCCAAGCTCAAGCCTTCCGCTGCAACCACACTTTCGGTATTGCTTTGGTCCGGTTCAGGGACGACTTTGTTAAGGAAGCGCACGCTGCCGGTTGCAAACTCACCGATTTGAATCGGCTTATCGCTGCCATTCTTGATCTTTAAACTCAATTTCATTGACCTCTCCGGTATCCGGTATTCGGCGCGCAAGGTTTCAACTTCGACTACCCCCGCATTGACTTTGGCGGGCAGAGGCAGAATTTGGTCTAGCGAGGTTTGTAATGGGATCGCTTTAGGATATTTGTTGACTGTTATGGTGTAGAAGACTAACACCAGCACAGGTACGCCGATTAAAATGGCCTTGCCGATATTTCTATCCAATGGCGTTATCAATTCATTTTCCAAGCCTGCTTGCAGCATCCGGTAACGGGCAATGAATAAGGGGCGGCGCACCCACCATAGCAGCCAGGCCGTGCCCAATAACGCCCAGAAACTATGCCAGAAAATACCGTTACTCAAACCATAAGTTTCCATATCGATCATCTCGCCGTTAATGGTTTGGACGTTATTGCTAAAGTCTGCTTCATTGCCAGTAATATCGAGCCATGCCCCAGGCCCCATCACTTGCCCTGCATCGCGCAAATTAAAGAAAGGGTGGATATGGTAATGTCCCGGCAGGCGGCCTTTCAGGACAACTTTGAAGTCGTAGTCGCCGCCCGGTAGCAAGGCAACGGAGTTCATGAAAGGTTTGCCGTTTAAATAGCGTTCGGTGCGGATCAAGACTGGGCCAGGGGTCGAGATATTCAAGAACGCCGCATCCGGTTTGGGTACGCTGATCGGCCAGTCCTCCGCCACATGGAATTTTCCGGTTACCGTGACCTCCTCGTTGACATTAAATTTTTGCTTCGACCATTGCACGTCGTACCATTGGATAGTGCGCATGCGAACGTAAGGCTCCAGGTTTTTTTCCCCGTGCGCCATGACGGGCTGTAGCGTTAGCATATAGACTGAGAGGATCAGCCCTATAAGCAACAACCACTTTGATACTGATTGCGGCTGACTGTTAACAGGGACATGAAAAGCCATAGATCTTGTGTAAGTTTGATTTTGTGTAGTAGATTTCATTGTCATCTCCGCCTTTAGATTCTTTTAAGATAACGGGTTGTAGCAAACCACTTGCCGATAAACCACCATAAGGCATACATCAGGGTGCTAAGTAAGGCTGAAAAGAAGGCCGAGAGCGGTGCCGCAACTTGGCCGTAAGTCCTTAACGTCCCGCGTTCTATAATGCGAAGATATTCCGGCATGCCGGTACGGATGTACTGGAAGCCGAACATATCGGCCACTGTCATCTGGCTATTGCCTGCTTCAACGGGGACATGGAACATGCCAAAGATCGGCCAGTTGCTGGGATAGAACAGCAAAGCAAACGCAGAGCCGCCAAAAATCGCAGTAACCGTCAGGCTGTTGCTCATCATCAAGACCGCATCCAATACGAGTGCGCTGGGCAGCAGGGTCGATGGCAGTACCATGTTAATGGGGAAATAATTCCACATATGGTATGCAAAGATTCGGGCGATCCAGGTGCCTATCGACAAACAGGCAACACACAGGGTTGCTCCCAGCGGAAGGCGGAAATTAGTCCACAACACGGCTTGCACTGCCGCGGGAAAGGTAATGCCCATAAGCGGCGTGACCGCTGGCCACCACTGTCTGTCCTTCCAGTCCACCCAAAAATCCCAGTCGCCGACGGTGAGTGCGAAGTGCAGGTGAAAAGAACCGATAAACAGGAATAAAGCCAATACCAGGACAAGGTAATCGTATGCGCGGGCGATTCGCGCTTTTTCCCCGGTATAGGGCCGAAAAATTCGGTTTGAAAGATTGGCTGACATCGCGATTTCTCCAAGTTAAGTAATGGTAGTGCTCTAGTATTTAGGTTGAAAAAGGCGCTTTGCCGACGGTATGGACTTATCAATGAGACAGATAGGTTTTGGGTTATACAACGCGCTTGCGTGATACAGTAGTGTGTCTTAATGCGTTTGTTAAATGATTAGTTTTCATGGTGTCATAAATACAATTCATGGTTAATCAAGCCTGATGATTTATTATTATTTAGCTGTATTTATTTGCATCGGCTAACCAGAAAGGTACTGTGATGTCTAGTTTAAGAACTTTCGATTTGAACCTGTTGTTGGCATTTGATGTGTTGATGCGGGAGTTAAATGTAACTCGTGCTGCTGAACAGATGTTTGTCACTCAACCGGCGATGAGCCACATCTTGCACAAGCTGCGGCAACACCTGGATGATCCGTTACTGGTGAAAACGCCATCCGGCATGAAGCCGACGGAACGGGCGTTGACTTTGATTGATCCGGTCAGGGCGTTATTGTCCGAAACGGAACGGATTATCCAGCCGCCTGAAGCATTTGACGCCTCGACCAGCCAACGGCGCTTTGTCTTGGCGGCAACCGATTATCTTGAGTACTTGCTAATGCCAGGTTTGTCTGGGCTGATAGAAAAAATGGCACCGGGCATTGACCTTCATGTCAAGCGCACCGAAACCTCCTTTCCGGTCACTCCATTGGAAAACGGCAGCCTTGATGTGGTGCTGGGTTTTGAATCGGTCTTGAACCCGCCAGCTCATTTGCAACGCCACTATCTATTTAGCGACAAGATGGCTTGTGTGGTTAGGCAAAATCATCCTTTGATAAGCAAGCCCCCTTCCTTAGAAGAATTTGTGGCCGTTCCGCACATGCTGATTTCACGGACAGGTAGCAACGTTGGCATCATCGACCAAAAATTGGCCGAACTGGGCTTGGAGCGGCGTATTAAATTGATTGTGCCGCACTTTTTGTCAGCATCTTTAATCGTTGCCGAAACCGACATGATCTTGTCGTTGCCCTACCGAATTGCAGCGCAATTTAAAATGATTGCCCATTTAGAAATATTCCCCGTACCCATTGATCTGCCGGATTACGAATTGTCCATGATCTGGCATCCGCTCCGCGATAAAGACCCAGCGCATCTTTGGCTACGGAAAAAAATTGTCACCGTCTGCAACTCGATAAGTAACAAATAATGCAGAGCATTGGGTGTTATTGTTAAGTTGTCGAAAGCCATTGTCACCTGTGCAGTGGTATTGGAAAGACATTAAGCAAACCATCATTAAATCATTTTGACAACGACCTTTCCTTTGGCTCGGCCTTTTTCGAGATAGGCAAGCGCCTCTTTTGTTTGGTCGAATGAAAACACTTTGTCGATCACTGGGACGATGTGCCCTGCTTCGAGCAGATTGCCAATCTCAGCCAACTGTTGACCATCTGGGTGGACGAACAGGAAAGAGTAGTCGGCATTGCGTTTATTCACTTGACGAGTGATCTTAAAACTCAGCAAGCTGAACATTAATTTCATCAAAAAATTCATGCCGCGCACGCGTGCGAAGGTGGCATCTGGTGGACCAACAAGCGAGACGATACAACTTTCCGGATTCAGGATGTGCAGGGATTTTTCAATAGCGTCCCCTCTAACGGTGCCCAACACAGCATCGTAGCCTCGTAAAACCTTCTCGAATTCCTGTTGCTTGTAATCGATAACTTCATCAGCTCCAAGATTCTTCACCCAATCAATGTTGTCCGTACTCGTCGTCGTACCTACATGTGCACCGAGGAATTTTGCAAGTTGGATCGCGAACGAACCAACGCCGCCTGATCCCGCAGGAATAAATATTTTCTGACCAGGCTTGAGGCGCATGCGCTCCTTGAGCGCTTGCCAGGATGTGAGCCCGACCATCGGGATGGAGGCCGCTTGAACGAAATCCAGATTGGCTGGCTTGATGGCTGCTACGCTTTCCGGCACTGTCGCAAACTCAGCGAGCGAGCCTGTGCCTAAATCGAAGATGCTGGCAAAAACTGGATCACCCGGTTTGAATCGTGTCACCTGGCTTCCTACCTCCACCACAACACCCGCCAGATCACTGCCAAGCGTAGCGGGCAAATGAAACTTAAGTATGGGTCTGAAAGTTCCTTTCGGAATCATGTTATCAATTGGATTCAGGCCGACAGCATGAACTTGGACGAGCAGTTCATCAGGTTTGATCGTAGGTTTCTGAACGTCGGCAAAATCAACCTGTTTATCCCCATAACGCTTCAGGATAAGAGCTTTCATTATTTTTTATTCCCCAGGCAACCGTTAGAATTCGCCCAAATAATCCAGTTTCCCCAATTCCACGCCATTGTGCCGGAAGATGGCGTAGGTCGTCGTTATATGGAAATAAAAATTGGGCAAGGCAAAATTAAGCAGATAAGGCAGGCCGATAAAGCTTTTTTCCGTACCGCGAATTTTGAAACTAATGGCAATATTTTCTTTACCGTTGATTTGTTCAGGCGTTACAGTCTGGATAAAAGCTACGGTTTTGGCGATACGCGCCTGTAAATCGGCAAAAGTCGTTTCATTGTCGTCATAGCTTGGGACTTCCAATCCCGCCAACCGGGCGGCACAGCCTTTAGCCATATCCGTGGCAATTTGTACTTGCTTGCTGAGGGGGTACATATCAGGCGCCAAACAGTAGTTGATTAAGGCCGACGGATCAATGTCTTTCGTTTTGGCATGGATGGCCGCCTTATCAAGTATGGCCGACAAATTGCCTAGCATTTTGATAAAAACCGGTATTGAGGCTTGGTACATATCAATAGACATCATATTCTCCTTAAATAAAACGGGATCTCAATTAGCCGCAAATTGGCGTTCCAGCGCTTTGGGGTCTTTCACCCATAATTCGCTGACTTGCATAGAATAAGGGTCTGGGAAAATGTCTTCCTGCCCGCCAAGAATGCCAGCAACAATATTTTCAGCGGTAACCTATGCGTTAGTTTTTGGCATAGCCAATTCTTTAGCCATATCGGTCTCGATAGGCCCTGGAAAAACGCCATATACTGAAATACTTTTTGCTTTTAATTCTGTACGCATGGCCTTGGTTGCTGAGAAAGGGCCGCTTTGGAGGCGCAATAACCAGCGACACCCGCCATGCTGGCAAGACTGAGCACGGATAGCAGATTGACGATGGCACTTTCCTCTTGTTTTTCAAGTACGGTGATAAAGCTTCGGGAGAGATTCAATGTGCCAAAATAATTGACATCCATATCCTGTTTTAGCAGGTCGCTTTCCCCCGAAATCGCACCGGCAAACGACATTACACCGGCATTGTTGATTAAGACCTCTACATCCTGGGCCAGAGCAACGGATTGTTGAATTTGTTCAGGGTCGCTTATATCCAATTTGATGGGTACTACCCGGTTATCGTTGAAGGCTGGCAAATCTTCTAGCCGACGCGCTGCTGCATAAATTTTCCTGACCGGGTGTTTGAGTAAGGTTTCAACTATGGCCTTGCCGATGCCACGGTTAGAGCCCGTTACAAAGATGATTTTGTTGTCGAGTTTCATAGTCATTCCTAAAGTTTAATTATTAAACGTAAAATTTTTTATTCCCTGGTTTTCAGGTTATTTGGCTGCGTTATTTGCTGGAATATTACTGACCAAACGTCCATTTTTGATCAAATCCGACCCCAACAGATAAGCGGTCAATACAATTGATGACGGAACATAAGCAAACCAAGTCGAGAAAATCCCGTTCACTCCATCCCGCTGCAAAAATTGGTGCAACATCAGCCCCATTAATTTGCCCAGGGGTCAACGTCAGTTTTTTCAAAAAGACCATTAATGGCGCTAACTTCCAACTCGTTTTTGTCTCTTTCTTGATTACATCTGATTGGCTGTGTCTTTGGCTGTCAGATGCCAGTTCCTCGACGGAATAATTGCTGGAGTCGCGTTCATTCAGTGTCGAGATATACTCAATGATTAAGCCCCTAAGTTCTTTGTTCAATGGCGACCCATCACTTTCGTTGTATTCCAATAACTTGTACAACAAAACACCCCGACGTGGATATTTCGTAAGTAAATTTGCAATGCTTGAAAGCTCAGGATTTGATGGCAAGTACGACATAGCGTCTCTTTTGATGTTGTCTAACTAAGTAAGGGGTAGGTTGAGCAGGACAAATAGCCTGCTTTCAGTTCATGCTAAATATTGTCGAGTAAACTAAAAATCCGAAAGCAAACATCATTTGCTTTAAATATACTTACGGAACAATCCCTATCGTCCAGGCAAACCAGGTGCTAAGGAATTAACTTTTAGTAAATAAAAAGGTGGTTTAGCAGCAAGCACGCCGCCGTTTAGGGTAGCCGATTGGTGTAGGCGGTTGACCACAGCATACAAAGTACCTGCCGGCCCAAAACTGAAAGAATCTACCCAAGACAACCTTGGGCATTGGGCTAGCCGACGGTATTTCCGGTCTGGAGAAATCACTCCAATTGAGTTTTCGGCCAGTTCCCCGAGATAGATATTGCCGGCCTTGTCGATGGTAATACCGTCTGAAATCGGCTTTTCACTGTAGCGTTCAACCCGAGCGGCTAACTCATTCTCACTTAATGTTTTGTTAGCCAAATCTTCCGCTTTAACCCTGTATAGGCTAAGGCCGTGCATCGGGCCAAAGTAGACCCATTCGTTATTCAGGTCTTCGGTGATGGGATTCACGCCAATGTGCGGCCGGATTAATTTGCCGGATTTATCCTTAACTTGTATGGGCGTTTTATCGATAATCAGGTCAATATTTTCCGGCAGAACGCTCTTGTGGCCTTCCAATACCCTTCTTGCCGTTCCAGAATTCAGGTCAATAACAATCAAGGCGGCATTAGCGCCGCCCGCCGGGTCGCTAATGAAAATATGGTTGTGCTTGGTATCGACCGCAAAATCGTTCACAAACGAGTTTTTGTGGGATACCGGTTCAGGTAATTGAATGACCTTATACAGTTTATCGGCTTTCGTATCCCAACCGACCAGTTTTGGCGTAACGCCACTACGCATGCCGTTGTCGAGCATCCAAACGATACCGTTGCTAGAACGAATTCCTAAAACGGAATCAAGTTTCAATTTTGACATTGAGTCCGCTGCCGATAGCTCCTTGTTAGGAAAAGGTAGCAAGCTTCCGTCTTTGTATTCCACAACAGAATATTGGGGCTCGTAGAATTGATGCAGGCTCAAAATGATCCTGCCATCTTCGGTTGCGGTGACGTTGCCGGGGCCACTATCGAGTTCAGCGAAAATGTCGAAGTTTGATTTAGCATTCGCCCCAATCGCGAACAAGAGTAGAAAACAAAGGGCTGTCAATTTAGGTAACGTCTTCATGCGTATCTCCACTTAAAAAATGAATTTAGCAACAAAGTACGCTATCCAATGAGAACTGTTAAATGATCTTTATTCATGGTGGCATTCATGAATTTTATGAAGCGTTTTATAGAAGCATTGAATGCTTAATTGACTGTCTGCTCTAAGAGTTGCGAAAGCCCGCAGTTGGTGAGTTTGATGGTCTGCAAATGGCCGGTTGGAGGCGATCAGTAAACACAGAATTTTATCGTTTTCAAGGGCTGCTTTCAGTGTGGAATGGCCAGAACATTAGTCCTAATTAAACTGTAAGTAGCCTTTGAAGGTAAACTGGTCGATTTCGTCTATAAGGAATTAACTATCGCCCGTGTCTATCTTTCAAGATTACTGGCTTACATATTTGTAACCAAAAATTCAAGGATTAGCAGGGTTTGCAGTTATTTTTGGTCCAATCCAGGTGGTTGATCATCATCTAATTCACATGCAATAGCCACACTCCGATTGAATATTACAATCCGGAAGCCAAGACTGATATCGTCGCAATGCAGTCACGCTATAAGGTTAACTCAAATCATAAACAAGATCGTCGATACTAAGAGCTATACGATCTATTGCTTGTTTTAACGTGTTAGCTTCGGTACGAATATAACCACCAGTAACAGTATTGTCTGTTGCGTGATTCAGAAGCCGCTTAATAATGGATTCAGGTAATAATGAAGCTTCGGCAATAGTTGCAAAAGTTCGTCTTAGGTCATGGCTACTGAATTTAATACCAGTTTTAAGAGTAACAAGATCGAAAGGCCAACGTGGTATTGCCATTACTCCATGAGCAGTTATTCCTGGGAAAACATAGTTACTATAACCAGTCAATTCTTTTAGGTTAAGCAAGTAACCCTTTAATTTTTCAGGCATATAAGTAGAAAAGTTTGTACCATTTTTAGTGTTCATGACAGTTATGGAGTCATTCTTAAAATCTATATTTTCCCATTGTAGATGCAGTGCTTCGTTAGCTCTAAGCCCAGTGTAAAGCAATAAAAAGATGTAAGTTTTTACTTTTTGGTTGTTTAGTTGTAATACAGATTCATACCAAGCTTTTAAGCGATCAGCAGGAATGATTCGACTTTTTCGAACAGGCTTGCTCCATAACCCTAACTCTGCTTTTTTTAATACATCAGTCGGGCTTTCTTCGATAATTTTTAACGTCTGAGCATAACGCATCAATATACGCAATATTCGCATTTTATTATCTTTAGATGTGCTATTGCCTGGCAATTTCTTGTGGCGCATAGCAACCATTTCACGAGAAATTGCAATTACAGGTTTATCAAGCCAATCGGAAAAACCTTCCTTAAGTTTTTTTTGATAGTCGGCTGCTGTACTTGCTCTTAATTTTAAGCCTTTTTGTTCAATGTAATCAGACATTAACTCTGAGAGCGTAATCTTTTTTATTTTTTCTATACGTTTTTTCTCAGAGGGATTAATGCCTTTTACCATATCTGTCAACGTAGCTTGAGCCATTTTTCTGGCTTCACTGACCGATATTTCCGGCCATTTCCCTAACGTTATTCGACGTAGCTTGCCCGTAGGCATTCTTTTTAAGACACAAAATGATTTGTTACCAGAAGCGCTAACACGGCATATTAATTTTGATACCTCGATATCGTAATAATCTTTCCTATCAATATTTGGGATAGGTAGCTTTTCAATTCGCTGTTGAGTGAAATTAATGCTGTCTGGCATTTTTGCTTAACCTGTCCCAGGGTAACGCTGGGGTAACTTTATAATGTTGTTTTAAGTATTCTAAAGAAAGCTAGAGTAATGTCAAGAAAACAATATTATTTCATATAAACAGTTAGTTATATATTTTTAGAGCGCAGTTTCAGATAGGCTTTACTAGATATACGGGGGACTTAAAATCCCTCGTCCTAAAGGATGTGCCGGTTCGACTCCGGCCCGAGGCACCAAAAATATCAAGGACTTAGGTTTTTAGCCAAGTCCTTTTTTTATGTGCGCGAATCTTGGGTCATGTCCTGGTCATGTTTACTTTAAAATACTTTTTTTGCTTATCCCCAATCATTGCTGAATCAGTGACAGATTTTCTAAACTTAAACACTTATGAAATGTATTTCACAGATTTGAATTTAAACTTTATTGAAAGATATTTTGGCGAAATCATATTTTTGATGTTTTTTGTTTAAAGGCCTATGGCCTGATTCAGATATTAGGCTGAATAATACAAAAAGTTAGTCAGCTAGTTCACTTTCCCATTCTAATGTGATTCTTCTAAGTCGATGTCAGCAGTAATCAGTCAGAACCCGCGTACCACGGTGATGGATGCAAACTAAATGTCATAGTCAATGTCAGTGGCGTTCAAACCCGGTGTCAGCACGTTGCAAAATTGTCGAAGTCGACGGCAGTATGGCGCAAAAAATGGACAAACCCAGTCGTGTGATCTGAGGTGTTGGCAGAATAGATACCTATAATTGGTAGAGTAGCGCAGGGGAATAACACCCCTGTCTCGTTGCTGACATCGACTTCGACAATTTGATGACATCGACTTAGAAAAGTGACAAACGCAGGTGAGAAGCTATGATGATGTGTCAGTTTTGAGTATAGCCTAAGCGAACATCAAAAATATGCCGTTTTCGTGTCCGTTTAGGGTTGTTAATGCAATTAATTGACAAAGTTACGGGAAAGTAATAGACTTCAACCGGACATTTGGATGGAGTAAATAGCTTGCAAGGTCAACGCGTCGGTTATGTCAGGGTCAGCACGGTTGACCAAAACACGGACAGGCAACTGGAAAATATTACGGTCGATAAAATGTTTGTTGACAAGATTTCCGGCAAGGATGTCAACAGGCCTGAACTCCAGGCCATGATTTCCTATGTCCGCGCAGGGGATACCGTTGTCGTACATAGCTTAGATCGCTTGGCACGAAGCCTTGTTGATTTGAGGTCAATTGTCGAACAACTGATCACTAAGGGCGTTAGTGTTGAGTTCGTTAAAGAACGACTATCTTTTTCTAAAGAAAAAAAGGATTCGCCAATCGATAACTTAATGCTTAATGTCTTATCCTCCTTTGCGGAATTTGAGCGGGCCATCATTCGTGAACGGCAGCATGAAGGGATAAAGATCGCAAAAGCAAATGGTGTCTATCGTGGCCGGAAAAAAGCATTAGCCCCGTCACAAGTTGAAGAATTGCGTGAGCGGGTAGGCTCCCGTAAAGGGACAGTGGCGGAAGTGGCCAAAGAGCTTGGAATTAGCCGGACAACCCTCTATGAATATTTAGGGAAAAAAGAGGCTTCCGGTAAACAACGACAAAATGATGGTGAAGCTGTAGTGGGTTGACGGCTATTTATTTAACGCCATCTATCCAATGATAGATCACGATGGCGTGGGAATTAGCCTAAAATCAGGTAATCGCTTGCGAGGTATGGGTAATGCACATTGAAGCTGAATTAGACACGGTACATGCTGAACGATTGTTAGCATTGCAGCAACGGTTACAAAAACCACTGCCTGAGATTGTGGCCGATATATTGTCAACAGCCATTGACGCAAGAATTGAAGCCCCTGAAAACGAGGGTCAAAAAATGCTAAGCATTTTTGCTGAAGAAGGTTTGATCGGTTGCCTACAGGGTGACGGTAATCTTTCTGTCGATTACAAGCAGCACTTATGGGGCAATGGGTGATTATTGCAGACACTGGTTTTTGGATAGCCATTTTAGATGATCGTGATACCTATCATTTGCTGGCCCTTCAAGTGGCTAAAACACTCCAAGAGCCACTCATCACCACCATACCTGTTATTACCGAAGTTTGTTACCTTTTACAAAAACGGAGAGGACAGCATTTCGCTACAGCTTTCTTGCGCAGTCATCGTCGCAGTGCTTTTCGTCTCTTTGAGATGACAGAATTCCATCTACTTCGTTGTGAAGAGCTAATGACGCAGTATGCAGATTTGCCCATGGATTTTGCAGATGCTTCTTTGGTAATTCTTGCAGAAAACTTAGGGCATGGTCGTATTGTTTCGACCGATGAACGTGATTTTGGAGCGTACCGCTGGAAAAATAGACACCCATTTCAGAATCTTCTGGCGATGGTTTGACGGTTAGATGTTACGGTCCATTGACACCCATTCCCGACAACAAGCCGTCTTGAATAAAACGCAGAATCCGTGTTATTGTGGCCCAAATTGGGCCATGGATGGATGATTTTGTGGTTAGCCTATACCTTATAATATATACGCATGTCCACGGACGCGGTTAACGGATCAGTTGAGAGTGAACTGGATTGATCGGATTCAAAGCACCATAAACGTAAGGCGGAAGGCTGGTTGGAATGACATTGACCAAGGCAGATTTTGCTGAACAGGTGTTTGACGAATTGGGTTTTATCAAACGTGAAGCCCACGAGATCGTTGAGTGTTTTTTAGAGGCCATTAAAGACTGGTTAGAACAAGGGGAGTCCGTAAAGCTATCCGGATTTGGCAAGTTTACACTCCGCGACAAAAGCGGTCGTCCGGGCAGAAACCCCAAAACAGGTGAAACCGTCCCGATCTCCCCACGGCGAGTAGTAACCTTCAAGGTGAGTCCAAAACTAAAAGCACAGTTGGGTCAAGCTGAGTCAATCCATCATGATCCTATGAACATTAATTTAAAGGGTAGGGCGCTACGATGGATGAACTAGTCTATCTAATCATTGCTATTTTTGTGGCCTATGTTATTTACGGGATCGTGAGCGAAAAAAAATCTACCGCAACCACATCCCCCGACAGTCAGAAAAAGCCCTCGGTAGCCGCTAAACCTGCAAGACCTCGATCCGCTCCCAAAACTAAAAAAGCGGCGGACGTCAAATCGGTGGCTGCCGTTGCCAATCCACCAGAGCCTACTTCGGCACCACAAGATGCGAGTAAACGCGGATTAAAGGACCCGACAACCGGCGAAGTGTTTACTGCCTATAGTAATTACCGGTTTACCAAGCGCTGGATCAAAGAAGCGTTGGTTGCAGAAAAATTACTGGATAAGATCTACAAAAATGATGAGCTGACTGCCGATATCGAAGCAAACATAAAAAGCGCCGTCATAAAGCTGGAAGCCATCGAGAAATACCGGGCTTGAATGAATCTCACACCTATGCTTTTCGCAAAGCAGGCCTTAGTTTCAAATTTTTACCATTCCGAACGTTAACGTTCATAGGCGCAAAAAATGCAAAAAATTTATTTTATTCGTGCGGAATGGGATGACTCGGCCCAAGTTTGGGTAGCAACATCCGATGACGTGCCGGGTTTGGTAACAGAAGCCGATACGATAGAAACCTTGTCGTTAAAGCTCGAACGGATGGTGCCAGACCTGTTGGAAGCGAACGGCTGTTTGCCGGATTATGATGTACCTTTTGAAATCCTGGCCAGGAAGTTCTCTGTCGCCCATTCGGCTGTTAATTAATGGTCAGCAGTTTTACTCCGGAGTTGCTGCGTTTGCTCCACGACGCCGGTTGTTATTTTGAGCGTGCAGGGAAGTAGCGGAACGTATTCAATAGTCACCGGCAAATTTGAGGCTATCTTGCTTAGCCTGTAAAAAGCCAGCCAAGCATAGGGGCTGAGAAAACTGAAATAAAAGGTTAAGTGATTCGATTGTTGATTAAATGAGTGCATAAAAGCTTTTTCCCCTGAACTGGTATGAATTTATTCAAATATTACTGTTTAGTTTTGGTCGATGATGGTGGAATTTTTCTTGCTATCCCATCATTTTCGGCTTGACTAGCCGCGCCGTTATCCCACCCACCGCCGAAGGCTCGGTAAAGCGACACGATCGAGACACACGTTGCGGTTTCGGCCTTGACTCGCTCGTCACCGACAGTCAATGTATTACGCCGAGCATCAAGCAGGGATAAGTAATTTTTAACACCCCGTTGGTATAGGGCATCAGTAAACTGGTAGGCTTTTTGAGCGGACTTTTCGGCATCCGAAAGTTGCATTTTTCTCTCCGTTGACGAGGTATGCGCGACAAAGGCATTTTCAACATCTTCAAGAGCCAGCAAAAAGGTTTTTTCGTAGTTTAATGCCGCTTGATCGAGCCTTGCATCCACTGCTGCAATGTGCGCCCGGATACGGCCAGCATTAAATAGTGGCATGGTTAAACCAGACCCCAACGTATAAACGCTTTCTGCAAGACTAGAAAAACCGCCAACAGCCAATGCGCCGAAACCGCCGCTTGCCGATAACACTAATTTAGGGAACAAGTCGGCTCGTGCAGCACCCAGATTGGCAGCGGCGGCGGTGACCTCGGTTTTGGCAAGACGCAGGTCGGGGCGTTGCGACAACAAGTCCGTCGGCAGCAGCTTAGGGATTTCAGGCAACGTAACGGGTAACGATATGGCTTGAGATAAACGGGTTTCCAGTTTATCCGGGGTCTCGCCCAGTAACACACCAAGTCGATGTGTTAATGTAAGGGCTGCGCTTGTTAGAACTGGCAGAGCAGATTCGGTGCTTTTAAGCAAAGCATCCTGATTGGCAACATCGGCTTCAGTAGCAAGACCGTTCCCTGCAAAAAGCTGTAACGCCCTAAGCTTTTCCTTTTGGACTGCAATATTTTCTTGCTGAAGGCTAATCCGCTTTTGTAAACCTCGCAGTTCCAGATAATTCGTGGCGACTTGTGCCAATAATCCTACATGGACGGTACGTAAAGCTTCTTCGGTTCCTGCCGATTGCGCGATAGCGGCCTCCGCTTCGAGGTGCCTGCCGCCGAATAAATCGATTTCCCAGCGTGCTGCCAATCCGCCACTGATGGCATCGGCAGTCGGTGTTATCAACTCAATTCCCTGTTTGCCGGGTACGCCGATTATCCGGTCGATCTTTTTTTCCCGGCCGCCCGATGAGAACAAGTCGATACTGGGATATAGCGCCGACTCGGCAATGGTAACTATAGTTTCGGCTTCCCGAACCCGCGCTTTAGCAATCTTAAGGTCGTGATTAGCGTTCACCGCCTTAACAATCAATTCATTGAGCAAGGGATCTTGGAAACCTTTCCACCATGACTTTATATCTGTGGGCGTTAGGTTGATTGGATCGACGGGGGCATGATGCCAACGATTCATATCAGCCAGTTTCACGTGATCGCTTACCCTGGTTGGCGTACAGGCGTTCAAGATAGTGGCAGTTAACAGTGCACATAATATTGAAATGAATTTATTCATGGGAATCTCCCAGTTCAGGATTCTCGCTGTTTATTCTTGTGCCAATATCAGGCTGAACCCGCTGCACCTTGAACCAAGCGGCATACAGTGCAGGCAGAAAAAACACGGTCAGCACCGTAGCCACCGTCAAGCCTCCCATAATGGCAATGGCTTGAGGTCCGAAGAAGTCGTTACGGGAGAGCGGTATCATGGCTAGAATAGCTGCGGCGGCAGTCAATAAAATGGGTCGGAAACGTCGAACCGTCGATTCGACGATAGCCGTCCAGGTATCCATGCCTGCTTTTTCGTCCTGCTCGACCTGATCCACCAGAATGACAGCATTACGCATAATCATCCCAGCGAGGGCAATAATCCCCAATAAAGCAACAAAGCCGAAAGGTGCGCCGAATAACATTAGGGCAAACGCCGCACCAATCACGCCCAGCGGCGCAGTCATAAACACCAAAAAGGTTCGTGACAAATTCTGCAACTGCATCATTAATAAGATAAGTGTGGCAATGACTACCAAGGGAATCCAGATCAGAATCGATTTTTGGGCAGTCCAGGCATCTTCTTTTGCCGCACCGGTCTCGATGAAATAGCCGGATGGCAGTTGTTTTTGAATCGCTTCCAATTTTGGGACAATCTGCGCTGCAACATCCGGGGCTAACATACCTTCTACAACATCGGCACGTACCGATACTGCTGGAAAACGGTTTCGCCGCCAACGTACGCCGTCTTCAAAGACAGTTTCGGTGGTGACCAATTGCGACAAGGAAACCGATTTGCCTTGGCTTGTCGGTACATTGATATTGGGCAACCCATCTACACCTATGCGTAACTGATGCTCCGCCCGCCAGACAATATCAATTAATCTATCATCCTCTCGGAACTGGCCAACCGGAATACCGGTGTAATGAGCCTGCAATGCTTGAGAAAGGCTAGCGGTCGAAAC
>JABFSH010000077.1 GCA_013140705.1 Methylococcaceae bacterium
CCCAAATCCATTATTCAAATCGATTGTGAACGAATCAGAATTCTGGGAGATGGTTCCATCGATAAAAAACATGAACAAGATGGTTTGCGTCTAGCCGCAAACCGAATTTGGATTCCAGAAACTAACCCGCAATCTTCCGGTACTGTTGTGGATGCGAGAGATCGATTTGAAAAAAGGCAATGGGACATACGCCACCCAAAATTATCGGAACCATCTTATAAGCGAATATTAAACGCATTGTTCAAATAAAAACCTAAAGTTTCAAAATTGGCTACAAACTGAATTCAAGAATTTCTTTACTTCACTTTAGCTGACCTTGGCTCATCTACGCTACCAAAGTAGATAACGGCCAAAGGTGGTCTGAGTGCAGAAAAATATTTGGGCATAACCGGCACAACCCGTCCGACAGCGACTCGGGACTTACAAGATTTGGTGAGTAAAAGGGCGTTAACAAGGACAGGGGAACGTAAGCATACCCGGTATTATCCTAATCTTTCAAGCAAATATCGAATGAGATCTTTGCATGAACCTAAGCCCCTAAATGGGTAAAATAAGCCTTTATTCAAGTTCGAGCAGTAGCCTATGTCCTGGAAGAACCTAGCCCAAACCAGCTTAAGCGATGCCCTCGTCAAGCACCACGAAGCCCTGGAAGAATTGGACGGCATCCACCAGTTGATCGACTGGAAACCCATCGAGCAACAGATGTCGGGCATCCATGCCAAAAAGCAATGGGAGCAAGCGTGCCCGACCACAGCACGGTCTGGAGGTTCCGCAACACCTTGACCAAGCAGGGATTGCTGGACACATTGTTGTCCGAAGTCAACCAGCAACTATCGGCCAAAGGGTTGTATATCAAGGCCGGCGAAGTCAGCATCGTTGATGCCACCGTCATTGAGGCCAAGCAAAGCCGCCCACGCAAGGGCAAGGATGGGGAAAGCACCCAAGACAGCGAGGTCGGGTAGAACGTCAAGGTCGCCGCCAACGGCAAGACGACCAGTACTTACGGGTATAAGGCGCATGTCAACGTGGATGAGGACGGCTTCATCAAAGCCATTGACTACACCCCTGGCAACGAACACGATTCCAAGTCCCTGGATAAGTTGCTGACCCGTACCGAGGAACAGGTATATGCCGACAAGGCTTACGCCAGCGCCGAACACGACCGGCTACTGGCCAAACGCAATACCGGCAACCGCATCCTTCACAAAGCTAAGCGCAACCAGCCGCTGGGCGACCGGCAAAAACACCAAAACCGCCAATGGTCAAGCGTCCGCAGCACAGTCGAGCGCGTGTTCGGGATCCTCAAGCAGCATTATGGCATCGCCAAGGCGCGTTACCTGGGCCTTCAGCGCAACCAAGCCCGCATCATGCTGGCGGCGATGGCCTACAACATCAAGCGCGGCGTGGCGGTCCAGGCCGAGATGATGGCCTGCATAGGATAATTTCGCCCAATGCACGCAAAAACGGCGGACACGGGATAAGGTTTTATGAAAAATTGACAGATAAATGCGTATTCCAGCTGAACACTACTCATCGTGGCCAACACCTATTCAAAAAAATGGCTTTTGACCATTAAGCCGCAGTTCCTGCTGTCTGTGCAAATGTCTCGTTAAGTAAAATATTTATACGGGGTGGGAAACTAAACAAGCCGCGTCAATGATTTCAATTCGCAATTATCCAAAACTTAACAATTTTAAGGGATGTATTCACCCCAGCAGATGAACTATTCACTACTCAAATAAGTATTATTACCTTAACAAGCCATCAGTTTTGCTTAGAATTGAACCTAATCAGAAACTTACTGAAAAAGTGACTGAGTACATGAAACATGGCTTTTTATTCACCGTTTATCTTAGCTTGCGGCATTCAAACATTAACGTAAGTGAAGGCGGGTTTCTAAGTGTAGGTACAGGCTATGAAAAGACCCCTATCTAAAATTATTCTTCTCTTATTTACATTGACCGGAGTCAATGTAATCGCTCTACCAATTGATGACAATAATCTTCCGCCAGAGTTGCCCAATGATCAAAATGGCCTTGGAAATGAAGATGAACCGCCAGATGAGGATCCAGTTGATCAGAGATGCGCTCAATACGCCACCGGGTCGGTATCGGCTTCCGCCGCGCAGGTGGATCTTGGGCAAAGCGTGACCTTATCGTGGTCGGTGCAATTACCGGCTGAATACTGTCAAGGAGCCTATGTCACCTTGGGCAATAAACCCGTGGCGGCAGAAGGCGTTGTGCCCATCAGTCCTATGTCGAACGGATATTATCCACTGGTAGTGAATGGGGTCAAACAGGTAGCCAATGTGCGCATTGATGTCCATCTGCCGGCCACGGTTTATATAAGTGGAAGTACCGAGGACTGGGCGGGTTTATTAATTCAAGCAGTTGGCGAGGAGAATAAAACTGTCATTTTGTCAGCGAATGTTGATATGAATTTGATGCACTCAAACATTGGCATTGCCAGGGGTGTCACCCTGACTAGCGAACCTCCGCGAGCGCTTGTCCCCCCAGGCAAAATCAACACTATCTTGGAGCAGTCGTCGAATGTGCTATCATTGAATGAAGCTACATCTTCCTTAAAACTGAATAATCTTACCTCAGTAAGCATACCCTTAAAGAACCTGCCCGATATTGTCTCCCGCCAATCAGCCAGGGATGCCCGCCACCCTGGACCGAGACTTTACACCCATTCCCGCGCTAGGCCGCTGTTTGTTATCGCTTGCAAGGTAGATGAGGCCGGAGATGGCCATAATGTCAGCATTAACGGTTTTCGGCTGATTGGCCCAGATATCGATAAACCCGTAGGGAGCGATTACAAGGATCGGGCCATTCAAATTAATGGATGCAAAAATATTGAAATAGCCAATATGGAGTTGGCCGGCTGGAGCGGTCAAGCAATCTATGTTCAGGATATGAAGGACCTGCCCGCACCGGGGCGGCTGTCTGAGCCGTCCCAGGTGTCTATTCATGATAATTTCTTCCATCATAACCAGCAAAAAACCGGTGGGGATGGTTATGGTGTCGAAGTCAAACATGGCGGCTATGCCTTGATGGAACGGAATGTCTTTGACTTTAACCGGCACGCCATTGCAGCGGGTGGCGAGGACGGTACTGGTTACACGGCTCGCCATAATCTGGTGTTGCCGGGCGGCGGTTATCACAAATGGGAAGACCCTTTAGACGGCCCGTTAGATATTAACTATAGCTGGCACACGCACCAATTCGATGTCCACGGCACGGATCATTGCGGACTCCAAAGCACGTTCTCAGACAGCTTATACAATTGCGGCCAAGCCGGTGAGAAATTTGAAATGATCCAAAACGCTTTTCAATATACTCGCGGCTATGCCATTAAAGTGCGAGGAATCCCTACGATAGCCGCCACGATAAACCAAAATGTGTTCGCTCATTCCAGTGAAGAGGATGCTATTCACGAATATGGCATTGGAGCAATAAAAGACCTGAATAATACCACGGCTTTCGCTAATCAATTTGGGGTTCAGACCGACGGAAAATACGGCGTCTGCGATTTCGACGGCGATAAAAAAGATGATTTATTTCTCGCCACTGGCGCTTCCTGGTGGATGATGAGCGGGGCTAAGCAGCACTGGGTATTTCTCAATACTTCAACCGAACGCTTGGAACAGCTTGGCCTAGGCGATTTCGACGGCGATCGCCGTTGCGATGTGTTTTCAGTCCATGCGAACGATTTTGGTATTTATAAATCGGGCACAGGAGCTTGGCAGTCGTTAGGCACCTTTAATGTCCCGATGAACCAGCTTCGCTTCGCCGATTTCAATGGAGATCGGGTTCAAGACATCTTTCGCCGTACGCCGGAGGGTGAATGGTGGATTGTTTCACCCGGTTATTACGGCTGGGAGCATTTGGGAGGCTCATCACAACCGCTAGATGCCCTTCGTTTCGGCGACTTTAATGCGGACCGGATAGCAGACATTATTGTTGAAAATGACAAGTGGTTAGTTTCCTGGAGTGGTCGTTTCAAATGGGAGCCGCTTAACGAACATGTTTCGACCAGCCTGAAGAACTTGCTGATCGCGGATCTGGACGGCAACGGCATCGACGACATTATCCGTTATTCGACCAATGGTAACGTCAAAGGGAATTGGGAAGTCTCGTGGAACGGCAAAAGCAATTGGCTGACGCTGGCTACCTTGACGTGGCCTGGTGTCGCTTTGATTCCATGGTCGTCAACGGTTCAAGGTTATGTAGGGCGTTTTAGCGGATCGGCCGCAAGCGATTTGCTCTCGGTTGACTTTACAAGGCGTAGCAAGATTTTATGGAAATCTTCGACTTTTAATGACTTTGTTGCCTATGGAAACTTTGCTTATTAAAGAGTCGTAAGGCACATTAGCCAACAGGCAGTGCGCTTTTTAAACTGTGTGCAACATCAGTCAGATATGTTATTTTTTATCACCAACGGGC
>JABFSH010000058.1 GCA_013140705.1 Methylococcaceae bacterium
CTCTTGCATTTGCTGTTCTAATTCTTTTGAATACCCAGGTAACATTCGGTTTTAAAAGTGTGAGGTTCTGTTTACGGTAATGCTAGTGCTTTATTGCTGCACTTGGCAAACTTATTTCATGCACGTTACTAAAGGATAAATAATCAATCCAAAAAACGTTCTCTCTTGATGATCGTCACCGATATGGTGCTAAAGTTAAAGCTTCTGATATATTGATTCACGTTTATTTTCTAATAGAATGGCTTAACTTCTGAATGTTATTGATGTCCACCCTAAATAAATCATAATAAAACAAGGATGTACCCGCAGAATGGCCGATAAGAAAACCCTCTCCGAACGCGACATCTGCACTAAATACATCACGCCAGCCATTACCGGTGCCGGATGGGATTTGCACAATCAGATTCGAGAGGAAGTCAGCTTTACCAAAGGGCGAATCATCGTGCGCGGAAAGCTGCATACGCGGGGCGAACAAAAGCGCGCCGATTACATTCTTTATTACAAACCGAATATCCCGCTGGCCGTTATAGAAGCCAAAGACAACACTTACAGCGTGGGCGCAGGAATGCAGCAGGCCCTGAATTATGCTGAAACTCTAGGTGTGCCGTTTGTGTTTAGCTCCAATGGCGATGCGTTCCTGCTGCATGATCGCACCGGTTTAGCCGAAAAAACCGAACAAGAATTGGCGCTTGGCGCATTCCCATCACCGGCCCAATTATGGCAACGCTTTTGTCAGTGGAAAGGACTGGAGTCGGTGGAAGCCCGACACACGTTAGAGATGCCCTACTACGATGATGGTACAGGCCGAGCGCCTCGCTATTACCAAGCCAATGCCATCAACAACACAGTCGAGGCGGTGGCTTCAGGCCAGCAACGTATTCTGTTGGTCATGGCGACCGGCACCGGCAAAACCTATACTGCCTTCCAGATCATCTGGCGCTTGTGGAAGTCCGGCGCAAAAAAACGCATTCTGTTTCTGGCTGATCGCAACATTCTGGTGGATCAAACCAAGAACAACGATTTCAAACCCTTTGGCGCAGCGATGACCAAGATCAGCAAGCGCCAGATCGATAAAAGTTACGAAATTTACCTGTCTTTATATCAGGCCGTGACCGGCAGTGAAGAAGAGCACAACATCTACAAACAATTTTCGCCGGACTTCTTTGATCTGATTGTTATTGATGAATGTCATCGTGGCAGTGCTGCCGAGGATTCCGCCTGGCGTGAGATTCTAGCCTACTTTTCTTCCGCCACTCATGTCGGTTTAACCGCCACGCCGAAAGAAACCAAGGATGTCTCCAGCATTTATTATTTCGGTGAGCCGATTTACAGCTACACACTCAAGCAAGGTATCGAAGACGGCTTTCTTGCGCCCTACAAAGTGGTACGCATTGATATTGATAAAGACTTGCAAGGCTGGCGGCCCAGCAAAGGCCAAACCGATAAAAACGGCCAGTTGATTGAAGACCGGGTCTATAACCAGATTGATATGGATAGAACCTTGGTGCTGGAAAAACGCACCGAACTGGTGGCCCGGAAAATTACCGAATTTTTGACAGCCACAGACCCGTACGCCAAAACCATCGTCTTTTGCGATGACATCGATCACGCCGAGCGTATGCGTCAGGCTTTAGTCAATCTGAATCCTGAGCGAGTCAAGGAAAGCCGTAAATATGTCATGCGTATAACCGGTGATGAACTCGAAGGCAAAGCCGAACTGGATAACTTCATCAATCCCGAAGAGCGTTATCCGGTAATCGCCACCACCTCCAAACTGATGACCACCGGCGTCGATGCGCAAACTTGCAAGCTGGTCGTGCTGGATCAGCATATCAAGTCGATGACCGAGTTCAAACAGATCATTGGCCGTGGCACGCGTATCAATGAAGACTACGACAAGTTCTGGTTTACCATCATGGACTTTAAAAAAGCCACCGAACTGTTTGCCGACAAGGATTTTGATGGCGATCCTGTGATGATTTATGAACCGAAAGAGAGTCAATCGCCGGTGCCGCCGGATGATGATTCAGGAGATAACAGGGATGAAAACGGCAATCCCATTCCCAACGCGATTGATGGTGACGATTTCACAACGACTGGCGCTGATGCAGATGATTTCGGTGATGACGAATCTGAAACAAAACGCGTTAAATACATCCTGGGCGATGTCACCGTCTATGTCGTTGCCGAGCGGGTACAATATTACGGGCCGGAAGGCAAACTGATCATCGAGTCACTCAAAGATTACACCCGCTCAACCGTGCGTAAGGATTATGCCTCACTCGATCAGTTTCTATTGCGCTGGAGCAAAGCCGAACGCAAAGCCGCCATCCTGCGTGAACTGGAACAACACGGTGTATTGCTGGAACCTTTGGCTGATGAAGTCGGTACAGACTTTGATGCCTTTGATTTGATCTGCCATGTGGCATTTGATCAACCCCCACTGACCCGCCGGGAGCGAGCCGAGCAGGTCAAAAAGCGTAATTACTTTAGCAAATACGGTGACCAAGCCCGGCAAGTGCTGAACATCCTGCTGGAAAAATACGCCGATACCGGCATAGAGAATATCGAAGACATCAAAATCCTGACGCTTGATCCATTCAAAGCGATGGGCTCGGCCAGTGAGCTGGTTTCTGCCTTTGGCGGCAAACCCGCCTATTTGGCTGCGGTACAAGAACTGGAAGAAAACCTCTACGCCTGCTTTAAACCTTAAACAATAATAACAAATCGACACATGAGCATTTCCTCCACCATCAAATCCATCCAGGACATCATGCGCAAAGACGTCGGTGTCGATGGCGATGCCCAGCGCCTGAGCCAATTAGTCTGGATGCTGTTCCTGAAAATCTTTGATGACCGCGAAAGTGAATGGGAACTGCTGCAGGATGATTACCAATCGCCGTTGCCGGAAGCCTACCGTTGGCGCAATTGGGCAGCCAATCCCGAGGGCATGACCGGTGAAGTCCTCAAGCAGTTTCTCGATAACGAGCTGTTTCCCGCTTTGCAGCAACTGGAAGCCAAAGGCGGTGATCAACGCGCCTATGTGATCCGCTCGGTGTTTGAAGATGCCTACAATTACATGAAATCCGGCCAGTTGATCCGGCAGGTGATCAACAAGATTCAGGAAGGCGTCGATTTTAACAAAGCCCAGGAACGTCATCTGTTCGGCGAGATGTACGAACAATTACTGCGCGATTTGCAGGCTGCCGGTAATGCCGGTGAGTTTTATACCCCGCGAGCCGTCACTGAATTCATGGTTAGGATGGTGAATCCGAAACTGGGCGAAAAAATCATGGATCCGGCCTGCGGCACCGGTGGCTTTTTATCCTGCTCGATTGAACATATCCGGAGACACGATGTAAAAACCGTCGATGATGAAGCCCAGTTGCAAGCCAGTATTTTCGGTATTGAAAAAAAGCCGATGCCGCATTTACTGTGCACTACCAACATGATTCTGCACGGCATAGATGTGCCCAGCAATATCCGCCACGACAATACGCTGGCACGACCACTGATCAGCTGGGGACCGAAAGAACGCGTGGATGTCGTGGTCACCAACCCGCCCTTTGGCGGCATGGAAGAAGACGGTATCGAAACCAACTTTCCGGCCACCTTCCGCACCCGTGAAACTGCCGATCTGTTTCTGGTGCTGATCATGCAACTGCTCAAACCCGGTGGCCGCGCTGCCCTGGTTTTACCGGACGGCTTTCTGTTCGGTGAAGGTATCAAAACCCGTATCAAGGAAAAACTGCTGGAAGACTGCAACCTGCACACCATCGTGCGTTTGCCCAACGGCGTGTTTTCGCCCTACACCGGTATCAAAACTAACCTGCTGTTTTTCAGCAAAGGCATGCCAACCCGGCATATCTGGTTTTACGAACACCCGTACCCGCCCGGCGTCAAAAGTTACAACAAAACCAAGCCGATGCGAATCGAAGAGTTTGATACGGAAACTGCCTGGTGGGGAAAAGAAACGGACGGTTTCAGCACCCGAATAGAAAACCCCTACGCCTGGAAAGTCAGTCTGGCCGACATCAAAGCCCGCAATTACAACCTCGATTGCAAAAACCCGCATATCGGTGAACAGGAAATCCATGATCCGGATGTGCTGCTGACGCAATACCAAACCATTCGACAGGACATCGCCGCCTTGCAGGAGCAATTGAAAGACGTTTTAAATGCAGCTTTAAAATCCCCCCCGGCCCCCCTTTTTCAAAGGGGGGAGGATCAGTCGGCGCAAAAACCACCTTCTTTGCAAAGGGGGGAGGATCAGTCGGCGCAAAAACCACCTTCTTTGCAAAGGGGGGAGGATCAGTCGGCGCAAAAACCACCTTCTTTGCAAA
>JABFSH010000030.1 GCA_013140705.1 Methylococcaceae bacterium
AGCCACGTCGATGTTGTCGATTATCAAACCGGAAAGACCCGAAAGCGTTGATTTGACGACTATTATAAGGCCAGTTTGAAAAGGCGAATTTCGCCTTCGAGGATCGCCGCCTGGCCATTTTCGGCTTGTGGTCGCGAGCGGATATTGCGAATGATTCAGTGCTTGTGAGTTGCCCCGTCGTTGCGGCTAATAGCATGATTTTCGGGCTTTCCCGTGTCATCACGTCTACGACCATTTATCGCAAAAACCCTTGTCAAGCTTTATTTTTAGAACTTCGCTGAATAATTACAGTTTTTTTCATAAGGAGTACTTGCAAAATGCATGTTTGTGGTTTGAAAAGGCCCCGACTGTGCGAAGCCGAAGGGTTTGCCAGAAGTCGAAGGACAATGACCAGCATTTTGCAAGTACTTCATATATTAAATGCGAATTAGTTCGAAAGGGTGAAAATATATGTTTTACCAGTCAAACCTTAAACTTTTTTACGAAATCCCCCAACTGAAAATTCTCCTTAACCTCATCATGCGGGATTAACACGTATTTCCAAGGTTTACCGCCATTTTTCAATAAATACTCGCTAGCATTTTGACACCACTTAACTGCGGCATCGGCTTTTGCTTGTACGACTGCATCGGTCATTTCCGCTTGTGACTTGGTTTCTACCATCAGTACGCAATCATTCGTTTCAGCGATAAAGTCAGGTACGTATTCCGGATGTTCTACACCATCACGATAGTAAATTTTGAATTGGCCTTTGGCTGGCTTAAACCACTTCTGCGCGTCACGCTCTAAGATCACAGAGAAGCGACGTTCGGTATCGGAATCAAACTTTTGTACCGGATATAGACACTTGCTGAAACCGCCAAACAGCATCTGTTTGATCTTGCCTTTGTCTGTGATGGTATCGCGATAGGAATTGACTGCTTGTCCTGCTGCAATGGTATACGCGCAGCTTTTTAATGGCGTAAAGCCACTGCGTACTTCAACCTCATAGGAATCGGCTTTTTCCCAAAAGTGCGCGGCCATTTGCGTATAGATGACTTTGGCAATCAGCGGGCGATGGTTGCTCAGTACATTGTTGATTTCTTCATCCGACAACGTCTTATCTTTGAGATGCTGAACCACTTGGCCCGATAAGTCATACAGCAAATCAGCATGGTCATCGTAGCTTATGTCGTCATAGTCAATCAGCGCGTGAACAATATAGTTTTCGGGTCTGTCTTCCGTTAAGCCGATCTGCGAAACCATGAAAGCTTGCTCGTTGGTTTGCAGACTGTGAATAACAATATCGCGTTCGGATGGTTGTAAATTTAGTCCGCTTAAATCCAGGGTAAAGGCTTTATAGCCATAACTGACTTCGCCTTTCGGTACGACGATGACACGTGGAATATCTATCGTATGCTGTACCAGTAATTCAGTGGTTTTTGCCACAATGTCAGCGACATCAACCGGGTTTTCCAAATCAAACAGCGATTGTTGACCGGTCGCCATCTGTTCAGTCACCGCCTGTATCACGGATTTTTGCACAGCATCATTGAATAACGCTTTGCTCGTCGCCACGGTTTGTGGTGCGTGTTGCAGCTTGTTTAATTCGGCAATTGCATATTGGGCAACGGTTTGTTCGGCAATGTTTTTGAAAACAGCCGACTTATTTTCTGATGATGGATAGGGTGTGCTGTGCTGTTTTCCGCTGATGGCGTTGTCCAGATTAGAACTGACAGACACACTTTCGGTCTTCTCATCAGATGAAGGCGCATCCAATATCACCTGTTTCAAGCGCAATGGATTTTCAGGGTTATTGGCTTCATCCACAATCTGCTGAAACCTGTCATGTGCGACGATATTTAATCTATCTACTGCTGCAACACCGGTACGTTTGCCATAGGGTAAACGAAGACCACGACCGATAGATTGCTCAATCAAGGTTCTGGCATTCGCGGCACGTAACGGAACTATCGTATAAAGGTTGGTAACGTCCCAACCTTCTTTAAGCATGTTGACGTGAATAACAATTTCAGTCGGTTCATCATGACTTTCCACCGCTAATAATCGGGAAATCATTTCCTCTTCAGCCGCGCCGGACTTACTGCTATCCACCTGAATGATTTTGCCTTGATAGCGGCCATCAAAAAACACTGACGATTCCATGAGTTCAAGCAATTGCGCCGCATGTGTCGTGTCTCTGGCAATCACCAACATAAAGGGTTTCACTATAGACAAATCGTTTTCATGCGCGTAAGTCAGCAGTTCAACCTTAGTCGCTTCATGCAGACGAATACCGTCCATTAGTTTGATACGCTCAATATCCGCTGCCGAATGCTGCGATGGATCAAAATTGCGTTGCGTGATAACCGCTGGTTCTTTAACAAAACCATCGTCCATTGCTCGCGCTAATGGATAATCCACAACGACATTTTTAAACGGTACTGGGCCTTTATTGGATTCAGTAAAAGGAGTTGCAGTCAGTTCCAAACCCAATAACGGATTCAATTCATTTAACGCACGCACACCCGCATCAGCACGATAGCGATGCGACTCGTCCATCAACAACACAAGGTCAGGTAGACCAGCAAGGTAATTAAAATAGCTATCGCCCAAATATTCGGATAAGCGTTTGATACGAGGTCCCTTTCCGCCACGAACTTCTGAGTTGATTTTCGAAATGTTAAAGATGTTGATGGAAATAGAGGCGAAGACATCCAGCGCACGACCTTTCACTTCATAGTCGTCGCCTGTGATGATTTTCGGTGAATTAACCGCAAATTCCGCAATGCCTTTAAACACATACTTGGGCGTATTAGGCGTAAAGTCCGCGATCAACTTGTTGTAGATGGTTAGATTGGGTGCTAATACAAAAAAGTTGCTGATGCCATGCGCCAAATGCAAATAGCTGATGAAGGCACCCATCAAGCGGGTTTTACCTACACCGGTTGCCAGCGCAAAACACAATGATGGAAACTCGCGTTCAAAATCCGATAGCTTAGGAAATTCAGATTTTAGAATATCCAGCATTGCTGCTGTATCCCGTTTCGGATGCAATATATCAGGTGTTACAGCAATCGCTTGTTGTAACGCTTCCAATGATTCGCGTTGCGGAGCGCGTAAGCTCAAACGTCCAGCAACAGTATTTAAAACTCGGTTAGTCATGACTGAATTCCTTGTCTGGCAAATTGGCTGCGTAGATGGTTAACTTCAACTCCATATCCGCCAGATTCTCATAAAGCGGCTTTTTGCCGGACAGCCGCTCACTTTCTGCCAGAATCACATCAACGCCAGAGCCGCGTCGATCCATTAAATACTCTCGTCCTAAACCAGAGTCGCGTAAAGGGTAATATCGAGAAAACAAGCTGGATAACACTTCATTACGCGGCATGGACATCAACTGCATCGTGTCAACCGTCATCGAATTAGGCAGTGCGCCGGGCGAATACAATTCCACCCGATCAGCAAACAAATGTAAGCGAATCCGTCCATTCCAAATCGAATAATCCCGGTGCACCACGGCATTGACGATGGCTTCGAAAACCGCGCGTAAACTGTATTGCGGATAATCAATCCGTCCCAGGCTTTTACGCGCCGGCACCTTCATGTGTAAGCGGACGAAATCAAAAGCATCCCAAATTTGCCGATCCAGCGGTCCCTCAAAATCCTTGGCATCCAGTTGTTCATTGGGGTCGTTGGCCAAACCGCTATAGGCCACCGCCTGAATATAGGCTGCGGGTAACCATTCCGTCGGTTTTGGGGTACATAACAACACCCCGGCCACACTTAATCGTGATACGCCCTGATCGTCAGCCGTTAAATGCAAACGGCGCAGTTGTCGCTCAGGCTCGCCTTCGTTGCCGCGTAAAAACGGCCTTACCAATAATGCATCAGCTTGGGCAAAATCTGCACCTGATACGGCTTGCTCTTCAAAACGGATCAAACGTGATTGGCTACGCTGTTGAAAGAGTCGCGCCAGTACATCCGGCGTCATCTCTCGTTTGGCATGGGCAATTCGCTTGAAATAACCGTTGGGACTTTTATGCACCATTAAACTACGCGGCACTTCAACGACAATCAGCGGGCGCAATTGTCCGTCGGCATCAGGTAACTCAATATGCTGGGTGAAAAAATTCAAAGGTGGCTGAATTCGGATTTGACCAATTTCAGCCAGCCACTTTTCCACCGTATCCAAGGCCGCGTGGTCAATTCCGAGTATCTGTTTAGTGCTGTCATCGACACCTAAAATCAAACAGCCGCCATTGCCATTCGCCATCGCTGCCAACTCATCAGCCAAACTGTCAGGGTGTGGCCCGTCTACTTTGTTTTCACCACGCATCACCAATCGTTTTAACTCCAAACTAGAGTCTTCACCCAGGCGAATCCGGGTTAGCCAATTATTAGCTGTCATGATTGGACTCCTTGCCTTGCGCCTGCTGTTGAAGCTCTAGCAGCTTGCCCCGGATACGCTCCAGAACCGCCTCTGTTTGTTGCAAAATTTCATGATTCCAGAAGCGCAATATCGTAAACCCCTGCGTTTTAAGCCAGATGTCACGTAACTGATCTGCTTCATCGCCATGCTGCCCACCATCAGCCTCGATAATCAAACGATATTCAAGACAAACGAAATCCACAATGTATCGACCGATGGGTCGCTGTCGTTTGAATTTTAAATTCATGAAACGGTGCGCCCTGAGGTGATACCACAGGCGTTGTTCAGCATCGGTTTGATGCGATCTTAGGTATTTGGCGAAGTCCAGTTGGGTATCCCCTCTCCCCAACCCCTCTCCCTGAGGGAGAGGGGCTTTTTTGGCGGCACACTTTTCATCTTCGATTCCCTGGGGGGAAGGGGCATTTTTTGTTGTCCGCTTTTTATCGCCATCTTCCTCAAGAAAAATTGCTTTTTCCGGGGAAAGCCCCTCGCCTCCAGGGAGAGGGGTTGGGGAGAGGGGGGACTCAATGCGTTCAATCATGAAACACCGCCTCGCTAAATAAATCCAGAGTCAGATTTTCTTGCTGAGATGTCCGCTTTTTACTCCCCTCGCCCTCAGGGAGAGGGGCCGGGGGAGAGGGTGCAGCCATCGGCAAATTGGCGACATTCAAGCTGTAATCGTCATGCGCCCATTCACAACGCGACAACACCATCTTGGGGATTTTCTTTAAGGTAAGGTTAGCAAACTGATCTGCTCTACCGCGAAACGCCGCGCAGCAGACTAACAAGGAACGATCACCGCCCACTTCTAACGACAGCTCTTCCAGTTGTTGATGCGAAAGGTTTTGCGTGGTGACGTAGATAAAATCCTGTTCAGACGAATAGCCATGATTCCACCATTGCGTATCAGACGGCGCGTAGGTAAAGCCTTCCAGCTTGCATAAGGCTTCAGCCAGCATCGCTGGGTTGTAATTTTTGTTGACAACCCAGTTGCCCCAACGATCCTGTTCCATCAATGATGGCGCCAAAGTGTAATAACGGAAGCCACCGCCACCTTGCCAGTTGACGGCTTTGGAAATACCGCCTTGATCTACGCCGTCTATGACTTTCTGCAAACGCGGGATGATATGGGTTTGGCAATGATCGCCCAGTTCTATCATGATCCAGCGACGACCCATTTTGTGAGCGACTGCGCCGGTGGTGCCGGAGCCGGCGAAGGAATCTAAGACGAGATCGCCTGGGTTAGTGGCAACTTCGAGGACTCGCTGAATCAAACCTTCTGGTTTTGGCGTAATGAAGTCATCCACTAGGGATGAGCTGCCCAATACTGCACGAATTTCTTTTCTGGCAGCATCTGTATGACTTGCATATTCATGTGACCATAGTGTTTGCGGTACCACACCTTGATTTTTTAAAAGATGTTTATATCTCTTAAATGAAGGTGTCTTACCCAAACCATCTTTGCCCCAATAGATAAAGCCTTCGGCTATATGCCGGAGATGTTCGTCTTTTGAATATGCCCAAACACGGGTTTTATTGGGAAATATTTCTTCACCAGTGTTAGGCTGGATAATTGCATAGTAAAGATTGGGTCTTTCCTCAAAAGATTTGCTACAAGTGTAATCACTGTTGCGAAATACACCTTTCTCGTCCTCAAATTTGTATTGCCGATCTTTATCTTCGGTTCTCTGTATCAGGTTTCTTTGCCATCGTTCAGTCTTTCTATAAACCAACAAATGATCGTGCATAGGAGCAATTGTTTTATGGTCATTAGCTACCGCATACTTTTTCTGCCAAACCACATTAGCCACAAAATTTCCTCGCCCAAACACCTCATCACACATCACCTTCAAATAATGCGCTTCATTATCATCAATCGTAATCCACAGCGAACCATCATCCGCTAATAACTCACGAAGTATCTCCAATCGATCCCGCATCAACGACAACCAAATGGAATGCTCCAAGCCGTCATCATAATGGGTAAAGGCGCTACCGGTATTATAAGGCGGGTCTATAAAGACACATTTCACCTTGCCTCTATAGCCCTGTTCCAAGGCTTTTAAAGCGAGTAGGTTGTCACCAAAAATCAACTTGTTATCAAAAACATCCACCCTCTCCCCAACCCCTGTCCCTGAGGGAGAGGGGCTTTTTAGACTTTTCTCTTCAATAGCTTGTGCTGTCGAATACGCAGCCGTCACCATACTCCCCTCTCCCTCAGGGAGAGGGGCCGGGGGAGAGGGTGCATAGCGCCTGAATTTGGCGTGATACGACAAACTCGGATCTTCCAATAATATGCGCGGCTCCAGCTTCGGCCTTTTATCCTTGCCTATCCAGGTGAGTTCCAGTTTGGTTTTACTCATTTGTTATTCCATAAATCGCAGTGATAGCTTGCCCTTGCGCCGTCATGTTAAAAAATCATCCAGTGATCGCGCAATTTCTGGAAATTCGCGCAGTATTTTTTTATCTTCGGTCACCAGTTTTACAGCGAGCTGTTTTGCCAAGGCCACAAATTCACAATCATACGCCGAACAATGGCTGCTATCCGTTAAGGTTAAAACTTGCATGGCCGTTATGGAAAACTCGTGATCCACCATTAACGCTTCAGCTTCTTCTTGTATTGCCAATGCTTGTGACAAACTTAAAATTTGCTGGCGAATATACAGAGCAAGCACATTACGAAATTCACTACGCCACAGACTGGGTGCTGCCCATTCGGCCTCTTGCAGATACAGCCGACTGGCCTTTTCGGAATAGGCGGTCGGCAAAAATAGATAGCTGATGATGTTGGTATCCGCAACAATCATGGCCGTTCGCTGTTAATGGCTAATTCAATATCTTCCGCTGTGATGTTGTTAATTTTTATACCAGAACGCAGTTGTTCGATGCGACTTAAGCGATCAGCCGGGGTTATTTTAGTGACAGCTAAGGTTTTTTCGAGACACACAATAACTTCGCTATTGATGCTGCGTCTATGCAATTCGGCAGCGTTTTTGAGTTGTTGATATAGCAATTCGGGGATGTTTTTGATGGTTAGTGCCGGCATGGTAATTTGCTCCGTGTTAACTAAGATTGCATTATGGTTGCATTTTACCATCCTGACAATGCATTTCACAAACGCCAGTGGATAGTAAACAAATCGTCAATCGCCGTGCTTTGATTAAGCTTACTTTCTAACTGTCCAATCAGCGTTTCCCGCCGTTCATCTATTTCATCTTGACGATCAAATAACTCTTTACGCTGCTTATTGCGCGTGCGCTCTAGCTCGTGTTGTTGCTTTTGGAAGGACAATTTCTCTTCCAGCGTTGGCGCTATCTTGGCATTGCGACGGACTTCCTTGATCTGCTGGTCGGTGTCTTTAATGCTTTGCTCCAGACCAAACTTCAAATCATCCGCCCAGTGATCCAGTTTGCTGACCTCTTCTTCAAAAAAGGTCAAATTGCGATTGTTGACCATTTTGATGATGTCGTTCTGCGCACTGGTTAGAGATTGCTCAATCTGCTGATTGGCGTTAACGATGCTTGGTACGCAATCGGATGCAGGACATTGCATAATTTTTTGTGCGGTTTCCGCAGGCAGTATTTGCCCGGTTTCGGTGACGGCAGCAAACAGCAGATGATCTTCGCTACGATCCAATGCTTCAATGCTGAAACGCTGTAGCTTCAATACACCCGATTGACCTAATAAGGACTCAATGACACTGACTTTGGCACCATGCGCGGTATAGTCAAAAACAATGTGCGCAGAAGGCGTTGCCAGATTTTTTGCTGTTTCCAGCACCCATTCACCGAGCGGGTGGTTAAGGCGGTAGACATGCGCATTTATACCAGCAGAATTTTGTTTTTGACTCCGTGCAATGAGTTGGTAAACACCTAACAGTGCTTCTCTAATGACATTGTTCTGAAGCTGAAAGCGGTGCTGTGGTTCGTCAAACTGCGCGTAAGATTTTAGTTGGTGTTGCGTGACAACCCAGAACCAGCGACTGATTTTATCCAGGCGTTGTTCTGCTTGGTCCAGCTGAAGTTTAAGCAGATCGTGAATATCTTCATCAAAGTTTTCCAGCAGTTGTTGCCGGGTTTCCAGCATCTGCTTGCTGATGTCCACTTCCATTTCTTTTTGCAGCGCAGTAAAGGCCGCTTCTATTTGTTCTGTGCTGCGACAGGTTTCATAAATCGCTTGTATGCGTTTTTCAAAATCTATCCCGGATTCAATAGAACCTAAGACATCATCGGATGCCCCAAACACGCCATCAAACAAATGGAATTTATCGGTTAATAGTTCCAGTACGCGTTGATCGGCATAGTTGCTTTGATTGAGGAAGTTGATGACGACCACATCAAATTTTTGTCCGTAACGATGACAACGACCAATGCGCTGTTCTACGCGTTGCGGATTCCAGGGTAAGTCGTAGTTGATCAGTAGCGAACAGAATTGCAGGTTGACACCTTCCGCACCGGCTTCAGTGGCAATCATGATTTCCGCATGATGTTGGAAGTGGTCAATCAGCGCGGTTCTTCTGTCTATTTGCGGTGAACCGGTGATTTTGTCGGTGCCTTGGTATTCCGCTAGCCATTGCTGATAGATCAGTGTGGTTTCGGGACTATTGTTAGTGCCGCTAAAGGTGACTACCTGACCGTCGTAATGATTGGCAGCGAGATAGCGTTGTAAATATTCCTGAGTGCGTTTGGATTCGGTAAAGATGACGGCTTTACGTGGCGCACCCATTGCGGCCATTTGTTCAAAGCCTTGGTTTAAGGCAATGAGTAAGGCTTTGGCTTTGCTGTCGTCGCTGATTTTTTCCGCTTGTTCAATCAGCAGCGTTAGTTCAATGATTTCCTGATTCAGTTGTTCTTTGTTGATGACCTGTTCGGTATCGTCATCAACGTCGGTATCCAGTTCTTCCAGATAATCCGTTTCCAAGTCATCGTTCTCAATCAGTTCCGCGACAATGTCGGTGTCGTCTGCTTGATCTGCTTTTAAGGCTTCCAAGCGGCGGTTGATGGTAATCAGTGTGTTGTGGACCGCATGGGTACTGGACGCTAACAGCTTGCGCAGAATCAGGCCGGTAAGATGACGTTGACGTTTCGGTAAGGCGTAACTGTCTTCGCGTTCAAGTAATGCCGTGATGCCGTTGTAGAGTTGCATCTCCGCATGAGACGGAGTAAACGGCACGGTGATCGCTTTGCGTTGGGTATAGCGGATGTATTCCAGCACCTGTTTACGCAAGGTGCGTTTTACAAAGCCCTTTAGACGGTCTTTCAGATATCCTATGCCATCAGCGCCCATGGTGTGCTGACGAAACGATTTGTCGTCACCGAATAAATGTTCGTCCAGTATCATGGATAGGCCGTAAAGCTCTAACAGCGAATTTTGTAATGGCGTTGCCGTGAGCAGTAATTTTTGCCGTCCATACAATGCCCGTTTTAAGGCTTGGCCCATTTTGTTATTGGGACGATAGGCGTTGCGCAATTTATGCGCTTCATCCATGACCACAAGATGCCAAGGTTCAATCACTAAGGCTTCTTCTAATCGCGCAGCAAAGTGATAGGACAGAATGTTGATACAGTTATTGTTGAACGGGTTGTAGACGCCTTGTTTCTTTAACTGCCGCCAGGTGTTGGCATCCAGAATCTGTGAAGGCAAATTGAATTTGTCGCGCAACTCTTGCGCCCACTGCTTACGTAACGAAGCAGGACAGATAATCAGCAAATTGCGTTTGCGTTCTGCCCAGTACTGACAGAGCACTAAACCGGCTTCAATGGTTTTACCTAAACCGACTTCGTCAGCAAGAATGACGCCTTTGTTTAAGGGATTATTCAGCGCGAATAATGCCGCGTTGATTTGATGCGGATTAAGATCAACGGTCGCATCAAATAACGATTGTGAAAGTCTATCAACATCGCCGCCAGCGCATTGCCGGGTTAGCTCGTAGGCATAGTATTTTGCGTGGTAATCAGTTATCACTAGCCGCCTGTCCGTTGATTTGATTGTTGCTCAATCCACTGTTCCAGAGTGTCTTTGCGGAAGCGCCAAGAACCACCTACCTTCGCTAGACTCGGTTCGGGGGTGGACATTCGCTTTCGGCATGTTACAGCAGTGCGTGGTATTGTGTATGGAATGCGGTCGCCTGCGCGGTGGGCAACAGCGTCGTCTCTTCGGCGAGCCATTGCTGAACTTTTTTTGACCATGGCAGCCACGTCAATGTTGTCGATCATCAAACAAGAAAAACCAGAAAGGGTTGATTTGACGCCTATTATAAGGAAAGCATCAGTCCGTCTTTGTTTCTGATGGCTGCTTGTTACCCACCAGGAGTACATAAAAAGCCGGCACCACATACAGCGTAAATAAGGTACCAACGCCCAGGCCGCTGGCAATTACCAAACCGATATCAAAACGACTGGCTGCACCAGGCCCTGATGCCATTAGCAACGGTATCATCGCAACAATCATCGCCACTGTGGTCATTAGAATAGGCCTGAGTCTGATTGTAGCCGCCTGCTCGATGGCCACATATTTATCAAGCTTATCCCGCATTTGCAGTTGATTGGCAAACTCGACGATCAATATGCCATTTTTTGCGATCAGGCCAATAAGCGTAATTAGTCCCACTTGCGTATAAATGTTCATGGAGGCGAAGCCAAGCATCAGAAAGGCCAATGCGCTGGCTATCGATAATGGTACGGAGACCAGAATGATAAGGGGATCACGCCAGCTTTCAAATTGAGCGGCCAATACCAGGTATATCACCAGTATTGACATGAAAAAGGTAAGAACCAGAGCACTGCCTTGCTGGGCATATTGTCGGGATGCGCCGGTGTAATCCCATCGAAAACCCTGCGGGAAAGTATCTTTCGCATGCTGTTGCAGGTAATCCATCGCATCACCCAAGGCTATACCGGGCGTCATCATGCCCGAAACAGTCAGGCTGTTAAGCTGCTGAAACTGCGTTTGTTTACTGGGTCCAACCGATTTTTCAACATGAATTAACGAAGAAAGCGGCACTTGATCGCCTGATTTTGTGCGCACGTAATATTGATCCAGTTGGCTGGTGTCGAGGCGCGACAGATCATCAACCTGTGGAATGACTTTATAACTGCGCCCCAGCAAACTGAAGCGATTGACATAGGCGTCGCCCAATAAACCGGAGAGATTCTTGCCGATGTCGCTCATGGTAAGTCCTAAATCGGCGGCTCTATCTCTGTCAATGACCAGCGTGGCTTTGGGTCGGGTAAATTCGACATCCTTCATCATAAAAATAAAGCGGCCGCTTTGCATGGCGGTACCAATTAACTGGTCAGCCACCTGATCCAGCTGTTTGTAACTGGCATCGGTCACGATTACAAATTGCAGTGGTAATCCACCGCCTGAACCGGGCAAGCTGGGTCTGGGGATGACCGCCGTCTTAAATCCCGCGATGCGATCGACTTTGCTTTGCAATTCGGGCTGAATCTCCATTTGCGAGCGCTGACGCTCAGTCGCCGATGGCATCTTGAAGCCGCCAAATACAACGTTCGTACTGTTTTGAAAACCCAGCAATAAAAAGCTTTCCTTGTATTCGGGTATGGTTTCAAAGGTTTTAATCAATTCCCTGGTATAAATATCGTTATATTTCAGCGTTGCCGTTTCGGGGCCTGTGGCAATAAAAAACAGAATGCTTTGATCTTCCGTAGGTGCGAGTTCTTTCTCGGTGAACATAAACATGAAATAAATACTGACCATGACCATCAGCGCAAACACCAGCATGGCATGGGGAAATTCCAGGATGCGATGCAAACCGCGCCGATAAAAATGCGCCAATCGATCAAAAAAGCGCTCTACCGCTTGTTCAAAACGGCCAGGTGTGCCCTTTTCTTTAAGAAATTTCGAACTGAGCATGGGAGCCAGGGTTAACGCTACCACGCCCGATATCAATACCGCACCGGCCAGTGAAAACGAAAACTCCGTAAACAAGGTGCCGACCAGTCCACCCATAAAACCGATGGGGGCATAGACAGCAATCAGCGTCGTAGTCATCGCTATCACCGGCAAGCCCAATTCCCGTGCGCCTTCAATGGCGGCCTGATAGCGGGTGGCACCCAGCTCGATATGACGGTGAACGTTTTCGACAACGACAATGGCATCATCAACCACAAGTCCGATCGCCAATACCATGGCCAGCATCGTCAACAAGTTGATGGAAAAACCCATCATCAGCATTAGAAAAGCGCCACCGATCAATGAGAGTGGAACCGTAACCGCAGGGATTAACGCGGCCCGCAAGGAACCGAGAGATAGATAAATAACCAGCAGGACGATGGCTACGGCTTCAATCAGCGTTGTAAAGACTTCATGAATGGAATCCTCAATAAATTGACTGGCGTCATAAGGCAACAGCGCATGCAGTTCGCTGGGTAAATCATCTTCAATTTCTTTGATAGCCTTGCGTACCAATTTTGCCACCGTCAGTGGATTAGCGCCAGGGGCTTGTTCGATGCCCATAAAAATGGCCACCTTACCTTTGTACCAATTGACGGAATCATAATCTTCACTGCCTAGTTCGGTTTTGGCCACATCGCCCAGTCGAATCAATGTGCCGTTACGTTCTGCGACGACCAGTTGCCGAAAATCCGGTTCCTTGTCGACGTCAGTAGTAGCGCTCAGATCGATGGCGACAAAATCGCCTTTGGTTTTGCCGGCACCTGAAAGGTAGTTATTGGTTTGCAATACCTCATCAATATCGTTGGCGGTTATGCCTAATGATGCCATGCGTTTGCTGTCCAACCAAATGCGCATGGCAAAGGTTTTGTTGCCCAGGAGTTTAGCTTTGCCGACCCCCGGCACGGCCTGGATTTTAGGCTGAACTACACGCAGCATATAATCCGTGATTTGTGCAGGGTTGATGGTATCGCTATAGATAGCCAGATACATGAGTGCCGTTGATTCACCGGTCTGTGATGTGATGACCGGATCTTCGGCATCCTCCGGCAGGATATTATGTTGACTCGCGACTTTTGCCTGAATTTCTGCAATGGCGGCATTCGGGTCATAGTTAAGACGCATATGCGCTTCTATGGTCGAACTGCCCTGCCGACTATTTGACGATAGATAATCAATGCCGTCCGCTTCAGCAATGGCTTGTTGTAAAGGCGTGGTAATGAAACCTTTAATCAAATCACTGCTGGCGCCAGGATAGGAAGTGGCAATGGTGACGACGGTATTTTCAGTTTCCGGATATTGACGTACCTCCAGGGCAGCGATAGCGCGTAAACCAATCACCAATAACAACAAACTGATGACACTTGCCAATACCGGTTTTTGAACGTAGATATCGGTAAATTTCACGGCTGTTGTCCTCGTTCTCCAGGAGCCGGTTTGTCATCCACCGTCAGCGGCATGCCGTTGCGTAACTTGACCTGGCCAGCACTGACTATGCGTTCACCCGCGTTCAAGCCTTTAATAATTTCAATACGCCCATCACGCGTCTCACCAGTGATCACCTGTTTCAGTTGTGCGGTCAGACCCTGCTGACCTGAAACAACGGCAAAGACAGAGTCTCCGTAAGGATTGTAGGTAATAGCCGTGTCAGGCAAGGTGAGTACTTCCTTGTTTACGCTGAGCATAATCCGGACATCAGCAAACATGCCGGGTCGCAAGGTATGATCTTTATTTTCGAGCGTTGCCCGGATTTTGATATTACGCGTGCTCACTTCTATTTGGGGATTGATGGCGGAAATTTCGCCATTAAAGTTTTTCCCCGGATAAGCCTGCACGCTTAACGACAGCTGCTGGCCTATTTGCAGACTACCGAGATGGGCTTCGGGGACAGAGAAATCCACATATATCGGTGCAATGGTCTGTAGGGACACCATCGCCGTACCGGCTGGCAGATACTGGCCGATATTCACGAGACGAATACCCAGTTCGCCACTGAATGGCGCATAGATCCGTTTCTTCTTGATGACTTCCTGCTTGGCTGCAACAATCGCCTTGGCTTCACTCAACAAGGCGCTATTTTGATCATGATCCGATTTTGAAGCGTAGTGTTTGGCGACTAATTTCTCACTCCGCTCGAATCTGACTTGCGCCAGTTGAACTTCGGCTTTCAGGCCTTTTAGTTCGGCATCATCAATGGCTGAATCCAGCTCAACCAGGGGCGCTCCCCGTTCAACCGATTGACCGGATTTGAAATGGATGGCTTTGACTATGCCAGCGATTTCATTACTCACGTCAATGCCGGATACGGCAACCAGACTGCCGACCGTATTTAAATAGGGTTGCCATAAGGTTGATTTAACTTCCGTGACGGCGACAACGGACGGTGGCGGCATGGGTATGTTACTCATGGAACGACGAATTTTATAAAACTTCCAGCCGAAGAGTCCGCCAAAAAGCAAAGCAGATAGAAGAAAAACAAGTAAAAGACGTTTAATCATGTGAACCTTGGTGATGCTTCCTTTTCATCGGAAGTACGGTGCTCGCGAGGTTTGAAACGGCGAATTGAAGGTGGCTTTCCAGGTTTGCAATTGACACAAATAGGATGTTGTTTTGTGTTGAATTATCATATAAGGGAATGCTTATTATACTGATAACAATTAAACTATGCTGATTTGACTTGGTTTTTGAACAATTCATTGATCCCCATGTGATGTCCAACATGTCAGTTTGAGTCAGTTTGTCTACCGAGCTATTCGCAACATTATTAACGACTACCTAATTGATGCCAGAATTACCGGAAGTTGAAACAACTCGTCGCGGCATAGCGCCATATATCGAAGGTCAAGGCATTATTGACGTGCTTGTTCGTCAACCCAAACTACGTTGGCCCGTACCCGAATCGCTGAGCCGAACATTAACTGGCCTATCTATTCGATGTGTTTCCAGAAGAGGTAAATATCTGTTGTTTGAAACAGAGGCAGGGACCCTGATTGTGCATCTCGGCATGTCAGGCAGTTTAAGAATACATCAGAGAGCGCCGCAACCTGGAAAACATGACCATCTGGATTTTATGTTCACCGATGGCATCATGCTGCGGTTTAATGACCCGCGACGTTTTGGCGCCGTATTGTGGACATCCGCACCGGTCATGGAACATTCCTTACTCAAACATTTAGGGCCGGAACCCTTATTGCCATCATTCAATGGCGAGTTACTCCATGAATTATCCAGACACCGAAACATACCAGTCAAGTCATTCATCATGGACAGTCATGTGGTCGTCGGTGTCGGTAATATTTATGCTAATGAAGCGTTGTTTATGGCTGGGATTCTTCCGACGCGTCCAGTCGGAAATATTTCATTGACTCGTTATCAAAAACTCGCCGAATGCGTTCGCGTAATATTACAAGACGCGATTAATCAGGGTGGTACGACGTTAAGAGATTTTGTGAATGAATCCGGTAAGCCCGGTTATTTCCAGCAGCAACTTCGTGTCTATGGTCGCAAAGGACTGCCCTGCATGGTGTGCGGGCAGCCATTAACGGAAATCCGATTGTCTAACCGGTCAACGGTTTTCTGCCGCCATTGTCAACGCTGACACGCGTTTAACCGGGCTGACCATCTACGCGCGGGCTAACCAGCATTGGCGAATAAACAAAAATAAACAGCGAAAAGGCCAGCAACCAGAACAGCATCGAAACGTAAATGAGGCTGTCGTACCAATCCGGTATCGCAATCGGCAATAATACCCTGAAACAGGCGGCCAGATTAATCAAAACAAAGGCAATCGCAATGGTATTGGACGTTCGAAGAGCCCTGCCGGTATGCCCCAATGAGACTCTCGCCATCATGCCCAGCGTTAAAACACCAATGCCGCCGATCGTGTAGGCATGTAAGGCCACCGTAGGTGTCACGACTGAATAGGCGGACAAGGCTGTCAGTATCAAGCCCAGGATTATCCAGCCATAACCGGAATACAAGACCCACAATAACGGCACATACCATATTCTTTGAACATACCAGCCGGATACTCTGGCAATGTTGACGAGTGTCGCAATTAGCGCGGTAATTGCCAGCATTGTCCCGGAAATATCGAGCAGTTGTAATGCAAACATCCCGATAACAGAGGCAATTGCCAAGCGATCCAATGCTGGATTTCTGATAATAATGGTTCCCATGATTCCGCGCTCGGTAAAGAATGGAAACACGCGGCCCGCCACGGTGAGAATAAGAACAATAAGAGTGGCCACAACCAGTTGTATGCCTTTCCAGGCCGTATTTTCCCTAAGACCTAGGATTTCGAGATGGATCAACCCATTGCCAATGGCCAGCAATGCAATGAGCGCTATAAAAATCAGATTTTTATATTGTTTGGATTGCAAAATGGGCTTGCTGAGGTAGTAAGCCAAAACCGGCAGGAATGAAAAATCTATCAATGCAATTAAAGAGTCCGGTAACAGCCCTTCGTAAAAGGGAATGACTCGACCGTAAAGCCATACCAGACTGAGCCCAGCCAGTTGACCGCCTGTTAATGTCGGTTTTCCGGTCCAGTTTTTGACGGCTGTTAATAAAAAACCGGCGATTACCGCCACGGAATAACCCAACAGCATCTCATGGGCATGCCAGAAAGTGCTGGAAAAATAATTCTCGGCCGTTAATGTTCCTTTAAATATGGCGTTCCATAGAACTATCAAAATGAGTGCCGACAGTCCAGCCAGGGCAAAAAAAACTCTAAATCCTAGGGCAAATAAAGGAAGATCAAATATATTTTGCGATTTCATTGCGATTAATGTTCCAACCAGTCCAGTTCAGCATGCGAGAAGCCTGCAATTATACGCATTTCTCGATTAAATGGGCCTTTTGGTTTTTTTCCTTTGTAATAATCCAGCAGTGTCTGTTGATAGTGCGTTTCTGCAGCAACGCCACGTTGTTGGCAAACAAACTTAAACCAGTACGACCCTCTTTCTACATGTCCCACTTCATCCGTTAATATTCTTGTTAACAGCGAAACGCTGGCGTCATCTTCAAGTGATTTAAATTTTTCGACCATCGCGGGTGTGACATCCAGTCCGCGTGCTTCCATGCAACGGGGAACCAGCGCCAGGCGAGCCGTTAAATCTTCAGCGGTATCGGTGGCATGATCCCATAAGCCGCTGTGGGCAGGGAAATCGCCATAGTCACAATTGAATTTCTGCAGATGAATCCTAATGAGAGCAAAATGCTGGGCCTCCTCATCTGCGATGGTTAACCAGTCCCGATAGAATTGTTCGGGCAAGCCACGAAACCGATACAATAGATCCCACGCCAGATAAATGGCCATGAATTCGATATGCGCGATGGCATGAAAAAAAGCCGCCAGTCCTTCATTAGAATTCAGTTTACGCTTGGGCATATTTCGCGGCGCCAATAACTCAGGTTTTTCCGGAAAGGCGACTGACCTTATTGGTAATACAGATGTATCAGACTTAAAGCTGAGCTTACCCTCCTCCATAAACCGTTTGGCTAAATGAGTTAGTGCCAATTTTTCGTCAATATCCTTGCGGTATAAACAAGCCTCAGCAAATTCAAATACGGTTTTCATGAATGTAGTGAAAAGTTGGAATAAAGACAGTGCTGGAAAAATCCAAGTGACTGCCATGCTTGCGGCAGTCTATTATTAGGCAACGCACTTTCGTGTTGATGGTGAAGCGGATTGTAGCAAACTAGATTTTAAGCCGTTCGATAATGTGTCCTTGCTGGAGATGTTGTTCGATGATTTCATCGATATCGTTTTTATTCGCATAGGTGTACCAGGTTCCTTCCGGATAGACGACCAAAATGGGACCTTCCTTGCAGCGATCCAGACAACCGGCATTATTGACTCGACATTTGCCCTTCCCTGTCAGTTTCAATTGTTTAAGCTTGTCCTTGGCATAATCACGCATCGCCTGCGCATCGAAATTTGCACAGCATGGAGAGCCATCCTCCCGTTGATTTGTACAGAAAAATACGTGATGTTGGTAGTAGCTCATAATGTTTGGGAAAAATTGACGTCTATGTGCAGAAAGCTTGGTCAATTCAACTAGCCGTAATGCGTTTCAATATAACGCTCCACGATACCTTGAAACTCTTCAGCAATCCGGTCACCTTTAAGTGTGACCGTTTTTTGACCATCTTCATAAACAGGGGCGACCGGGCTTTCGCCGGTGCCTGGCAAGCTGATGCCTATATTGGCGCTTTTGCTTTCTCCCGGGCCATTGACGACGCAACCCATCACGGCCACTTCCATTGACTCCACGCCGGGATACTGTATGCGCCAGATCGGCATTTGATCACGAAGGTAGGTTTGAATGTCCATCGCCAACTTTTGGAAATAATCGCTCGTAGTTCGGCCACAACCCGGACATGAAATAACCATCGGAGTAAAGGAACGGAAACCCATGGTTTGTAAAATTTCCTGCGCTACGATGACTTCCTGGGTTCTGGACGCACCCGGCTCTGGCGTTAAAGAAATGCGGATGGTATCGCCGATGCCTTGCTGCATCAGTACGGATAAGGCAGCCGATGACGAAACAATGCCTTTCGAACCCATGCCTGCTTCAGTCAGTCCGAGATGCAAGGCATAAGTGCAACGACTGGATAAATCTTGATAAATATTAATTAATTCCTGAACATTGCTGATTTTGCAGGAAAGAATTATTTTATCTTTACCCAAGCCAATTTCTTCGGCTTTAGCTGCACTTTCAAGTGCAGACAGAACGATGGCTTTACGAGTGATCGCTGGCAAAGGCTCAGGGTTTTTTAGGGTACGGTTTTCATCAAGTAATCGCGTTAATACCGCCTGATCCAGACTACCGCCATTGACGCCGATGCGGACAGGTTTATTGTATTGGCAGGCGAACTCCACCATTTGCTGGAATTGCGGATCCCGGCTCTTGCCGCGTCCGACGTTACCGGGGTTAATACGGTATTTATCCAATGCTTCGGCACAATCAGGAAATTTTTCCAGTAATTTGTGGCCGTTGAAATGGAAATCTCCCACGATAGGTACAGAGTGGCCCTTTTGAACCAGTTGATTGCGAATGTCGGCTACTGCTTTTGCGGCTTCTTCAGTGTTCACAGTAATTCGAACAATTTCAGAGCCGGCAGTTGACAGTTCTATAATTTGATTCACAGTCGCCGAGACATTGGCCGTGTCGGTATTGGTCATTGATTGCACAACGATGGGAGCACCACCGCCTACTTTTACATTACCGACCATCACTTGATGCGTAATTTTTCTAAGGCTAATTGACATACAGGAAAGCTAAATAAAAGGTTGCAGTTATTTGAAAGGATTGGCGTAAATTATACGCGATACAATTTTTTGCGCAGCTTTAAATTCTTTGCAGGAAATCGGTTGAATCACTTTAGCGAACCTTTCGGCCACCGATACGTGTAGCGGTCGCCGGATTATTGCGGTCATCACGCCAGGTTGGATGATTGAACTGAAGCACGTGGTCACCATTATACGACACGACAGCTTCTTTGAAGGTCAATTTGCCAATGGTGCGCCAATGCGAAATGATGCGTCGTTGCATGGCAGGCGGCCCTTCTGTACGGCCTGAATCAGAAACATCAATCGTGAAACTCAGGCTCCGTTTGGGTGTTGACTCACCCGGATCGTAAATCTGCGCCATGATTTCGTCACGAAAATCCAGTCCAGTGCCTTCTATGCGAAGCTGCTCAGGAACGACTCGCAAACGCATAAACTCAGGGGTTTGGGTCGATTCATCAGCGGCCTTGTCAAGCTCTGCGATTTGATAGAGTTGCCGATGAGCGGGTTCTTTATCGGCCCGTAAAAACAGAAAACCTTCCAACAGGAAGACGGGTAAACCGGTTCCGCGTCGCCAGGCCGTCGTGTCGGGCGCGTTTCGTAATTCGGCATCGTTGATAAAATCCGTCGTATCGCCCCCTAAATCCTGTTGGGTAAAGAAATTAGCCGGGAACAAGGTTTCGGCATGATCTGGATTGGTCGTTGGATACAATTTAGCTGCTAGCGCGAGTGAACGGACATAACCGCGCCGTGTCTCGTTGCAACAGGTGGAATATCGGGCTATCGTCAGCGCCTGACTACCTTTTTTAAAATAGCCGGAGTAACTGGTTTGTTCGGTAATTTCCCACATGCCGGTCAGACAAATACCATTCGGATGTAACAAGCGTCGTTGACCTTTGTGGTCGGGACCCCAGCGTAAATCAGTACGGGCATCAACCGTTCTAGTCGTGGCCTTAAGAAATTGAGAAGGTTTACCGAAAGGTAAAATCCCCCCTATCAAGCTGGATAAGGTTACGTCATAAATTGGCAAAGCTGAGTCAGTTTCATTTCCCCATGTTTTTTGATAAGGATTGGCAAAAATTGCGTTTCTGACGTCAGAATATCGGGAGCCCGCGTATTGGAGGTCTTCTTCTGTGAGGTCAAAAGCAGTGGGATGATTTTTTTGCATGGGACGCCCTCAATAGGATTGCAATTAGACTTGATATCATACAGAGGCTATGATGTCTATTGATTGTTTTAATAAAAGGACGGTAGGGCGTGATTTCTTCGTTAATTTTTAGTCCTTTAGTAAATTATCTCTCTCGATATGCTGCATATATCGTTGTATCGTTGATTCAAAAGACTTATCGAGTTTTTTAAATTTACAACCCAATTTTTCAATTTTGTTGAGTTTGGGAGGATTGATGATGCAGGTATATAAAACATCAAACGAAATAGTGCCTTCACCCGCATCTGTTAATACCAGTTTACAATCCTCGAAATGGGCAACATTAAGTAACTCCGTGGCAAGTGGTGTGTCATAGGTCAGCATGGAAAACCCGGAGATACTGATATCGTAGATATTCAGCTTAATCGGTTCCTGCTCAGGTAGTTGAATTTGGCAATAACTGTATTTGGCAATGGGCGATCTTACACGATAAAACTCTCGTCGTTGCAGCCAAAGCATGGATTTCGGAAGAGGCATGGCAAAAACCCATTCGCCATTGTGACGAACTTTTTTAATGGATGTACAAGCGAAACTCACTTTTATACCTGTATATTCCGTTCTAAAAATTGTTTTCTCGCTGTTTAAGACATGATTGTTTAAATATTCCTTGGGGCCATAATCCAGAATTAGCGTATTGTTTTTTTTATCAACTTCAATGATTGTTGTTAGAAAGGAATCTTGACTATCGGCTAAATGGGCAGAAATCATGCATTTACTGTTAAATAATAAAAGTAAATGACTGACTATTTGCGACGGACTATACAGAGAATAATTTGATTCGTTTTCCATTTTCTTGATGTAGATCAATTTATAATATTCTTATTGTAGAATACAGCTTAATAATTTGTGTACTAAAGGAGTATTTTTTGGCCTGGATTCTTTTAATTTCAGCAGGTCTTGCTGAAATAGCATTTGCTTTAAGTCTTAAATTCAATGACGGATTTACCAAGCTCTGGCCTAGTGTGGCTACCATGGTCTTTGGTGGTTGCAGTTTTTATTTATTGGTTTTGGCCATTAAAACCTTGCCATTAGGAACGGCCTACGCCGTTTGGACCGGCATGGGTGCCGTAGGCGTGGCCATCATAGGCATTTTTTTGTTAAAAGAGTCTTACGACAGCTATCGGCTACTTTCAATTACGCTGGTGGTAGCGGGGATTATTGGTCTTAAGCTGACGGATGCCAATTGATGCTGCATCTTGTTTTTCAGTCGTCTATCGAAACCGCATTATTTGAGCGCATGGCGACTGGCGATGAGGCCGTTTTTCTTGAAAATGCGGTATATCGTGTTTTAATAAAAAGCCACATATCCGGTCTACTCACTCAACAACTCAGCCGAAGTCGCTTTTATGTCTTATCCGATGATTTAAAAACCAGAGGCCTCGCACCCGCTGATTTGATTAAAGGCATCCATGTCATAGATTATTCGGAGTTGGTAGAACTCACCCTACAGAATCAGGTTATCCAATCGTGGTGTCAGTGAGTCAAAATCCCGATCCCCGAACAAACGACCAAGGGTTTTTAGTCAATTCTGGGGATTGGTGTGAAGCGGTTGCTTTGCAGCTGGCTCAAGCCAATAACATCCAGCTCGATTCTCAGCATTGGGAAATTATTTGGTTCATCCGTCGATATTATGATCGATACCAGCATTTGCCGAATGCACGGGTGTTTACCAAAGCCATAGCCAGGGAGTTTGGGGAAACCAAAGGTAATAGCCGTTATTTGCACCAGTTATTTCCTGAGGGTCCGCTGAAATACGCCTGCAAACTGGCGGGTTTGCCAAAACCGCCAACCTGTATCTAGCTAGCTACCCCTGTTTAAACCGGTGAATCATGCGCCTTTCTTTCTTGTTAGGTTTGTGATCCTGCCCGCTCATCACCAACAGCTCACGCCGTTCGCGCTGCTCGATCATTTGCAACTGGCGTTTGGCATGGCTTTCCGGAGATTCTTCATAAAGCAATACAGCTTCCTTTGCCGATCTACGTTGACTGGACAGTGTGAGGATAGTAATTTCCCAGCGGTAAGTATCTTTGCTTATCGATAGTACAACGCCAGGTTTGATTTCCTTGCCCGGTTTGGAACGTTGATTGTTAACATGAACTTTGCCGCCTGAAATTGCTTCAGCAGCCAATTTGCGCGTTTTAAAAAAACGCGCAGCCCACAACCATTTATCCAGGCGAACGGATTCCAGTTCAGTTGGCACTCGCCGACACTTGTTTTTTCAGGCCTTTTGGCAACGAGAACACGACTTTTTCTTCGATACCCTTAATTTCCACAGCAGTTTCACCACCCCACTCTTTCAATTTGGCAATCACTTCTTGAACCAATACTTCAGGAGCTGAAGCCCCTGCAGTGACTCCGACGACGCCTACACCTTCAAACCAACTTTTTTGCATGTCAGAAGCAGTATCGATCAAATAAGCGGGTTTTCCTAATTGTTCGGCAATTTCTCGTAAACGATTGGAGTTTGAGCTGTTGGGGGAACCAACAACGAGTATGGTATCTGCCGATTTTGACAGTTCGTACACCGCATCCTGACGATTCTGAGTTGCATAACAGATGTCGTCTTTTTTCTGTTCCTGAATACCGGTGAAACGGGCTCTCAACGCATCCACCATAATTTTGGTATCGGTCATCGATAACGTAGTTTGCGTGACGTAAGCCAGATTTTCGGGATTATTGACTTTCAGGTTTTTAACATCTTCAGGCGTTTCCACGAGATAAATACCGCCATTATCGGTGCATTTTTCGTATTGCCCCATCGTGCCTTCCACTTCCGGATGGCCGGCATGACCAATCAAGATAACTTCGCGGTCTGATTTGGCATGTTTGGCAACCTGAATATGAACTTTGGTAACTAAGGGACAGGTCGCATCAAAAACGGTCAATTTCCGATCTTCGGCTTCCTTCTGAACCTGTTTGGAAACGCCATGAGCACTAAAAATCAGGTATGAACCGACTGGAACATCGGTTAGATCTTCTATGAAGACGGCACCCTTTTCTTTTAGTCCATCGACAACGGTTCGGTTATGAACAACTTCATGACGAACGTAAATGGGCGCGCCGAACGTTTCGATAGCCTGGTCAACAATTTCGATAGCTCGGTCAACACCGGCACAGAATCCACGTGGGTTAGCGAGTACAATTTGCATATCTTGACATCTTTGGTTGGTTAATATCTTCCTATTCTAACTCAACATTGTCTCGGATACGATGATTCCATCGATATCGGCATATAAAAAATGATCTTTTTTAAAATTGATTCCTGCAAAACTGATCACAAGATCACGATCGCCATGATCCTTTTTATGAGTTTTAAGTGGATGCGCATGCAAAGCACGAATTCCGATCGGAAGCTGGCTGATAGCCACTGTATCGCGTAAACAGCCATAAACAATAATCCCCTGCCAGCCATTATCGATAGCCAGACGGACTATTTCGCCGTCAATCAGTGCACAGCGGCGGGAACCGCCGCCGTCAATAACTAAAACGCGGTCTTTAACCTTTTCCGACAACATGGCACGTATTAAAATGTCATCTTCAAAGGTTTTCAACGTGCTAATCCGGCCTGAAAAGGTCGTGTTAGCACCATAACAATTGAAAATGGGTTCGGCAATCTGAAAATGTTCCTGTTCAGAATATGAATCACAAAGACCGGCAGTGGAAAATGTCATAATTAATTTTATTTAGGTGTTGATGTATCGAGCCAACAAACCATGAGCCATATCAGCCGACGGTAGCGGAATTTTTACGCGATAACCGCCACCTGGCGCTTCCTGCATCGCGTGACCTTGCATGTCAATCAAATGCTCCACGACAATATCATGATTGCCTTTCGGTAAAATTACTTCGAGTCGGTCACCCACTGAAAATTTGTTTTTGACATCGACGACAGCAAGCTTGTTCTCGACATCATACTGATCGATTTCGCCACAAAACTGCTGTTGATGGCTCTTGGAATACCCCGTGATATAGTTCTGATGTTCGTGCGTATGATGCCGCTGATAAAAGCCGTCGGTATAGCCACGGTTAGCCAGATTTTCCAGCACTCCCAGCAATTCAGGCTGAAAACCCCGTCCAGCCAGTGCATCATCAATGGCTTGCCGATAAGTTTGTGCTGTACGGGCGACGTAATAATGCGATTTGGTCCGGCCTTCAATTTTAAGGCTGTCAATGCCGATTTCAACCAGGCGTTGAACATGCTCGATAGCCCTTAAATCCTTGGAGTTCATGATGTAAGTGCCATTTTCATCTTCCATAACCGGTAATAATTCACCTTTACGCCCTTCTTCTTCAAGAAAATACACATTGTCGGCCAAGGGATGTCTTTCCGCACCACCGCAACTGGCATTGTTGATATCAGACATCGAAAGCGCCTGGCCAACAGCCAGGTAATCACCTTCGGCATTTTCCTCGGCAGGCAAGGTATCGTACTTCCAGCGACAGGCATTGGTACAGGTTCCCTGATTGGGATCGCGATGATTAAAATAACCCGATAACAAACAGCGACCGGAATACGCAATACACAGTGCGCCATGCACAAACACTTCGAGTTCCATATCAGGACAACGCTGCCGTATTTCAGCTATTTCATCCAGTGAAAGCTCACGAGACAATATAACCCGTTTAACGCCCATTGTTTGCCAGAATTTGACGGCCGCATAATTGACGGTATTGGCCTGAACCGACAAATGGACCGGCATATCCGGCCAGGCTTCTCGCACCATCATGATCAAGCCGGGGTCGGCCATAATCAGTGCGTCCGGTTGCAGTGCGATAACCGGCGCGATATCGGCCATAAAGGTTTTCACCTTGGCATTGTGAGGGATGACATTGGTAGCCAGAAAAAATTTTTTACCCAGAAGATGGGCTTCATGGATACCTTTGGCCAAATTGCCTGCCAAAAAATCATTATTTCGCACGCGAAGACTGTAACGAGGCTGTCCGGCATAGACGGCATCGGCTCCAAATGCAAAGGCATAACGCATGTTTTTGAGCGTACCTGCCGGAGAGAGTAATTCAATGTGTTTCATGTGTGCAATACAATCAGATAAACAAATTTCATGGAGTTGAGCCCTACACTTGATAGAGAAAGTTATTTAAGGGGACCACTAAAAATTATCCGTTCATGCTTCGGCAAGCCCAGCACGAACAGATAAGCCTATGTTTTTCAGAAGACTACCGTTCGTACTGAGCCTGTCGAAGTGCAATATTTAGAGGTCTCCTTAAGTAAAGACTTCCTTATTTTGCCTCATTGGCATCAACAACACATAAGGCCGTCATGTTCACGATCCGGCGCACCGTTGCCGACGGTGTCAGGATATGGACCGGCTTGGCGCAACCCAGTAAAACGGGGCCGATGGCGATACCATTGCCTGACGCTGTTTTAAGCAGGTTATAGGCGATATTGGCGGCATCAATGTTAGGCAACACCAGCAAATTGGCGCTACCCTTTAATTTGGACTCGGGCATCATCTTTTTTAACAAATCAAAATCGAGCGCGGTATCACCGTGGATTTCACCCTCAATTTCCAGTTCTGGCGCCAATTGTTGAATCTGTGCCAAGGTCGCACGCATTTTCAGTGCTGATTCGCTGTTGCTGGTACCGAAATTGGAATGCGATAACAGGGCTACACGTGGCACCAAACCGAAGCGGCGCATTTGTTCGGCGGCAAGCAAAGTGATTTCGGTGAGTTGTTCGGCGTTAGGATTTTGATTGATGTGCGTATCAACCAGCACGATTTGGCGATCAGGCAGGACCAGGCCATTCATCGCTGCATACACATTGGCGCCAGCACGTCTGCCAAGCACCTGATCGACATAATGTAAATGCAATCCAGGTGTTCCAAAAGTGCCACATATCATGCCATCAGCATAGCCTTTATGAATCAGCATGGCACCGATTAACGTATGGCGCCGACGCATCTCCAGCTTTGCGTATTGTTCCGTGATGCCTTTACGAATGGTCATCTGCAGATAAGACGTCCAAAAGTCACGGTAGCGTTCGTCAAGTTCCGGATTGACAATATTGAAATCGACATCGGGCTTGATGCGTAACCCAAGTTTTTCAATACGTTGCAATAAAACTGCTGGACGTCCAATCAATGTGGGAAAAGCGATTTTTTCGTCGATCAATATCTGCACAGCGCGTAAAACCCGCTCATCCTCTCCCTCGGCAAAGACAATGCGTTTTTTGTTGGCCGGTGCGTTTTTAGCGACCTTGAATACCGGTTTCATGAAGGTGCCGCTGTGATAGACAAATTGCTGCAAGCGCTCAATATAGGCCGTCATGTCATGGATGGGGCGAGTTGCAACACCCGACGCTTGAGCGGCAGCCGCAATGGCAGGTGCGATGGTAGTCATCAAGCGCGGATCGAAAGGCATCGGGATGAGATAATCCGGGCCAAAAGACAAATTACTGGTACCGTAAATTTGACTGACAATGTCTGATTGTTCAACCTGCGCCAACTCGGCAATGGCATGGACGGCTGAAATCTCCATCGCACGGTTGATGGTTGATGCGCCGCAGTCCAGCGCGCCTCTGAAAATGTACGGAAAACAGAGGACATTATTGACCTGGTTGGGATAATCCGAACGGCCGGTCGCCATTACCGCATCATCACGCACCGCTTTAACCTCTTCGGGTAAAATTTCCGGTGTTGGATTGGCTAACGCAAACACCAGGGGTTTTGCCGCCATGGCTTTTATCATGTCCGGTTTTAAGACACCGCCGGCTGACAAACCTAGAAAGATGTCAGCACCCTGTATCACTTCAGCCAAGCTTCTTGCGCTCGTATCCTGGGCAAAGCGCATTTTGTCCGGATCCATCAATTCAGTTCGCCCTGTATAAACAACGCCGGCTAAATCGGTAACAAAAATGTTCCGGATTGGAAAGCCCAGATCAACAATTAAATCCAGACAAGCCAGCGCAGCTGCACCTGCACCGGATACTACCAGTTTGCAGTGTTTGATGTTTTTGTCGACGACTTTCAAGCCGTTAAGGATGGCGGCTCCGACAATGATGGCGGTACCGTGTTGATCATCGTGGAATACTGGAATATGCATCCGTTCGCGTAATTGACGCTCAATATAAAAGCACTCAGGTGCCTTGATATCTTCCAGATTGATTCCGCCGAACGTGGGTTCCAGGGCGGCAATGATGTCACACAGTTTATCCGGGTCAGACTCGTTTATCTCGATGTCAAAAACATCGATACCGGCGAATTTTTTAAATAATACGCCCTTGCCTTCCATCACCGGTTTGGCCGCTAATGGGCCAATGTTGCCAAGCCCAAGCACCGCCGTGCCATTCGTGATGACAGCCACCAGATTACCGCGAACCGTGTATTTATAGACATTGGCGGGATCGGCAACAATTTCCTCGCAAGCAGCGGCAACGCCGGGCGAATAAGCCAATGAAAGGTCGCGCTGATTGGTAAGTGGCTTGATCGGCGTAACGCTGATTTTGCCTGGAACCGGAACAGCGTGATATTCAAGCGCCGCTTCCCGTAATTGCCTGCGGAGTTCGTCTTTGGATTCGTTTAAGGTGGTCATGGTGAAGTCATCCCTTTCTTGTTTCGGAGCAGCATCAAGTATGGTGGGCCTGTTAATGTGCCCACCATTGTAGAGCTTTCATTTGATTATGAACACTGCATTTCGTGTCAATACAGATCCAACACCATAAATTTAGTTGAGTTGCTGATAGTATTGCGCCAGTTCCTTGATTTCGTCATCGCTGAGTTGCTGGGCAATCAAACGCATGCGGCTGTATATATCATTGTGCCGGCTGCCGTTTTTATAGTCCTGCAAGGTTCTGGAAAAATAATCGCCCTGTTGTCCCGCCAGAGCTGGAATATCCATTTTCTCGCCCTGCCCTTTACCGCCATGACAAACAAAGCACGGTGGTAAAATGCGTTTGCCATCGCCTTCTTCCACCAATTTATCGGCTCTGGCAAAATGCTGGCCGTTCGACTTTATCTCCTGTTGTTTCAACGTACTGAACCAGACGGCAAGATCAGCAGCATCCTGTTCACTCAAGCCTTTTGCAATTGACGTCATTGAATCATGACTGCGACTACCATTGGAATAATCACGCAACTGTTTGTAAGTATAGGTGGCGACTTGTCCAGCCAGTGCTGGAATGGCCGGAAGCGTTTCACCGTCTCTGGTTTCCTCTTTCATACCCTGGCCTTGGTCGCCATGACAGCTCTTGCAAGATTCTGCCAGTTCCTTGCCTTTAGCCGAATTGCCATTTTTGACCTGGTTAAGCGCCTGTGCTGTCCAGGCGATTTGCGAAGCGGGTTCAGCATTAACCAAGACAGGCGCTATTAATGCCCCCACGAGTAGTATTCTTATCATGATTAATATCCCCATGGCGATGAACCGGATGTGTCCATAAAAAAGAACTGCAAAATCGGATAACCAAAACTGATCGCCATCAGAACGGCAATCACCTTGTTCCAAAGTTTAAAGTCGTTCAGCCATAGCGGTAGTGATTCTACGGCGTGCAGGGGTTCGGCAAATTCAATCGTTACCGAAACAGTTTCTGCCGACGCGCTTAATTGCGTTTTAGCGAGGATATAAATAAACAAGACAGCCGATCCTAACAGAATCAAGCCACCGAATATCATCATGAATTCGTAGGGCTTCCAGGCCAATGTCAGTAAATTATTGTAAACGACCGTTGAAATCCGGCGTGGCTGACCTAACAAACCCAAAACATGCCAGGGCGTCGTCAGTATGGTCATGCCTAAAAACCATGTCCATAACTGGACGATCGCCAGAGGCTGAGAAAATAACGGTTTTCTTACCAGAATGGGCCAGACATAGTAAGCAATTGCCAGATACATGATGACCGTCGTACCGGCAAAAATCAGATGGAAATGACCGGGCACCCACGCAGTATTATGCACCATGGCGTTCATTGCATAGCTGGCGTTTACGATCCCGCCAAATCCACCAAAGATCAACATTAACAAGGATAAAATAACGGCCAGCACCATTGTGTTGGTCCACGGCAGGCAGACCACCCAGCCCAGCATACCCTTGCCACCTCTCAAACGGCCGGCAATTTCCAGTGACGCAATGACGGTAAAGCCTGTGACTAATGTTGGTAAAGCCACCACAAAAGTGCCTATTGCATGCAAAAATTTCCATCCTTTCGCCTGCTCCGGGTCCATATAAAGATGATGAAAGCCTATCGGAAGAGCAAAAACCGCCAATACGATAAAAGCCAAGCGGGCCATTTCATCACTGAACAGATAACCACCCGCCTGTTTGGGTACAAAGACATAGAATGCAATGTAGGCAGGAATCAGCCAGAAATAGACGATGGGATGCAAGGTCCAGGCAAACAAGGTTCTGGCCAGGCCAGGATCGATGGTATCGATCCAGCCTAAAGACAATGGGATCAACTGAAACAGCACTTCAACGGCAACACCGGCACTCGTCCACAGCCACAGCAAGGCATTCATGGCTGTGGCAAACATGGCCAGAGGCATCGTTTCTCCGGGATTGGCCTGTTTCCATTGCTTAAACATCACCAGCATGATGACGCACCAGAACCAGGAACCGACCACCAGCAAGGTCGCGCCGATATAAAAGGCAGCATGAGCTACAATCGGCGGATAGAATGTGTAGAGCACCGATGCTTTTCCGCTTAACAAAGGAATCGCAGCCAACACGACGCCAATTAATGCCATCCAAAAACCAAGCCATGCCAACGGTTTATTCCATAGGGGCTGCTTTAAACTGCTGGCGGCGATGGCGTAGCCAAAGCCCATGATGAAGAATGTTGTCAAAACAAACGCCATCAATACGCCATGCGTGCTGACCGACGCGAAATAAACACTGGGTGAATCCCAGGCAGCAATAAATCCGCTTCGTTCCAGAACCTGATATTCACCCATAAAGCAGGCCACAACAAAGGCGATAAACGCCACCCAGAAGTGGCTTAGTATCAGTTTTCGTTCGCTTGCATCATTCATGGCTTGGTCCTCCTTTAGAAACTAACTTGGCCGGCGTAGTCCAGTTTTCTTTGGCGATCACTGAAATATTGCTCCACATATGGTTATGGCCCAAGCCACAATATTCGTTACACAGCATCGGATATTCGCCAGGTTTCGGAAACGTGGTGGTAATTTCGGCTACATAGCCTGGTACAATCATCGTACTCATATTGGTCATGGGAATATGAACGCCATGCAGCACATCCATGCTCACCCAGCGGAAGGTTAATCTGGTTTCAGCAGGAACTGAAATATGCTTGGGGAAAAAGGAATAACGACCGGCCACCATGCGAACCGTAATATTGCCTTGGTCATCCACCTGTACGCCCAAATTTTCTTCTGCAAATTCCTTGCTTAAGTGCAGGCTTGCAGAATCAACAGTTTCCACCTTACCGGGAGGGTTGATGCCATGGAAAAAGGCGTCAATCGTCATGATGCCGACAAAAAAACCAATCACCAACAGCGAAATCGTTATCCATTTTCGTTCCAGGTGATCGAGGTGCATAGCAGAAATCTGTGAACTCAGGTTCTGAAGTTGTTGCTTTAAGGATTCTTTTTGCATGCTGAATTCCTAACCTCTGGGCAAAAATACGCCAAAATAAAGAAATAGCCAGGCAACAACCATTCCGCCGATGACAACTGACATCAATGCAAAAGTTCCGATCGGTGGGCTTTCAAGAATATGTTTGCGTTCTTCTTCACTAAGTTGATCCATTGTTATTTCTCCAGTTACTGGTGTTAACTATTGAACGGGCCTGAAGTTGTATTGTTGCTGGTTAACAGTTCAATAAAAACCTTTTGTGCCCGTCGCCACGCTATTCGCAACCTGCGCCAAGTGATATCTGGGCAGGGATTAAACGATGATAAATCAGATGCAACTGCCGAGCAGTCGATCTTAATGCCGACAAATAGTAGCTATCGCTGTTAATATCGGTTTGATCCAGATCAAACGAAGAAGAATTAGATAGCTGCAAGCACGTTTTAATAATTCGTCTTTGGTATCCAATTACCATAAATTGTGAAGAAACAGCGTAGCAAACAACGGATCAGGACTTTTGGGCTATAACGCATAAGCCAGCAACAATTAATGCCGCCCCCAGCACGATTCGGGGCGTAATGCTTTCCTTCAATAACAGCCATGCCAGTAAAATGGCGATAACAACGCTGCCTTTATCGATTAGTGCTACCGTCGCCACATCACCCAGTTTTAATGCTTTGTAGTAAAAAATCCAGGACAAGGTGGTTGTCAGTCCGGATAACCCGAGCCATAAGATATTCATGCGATCTAATGAAGGCAACTCGGCATCGGATACTGAAAAAATGGCGAAGCCCAAAACGAAGAGGCTGACGAACAAGGTGCGGATAGTAAGTCCCAGTTCCCCGGTGATACCGGCAAGCCCCATTTTGGCAATCACCGAGGTAAAACCGGCAAAAAGCATTGAGACAAAAGCATAGAGAATCCATTTTTCCATGACTACTCCTTTGAAAATTTAGTAAGAGCTAAGCCATCAATCTGATTTTCTTCGGGCAACTACAACGCCGTCTCGGGTCGGGTTGATAAAAGCATCAAACTCGGGATCACTAAAAACCAGGTGATTGTGTTCAAGTATGGCTTCCGTCCAGCCGGGTACGATATCCTCAAATTGATCCAATGCAACGCGGCCATGCCAGAGTACATTATCGGCAATATAAAGCCCGCCGGGGCGAATCCGATCTTTCGCCATTTTCCAGACTTCCGGATAATCACCTTTGTCGACATCGTTGTAGCAAATATCGAACAGCCCGTCAGTGTGAGCAAAAATGTCTTGCGCCATGCCAGTATTGAATTCAACCCTGTCCCATAACCCAGCCGAACTTAGATAATTTTTGGCTTGTTCCCTATAATCCGGGTTCCCGTCGCTGCAATACACTTTTCCATGTAATCCTACAGCCTTTGCAAACCAATAGGCCGAATAGCCATAACCACTGCCAAATTCGAATACGCGACGGGCGCTAACTGTTTTTGCCAGTGTTTCGATAAAGGCGCCTACTAGGCGGCCGATGATGGGGAAATTGCACTGTTGTGCCAGCGCTTCCATTTCAGTTAATACCGGATGATCGGTCTGACTCAACAAGCCGCGCATGTAACTTTCAATGGCGGGATTAACGGGAATTAACAGAGCAGGATTTTCTCGGGTTGGTGCTTGTATAGGATTCATGCTTATTCCTTGATTTAATGAAACCGATCTTGCATAAAGAATTTATCGGGGATGGTATAACTTTAGAATCTGATATCAATTTCAAAAACCGTCTTGCACTATCTTCGCGTTATTCGCCAAAGGATATAAGAGAATCAGTTGTTCTTATCCAAATAAATGGTATCAACGAGCTTTTTAAACCAGATTGGCCTAAATATAACGACAAGCAAGCCGATTGTACTGGTAATAGGAATGGGTCCTACACTAAAAATCATAAACACAATAAAGACACTTGCACATTTGATTCTGGCCCAAAAAGAAACTTTATTCATCATGATTCGACCACTCGTTTTTAATGTAGTCTGTCAAAAGTATCATTTTATTGGCAAGCTTTACAAGGATACGCTTGCTTGATGACAGATATTCAACTCGGCCAGCCAATTTCCAGTTCTAGCAATTTAACAACATCAGAATGCAGGCGTTTAATTGCACCGAGCGCACGCAGAATCAAATATGTTATTGTTGCACCCTTAAAGTTGTTTATTCTTGATCATTGGGGTAAATTTTCCCATTAAAATTGATTTGACGAGATAATTAATCAATGCACATTTTGCTTATTGACGACCATACCCTGTTTCGGGAAGCACTCCTCCATGTTCTAAACCAACTGGACTCGCAGGTTATTGTGATTGAAGCCGCTAATATTGAGGAAGCGGCACACCTCATTTCACATACCCGTAATCTTGACTTGATTTTGCTTGATATCGAGTTGCCCCGCGTGGACGGATTGTCTGCCTTGCCCGATTTGCGCGAACGGGCTCCCACTGTTCCCATTGTAGTATTGTCGGGGTCTGAAGCTTCTGAGCATCTTAAACGGGCTTTGGATAATGGAGCCGTCGGTTATATCCCCAAAACCTGCAGCAGTCATGAAATGATAGCCGCCTTGCATATTGTGTTACAAGGCGATGTTTATATTCCCCCCAAGTTATTGGGAAAATTAGATGTCTCTTCGCTATCTCTGGAATCCGGCCCGGATAATCATATGACATCAGCGCCGTTAACCGCTCGCCAGCTTGAAGTTCTTGAATTGATGGTACGGGGCTTGCCGAATAAATCAATCGCGAATACTTTGAATGTGGCCGAAGGGACGGTAAAGCTGCATGTCGCCGCTATTATGCGGGCATTAGGCGCGCGTAATCGAACGCAAGCCGTCACCGAGGCTTCACGACGGGGTATGGTTTACTACGACAACCACAAAACAAGCATCTAAGGACGAGCTTATAAATTTGGGTAAGAATAATGCAAAGATAATCAAAGCTCTGCTTCCCTCGACTTACTCAATAAATATTGCATGCTGCTACGCAGTTTGGCGGGCTGAACCGGCTTATGCAAAAGTGGATAGCCACTGGCATCGGCCTCCCGTAACCGATCAGGTCCCGTATCACCGGTAAGAATTAATACGGCGACCGGATAACCCAATCGGATTTGTAATTGCCTTGCGACCTCGATCCCGGAAACATTGTCGGGCAACCGATAATCAACCAGCAGCAAATCCAAAGGTTGCTCAATGATAGCGAGTTTTTCTTCCGCTTCGATTGATGATCCGGCGGTTATGACATGACAGCCCCAACGCGTCAACAATCCACGCATGCCTTCCAACACGGCGATGTCATCTTCCAGAACCAGCACCAAACGTCCCGCCAATATGTTATTGAGCAGAGAAGGTTTCTCAGCTGATAACTTCGACTCTGCATCTATGCTTTGATGAGCTAATGGCAAGGTGATTGAAAAACAGGAGCCTTGGCCAAGACGTGAAGCCACTTTGACTTCATGGTGTAAAAGCTGACCGAGCAGTTTCACAATCGCCAGACCCAAGCCAAGTCCTTGCCGACGGTCGCGTGCCGGATTCTGTAACTGATGGAATTCGACAAAGATTTCCTCAAGCTGGTCTTCAGGAATACCCGACCCGTTGTCCCGCACCTGAATTTCAATTTTTTGCCCACGCCAGCGTGCAGCCACCAGAATGCGACCTTTTTCAGTATAGCGTAAGGCATTGCTGATCAAGTTACGCAGCATACGCTCCAACATCGCTGGATCGGTGTTGACGATGGCTAACGTGGGACGGAGATGCAATTCATTCTGGTTTTCCAAGGCAATCGGCTGAAATTCCGTACACAACCGCGTAAACAGCTCTCCAAGGGGAGCCGGTTCGAGGCAAGGCTTGACAACGCCGGCATCCAGTTTGGAAATATCCAGTAATGCATTGAGCATGGAATTGATGGCGGCGATTGAATCATCAATCTGGCCGATCACTAACGCGGTTTCCGGACTATATACGCGATCGGACAATTCGGCAAAAAACAGCCCTAAGGCATGAATGGGCTGGCGAAGGTCATGACTGGCGGCTGCTAGAAAACGGGTTTTGGCTGCATTGGCTTTTTCAAGCGCCTGTTCGCGCTTGATACGGTCACTGATATCCGTATAAGTTAGTACCCGTCCACCTTGAGTTAGCTGGGCCTGCCGGATTTCGTAGACCTGCCCATTGTGCATTTGATACTCAGCTCCTCCGTCGGTGCTCAATATTAAGGGAGGATCAGCAGCTTCCAGCAACGCGGACAACTTGGCATCGGTAAAAACCTTTGCACCCGTCCCGCCAAGAAGATTGGTAAATTGCTGATTCCACATGCGCAACCGATCATCCTGATCCGACATGCTAATGCCCTGACTCATATTTTCCAGCGCGGTTTCCAGTAATAGGGATTTCTCTTCAGATTCCTTACGGAGCGCGGCATTTTCGAAATTCAGATTTAAGGCATGATTAAGCATTTTGGCAATATTCAAGCTGCTTTTAAGGGCCAAAATGGTCAATAAAGAAAGAATTAATGACGTAGCAATATACGCTTTACCTCCTTCCAGAAGGAGAAAATATACCAAGGGTAAGGCGATGGGCACCAAGATGGCAATCGCGGCAGGCAGATAACAAAACCAGGTGAGTACCCCGCCAATGACTTCTATGTTTAAGGTAATGACCATGATCATCACATTGGTTGGTTGCGAAGGGACCAAAAACCAAACTGCCGCCATCCCCCAACACAAACCCACCAATGCTGCACTAAACATTAGGAAGCGCTTCACTCGCTGAATATTGGCTGTCAAAACCGATTTATGATTGTAGAAAAACTGCAGCACCATCCACCTGCAAAAGTTCAGTGAGGTGAGCATACCAAACCAGATCAACAGCAAACGATGGGATGCCATATCCCAAAGGCCGAATACCAGAAGCAGTGAGATAAACAGCAAAGCAAAAAAGACATAGCGGCCTTGCTCTGTGGCAATCCATAGACGCTCGATTTCTATTTCTTTTTGAAATTTTTTCTCGATGATCTCCATTGGTCATACCTCGTCTGATAGGAATTACAATATCGGGGAGCATAACTGACTAGCAACGCAACGCCAACGAAGTTCCGCCGGTATAGGGTAGCGCTACCACGCAAGTGTCACAACTGGCCATTTGATCTATGCCTTTTAGTCTATCGTACCGGTTTATACGCCTTTTGGCATAGCCCCTTTGTCTAGCATCAAGCCGTTAATCTATCCATTGAAATAATTATCCGCCTCGCTATACCCAAAAGCCATAGGGAATCCAATTTTTGACGCTGATGACCTAGATCGCTTGGGATATTTAATTTATCCAAAAATGTCATGATAATTTAAGCCAAGGACATCGGTAGTTAGGCCAATACTGATGCCCTGATGAGAAGTATGAGCACTGTTAACGGTAATTTATGAGGCGCAAAAAAAAAGCTCAATAAAACAATCATCGTTAATCATTACTACGACTTTGATTTTAAAACAACAATAACTCTCTGGAGAAAGTCATGAAAAGAAAATTCCTGCTTTGTCAGCTGTTGCTCATCTATATTCTGTTGCCATTTCAAGCCATTGCATCAAATACGCCTTTTAGCAATATCTTCGTATTTGGCGACAGTCTTTCTGATAACGGCAATATAAATTCACTCTCCCTTCCTGATCTCAGTTTTCTGAATAGCCCTCCTTTCAATCATGGCTTTACGAACGGTCCGTTTGCGGTGGAGGTTCTTGCCAACAATCTTAATCGTGATCAAAACTTACATTTAACTGTCAACCCGTCTTTGCATTTAGTCAATCGTTTACCGGTAGGTACTAATTATGCCGTGGCAGGAGCTCGAGCAGGTGCCACGGGCAACCCTTTATTCAACCTATCCAGTCAAGTGAATACATTTCTGGGAAGTCATTCCAACTCGGCCCCTAATGATGCCCTCTATATCATTTTCATCGGCAGTAATGACGTTTTAGATGCTCTCCAAACATCTGACAGGCGTTTGATTACCACTGCTGTTGAAGCAATCGATAATAGCCTTCGCGAACTTGTTTACGCCGGCGCTGAGTCAATTTTAGTGGTTAATGTGTCTGATCTTGGTCTCACACCAAGAGTCAGAGCACTGGGTACCGCTGTCGTCAAACAGGCAACGCGTCTGACTAATGACTTTAATAGTCAACTTGTGCGATATGTCCACAAAATTGAAAAAGAAAGACAAATCGATATCGTTGATTTTGATTTTTTTCAATTGTCACATACGGTTTCTGAAAACAGCGTTGGCTTGGGTTACATCAACACTACTGAAGCCTGTTTATTTAACACAAATTGTGTTGCTCAGGGAAAATTTGACGATTTTATTTACCTTGATGATATTCACCCAACAGCGGACGCGCAACAACGTATTGGACACGCTTTATATACTATTGTGCCGGAGTTGCCTGAATAGCCAATGCGTTTATCAAGCGCAAAGTAGAACTTGTTATGGGTTGAACATTTCTTCCACTATTGAAATGTTTGAAGGCTTTGCGCTTGAAGATTCGAATCTTTGTGAAAAGTACCTGCTTACTCTGATTTCCTGGCTCAACAAGGACACTTTTTTGGCTTACGGTTCTCTCAGCGCTAATTAACTAGGTGATCAGGCATACCAACTATGGAGTAAATTACAATGAGACATAAAAGACTTGCATTATGCTTTTGGGGGGTAATGACATCGCTGTCTGCTTACGGTGACATTCCCAAACCTAATAGTGCTCCAAACCAGACAATTTTCCTGGATCAGCAGTGGACAGACAGCGAGCGCCAACGATTTTATTATACGCCACAGGGTTCTTACTTGATCCCGTACTCCTGGTATCTAGCCCTTGAGTCCGGCGACAATCACCGTCCTTTTAACGACAAAAGTAATATCCGTCTCTTTGGATATCTGGTTGATGATTATTTTTCTTCGGAAAATCCTGACAAATTGCCCATCGGTTTCGCCAAGGAACCCGTAGAGCACGGGGAAACTTGGCTGGGTTACACGTGCGCCGCTTGTCATACCAACAATATTAATTACGAAGGCCAAACCATCCGAATCGAGGGTGGCCCTACTTTGGCAGATTTTACTGCTTTCCTTGACGGCCTGAATGCTGCTCTGGATTCCACTTTGCAAAACGAAAGGCAGTTCGACCGCTTTGCTCGCGCGGTTTTGGGGAAAGATGCTGACCCTGTAAAGCGATCAACCTTGTGGGCACAGGTCGCTGATCACAGCAATTGGCTCAAAGGGTTCGCCGGTCGTAGTAGGCCCACCCATGCATTTGGTGCGGGTCGTGTCGATGCATTCGGGATAATCATGAACGAAGTATTCGGCACCGACCTGGGTCAACCGAAGAATATCCTGAAACCCAATGCCCCGGTAAGCTATCCCTTTTTGTGGGGAACACCGCGGCACGATTTTGTGCAGTGGACGGGTTCTGCCTCTAACCCCTTCGGTCGCAATGTAGGCGAGGTTTTAGGTGCTTTCGGACACGTCAACCTGAATATTACAGATCGAGATTTCGGATCAACTACGGCTAGAGCACGGGAACTGTTTGATCTTGAACGCCTAGTCGCCAAACTTGACAAGCCCAGCTGGCCGGAAGAGCTGCTGGGTCCTATTGATCAGGCGAGTGCATTTCGAGGCCAGATACTCTACACGCAATCCCGCAATGGGGAAAAAAGCTGCGCCGATTGCCACTCATTGCAAGATAGCACAGGCCAGTATCCATCAACTCTACCGAAAGAAAATTTTTTCGGTGTCACGTTCGTCAAAACCCACATGACACCACTGAATGATATTGGTACCGACCCGCTCACCGCGAAAAAATTTGCCTTGCGGAAAGTCGACCCAGGTGTCTTGACACAGCTGGTTCCTACGCCATTCATCAATGCCAGCGGCGAAGTTGAGGCTCCGGTTATGCTGTCGATCCTGGTTAGAATCGCGGTACAGGATAGCATTGAGCAAGCACAACAGCCATTTAACGTGATGGAGAGTGCTGAGCTCATCGGTTATCGTCTGAAGGCCGACGGCCAGTCCTACCTGCCCCCGAATTTGCTCGCTTACCGGGCGCGGCCACTGGATGGCATTTGGGCTACGGCCCCTTATCTGCATAATGGTAGTGTACCTAACCTTTATGAACTTCTGTTACCACCCACCGAGCGTAGTAAAGTGTTTTATGTCGGAAACAGGGAGTTTAATCCGGAAACGGTTGGATTCAAATCCGGGCGTAGCAAGATTGGGTTTCGTTTCGATACCAGACGGCCTGGCAACCGAAATTCGGGGCACACCTACGGTACCGAGCTGAACGAGTTTGATCGCCTTGATCTTCTTGAGTTCTTGAAGACGCTATAAGACAACTCATTGATATCAGGGTGATTCTTCGTATTAATTGTTAAGCTGGGTTATTACATTTCAATAGATGGTTTAGTGAAATCAGACAGATTCTGTACTTCGGAAAGTTACTGTCTGTTTGATTTCACTAAGCCGGATGTTATTTAACCTTCTTGGAGAATTCTAATGAAACTCACTGCACTCATCGTAGCGATCATTTATCTTCAAGGCTGTACCACCCTAAAAGTACTTGATTTAGCAAAAGGTATTGAAAAAGGCTCGATTCAAGAAACCGTCAACGTTGAATCAATCTGGAACGATTCTTTACAAGCTGAATTTATCATTTGCATGAAGGATTACGGTAACTACCGCTATAAAATGAGGGAGCAGTTTATGCTCAAAATACCCAATAATCTGATCTCTCAAGAAATCGATGAGCGCATTCAGTTTAAGCAAAGAACGATCTCTGAATTAAAACAGAAGGAAGATCAGCATTGGTGGAGTTGGAGCCCTTATCAGGACAGAAACACTGTAAAAGTCTATGACCTGTCTGTAGTTGTTGATGACTATAGCTGCAACGATCCAAAAGCCAGCTGGAAAAAAATCCCGGCGCTGAAAGCGCCGGATCAGATTATTGCAGATGAAGCATTTTTCTACCGGGGTGAAAGTATCAAAAAAATGAAAGCCACGCATGAGCCATTTTTAATTTTTTCACTACCAGATAAGGACTCGTACAGTATAGAAACTGTATGCCCCTATTCAAAAGAGAATAATCCTTGCCTGCTTCTGGTATCAAAAACGCAGATTCAGGAGAAAGAAAACCCTCAACTTCACTATGATGAGATTTTGTCGGTCAACCAACTGATCTGGACTTCAGCACCAAAGCCTATGTGGTACTTAGCGATACCTTTCGCGGTGGTTGCTGATGCGGTTATTGTTGCCGTAATACTAACTTTAATAGGTGCAGCGAGAGGACCAGGAGGAGCCTGAATGTTGAAATCGTAGGAGTGATCTTACTGAAATTTCGCGGACGGGCAAGCAACTAAACATAAAGCGAGGAGGACTAGCGATGCTATACCAACAATCGATAGTAAATTGGATTTATGAACATCAAAAGTGGCTCTCTGCCTTGCTTGCTGGCATATCCGTTAAAACCTTTGAAAAGCCGCTTGTGAACAAAGAGCCAGTGTACAAAAATCAGCTTTAACGATGCAAGCATTATAGTTTATGGTAAACGTCACATTTCAGGAGTAGATTTATGAAAACAACTAGCCGCTTTACATCCGACTATCTAAACGGATGTAAGCATATTGCAGGATTTACAGTAATTCCTTTTTTACTTTCAAGTTGTGCTTCCTACCATCTTTCAGATTACACTCCTGTAGTTCCTATCAATAAATTGAAGCATCAAGCTTCCTCTGTTTGTGGGATTGCCCCGTTTAATTACGAGCCTATCGATAAGAGCGATCAAGACTTGATGACACAACAGGATCTCGCCAAGTGGAATGAAGTGTTCTTTCAAAGCATCAATCTATCGGATATCTGTGCTGATACGATTAGAATTGATACGATGCAGAGTCCAAAAAATATCGACTATATCATTGATGGAACCCTGAAAAAGTTCTATTTCAAGAAAAATTGGGTTCCCATGCTTTTTCCACTTCACATTGGAATAAGTTTTTTCACTCTGTCAATATACACTTGGGCGGCTGGACCCACCACAAGTACCAAGGTTAATCTTGAATATTTTGCGAACCTTAAGGATGCTAAAACGGGCAAGGTGATTATTTCCGTTCCTGAAACTTTTGCCAGCACTGATGTTATGACAATTTATTCAAGGGACACCGAGAATCCCTATGGCAATCCTGGACTGGCCTTGTCTCCAACCATGAATGATCTGGCTGTTAAATTAGCTGAAGCGCTGCGAAAAGATGCTGTTGTTCATACCATTCCAGTCAGATAGGAAGTAGATTTGTTCGTTTCTCTGTTCTTTAACTTAGCATCTATTATCTCAATGTTTTTGAGTCATAACTTCAATGGTGTTTTTCCGTAAGACAGGGTTACGTCGGCCCTAGAAGTCAATGCGCGGAACGGGGTGCGAGGACCAGAATATTGACTTGTCCTTCGCCATATAGCGGTGTCTTTATAATAGGGTAACGCACTCTATAGCGTCAGGATCGGCCATTTGATCTATGCCATTTTGTTAATCGTTTCGTTTTATACCCTTTTTGGCATAGACCCTTTGGATTACTTCATCCAGCAAATCTATCAATAGCCATATCTATCCACTGGTCCATAAGCCAAAAGTCATAGTGAAACCCATTTTTATACACTAATGACCTAGGGCGCATGGGATATTTAATTCCCCAAGAAAATTCCTGATAATTTGAATCCAGGACATTGATAAATTAAGAAAATTAATGGTGTCTTGTATTACAAAAATATAAGGGTTATCAATTAAAGAGCGATGTTGCTAGGCGACGAATTTATTTCCCCAATATACCCCAAATGGGTAAGTGAATGACTTCGATAAACTCACCATGAACGGCTTCCACTCGCCCCAACTGCGGTTCTTTAGGATTGATCTTTAACCGATTCAAAAGGTATATAAAGATGAAAAACGACTTCTGGCGTGAACTTATCTTCCGCGCCATGGAAAAGCTTGAAGATTTTGCGCTTGCCGATTCGCAACGATTTCTGCGTATGTTACAGATGGTCAGTGAATCACAGGCTCTTAAATGGGGACGAATGCGCGCAGAAACGGCAGCCCGAAGTGCATGGCGCAAAGTGCCAGCTTACAGGGATTTCCTGGCTAAACACGGCCTACAATCGCCCGATGTTCCATTCGAAAAATTGCCGGTGATGAGCAAAAAAAACTACATCGGCAACTATTCATTGAACGATCGATGTGCAGGCGGCTCATTTTGCTGTCAACATGTATCCATTGACGAATCGTCTGGCTCAACAGGTATGCCTTATAACTGGGTGCGTGGACTTGATGAACGTCGAAGAATCCATCGAACCATGGCAAGGATGGCGGAGTTTCTTTTAGGCGAACGGTCCTTAATCGTCATTAATGCCTTCAGCATGGGTGCGTGGGCGACGGGTGTCCATATTGCTGAAGCCATGGAGCTTTATAGTGTGGTGAAATCCACGGGCGCTGATTTGGAAAAAGTTATCTCAACACTCGAGACCTTTGGCCCGTATCAGGGCTATTTTATTTTAGGCTATCCTCCGTTTATCAAGCACCTCATCGATACCCTGGTTGCCCGAAATTTTCCAATAGATCAATACGAGTTGCATGCATTAGTAGGCGGTGAAGCCATGAGCGAGGATTTGCGCCGCTATGTGCTCCGTTACTTTCGCACGTTTTACAGCGGCTATGGTGCATCCGACCTGGAAGTCGGCATGGCTATCGAGACGCCAGAGGCGGTTCGTATTCGCAGTTTAATTCATGACGACATTAAATTGAGAACGGTACTACTCGAAGGCGATCATCGTGTGCCGATGGTATTTCAATACGATCCGCGTTCCCATTATATGGAGGTCAATTCAAAAAACGAACTCATCATTACATTAACCAACTCTCGAGTTCTTTCGCCCCGGATTCGCTATAATATCGGCGATGAAGCCCGGTTGTTCAGCCGCAAAACACTGGTCAGCCGGATGTGTGAACTCGGACACCCTCTCAACGGCAATGACCGCTTTTTGCCTTTACCCTACGTATTTATCTACGGACGCGCCGATCATACGATCAGTATCATGGGGGCCAACATCTATCCCGAGGATGTTGAACGTGCAATATTTACGCAACCGGAATTAGCTGGATTTGCTTCGTTCAGTATCCGTTGTGAAACCCGGAATGAAGGTTCTCCGTTCCCACATCTGTCCATTGAATGGGAAAATCCTGATCCACCCGCATTACCCCTCGATACACTTGCCCATAACATAAGCCGGGAAGTGGCCAAAATAAACGCCGATTACCGTGCAGCATTAACAGAATTCCCGGAACCGCTTCATTTTGAACTGGACGTCTATGGTCTGGATCAAGGACCCTTTACCGGTCGCAACCAAAGAATCAAACAGCGGTACATAGAGAGCCCCGGCTTATGAAACCATTATTGTTGTACCGGATTTCCAGGACGTATATGCCGATCATCGGGTTGATCATGATCACAAGCTGCACATTCCTTCAAACGGAACCCGTTTCAGTTAGCGCTGGAGACAGCTATTTTCACGATCGAGCCATTGGTTCACCCTACGCAACGGGCATTCCCTATGCCTTATGGCTCACGATCATGGATCAATACCCTAAGGAGTTGGGTCTCAACTGGGGTGAATTTACAGAAAAATTCGGTTTAATTAAAAAAGACAATGATCCCCGTGGCTTGCCGGTCGGATTTGTACTGGAACACGACCGCTTGAGCGGAACTCCTTTCCTGATGACGAATTGTTCACTCTGTCATACCGCACTCATTAATAAACGAAAAATTGATGGTTTGGGCGCGCGCACCTTGAAACTGACGGAACTTAATAATCTTTTCATGCAATTGGTCAGCCGACAGGATTTTACTTCTGACACACTGGTTTCCGCCGCTGAAGACACTGCAAAACGGCATTCGATTCCTTGGGACTGGCGCAGTTCGCTGGCTGCTAAAATGGCCATAAAGAAACTTAAAGAGTATTCGACCGACCATAAAGCCGTAGCTGCAGGCCCCGGACGTAGCGTTCCCATCGAATTTATGAAAGAGGTTTCTCATTTACCGGTTGAACCTCCTTACGGCTACGTCAGATTTCGTCCGGTGTGGGGCTATGGAAAACGTCAGTCCTTCGGCGCAGATGGCGCTCTTGCCGGCGATACGGCCCTTGCAGCAGCGACCGTGGAGTTCAACAAACGCATGCCGCCGAACGATATTGCCAACTACAAAAATCGCTTTTACAGCATTTACAACTATCTGAAAACATTGCGTTCACCGCCCTATCCCGGCTTAATCGACAAAACGCTTGCCGATCGGGGCCGTCAGGTTTATTCCGATCATTGCGCAGAATGCCACGGCAGTTATGACTCAGAGAAAAAAACATCGTACAGAGAACGAATCTTTCCGATTGCTGTGATCGGCACAGACCCTGATCGATTAATCACGTTGACACCCTTGCTCATTGCAACGTTTAACCACAACGCATTGGGTAGGGTTGCACCTTTACGAAATAGCGGTGGCTATGTTGCCCGCCCTCTGGATGGCATTTGGTCGTGCGGGCCTTATCTTCATAATGGTTCTGTGCCTACGCTGCACGACTTGCTAAGACCGGCCAATGAACGTCCAAGCGTTTTTTTCCTTGTAGACAACTCTGACTATGATTTAAACAAGCTGGGCATTGTCACCAGGCGGGGAAGTCCGTTAAATCAAAACAGGGTTGAAGCATCAAGCTCCTTCCTGTTTGATACCCGATTACCCGGCAATAGTAACAAAGGACATGAATTCGGCACCCAGCTTTCTGAAGCGGATCGGCAAGCGTTAATTGAATACCTGAAACAATTGTAAATAAAACCAGCACATGACTGCCATGAAAGTTGAAATCCAGGAAGTTCAGACAAAGCAACACGTTGAGGCGTTTATAAAGTTTCCTAGAACCTTGTATGCGCCTGAATCCTTGTGGGTTCGCCCACTCAACAGTGTTATCCGCGATTGTCTGGACTTTAAACATAATCCCTTTTATAGGGATGGATGCGGTCAGGCATTTTTGGCAAAACGGGGTCAACAAACCGTGGGACGAATACTGGCGCATGTTTGGCGGCGTCACCATAAAGTGCATGGTGAGCGGGTCGGATATTTTGGCTTCTTTGAATGCCACAATGATCCAGAGGCATCTCAAGCCTTATTGGATAAAGCCGTTGAATGGGTTCAACATGAAGCCTGCAGCGTTATTCGTGGCCCCTTCAATATGACAGCCGCCCAGGAAATGGGAATTATAACCAAAGGCTTCGATAAAACGCCGGGCATCGACATGGTCTACACCCAACCCTGGTATCCCATGCTGCTTGATCAGGCTGGCTTTCGTCCCTGCTTCCGTATGCAAACCTGGAGCAATGACAATCTTGCGGCGCTGGATTCCGAGCAGTTGCTCACGCCGCGCACTAAAGCCTTTCAAACGGATTATAATGTTCAAATCCGGGCGCTAAATTCCCGACGCCGTATTGCTGATTTGGAGCAAGTTCGAGAAATCATTAATGCGGCTTTCTTCGGCAATTGGAGCTTTGTTCCGATCACTCAGGATGAGTGGAAATTACAGATCGGACCACTTATTCCATTACTGGATCCGGAACTGATACAGATGGCCGAAATCAATGGTGTACCTGTTGGCGCATGTTTGGCTGTTCCTGATTTTAACTCAATTTTACGCAGGCTAAACGGCCGTCTGTTGCATCCTGCCGCCCTTCAATTACTTAGAAATCCTCCAATCGATACCGCTGTATTGATTCTATACGCCGTTCGGAAACAGTTTCAAGGCCTGGGCGTTAGCCGGATGCTCAATGCCGCGCTGGTAAAAGCGCTAAGGAACCGCGGATATCGTCGTCTTGCGGCAACCTGGATTGACAACAACAATGTTGCCAGCCAACAATGCGCCAGAATGCTTGGCATGCAACCCATGCATGATCTGGCCATGTACGAAAAAAAACTAATGAGCTGAATAATGGATACGCTATTGCCACACATCATTGATGCCGCGAGGTATGCACCCTCACCCCACAACACGCAGCCCTGGACTTTTCAACCATTGGACAATGGTCTGGATTTCTATGTGAATGAACAACGCCTTCTTGCTGTAGCGGATCCTCAAGCCCATGACACCCTGCATGCATTCGGGACCCTGCTGGAAAATAGCCTACTCACCCTTGCACACCTTGGTTATACGGCTAATTATCAACTATCCAGGTCCATGGACTGGAAGTTACCGATCATCCAACTCCGCTGGCAACCGTTGAAATCAACCTGCTCTGATTCCCACTTGTACCGGATGATTCCCCTGCGGCGTACATCGCGCCTTCCCTATTATTCAGAGGCCGTTGCCCCATTGCTTATTGAAACGATGCATGGCGCTATTGGCAGTACGTGTAAGCTTTACACATTAACAAATCAGGATGCCATCACTGAAATTCGATCCTTGGTAGCGCTGGCAACAGAAAGTCTGATGACGGACAACAATATGGCTGAAGAGCTCTACCGGTGGCTTCGCTTTTCACCACGAGACCCGCGATGGTTCAAGGATGGGCTTAACGCGGCCTGTCTGGGATGGAAGTCGTGGGAATCCGCTATTGCCGCCGTTGCATTACAGCCGTCCGTATTGAATGGACTGAAACGATTGGGGCTTTATCAGTGGTTTTTTTCTGACATCAATCAATATGCCCCCCCTGCGCCTGCAGTATGCTTACTCACCGTTAAAGGTAATGAAACAGATCAACGCATCGAGGCAGGTCGGAATCTGCAGCGTATCTGGTTGATTGCTGCAAGCCATGGATTCCATACACATCCCTTAAGCGCGGCGATCGACTCAGACCTTACTCGCAGCAGAGTTTATGATCTATTCAAGGTTGCACCAGGTGAATACCCTGTATGCCTTTTTCGTTTAGGACGTTCCGCCGTTCCAGCAGGTAGTTATCGCCTGCCGGTGGATGAATTATTCAGGCTATAACGGCCTGATTGACTGAATCAAAAAATGTAGTGCTATGGAGCAATTATTAACGCTTAACAACAGGAGTGACCCTGCGATGAAAAATACACTATATCCCCACCATAACGCATTGATAGTTGGTATTTGTGTTATTTCGCTATCAGCGTGTACAACGGATTGGAAAAATGAAGGCATCTATTTCCAGACCACACAAACCCAACTGGCAGTTGAAACGAAGCCTGTTGGCAAATTCTACTTGAACTCCAACTATGTTGGAGATCCACCTTTAAACACGACGCTTGAATACGGCCGAGAAATTCTGAGGAAAACCCGAAAAGTGAGCTATTGGCGGACACAACCCGGTCTGACGCTTTTAATCAGTTTGGTCAGTTTAGGTGTTTACCTTCCTTTTAGTGCAATCCCTGTTGATATCGAAACCTCACTTGAGCCGACTGGAAATTTTAAAGGGAATCGATTTCAAATCAAGCTTGAACTGGAAGGCCAAGTTACTTTTGAAGATGAAATTATCTGCACCGGACAAGATAAATTTTTATACAAAAAATCATTTCAATAACACCAATAATGACAGCTTTATTTAAAATGGAGACAGACATGACGACTTTTCGAACAAAAATGAATAGGCCGAAAAATTTTAATATTAACAGTTTAGCACTGGCGCTTGTGCTATTGACTCTTGTCGGATGTGGCTCCGTTGAGCATAAATTGGACTTGCAGAGTAATTATTTACCCGTCGCCGGAACCAAAATAGAGGTGGGTAAAGTTACGAATGAAACGGGTCAAAGCTTTGATATCAATATAGAACAGATGTTAACCGATGCGCTTGCGGAGAAGCTTCGAGATGAAAATCTGCTCTGGACCGGTCAGGGCGATGAAAAACTGATTTTATCGAGCAAAATCATTGAATATGAAAAAGGCAATGCATTTAAACGCTGGTTGCTGCCTGGCTGGGGTTCAACTGTCATTACCGTTCACGGGGATCTCAAAAATGGACCATTACTGGTCGGCTCTGAAAAAGCAAGACGCACTGTTTCTATTGGCGGTGCCTATTCGATTGGTGCCTGGAAAACGATATTCAACAGTATCGCCGAAGACATCGTCGAGGACATTCGTGACAAAATTCAGAAAATAGGTTCTTGATGGCCCCCAAAAAAAACATCACCAAAGTGGCACCCACAAAAAAAGGGTTTGTTTAAGATACCTGTCCTTCGTTGATTTGCAATATACTAATTATTATCTAAAATTAAAAAAGCTACATTTCATTTTATTTCAACAAGATATATTAATTTCCTCTGGTTTTTTTCATGTTCAGAGATTGTTTTGTCAATGCAACAAGGATATTTCAATGATCAATAAACCTGCCGATATAACCTCCCCGGCGGATCTCCAAAGGCATGAACTGGGAACAGGTCCAATTCGAAGCCAGCACCCTGTCTACAAGGATTTTCTTCCACCTTGCAATAATGCCTGCCCAGCCGGTGAAAATATCCAGGCCTGGTTAGCATTGGTTCAAGCGGGCCGCTACAAACAGGCGTGGCAACAAATCATGCGTGATAATCCTATGCCTGCGGTTCATGGACGGGTTTGTTACCACCCTTGTGAGACTCAGTGCAACCGGGAGCAATTGGATGGTGCGGTCAGCATTCATGCGGTTGAACGTTTTCTGGGTGATATGGCTTTGGCTGAAGACTGGAAAATTGAAGCCGATTTTGAACCCAGCGGCAAGCGAATTCTGATTATCGGTGCCGGGCCGAGCGGATTATCGGCTGCCTACCATCTGGCACGGCTGGGACACAAAGTTGTGATTTATGAGGCCGGGCCAATGGCCGGTGGCATGATGCGCTTCGGTATACCGGCATACCGCCTGCCACGTCATGAACTCGAATTGGAAATCAAACGAATCCAGGAGTTGGGCGTAGAAATTGTTTTCAATCGAAAAGTAGACAATATGCTCGCCGACAAGACAGCAGGAAATTTTGCTGCGGTATTTGTGGCGGTGGGTGCGCATTTAAGCAAACGCATCGATATTCCTGCCAGAGACGCTTCAAAAATGCTTGATGCTGTTTCTTTTTTGAGAGATGCCTCTGCAGGCGTTGCGCCAAAGTTGGGACGGAAGGTCGCAATTTATGGCGGCGGCAACACCGCAATGGATGCGGCCAGAACGGCAAAACGCCTCGGTGTCGAAGAAGCCCTGATTATCTATCGGCGTGATCGCGAGCACATGCCGGCCCACTCTTTTGAAGCCGATGAAGCTCTTGAGGAAGGCATCAAAATCAAATGGCTGCGCACCATTAAAGAAATTGACGAATCCTCATTAACCGTTGAGGTGATGGCGCTGGATGAGAACGGCCATCCCCAAGCGACCGGCAAGTATGAGACTTTAGAAGCCGATGTGCTTATTCTGGCTGTCGGGCAAGAAACCGATAGCAGTTTCATGCGTTCGGTTCCCGGCATAGAGTTCAAACCGGATGGCACAGTGATTGTCGATACCGGCATGAAAACCGGCGCTGAGGGCATTTTTGCCGGTGGCGATATGGTGCCCAGCGAACGAACCGTAACAGCTGCCGTCGGTCATGGCAAAAAGGCGGCGCGTCATATCGATGCGTGGTTACGCAACACACGGTATGTTCCCGTCGCAAAAAATGATTTGATTGATTACGACAAATTGCATGTCTGGTATCTGACGGATGCCGAACAAAAAAAGCAAGACCACGTGCCTTCGAATAAGCGTACGGAGAATTTTTCTGAAATTGTGGCGGGTCTTAATGCCACCGATGCCACCTTTGAAGCGCAGCGCTGTTTTTCCTGCGGTAACTGCTTTGAATGTGATGGCTGTTACGGTGCTTGTCCTGAAAAGGCCGTGATTAAACTAGGCCCCGGAAATCGCTACCGTTATGACTATGACCTATGCACGGGCTGTGCAGTTTGTTTCGAACAATGTCCTTGCCATGCGATTGAAATGATTGCCGAAAAGGAGCACTCAAAATGACCGAAAACCAGGTTGTAACAGTTGACGGCAATGAAGCTGTTGCCTATGTGGCTTACCGCATCAATGAAGTCTGTGCAATTTATCCGATCACGCCCTCTTCGACGATGGCCGAGTGGGCTGATCAATGGGCTACCGAAGGCAAAACCAACATCTGGGGCAATATTCCGCTGATTGCAGAAATGCAGAGCGAAGGCGGCGCAGCAGGCGCCGTTCACGGAGCTTTGCAAACCGGGGCTCTGACAACGACTTTTACTGCTTCGCAGGGCTTGCTGTTGATGATCCCCAATATGTATAAAATTGCAGGCGAACTGACGTCCACGGTTTTTCATGTCGCTGCGCGTTCCCTGGCAGCCCAGGGCTTATCGATCTTTGGCGATCATTCCGATGTCATGGCAGTGCGTGATACCGGTTTTGCGCTGTTGGGGTCCAGTTCAGTGCAGGAGGCCCACGATATGGCGCTGATTGCACAGGCTGCCACACTTGAAGCCCGGGTGCCTTTTATTCATTTCTTTGACGGATTCCGGACATCGCACGAAGTGAACAAGATCAACCTGCTGTCCGATGCGCAAATCAAGGCAATGATATCAGGATCATTGGTGAGAGCCCATCGCGGCCGTGGTTTGAATCCGGATAACCCCTTTATAAGAGGCACAGCTCAAAATCCGGATGTGTATTTCCAGGCTCGTGAGACGGTAAACACCTTTTACAACGATACCCCGGCCATCGTCCAGAAGGCAATGGATCGATTTGCCGACCTGACCGGGCGCCGATATCGTTTGTTTGAATACACCGGAGCTGCGGATGCTGGAAAAGTCATTGTCATTATGGGCTCTGCAGCGGAGACAGTGAAAGAAACCGTCACTTATCTGGTGGCAAGAGGCGAAAAGATCGGGGTACTCCATGTTCGGCTCTATCTGCCCTTTGCCCGGGACCCTTTCCTCACCGCCCTGCCAGTAACGGTGCAAGCGGTGGCTGTTCTGGATAGAACCAAATCACCGGGAGCCTCTGGTGAGCCACTCTATCATGATGTGATCACCACCTTATCCGAAGCATTCGGTGCCGGAACGCTCCCCAAATTGCCGAAAATTATCGGCGGACGCTATGGACTTTCTTCGAAAGAATTTACGCCGGGGATGGTTAAAGCCATTTTTGATGAATTGTCCAAGCCACAAGCCAAAAACCATTTCACGATTGGCATTAATGACGACGTAACCCATCTGAGCCTGGACTATGATGCCGGCTTTACTATCGAATCCGATAAAGTGATTTCTGCATTATTTTTTGGTCTCGGTGCAGATGGCACAGTGGGAGCCAATAAGAACACCATAAAAATTATTGGCGAACTACCGGATTTGTATGCGCAAGGCTATTTTGTTTATGACTCCAAAAAGTCAGGATCCCAAACGATTTCGCATTTACGCTTCGGGCCAGAGCCGATTCGCGCACCCTATCTGGTTCAGACGGCTCAATTCATCGGCTGCCATCAATTCAATTTTCTATTCAAGACCGATATGTTGGCTCAGGCTGCGCCCGGAGCGGTTTTCTTGCTGAATACCCCGTATAATGCCGAAGAGGTTTGGGATTACCTGCCTCGCCATGTACAGGAAAAAATCATTGACAAGCAATTGTCCTTCTACGTTATTGATGCCTCAAGAGTGGCTTTGGATACCGGCATGGGTGACCGTGTCAATACCATACTGCAAACTTGTTTTTTTGCCCTATCCGGTGTGCTACCTCGTGAACGGGCGATTGCCAAGATAAAAGAAACCATCAAAAAGACCTACAGCAAAAAGGGCGACGAAGTCGTCATCAAAAACTTTGCTGCCGTCGATCAGACCCTGATGCATTTATACCAGGTTAAAATTCCTGCACGGGCCAACAGTACTCTCGAAATGCCCTTGGTGGTTCCGGCTGATGCACCGCTGTTTGTCCAGCAGGTAACCGCCAAAATGATGGCAGGAACCGGAGATCAGCTCAGCGTCAGTCAATTACCACTGGATGGCACTTATCCCTCGGGCACCACAGCCTGGGAGAAGCGGAATGTATCTCAGTTTGTACCCGAATGGGAACCGGACCTTTGTATTCAATGCGGCAATTGCAGCTTTGTTTGTCCACATTCGGTGATTCGAGCCAAATTTTATAATCAAAACTTGCTGCAAGCGGCGCCACCCGGATTTAAATCAGCAGGCATCAGTGCCCGAGGCTTTCCTGAAACCCGATACACCCTGCAAATCTATCTTGAAGATTGCACCGGCTGTAATTTATGCGTTAGCGTGTGCCCGGCTATCAGCCTCAAGGAAAGCGGAGTCAAGGCCATCAACATGAAATCGAAAGCGCCGTTAATGGTGCAGGAAAAGGCCAACATCCAGTTCTTTGAAACCCTGCCAGTCAATGACCGTTCCCGTGTCGATTTTTCGTCAATTCGCGGCGCTCAGTTTCTGCAACCGCTTTTCGAATTTTCGGGCGCCTGTGCGGGCTGTGGCGAGACACCCTATGTCAAACTGGTATCGCAATTATTTGGCGACCGTTCGATTATCGCCAATGCCACTGGCTGTTCGTCAATTTACGGCGGTAACCTGCCGACAACGCCCTGGACTAAAAATCATGAGGGTCGCGGTCCGGCCTGGTCGAACTCACTATTTGAAGATAATGCCGAATTTGGCTTCGGTTTTCGCCTGACGGCCGATAAGCATCGCGCTTTGGCGACGCAACTCACCCGAGAGTTGCAACAGGAATTGGGGCCTTTTATCGTCGATGAAATTTTAAATGCCCCGCAGCAAACGGAATCTCAAATCCGCAAGCAGCGAGAACGGGTTGCCGAACTCAAGGTGAGGCTGCTGCAATTGCAAACCGAGCCTGCCTTTGACTTACTCTCCGTTGTTGATCATCTGGTCCGGCGTAGCATATGGATTATCGGTGGCGACGGTTGGGCCTATGATATCGATTCAGGCGGGCTTGATCATATTCTTGCCAGCGGTCGCGATGTCAATGTACTGGTTCTGGATACTGAAGTCTACTCCAATACCGGCGGGCAAATGTCAAAATCAACACCCTTAGGCGCGGTTGCGAAATTTGCTTCGGGTGGAAAGTCGGTGGCGAAAAAGGATATCGCCCTGCAGGCTATTTCGTACGGCAATGTTTATGTTGCCCGGGTTGCGATGGGCGCCAACCCTCAGCAAACATTATTGGCCATGCGTGAGGCAGAAGCCTATCAGGGGCCTTCATTAATTTTGGCCTATAGCCATTGCATTGCCCATGGCATCAATATGCAGAACGGCTTGCAGCAACAGCATCTAGCTACCGCAAGCGGATATTGGCCGTTAATACGCTATAATCCGATGCTGCGACAATCCGAAAAAAACCCATTTGTGCTTGACTCACCGCGTCCGCGCATAGCATTCAAGGATTATGCCTACAATGAATTGCGCTACAAAATGCTGGAAAGAACGAATCCGGCTGAGGCCGAACGCATGATGAAAATGGCGCAACAGATTGTTGAGCAAAAATGGGGAATTTATGAACAGATGGCAACTAGCTCTGGCAGCCAGTTTCATCCTGACGCAAACCTTAGCGACTAGAGGAAAACAGCATGGATTTATCAACCGACTACATGGGATTAAAACTCAAGCACCCCATCATCGCATCTTCATCACCTTTGTCGGAAACACTGGAGGGTATAAAATTGCTGGAAGACTCTGGCGCTTCAGCCATTGTGATGTTCTCTCTGTTTGAAGAAAAGATCCGTAGAGAGAATGAAGCATTTGACTATTTTATCGAGACGGGTACAGAAAGCTTTGCCGAGTCCATTAATTATTTTCCATCTATCGATAAGGCCCCCAAAGGGCCTGATAGCTACCTCAATCTTATTAGAAAAGCGGTTCAAGCAACCGATATACCTATTATTGGCAGCTTGAACGGCATTACGGACAAAGGTTGGATAGATTACGCAAAACAGATTCAGGAAGCCGGCGCAAGCGCCATTGAACTGAATGTATTCTTTTTACCGACGGATATCGACATGCTGTCATCAACGGTGGAACAACGTTATTTCGATATCCTGAAAGCCGTCAAAGCAGCCGTTGCCATACCCGTTGCGATCAAATTAAGTCCCTTTTTTAGTGCAACGGGCAATATGGCCAAGCGCTTGGATGAAGCCGGTGCCGACGCATTGGTCTTGTTTAATCGCTTTTATCAACCGGATATCGATTTGGATAATCTTAAAATTGATCCCCGTGCCGAGCTGAGTACCATTTCGGAAATTCGTTTGCCTTTGCTCTGGATCGCCGTGTTATACGGTCATATCAAAGCATCCCTGGCAGCAAGCAGAGGTGTCCATTCTTCAACAGAAATAATCAAGTATCTGCTGGCGGGTGCTGATGTTGTGATGGTTGCGTCCGTCTTGATGAAAAATGGGCCGCACTATTTAAACGTTCTTAAAAACGAGACAGACCAATGGCTGACGGCAAGAGGCTACCATTCACTGGCCGAAGTCAGAGGTATTCTGAGCCGGCAAAATATTTGGGACCCGGGCGTATTGTACGAAAGAGTCAATTACATCAAAGTATTGGAAAGCTTTGAGAAGCCTTCTGGCTGGTATGGCAAACAATCGAAGGTCTAACATTGTTTCGGCGCCATGATTTGAACATCTTGGGTTGTACGATCTACCTATGAGGAAATTATGCTATACAAAGTCGAAGGTGACATACTATTAAGCAAGGCGCAAGCCATAGTTCATGGCGTTGGAATAAACGATTCCATGAACAAAGGATTGGCCCTTGAACTAGGTAACAAATATCCCCTCCTTCAAAAAGATTTTAACCGCTGGTGCCATCAACATGATACAAAACCGGGTGAGGCCTGGATGTGGGTGGGGCAGAATAATGTCCGCATCGTACATCTGATCACTCATGAAAGAATGGAGAGCACCGATTATCACTATGACAAAGCGACCCTGATCAATGTAAAACACGCCTTATGCACATTAGTGAAAATTATTGCCTTTGAGAAGCTTACTTCAATTGCCTTACCGAGGATAGGAACCGGTTTTGGTGATTTGGAGTGGGATGATGTGTGGCCGTTAATTGAAAATATTCTAGGCGGGCTTGATATCCCGGTTTATGTGTACGTTGTTTATCACGCTGGCCAACCGGCTGATGAACCTGGCATTTAATTCATCTTCGTGGCAGATTTGGATTATTACTTACTCGGATCGGGATATCTTTCACCAGCCTGCTAGTAACCTCCAGAATCACTCACAGAACATTTTTGAACTTTGCAAATGACCACAAAAGAAAGCCAGATCGAACACCGCTTAATTCAAAAGTTAACCGATCTTAAATATACACATCGCCCCGACATCCGCGACCGCGAATCGCTAGAACAAAACTTCCGCCAAAAATTCGAGGCGTTGAACCGTGTGCATTTGACCGATGCAGAATTCGCCCGCCTGCGCGACGAAATCGTCACCGCCGACGTTTTCACTGCTGCCAAAATTCTCCGCGAGCGTAATTACTTTCAACGTGAAGACGGCACACCCTTACATTACACGCTGGTCAATATCAAAGACTGGTGTAAAAACGACTTTGAAGTTATTAACCAGCTGCGTATCAATACCGATAACAGTCACCATCGCTATGATGTCATTCTGCTGATCAACGGCGTGCCGGTCGTTCAGACTGAGTTGAAAACACTGCAGGTCAGCCCTCGCCGGGCGATGGAGCAAATCGTCGAGTACAAAAACGACCCCGGCAACGGCTACACCAACACCTTGCTGTGCTTCATCCAGTTGTTTATCGTCAGTAACGAAAGCAATACCTATTACTTTGCCAACAACCACAACCAGCACTTCAGCTTTAACGCCGACGAGCGCTTTTTGCCGATTTACCAACTGGCCGACGAAGCCAATCAAAAAATCGCCCACCTGCACGACTTTACCGACAGCTTTCTGGCCAAATGCACACTGGGCCAAATGATCAGCCGCTACATGGTACTGGTTGCCAGCGAGCAAAAGCTGATGATCATGCGCCCGTACCAAATCTATGCGGTCAAGGCGATGGTCGATTGCATTCACCAAAACCGGGGCAATGGCTACATCTGGCACACCACCGGCAGCGGCAAAACCCTCACATCGTTCAAGGCCTCCACGCTGCTCAAAGACAATCCGGATATTGAAAAATGCCTGTTCGTGGTGGATCGTAAGGACCTGGATCGGCAAACCCGCGAGGAATTCAACCGCTTCCAGGAAGGTTGCGTGGAAGAAAACACCAACACCGAAACCCTGGTACGGCGCATGCTGTCGGAAGACTACGCCGACAAAGTGATTGTCACCACCATTCAAAAGCTTGGCCTGGCACTGGACGAAAACTGCAAGCGCAACCAAACCAATACGCAAAAGGCCAAGCACACCTACAAGCAACGTTTGGAACCGTTACGCGACAAGCGCGTCGTGTTCATCTTCGACGAATGCCACCGCTCGCAATTTGGCGAAAACCATAAAGCCATTAAAGAATTCTTCCCCAACGCGCAACTGTTCGGCTTTACCGGCACGCCGATTTTCGATGAAAATGCCAGCTACGTCCAAATCGACGGCACGGTCGGTTCGTTCAAAACAACCGAGGATATTTTCGAAAAACAACTGCACGCTTACACCATCACCCACGCCATCGATGACAAAAACGTGCTGAGTTTTCACATCGATTACTTTCAGCCTGAAGACTCGAACGGTAACAAGGCCAAACTCAAACCCGGAGAAACCGTCTCCCAGCAAGCCGTCGTCGAAGCGATCCTGAATAAACATGATGCCGCCACCAACTCGCGCCGATTTAACGCCGTTTTGGCTACGGCGTCGATCAACGAGGCGATTGCCTATTATTATTTGTTCCTTACCATTCAGGCCAAAAAACAGACCGAAGACGACAGCTACGCACCGCTGAACGTCGCTTGCGTATTCTCGCCACCCACCCAAGCACTGGCAAAAGACAACGACAATCTCAACGGCAAAAATGTGGCCGATATCAAGCAACTGCAAGACGATCTACCGCAAGAAAAAGCCGACAACCAGGAACAGCCGGAACAGAAAAAAGCCGCGTTAATCGGCATTATTGCTGACTACAACAACCATTACGGCACCAACCACACCATTAACGAATTCGACCTGTACTATCAGGACGTACAACAGCGCATTAAGGACCACAAATATTCCAATCAGGATTACCCGCGCAAACACAAAATCGACATCGTCATTGTGGTGGACATGCTGCTCACCGGCTTTGATTCCAAGTACCTGAATACTTTATATGTCGATAAAAACCTGAAATACCACGGTTTGATCCAAGCCTTCTCGCGCACCAACCGGGTGCTAAACGACAGCAAACCCTGGGGCAACGTCTTGGATTTTCGCGGCCAGGAACAAGCAGTCGATGCCGCCATCGCCTTGTTCTCCGGCCAGTCCATCGATAAAGCCAAAGAAATCTGGCTGGTAGACCCCGCGCCAGCGGTGATCAACAAACTGCAAACGGCGTTCGGCAAGCTGGAAACGTTTATGAAAGCGCAAGGCTTGGATTGTGCACCGGAACAAGTCGCCAACCTGAAAGGTGACACGGCCCGTGCCGAATTCATCAACCACTTTAAAGAAGTGCAGCGCCTTAAAACCCAACTGGATCAATACACCGACCTCGGCGAAGAACAACAGGCCCAAGTTGAACAACTGCTACCCGAAGACACCTTGCGCGGTTTTAAAGGCGTCTATCTGGACACCGCCCAACGCCTGAAAGCCCAACAAGGTAAAGGCAATGACAGTACCAGCACTGTTGAACAACTGGAATTTGAATTCGTGCTGTTCGCCTCTGCGGTCATCGATTACGACTACATCATGGGCCTGATCGCCAAATTCACCCAAAAAACCAGCAAACAAAAAATGACCCGCGAAGCGCTGATAGAATTGATCAGCTCCAGCGCCAATTTGCTGGACGAGCGCGACGACATCATTGCCTACATCAACAGTCTGCCCGTCGGGCAAAGCCTCAATGAAAACGCCATTCGCGACGGTTACCAAGCCTTCAAGGCCGCCAAGGCCGCCAGCGACTTGGCTGTCATCGCTGAAAAGCACGGTCTGCAAGCCGCGGCCCTGCAAACCTTTGTCGATACCATCATGAGCCGGATGATTTTCGATGGCGAAAAACTCAGTGATCTACTCAGTCCCCTGGAACTTGGCTGGAAAGCCCGCACCCAAGCCGAACTGGCCTTGATGGACGACCTGCTGCCCTTATTACACAAACTGGCCCAAGGCCGCGAAATTTCAGGATTGGCGGCGTATGAATAACCCCCTCCCAACCTCCCCCTTGACAGGGGGAGGAGTTTTAACTCAAGCAAACCAAGACTCTCTGTTCCCTCCCCTGACAAGGGGAGGGTTAGGGAGGGGTATATCCGCCACCGTATTCAGCGAAGTGCTGCAACACATCCAGCAAGCGCGGCACAAAATTTTTAGTCAAGCCAACACGACTCTGATTGACCTGTATTGGCAAATCGGCCTTACCATCAGCCACAAAGTGCAAAGTGAGGCCTGGGGTAAAGGCGTAGTCACTGAACTGGCGCACTATATTGCGCACAACGCCCCAGACATCAAAGGCTTCAGCGACAAAAACCTGTGGCGCATGAAGCAGTTCTATGAAACCTATCAAGCCGATGAAAAACTCTCAGCACTGGTGAGAGAATTGCCCTGGACACATAACACCATTATCTTTTCCCGCTGCAAAAGCGCCGAAGAACGCACTTACTACTTGACGATTGCGCGTAGCGACAGACTCAGTAAACGGGATTTGGAGCGACAAATAGATGCCGCACAATTCGAGCGCAGCCTGCTGAGCGCAAAACTCTCACCACTGGCGAGAGAATTACATCCCGACATTCAGCAAACCTTTAAAGACCCGGATGTGCTGGAGTTTCTCGGTCTGCCGGAAACCCACAGCGAAAGCGACCTGCAAACCGCCCTGATCCAGCACATGAAGGCCTTTATTCTGGAACTGGGCAGCATCCCCCTCCCAACCTCTCGACAACTGCTCCAGGCGCTGTTCTACCTCCTGCATCCATGCAGTCGCCCTTTGTCAGGGGGAGGAGCGAATCGATATCAGTTCCCTCCCCTGACAAGGGGAGGGCTAGGGAGGGGTTAAACCATGACCGACAAAATTTTCAACCGCCCGGAATACACCGCACACCGACAAGATCTGCGCAACAACGCCACCCAACCGGAGCAAAAACTCTGGACGGCATTGCGCGGCAAACAACTCGGCGTTAAATTTCGCAGGCAACACGGCATTGGTCACTATATCGTTGATTTTTACAGCCCCGAAGCTAAGCTGGTAATCGAAGTGGACGGCGACAGCCATTACACCGAAACCGCCCAGCAACAAGATACGCAACGAGATGCCTATTTACAGTCTGTGGGCTTGCGGGTGGTACGTTTTACTAATCAGGACATTAGTCATAACATGGCTGGCGTGTTTGAAACGATTAAGAGAGTTGTTGATGATAGATAACCCCCTCCCAGCCTCTCGACAACTGCTCCAGGCGTTGTTCTACCTCCTGCATCCCTGCAGTCGCCCCTTATCAGGGGGAGGAGCATTGCCCCAATTCTCAGCCTTGACCAGAGGAGAAGCATTGCCTCAATTCCCTCCCCAGGCATGCGGCGGAGCTTTGCTTCAGTTCCCTCCCCTGGCAAGGGGAGGGTTAGGGTGGGGTTGTCTGAATGCTCTGACATACGCACTATCGCGCAAGCTATCGCCGACCTTAATTGCGCAATACCCATTACAACTGCCGGATAAAAAACTGCTACAGGCCAAGCTGCATGAATTGCTGGCAACGGAACTGGAGCGTGATGAATGAGTGAGCCCACAAAAAAGGGTTTGGTGCCGGTATTGCGCTTTCCTGAGTTTTGGGAGGCGGAGGAATGGAAAATAAAGCCGCTAGATAAATTATTTACAATTGGGAACGGTAAAGACTACAAGCACCTATCAACTGGTGATATTCCTGTATATGGCTCTGGCGGTTATATGCTTTCAGTTAATGACTATTTATATGACGGTGAAAGCGTATGTATTGGGAGAAAAGGAACCATTAATAATCCAATGTTTCTTACAGGAAAATTTTGGACAGTTGATACTCTTTTCTATACGCATTCTTTCAAGGCTTGCTCGCCTAAATTTATTTATTTAATTTTTCAAAATATAAATTGGCTTAACCATAATGAAGCTGGCGGCGTTCCTAGCCTGTCAAAAGCAAATATTAGCAAAATTGAAGTGGCCGTTCCTGAACCGGACGAACAACAAAAAATCGCCGATTGTCTGTCTTCCCTCGACGAACTGGTCACCGCCCAAACCCAAAAAGTCGAAGCCCTCAAAGCCCATAAAAAAGGCTTGATGCAGCAGCTATTCCCCGCCGAAGGCGAAACCGTCCCCAAACTGCGCTTTCCTGAGTTTCGGGATGCAGGGGAGTGGGTAGAGTGTTACCTCGTAGACGTTGCTTTAGACAAACTGTCAAATGGAGTTTTTAACGATCCAAATAAAGTTGGCAATGGTTATAAGCTTGTAAATGTTCTTGATATGTATATTGAAACATACATAGATGAAACCACATTATCTTTAGTTGATATTGGTGAATCGGAATTTTTAAAGAACAAAGTAGAAAATGGAGATGTTTTTTTTACCCGATCATCTCTTGTAAAAGCTGGCATAGCTCAGTCGAATATATATTTAGGCAATGCGAACGATATAACTTTTGATGGGCATTTAATAAGATTAAGGCCACATACAAATAAAATATTTCCTTTGTTCTTACACTTCGGGCTTAAAAGTGAGGCGGTGCGCTCACAGCTAATTGCAAAAGGCAAAACTGCAACGATGACCACTATTGGGCAATCTGATATTGCAGATACTAAAATTCGTATTCCAAAAAAAGAAGAACAAAAAAAAATCGCCAATTGCCTGTATTCCATCGACGACCTAATCACCGCCAAAGCCCAAAAAATCAACGCACTCAAAACCCATAAAAAAGGCCTGATGCAGCGGCTTTTTCCCAATACCGAAACGGAGTACACACCATGACCGTCAACGAACTTTTACCTTCAGTATCTGCGCTTTCCCATGTCGAGAAATTCCGGCTGGTACAAATCGTTCTGCAACAACTGGCAGAGGAAGAAGGCATTTCCGACCATCCCAACCATGATTTTGACCCGCGAAGTTATTTCGGGCTTGCCCACCACACTCGGCAAGCTGTGGATGATTATCTGGTTTCCGCCCGTGAGGGTTGGAACTGATGCGTTACCTGATCGACACGAATATCATCATCTACTACTTCAACGGACTGACCGCCGATGAAACCCTGCACACTGTGCTGAGGGAGAGCTTTAAAATTTCCATCATTAGCCAAATTGAATTTTTGGGCTGGGGTGAGTTTACTACCAACCCTGAACTTTATAGGCAAGCACGCGAGTTTATTGGTCATGCATCCCTCTACCAGCTCACCGAGGAAATTGCCGAGCAAACCATACGCTTGCGACAACAATTCAAAACCAAAACACCGGATGCCATCATCGCCGCCACAGCTTTAGTCAACGGTCTGGCTGTTGTCACTAACAACACCTCGGATTTCAGCCGCGTGGGCGTGAACACCCTTGCTGTGCAGCTAAAATAATGCGCTATTTTCAAATGAGAGATAAACGCGCTGAGGAAGCATGGCATGAATGATGACGAAATACGTGCAAAAGGCTTACAAATACTGACCCAATATTTAGGAGACATCAAAATGGAGCGTTTTATCGCCCTGATCCAGCGCGAGCCGTTCGACTATACCCAATGGCGGCAGGCGATTGATGGCGATGACAGCATCGAAGAGATCAGCAAGAAAGCCATGGCATTACGAGATAATCAAAATAAAACAACCGACTGACCATCGTTCTTCTAAATGATTTGAAGGGAGAAAATTTATGGACACCAAAGACATTACCACGGCCAAAGACCCAGGCCTTCGCGCCTCAATGGCTGCCATGCAAAGGGCGGCGGCACTGGCGCGGAAAACGGCGATTCAAACCGATACCCATAGTGTGATTATGGAGGGCAAGAAGTTAGTTCGAGTTTCGGCTGACGACCTACGACAAATTGACAGCTCCTTACCCCAACCAAAAATCAGCTTGCGTGGCGCTTTGAAAAATTATGCAGACTCGTCGTTAAGGATTCCGTTAAAAATTACTTTCCGGAATCACAGAACTGCCCGGCAAGCCGTTCGTGCTGAGCTCGTCGAAGTATGAATGGCTTGCCGATAGGGACTTGAGTTTTTCCGTCCATCCTTCGACGAGCTCAGGACGAACGGAAAAACTTTCTCGACACCCAATCGGTAATTTATTTTTTGCTATATCCCAATTGCCAGTGAGCCATCGGCATGGCAAGAATCAGCAAACGATAGTTAATCTCTATTCAACCCTCTTATCGCTAAAAACACGTAATGACCCAACAACAACTCAATAAACTCGGCAGCACACTATGGGCCATCGCCGACGATCTGCGCGGCGCGATGAACGCCGACGACTTCCGCGACTATATGCTGTCGTTTCTGTTTTTGCGCTATTTGTCGGATAACTACGAAGCCGTCGCGCAAAAGGAACTGGGGGCGGATTATCCGAATTTATCCAGCAACCCCACCCTAACCCTCCCCTTGTCAGGGGAGGGAACGCCCGCCATTCCTTCGGAAAGCTTCTCTTCTCAGGGGACGATTGGGGAAGCACGTTCTATTTATCAAAACGAGTTCAGGTTAAAGTGGACCCCATTGTCCAGACAAATATTGGTTTAGTTTAAGCTAGAGTCCTGTTCATTCTCCAGCTGTATGGCGCTGTCCCAATTCGACTGAATGGATTTTTGAACTTTCTCCATACCATTAAA
>JABFSH010000082.1 GCA_013140705.1 Methylococcaceae bacterium
CTATTGCGGCTGTTCAGGCTCAAACGATTGGCCAACAACTGCACGACCAGGATTAACACTTCCAAGGTCGAGCGCAAGGCAGGCGACAGAGTCGCCTCCTCGGCGAGCAATTGCTGAACTTTTTTGATCGTGGCAGCCACGTAGATGTTGTCGATTATCAAACCGGAAAGACCCGAAAGCGTTGATTTGACGACTATTATAAGGCTAGTTTGAAAAGGCGAATTTCGCCTTCGAGGATCGCCGCCTGGCCATTTTCGGCTTGTGGTCGCGAGCGAGTATTGCGAATGATTCAGTGCTTATGAGAAGCACGGTATTTGCGACTAATGCCGCATTTTTCAGGCTTTCTCGCATCATCGCTGCGACGACCATTTTGTGCCAAAAACCTTGTCAAGCTTTATTTTTAGAATTTCGCTGAATAATTACAAATAATTTTGAAAGACATTAACAAAACGACAATTGACAAGAAGACATCCGAATCACAACTGAATAACTCAAAATGTGCCAAAGATGTGCCAAAATTAAAAAGCCACTTGTTAAGTGGCTGTAATAAAATAAAAAATTTGGTGGAGGCGGGGGGAATTGAACCCCCGTCCGCAAGCACTCCGCCACAAGGTCTACATGCTTATCCCGCGCTTTTGATTTAGCTGATAACTACCCGTCGGGCCAAGAAAATCATCAGCGATTCCGTAAGGTTTTAGCGCATCCACACCGGACAGATTTCAGCGCGATCTTATGTAGATGACCTCTGAGCGTCCAGCGAACTGAACTCTACCCGCATAAGCACAAGTAGTCAGAGGAATGGTGCTGTTTTTAAGCAGCTAGAGCCATTGAGTAGTTTTCGTCATTTGCGAATACTTTTTTTCTGTATATTTTACGAGATTTACAGTCCTCGGCATGCACTTTAGGTTTTGCTACCCACGTCGAAGCCATGTCGCCCCCGTGTATTAATAAGACTACAGGATATGGGAATTAGTTTCAATTGGATTGTTGATTTTTATTGGTGTTTGCTGAATCGTAAATTGTGGAGGAGGTCATTCAAGAGGAGTGTTCTTCACTTGATCACGGTCTACGAACACCGACAAAGCGCTTCCTCCAGTATCGATTGTTCAAGCTCGATACCAAGACCCGGCCAGTATGTCGGCTGGGTGCATGGACAAATTTGCTGTTGTCGACATAGATGCCCACATGCGAAATCGTTTTCCCATGCGTATTAAAAAAAACCAGATCTCCGGAGCGAAGTTGACTTTTGGGAACGGGTGGCAGTGACGCCGCCATTTCTCGCGTTGTTCGAGGTAATGAAATGCCGTGATGCTCATAGACATGTTGAACAAAACCACTGCAATCGAAGCCTTCGCGTGGTGATTCCTTACCATAACGATAAGGAATACCCTGTAAGCTCAGTGCATAAGCAACCACTGGCGTGTGAGGCTGGACAATGACGGGTTTGATTTCAGGGCTGCTGGCGCAACCTGTAACCAACAGGACGGCAATAATTAAAAACCAGCGCAGACTCAGCATGAGCTGAATACTGCAGTCGTCTGTTGGTAACAAATACCAATGGCATTTATAACCATTTTTGCTGGAGTTTTTGTTTGTTTAGGGCAAGCCATTGGATTGCGATGATTGGAATAGCGGATTCAATGACGCCATTTTCTATCATTTGATAGGCTTCGTCAAAATCGACCGTGTTAACCCAAATATCTTCATGTTCATCATCCAGGCCAAAAATTCCTCCCACTTGAGTGCTGTCGACCTTGCCACAGAACAACGTGATACGCTCGGATGAACCGCCGGGTGTAGTATAAAACTCATTGATCACCATTAAATCCTGAATTTCGCAACCCGCTTCTTCCAGGGATTCACGATAAGCTACTTCTTCTGCCGTTTCACCCTCTTCAATGGCGCCGGCGACAATTTCTATCAGCCAGGCACGTTCCGGCCGGATTATTGCGCCAGCACGGAATTGTTCTATCAGTACGACTTTATCGGTATGCGGATCATAGAGAAGTACAGCAACACAACTACCACGCACAAACAGTTCACGGCTGATTTCCTCGCTCCAGCCGCCGGCAAATAAGGTGTGCTTTAAACGGTATTTTTCCATTCGAAAAAATCCGGGATAGACAATTTGTTTTTCGATTATTTCAAATTTCTTAGTCATGATTTTTTGTATTGAACTTTGTAAATAACACCCAGCTTGTCATCGGAAATCAGTAGACTGCCATCTGGCATTTCGAGTATATCGACGGGTCTGCCCAGAACTTCGTCATCACTGGTTAACCATCCGTCGATAAAAATTTCTTCCGAAACAGGTTTGTTCTGATCAAAGGTAACCAACGCAATTCGATAGCCATCGGGTTTGGTTCGGTTCCAGGAGCCATGTTGAGCCACAAATAATTGCTGGTGATATTTGTTGGGAAATTGCTTGCCCTGATAAAAACGCAGGCCCAATGGCGCGACGTGGGCCTTAAATTGCCACGCAGGTGCTTTAAATTGTTGACATTGTTTTCGGTCACCGAACTCTGGATCCTTGATGTAACCTGCGTGACAGTAGGGATAACCAAAATGTTCACCGATTTTGGACCATTGATTGAGTTCCTCGGGTGGCAAGTCATCACCTAAATAATCACGGCCATTGTCAGTAAAAAACAAGGCATGGGTTTTCGGTTGCCAATCGAAACCTACCGTATTTCTGATGCCACGGGCCAGTATTTCAACATGCTGGCCATACTTATCAAGCCGAACCAGCGATGTGAAAATTGGTTGTTGGGGTTCGCAAATATTGCATGGGGAGCCCACCGCTGTATATAAATTGCCATCAGGACCAAAGCGTAGATATTTCCAGCCGTGATGCCGGTTGGTTGGGAATTGATCGTAGACAACGATCGGTTTGGGCGGCGCTGCCAATTGCTGGCTGATATGGTCATAGCGAATAATGCGATTGATTTCTGCCACATACAGAGCGTCATCCTGGTAGGCGACGCCATTTGGCATGTTGAGGTCGGTAGCGATGGTATAACGTTTTTCGGCAACTCCGTCTCCATTGTTGTCCTGTAAGGCATAGACTTTGCCCTCTGCTCCACTACCGACGAAAATCAGGTTGGCATTACCTAATGCCAGACTACGCGCGTTCGGAACATTATCTGCATAAATGCTGATCTGAAAGCCTTCAGGTAAATGCAGGTGTTTGATAATATTTGAGGAGGTATTGGCTTGCGAAATAGACCATGAAATCAGCATTAACGGGAATGAAAACACTATTTTTTTTATAAAGAACACAGGAATTTTCTCCATTAATAAACTTATCGCAATATTATCACTCTCAACGGATATTGAATTAACAAATTCAAGCCCTATATTCTACAAACATTAATTTTTTTGAAGGCAAACCTTATGATGCGAATTTTTCTTTTCCTGGCCACCAATTTAGCGATTATGATTGTGGTCGGAATCATGTTTAACGTCTTGGGACTTGGTCGTGCGCTGGATGCTCAAGGCATAAATCTAAATTTGAATGCGCTGTTAATGATGTCTGCGTTGATAGGGGCGACGGGCTCTGTTATTTCATTAGCGATGTCAAAATGGTCGGCAAAAAATGCGATGGGCGTTCAGGTGATTGACAGACCGCAAAACCAGACGGAGCAATGGTTGATTAATGTCGTAGCAAAACACGCTGAAAATGCTGGCATCGGCATGCCTGAAGTCGGTGTGTTTAATACGCCCGAGCCGAATGCCTTCGCCACTGGAATGAACAAAAACAGTGCCCTGGTTGCAGTCAGTACCGGGTTACTGGACAGAATGAGTGCCGATGAGGTTGAGGCCGTTTTAGGGCACGAAATCAGCCATGTTGCCAATGGCGATATGGTGACGATGGCTTTGATGCAAGGTGTTGTTAATACTTTTGTGTACTTTTTTGCAACGATTATCGGTCATGTGGTTGATCGCGCTGTTTTCAAAACAGAACGCGGCTACGGTCCGGCATATTATGTTACTCAAATGATTGCGCAAGTGGTTTTGGGTGTTCTGGCGTCCATGCTGGTCATGTGGTTTTCTCGCTATCGAGAGTTCCGTGCCGATGCGGGTGGTGCAAACCTGGCCGGACGTGAAAAAATGATCGCAGCGTTGCGCGCCTTGCAACGAGGACACGAAGCTCAGGATTTACCTGGACAATTGGCTGCATTCGGAATAAATGGCGGTGGCTGGAATAAGCTGTTTATGAGTCATCCCCCCTTGGAAGAGCGCATTGCTGCCCTGCAGAACAATCATTAAATAATATCAGTCGGGTGAGTGAATGCTCCCCCGGCTTTTTTTATGTTTAAGAATCAAATCATCCATTTTTCTCTCAGTCTTTCTTACGATCAATATTTCAAAGTTTATCAAGGCATTGCAAAAAATATTTCTGTTGTCGCTGATGATGGCAGGCGGATAATGTTTTCGGCTGGAAAGATTCAGCCGTTCTTGACCAAACAGGGTATTCATGGCCATTTTCAACTGGAACTCACAGCCGAAAATAAGTTTGTTAGCTTACAAAGGCTGAAGTAGTTGATATTGCCCGTCAAATCTTTCTAAATTAAGCCCGGATTTGACCTTCTTTGTTAGATGGCGTAAGCAATATTTTCCAGGATTGTCATTTCAACACGAATTGACGGATCCGCTAGACTGCAAAGCGAATCAAGGTTCCAATAATTAATGCATTGAAAAGGTTGTGAATGGCAGTGGCCGTTAGATTGCATGTTTTATGGCTTGATACAGGCATTGGCGAAAGTTTAGGCTAAACTTGAAGGAATGCTATTTGATAATTCCGATAACGCCATGTCCAAATCAGTATTGCCCTTTCAGTATCGTAGACGACTTTTTGTTTATTCCTTGGGGATCATTATCGCGGTCATCAGTTTTTTTGAAACGATGATAATGTTTTTGTTCGAGGCACTTCCGGGTTGGGGAATCAAGCTTGAATCATTGCAGGAAACTGCAATAGACACCGGTTTGCTGGCGCTGCTGAGTGCACCCTGTTTATGGTGGTTTTCACTGCGACCCTTGGCATTGGATATCGAGAGTGAACAATTCAAGTTTCAGGAGCAGGCAAGATTGAATGCTGAACTTCTTAGTGCTCTGGATATCCATGCTCTGGTTAGCATAACGGATATTAGGGGGCGCATTATTCATGCAAATGATAAATTCTGTCAAACTTCCGGATATACGCGGGAGGAACTGGTTGGAAAGGACCATCGCATAGTGAATTCCGGATGGCATGATAAAAGTTATATCCGAAATTTATGGGATACGATCAGATCAGGTCAGGTCTGGCAGGGCGAATTTTGCAATCGGGGCAAAGATGGAAGCTATTATTGGGTCGATAATACAATAATGCCCCTACTAAATAATGTGGGTAAACCCAGACAATATATTTCTGTTCGTCGAGATATTACGACTCAAAAAAATAATGAGTTAAAACTTATTGCGCTTCGGCGTGCAGTGGATGCCAGTAGTGATATGGTTGTCCTTACTGACGGAAAGGGCTACATGCAATATGTTAATTCGGCATTATGTAAATTTACCGGGTGGAGCGAATCGGAGCTTCTAGATCAACATGTCAACATACTGGATAATCCAGACGAGGATCAGAATAGCTTTAACAATATGAAGAATGCTTTAAAAAAGAACGAATCCTGGTTTGGGCGTATCTCGATGAGGCGCCGAATTCAAGTCACTTCCGAGCATACTCATCAAGAATTTGCACATTTTCAGAACTTCTGGGCGGAATTGTGTGTGACACCCATTCTGGATAAGGACAACATGCTGTTTGGTTATGTGCAGATTCAGCGCGATGTCAGTGCGCAAATCGCCCGGGAAGCCATAGTGCAAATCGAAAAACAGGATTCCATCGCACGCATCAACATTACTGAAGTTCTGCAGCAAATCAAGCCGATGGAACAGCGCTTCATTCAAGCGCTTAAACTGTTACTCGACCTCAATGGCTTTAATGGTAAACGAAAAGGCGGTGTGCTATTGAAAATTGATGGTGAAGACTACCTTGATACTTTTGTGCTGCAGGGTGACTTCGATGAAGCTTTTTTGCTTCGTTTACATCACATGCCGGTTGATGGTTATTTGTGTGGCAGTACGCGTTTATCCGTCGAACAACTCGTTTTCGACATTTGCTGCTGTGGTCCGGACAATGATGGGGCATTAGGCGACCAAGAACAACGACATGGGCATTACCTGGTGCCACTCCTATATGGTGGCGAATATCTGGGCGTGTTGTTTTTGTTTACTGATCACGACCCTCAGGAAACGGATACGCGTAACACAATGCTGATTCAAGTGGGTGAGATGATGGCTTTGGCGCTGTTACAGGAAAAGGCTAAAGTATCTCTGGAAACTTCGCGGGATGCCGCAGTTCAGGCGGCTAGAACGAAAAGTGAGTTTCTTGCCAATATGAGTCACGAAATTCGTACGCCGATGAATGGTGTCCTTGGCATGCTGGATTTGCTGAAAGATACGGAGTTATCGCATGAACAAACGGACTTGCTGGAGACAGCTGCGCACTCAGCAGAATCATTATTGACTATAATCAATGACATTCTTGATTATTCTAAACTGGAAGCAGACAAGATTGAACTGGAAAAATTCGAATTTGATCTGCCAGTTTTGGTGGAAGAAGTGTGCACTTTGATGGCCACTCGAGCTCACGCGAAGGATTTGGAGGTGAATTGTTTTATTCCTGCAAACCTTCCCCAACGCTGGCTGGGCGATCCAACGCGAATTCGTCAAGTACTCACGAACCTGATCGGTAATGCAGTTAAATTTACCCAAAAGGGTGAAGTCTCAGTCAGCATTTCGGTAATGGAGTCAAATGAAGATTCGGCTGCCTTACGTTTCGACATACGTGATACGGGGATAGGAATTGCGCTGGAGACACAGCTACGGTTGTTTCAGCCTTTTTCACAGGCCGATAGTTCAACATCCCGCTGTTTTGGGGGTACGGGTTTAGGGCTATCGATTAGCCGGGATTTGGTTAAGTTGATGGGAGGGGCTATTGGTCTGGATAGTGTCCTGGGGCAGGGCACCAATTTTTGGTTTACGCTACCATTGACGCCTTTGTACAACATTGTCCAAACACAACCTCCAGATCTTTGTGGTCAGCGTGTCTTAGTCGTGGATGATAATGCGACTAATCGAATCATTCTGGAGCACTATCTTCTTAATTGGGGATTGACGGTTGTTCAGGTCGACAATGCGGCAAGTGCACTGGATGAACTTCTTTCAGCCACAGCTCGGGGCGAACCCTATAGCCTGTTAATATCCGATTTGCATATGCCTCAGATGGATGGCTATGCGCTGATGCGAGCGATAAATGAAAATCCGGCGATTGCTTCGATTCCACGCCTGCTGCTTTCCTCAGGGAGGCTCAGCAGCGAAGCCGAACGTAAAGCCATGAGAATTTCTCAAAGTCTTTTAAAACCAGTGAGACGGGTCCATCTGTATGATGCCATTAACAATGCGTTAAAAGCAAACAATCGTGTTTTGCAATATATCGAAAAACAAACTAACGTCTTGCCCGATTATGCCAACAAACGCGTGTTGATCGCGGAAGATAATAAAGTCAATCAGAAGGTCATTACTGCATTGCTCACCCGTTTGCATATTTATCCCGACATAGTCGAGAATGGGCAGGAAGTTCTCAATCGTTTGCAACAAGACAGCTACGATTTAATTTTAATGGATTGTCAAATGCCGGTAATGGATGGTTATGAAACGACGCAGCAAGTGCGTGTACTGGAAATAAGTCAGAACCTTGCACATATTCCAATAGTTGCGCTCACCGCTCATGCAGCTACTGATGAACGTCAAAGATGTTTGTCTGCCGGGATGGATGATTTTCTGGCAAAGCCGATAGTACGAGATAAGCTGTTGGCACTATTATCGAGGTGGCTAGGCAATGCAGATGCGCAATCGGCAACCGAACAGGAATCGGAAATTCAAGAAGAAATAGCGCCCATTATTTGGGACGAAGCGGAAGTTCTTAAAAATTTGGATAATGATGACGAATTGCTGACAGAAATTATAGCCTTGTTCCTTGATGAGGTTCCCAAAAAGCTTGTTGCTCTGGACGAGGCAACGTCTGCACAGCATACGGATTTGAAGTTGGTGAGTGATATTGCCCATGCCTTGAAGGGGATGGTCGGGCATTTTTGTATAAAGCCAATTATGAATGTTACCGAAAAACTTGAAGAGGCGGCCCGTAACAATAATTTGGCGGATATTGCTGAGTTAACTCATGAGTTGATGGGGTCAATGAAAAATCTGTTGGAAAATTTGCGGAATCGGAAAGGTCACATTCATGGATAAGAAATTTAACTTTCATGAACTGAAAGCAGCAGATCGACTGCCTTCGCCGTCGGGTACCGCTTTGGCTCTGATGAAACTGGTTCAAAGTGATGATTCTACGATACAGCAAGTTGCCCAATTATTGCAGTCCGATGCTGCACTGACAGGGCGAATTATAGGTTTTGCCAATTCGGCGGCGATTGGTGCACGAAGACCTGTAGTCAGTATTCAGGATGCCGTTGCGTTAATTGGAATGACAGCCGTGCGTAATTTTGCCTTGAGTCTTTCTTTGCTGGCGAAACACAGGGAAGGTTTGTGTGTTGGTTTTAATTATTCAGACTATTGGTCAAGATCATTAATGCTGGCAATTGCCTCCTCCGGTATTGTCGCAAGGGATCGCACGGCCGCTCCTGAGGAGGTGTTTACCTTAGGTTTATTGTCAGATATCGGATGTCTGGCGTTGGCAACAGCATGGCCGGAAAATTTTAGTGCATGTGTGGGAAAGGCAGCTGGTCGGGACTTATTGCTACTGGAGCAGGAATATTTTGCGATAGACCACGAAGCACTAACGCTCATCCTGCTTGATGACTGGGGATTTCCGGCTGTTTTTTTAGAAGCCTTGAAGCAATGCCATCACTCAGCCATTGATCCTTCCGATACTTCGAGAATTGCTCGCATTGCCCGACAACTTGTATTTGCGAATCACGTCACTGATTATTGTCTTGCAGATCAGGACTATAGAGAGACCCTCTTGCCAGGCCTGCAGACTGAAGCTGGCACATTCTCGCTGGACGACCAGGCCTTAGCCACTTTTGTTGATGATTTAGTAGTTCAGTGGAAGGACTGGGGAAAACGGATTGATATCAAGACGGATCTTCGTATTTCAAGACCCGATTCAGTTCTGATGAAGGAACCTGATTTATTGGGGTTGGACGTGTTGCTGGTTGATGATGATCCCATCATGTTGACGCGTCTTACGAAACAGCTGGTAGCGTCGGGACATAGTGTTCAAGTCTGCCGTGATGGTGAAACTGCGCTTGAGCATATCATTGAACACAAACCGCAATTATTAATAACAGACTGGAACATGAAACCCATGGATGGCTTGGCCCTTTGTAAAACATTGCGTGCTTCGGATTTTGCAAAAAATCTATATATCATCATGCTGACGGCATCCTCAAGTGAAGATAATCTGGTAGAAGCATTTGATGCCGGTATAGATGATTACGTCACCAAGCCAGTCAATATGAGAATATTATTGGCTCGGATTCATGCAGGTCAGCGTCTGATTTCATTGCAGCAGGAGTTGGCACAGGAGCGTAAGGAACTGGAGCGATCTACGGCTGAACTGGCCGTGGCTAATCGAAGATTACAGCATATAGCTTACACGGACATACTCACGGCATTACCGAATCGTCGGTACGCGCTGAATCGTCTGGAACAGGAGTGGGTTGCTGCACAACGCTTTAATCGACCCTTGAGTGTTTTAATGTTGGATCTGGATTTTTTTAAAACGATTAATGATGCTCTGGGGCATGATGTAGGGGATCGCGTTCTGGCTCATTCGGCCAAAGTTATGCGCGAAAGTATACGCTCCAGTGACGTTGCCTGTCGTCTGGGTGGCGAAGAGTTTATAGTGATAGCTCCCAACACGGATAGCACGGCCGCTGTTTTGTTGGCGGAACGGATTCGCAAGGCCATAGAGGTGCACCAGTTAAAAAATATTAAGTTACCAAGATTAGTTACAGTCAGTATCGGTGTCGCCAGTGTGAAGGAATTTAAAGCGAGCTGGAATGACCTGATCAAATCTGCAGATCAGGCAGTCTATCGGGTAAAGGAAAAAAATCGGAACGCCGTATTGCTTGCCACATAGTTTCAGTCTCATTACTCAGGATACTGGTTTTCTGACCAGAGACATATTATTTAAACGGATTGACTTATGGCTCGATTCTTATCCCGAATCCATTCGCTCCACGATCCGGCATACAATTTGGAACCCTTGAGGCCAGCGTGTTCCATGGCAAGCAAGTTGTGGCAAGCAGTAACGCCGGAGCCACACATATGAACTACTTGTTCGGGTTTTGTTTTGCCGAGCAGGGCAGTAAATTGTTGGCCTAATTCAGCAATGGATAAAAACAATCCATCTCTACCTAGATTCGATTGAAAGGGTCTATTTTTAGCGCCGGGAATATGGCCGGCTATAGGATCAATCGGTTCAACTTCACCGCGAAAACGTTCCTCTGTTCTGGCATCAACAAGACAAATCGTTTTTTTTGCGAGATTATTTTGCACTTCCAGGGCATTGAGCCAGTTCCTGCTTGCAGGATAAGGCCTGAAAACAACAGGATTCACTTTTGGCAAGCTAGTCGTCGTTGCGTATCCGCTGTGTTGCCAATAGGGAATGCCTCCATCAAGAACAGCTGCTTTTTCATGACCCAGGCAGCGTAATAACCACCATAAACGACCAGCAATTGCGCCACCTGCATCGTCGTACAGAATGACCTGACTGTTGTTGATACCCCAAGTGCCGAGTTTTGTGGCTAATGCCGTAAAGTTGGGTAAAGGGTGTCGTCCGGTTAAAGTTGTGATTTGTGACGATAAGTCTTTATCCAGATGCGCATAGCGGGCATTCGGAATATGGCCAAGTCGATATGCTTTTGCACCGTTTTCTGTATTCGACAGGGAAAAACGACAATCGACGATGATCCACTCGGGATCATTCAGGTATCGATTGAGTGTGTCTGCAGCAATAAGTGTTGTATAGGCCATTTTTTATACCGTTAAAACAATTTTACCAATGTGTTGACTGCTCTCCATTCTTTCGTGGGCTTGTGCGGCATCACAGAGGGCAAACGTAGAATCGATCACAGGTTTAATCGTGTCATTGGACAATAAAGGCCAGACCTTTTCAAGTAATTGTCTGGCGATTTCAGATTTAAAGCCAATATTTTGCGATCTGAGCGTTGAGCCCGCAATCGTTAATCGCTTTAACATCAGGGTTAGCAAATTGATTTCAGATTTTGGGCCGTTTTGGATGGCAATCTGTAAAAGTCGGCCATTGCGTGCCATACATTGCAGATTGCGGGGGAAATAGTCACCGCCTATCATATCCAGAATAACGTCGACACCTTGATTGCTTGTGATTACATTGATTGAATCTACAAAATCTTGCTTTTTGTAGTTGATCGCGGCATCCGCGCCGAGTTGCAGGCAGAAGCTGCATTTTATAGGGGAACCGGCTGTAATGATAACGTTGGCACTAAATGCTTTGGCGAGTTGAATCGCCGTGGTGCCTATGCCGCTGCTACCACCGTGTATCAAGAGCGTTTCACCCGGTAATAACCGGGCATTAGCAAATATATTGTTCCAAACCGTAAAAAAGGTTTCTGGTAAGGCGGCCGCCTGGATAAAGGAAAAATTTTCGGGTATGGGTAAGCATAATGCGTCATCAGCAAGGCAATATTCGGCATAGCCACCTCCAGTTACCAATGCGCAGACATTATCGCCTACTTTTAAGTTGACTACGTGGTTGCCGATAGCGACGATTGTTCCTGCGATTTCAAGCCCTGGAATATCGGATGCGTCTGGCGGCGGTGGGTAGAGGCCTTTGCGTTGCATGACATCAGGTCGGTTAATGCCGGCAGCAGCCACTTTGATGAGAACTTGATGATCAATTGGTGTTGGCGTTGATCGTCGAGTCACAGTTAAAACCGACTTCTGACCGGGGTTGATGATTTCGATAACACGCATTTGTTCGCTTATAGACACGATAGGGCAATACTAATGATTAATAATGCAGGGTATTATATGCAGCCATAAGGTATTGAGAGAAATCTTTGTTGAAGCATTTGCTCAGAAATTAAGTGCGGTTTTTGGCAAAGGATTACTGTTAGATATGCCTGATTTTTCATGTAAAGCATTTTAATGTGCTTCAATTTTAACTGATCACTGTTACAGGTTATTGAGATGATTCGTGCAGGTATTGTTGGCGGAACTGGGTATACGGGAGTGGAATTATTAAGGATATTGGCGTTGCACCCGGAAGTCGAAGTAGCCGTTGTGACATCGCGTGCAGATGCCGGCGCAAGAGTCGATTCACTATATCCGAGTCTACGTGGCGCTACTCAGGCGATATTTTGTTTACCTGAAGTCGATAACTTGACGGATTGTGACGTTGTTTTTTTCGCCACGCCCAACGGTACTGCAATGCTTATGGCAAGCCAATTGTTGACAAGAGGAATCAAGGTGATTGATCTTTCGGCAGACTTCAGAATTACGGATGTCAAGCAATGGAGTCATTGGTACGGTATCGAGCACGCATGTCCTGAGTTAATTGCAGAAGCGGTCTATGGTTTGCCAGAAGTCAATCGAGAGGCCATAAAAAAAGCCAGTTTGATCGCCTGTCCGGGGTGTTATCCCACCGCTGTTCAACTTGGCTTCCTGCCTTTGATTGAACAGGGCTTAATAGATGTCAATCATTTGATTGCTGATGTTAAATCGGGAGTGAGCGGCGCCGGTCGTAAGGTTGAAATAGCTACAATAATGAGTGAAACCGGGGAAAGTTTTAAAGCTTATGCCGTCAGTGGCCATAGACATTTGCCTGAAATTACCCAAGGCCTTGAATTAGTTGCCGGAAAGCCAGTAGGGTTGACTTTCGTGCCACATCTGACGCCCATGATTCGCGGAATTCATGCGACTTTGTATGGACAAGTGAGGTTGCCATGTAAAGATCTTCAGGCGCTTTATGAAAGTCGATACAAAGAAGAACCGTTTGTCGATGTGTTATCAAAAGGATCCCATCCGGATACTCGAAATGTCAGAGGCAGCAATTATTGCCAGATTTCAGTGCATCAACCGCAAGGCGCTCATACAATTGTGGTATTGTCCGTGATTGATAATTTAGTTAAGGGTGCGGCAGGTCAAGCGATTCAAAATATGAATTTGATGTTTGGTTTGCAAGAGGAAACTGCTTTAAAAATAGTGGCGTTGTACCCATAATTCTTGACTATGTCGGTGGGTATTGCAATAATCAAAATCTATTCATAACTAATTCAAGGTTTGTATGGCTAATCCTATAAATTTCACTGACAGTGCTGCCGCAAAAGTGGGTGAATTAATTGCTGAAGAAGGTAACAATAATCTGAAGTTGCGAGTCTACGTTACAGGCGGTGGTTGTTCCGGATTCCAATATGGCTTTACCTTCGATGAAGACGTCAACGAAGATGATACCAGTATTGTCAAAGCTGGAGTGACCGTTTTGATAGATTCAATGAGTATTCAATATCTGGCTGGTGCTGAAGTTGATTATAAAGAAGACGTCTCTGGTGCGCAATTTGTAATCCGAAATCCTAATGCAACTACTACTTGCGGTTGTGGATCTTCGTTTTCAGCTTAACGAACAGGGACCGGTTGTTTAATTGCTTTGGTAAAAGCCTTTATATTACCGGTAGAAATTTAGTTGCTCAATTTCAATTGACTGGAGCCAAGACGTTTTTTGCTAATAGGTTATTTGCTTTAGTCTGGTAAAGTTTAACTAGCAGCGGCCGTACCTGTAATTTGAATTCTGCCAGATTATTATCATTTAAAGGGACTGAGTGTTTTTGATTTAGCGACTCTGGATTTTTATGAACGCCATTAACTCGAAACTCATAGTGCAAATGAGGACCTGTAGCAAGGCCGGTCTGACCGACATAGCCCACTACTTGGCCTTGTACAACCGGGTCACCATTTTGTAAACCTTTTTTAAAATCGGAAAGATGGGCATAGAGCGTCTCAAAATGCTCTCCATGTTCAATAATTAGCACTTGCCCATAGCCCCCTTTGCGACCTAAAAAAGCTACTTTACCGTCGCCGGATGCTTTTACAGGGGTTCCTGTTCTTGCTGCGTAATCGACACCTTTATGGGCGCGAATTCTATTTAGAATTGGGTGTTTCCTGTTAACATCAAATCCCGAGCTGACGCGGACAAAATCAACCGGGGCGCTTAAAAATTCTTTGCGCATTGGTTTGCCTTCTGGGCTGTAATAGTTGATTTCTCCGTCGGGGTTTGTATATCTGATTGCGGTGTAAGTTCTTCCGCCTGTAACGAATTCGGCAGCCAAAATTTGTCCTGATGCGTCGTTCGATTGCTCATACACAACCGTGAATTGGTCGCCATGCTGTAGATTAGTAGCAAAATCAATATCCCATGCAAAAATATTGGTAAGTTGCATGATTAACTCGTTTGATAATCCGACTTTTTGACCTGCCAGGGTTAAAGAAGTATCTATTACTCCCTGTGCACTGATATAAGCATGGTGCTCTGCTTCTCGAGGTGAGTCAGCATTAAATTCATTATGCCGAGGATCGATTAACGAATGAATTCGACTGTTGCGATTAGATTCCGGGCTGGATTGATCGGTTTTATTCTGGCTAAATAAAGTTTCTTGATTAGTTGAGATTGGGCCAGATAAAGAATATTCAAAATCAGAAGAAGCACTTTTGGCGATGATTTCGTGATGTTGTCTTGAAACAGAGTCGGTATTCTGTAATACGGGTCTTTTGGATTTTAATAAGGCTTTTGAACTACGTTTTGCTGATTTGGTTGAAACATGAACATGTTTATTACTTGTTGAGTGAACAGATTTGGCGTAACTGGATTTTGTCACCAAAGCCAAACTAACGCCTATGAATAAAGAAAGATAAATTTTTTTCATGGTTTGTTAGTGAAACCGAGTGAGCAAGAATAAACTGACTTTGATTTTTTTAATAGAACCATTTTAAGTGTTTTTTGAGAGATTTATCAAATTATAGGCCATATAAAAATTTTGTACTGTTCTGGTAATCAATAACCCTATAATAATTTGACAATTCAATGCCAGACTGGAGAAGGAAATTGCAAGACGAAATTATATCGCAACTGTTGAGAGGGGCAGATGAGGTTTTAATCGAACAAGAGTTAATTAAAAAACTGGGTGAGGGGAGGTCGCTGCGAATCAAGGCGGGATTTGATCCGACAGCGCCAGATTTGCATTTAGGACATACGGTTTTGATAAACAAATTAAAACAATTTCAGGATTTTGGGCATGAAATTCTGTTCTTGATTGGCGACTTTACGGGAATGATAGGCGATCCTACAGGGAAAAATGTCACACGTAAACCGCTTACACGTGATGAAGTCGTGGCCAATGCAAAAACCTATCAAGAGCAAATTTTTAAAATTCTTGACCAGGATAAAACCCGAGTCATGTTTAATTCGGAGTGGATGAATGCCATGACTCCCTCAGAACTCATTCAGTTGGCTGCAAAACATACAGTGGCCAGAATGTTGGAAAGAGATGATTTTAGTAAGCGCTATAAATCAGGCCAGTCGATTGCAATTCATGAATTTCTTTATCCATTAGTGCAAGGCTATGATTCGGTTGTCATGAAAGCGGATGTGGAATTGGGTGGCACAGATCAAAAATTTAATTTGTTGGTAGGTCGACAATTACAGGAAATTTATGGGCAACGGCCTCAGGTTGTTATGACTATGCCTATTTTGGAAGGCCTTGATGGCGTCCAAAAAATGTCAAAATCATTAAATAATTATGTGGGAATTGCTGATACGGCCGATGAAATGTTCGGTAAGTTGATGTCCATTTCGGATGAATTGATGTGGCGATATTACGAGTTGTTAAGTTTTCGACCCATGTCAGAAATCAAATCCTGGATGCAATTATGTCAACAGGGTGAAAATCCAAGAAATTATAAAGTTAAGCTAGCGCAGGAAATTATAGAGAGGTTCCATGATGCGGGTTCAGCTAGAAAGGCATTAGAGAATTTTGAGGCGAGATTTCAACGAGGAGCAATGCCAGATGACATCGATGACTTGGTGATAAGTATCGAAAATGATGGATATGGTATTGCGAATTTATTGAAAGATAGTGGACTAACGAATAGCACATCTGAAGCAATTAGAATGATTAATCAGGGTGCGGTAAAAATTGATGGTGAGCGAATATCTGATGCTAAATTGACACTTGCCATTAATAGCGAACATATTTATCAAGTTGGAAAGCGTAAATTTATGAAGATCAAAGTGGCGCTGAAATAACGATATAAAGTATTTGAATAGCAAAATATTTTAGGGCATCTCTAAAATAATTCGTTCAAGCTTCGAACAGTCTCTCAAGAAATAGCTTTTAAGTTCTTTTAAAATCTATAGCTTATTTACTGACTAAACAGGACACAGTTCGTGCTGAGCAAAATAAGCCCCCCTTCGGAGGCATGTCGTTACCATGAAACAGTCGCTGTTCGATGTACTTTTTTGTGTTTTCATATCTTTGCAAGTCATTGATTTTAAAAATACAAAAAAGCTGTTTCTTGAGTGTTGATTGAAGTGCTATTTTTTGCTAACGAAAAAGTTATTGAAAAGGAAAAATAAAAAACCGATTGACGGAATAAAATAAAGCTGTAGAATAGTCGGACTCAACGGGGCTGAAAGGTCTCGGCTCTTTAACAAAGCGA
>JABFSH010000013.1 GCA_013140705.1 Methylococcaceae bacterium
AGGATTGGCAGAAAAGTAGGGGATGGGTTTAAAAAGTCTATGCGCATTTTATTTGATGATCATCTTGGGCGATGGAATTATGTCGCCGTCCCTCAACAGGGCTGATATTGAACTTGCCTAAGTTATTTCATGCGCGTTCCTAACTAATCCGTGGACTAGGTCTCTTTTATGCCGAGCAAGTCATTTCTTGTCGGTGCCGTGATGATTTAGTTTTATGTAAGTTTTTTTGTGTTGTATTCTTCCACACACCTTTTTCGGGGAAAATGCGCCAAAATAACCTTCTCCATACCAGCCATTAAAAAAATTATTTTTATCTCTTTTGCGAATGTGACAGTCCGACCCCTATGTATAGACCCTAACTATGTATAACTGCGTTTTATTCCGCCCTGTACCCCGCGCACTGTCGGTAAAGTCCGGCAGTGCACTTTACATAGTTATAAGTCTTGAAGGAACTGCATTAATGCATCATCATCTGGTTGGTAGCGACTGATTGTTGTTTCGGGCTCTTGAAGCCGCGCCAATGCTTTTTCCTTCATGGCTAAATCTGCTTCGACGTAGCGATGTGTGGTAGTCGTGCTCTCGTGCCCTAGCCATAAGGCAATCACACTAAATGCGACACCGGACTGTAACAGATGTATGGCTGTCGTATGCCTTATGATATGAGGCGAGATTTTTCGTTTGGAGAGGCTTTTATGTGCCAGGGCTGCCCTATCAACCGCAATGTTTAGGCGTTGGGTGACATTACAACGTGTCATCGGATTGCCATCCCGGTTAGGCAATAACGCGGTGTCTGTACCCAACATTACTAACCTGCAAAAGCGCATTCCAGGTAGTTCTAGGTTAGACGGAATTGATTTTTTCATCATTACTTATCTTTTAAAAACCCATAACTGACCGGCACTTTATTTTGCTTCTATCCATAAATTTTGGGCACAAAAAAGCCGGATGCCTCATCGGTGACATTCACGTTGTCACGTTCGGCAAACCGGCTATCTTTGTGATTGACTCTAAAGATCCGCGATTTTCCGTCCCCGTCTCACGGCAGAGTTGGCTATTAATACTTCTGTTTAATGAATTGTCCCGCGAGTCCGTTTCAGCTTTGTTCGCTGTTATCGGAAAACTCATGGCACCGGTATGAGAGCATGAAGAGATTGGTCATGTTGAACCAATCTTGAGCAATTTGATCCTTACTGTTTTTATATAGCTGTCAAAAAAACGGCTGTTATTTATAACTTATTTAGTTTTATAAATTATGTTCAAGAGCTTAGGTTAAGTGGGAAAAGTAACTCCATCACATAGAATTATATTTTTCCTATTCATTTACTTTGAATCTTCCCGCAATCCAAGCCGGATTTCTGCGGCAATCCAGCACGGCATAGACGATGATATCCGGCTTTTCCAAAGTATAATAAACTGCGAACGGAAAACGTTTGGACAGCAAACGGTAATATTTTCCGAAAAATTGTTGTTGTATGCCGTGGTAGATGAGCAAGGAATCAATATCCGAGAATAACGAATCAAGGAAATAACTGCCTAAGCCTTGGGATTGCCCTTCATAAAAATGGTAGCCGTTGATTAAATCTTCATTGGCTGCCGGGAGAATTTTTATATTCATTGCGTCCGTTGACGAATAGTTTTTTTGGCATCCTGCCAATCCATAGGCTGTTCTTGTCCGGCCAGCCGCTTTTCTTCCCTGATTTGCAAAACATCGCCATGCCAGTTGGGCGATTGCACGTTTTGGTGTTGGCAGAGGTCATCCCAGATTTGTTCCATCGTTGCCAGCTTTTCTTCAAGGGACATATTGGTTAAAGCGACTGCATTCATAATCCATCTCTTGGTGTTAAGTGATTTACTAGTTATTTTGGCATGAATTCAGGCTGCTATGCACATTTTGTGTGCCAATTCTGGAACTTTGATGATGCTTAGCCGGAAATAGGTGTAATACATTCCTCTCTATTATGCCTCGGGCTATTCACCAGCGTACTTACCGGCCAAGCGGTCATTTCATCGGACGGGTATTGGGTTAACAGGTTTTGTAAGCCTTGGGAATCAGTATTATTGGCATTAAGCCATTCCTCCCAGGATTCAATCGGTAAGATCACCGGCATCCGGTCGTGAATAGCTTGCATCAGCTCATTTCCAGCGGTGACAATGATCGTGCAGGATTCAATCTCGCTGCCATCACTGCCTTGCCAGTGTTCCCAAAGCCCTGCCAAGGCCATCGGTTGTTTATCTTTAAGTGTGATAAACCAGGGTTGTTTGACTTTGCTATTAACTTGTTCCTGCCACTCAAAATAGCCGTCGCAAACAACAAAACAGCGCCTGTGTTTGAACGCTGACCGGAAGGATGGTTTTTCTGCGACCGTTTCGCTTTTTTACACAGTGAACATTTTTCCAGTACATGGCCTAAGCTTTGTCTCCACCGAGTTACCCGTTCTAGAATTGTGTATTCGTATAATACAGGAAGAACGGCCAGTTGCCATTCTAGTCCGAAACTTGGTTTTTCCCTCATTTCTGGACTATCGGCGTAACCTTCGATGGTTTTTCCCCTCCCACTGGTTTCGGCTCTGGTTTTCGCTTCAACTGTTCCGTCAAATCAGAAATTTTCTCTTCAAGCACTGCGATTTTTTCGACCAAACGAATGTTTGATGCAGTCAAGGCACGATACTTTCGTGTGAGCTCTGAGTGGAGGTAATTCCATCGCGTCGCTTCGTCAAGGGCAAGTTTCACTTCCTCACGCAGTTTCTCATTGAGATCAATAAGCTCTCTGACATCTCGAAGATGCTCCTTGGTTACTCGAGGCCTCGGATTTCGCGTAGGTTGATTCCGGCGTTGTTCTTCAAGCCGTGCTGCTTTGATCGATCTTAAGGACGCAACCGGATCAATCTCAGTCGATCCCTGACGAGCATAGATGGTTGCGACACTACAGCCAGCAAGTTGTGCGAGGACTATTGAAGATGCTGCATGTTGGTATCCGCCAGATTCGCTACGTTCGTCTGAAATACGTGTGATACCAGATCGCTATCGCTCGGAAATCGCAATATAATCTTGCCGGTTGCGTTCGTCGAAAGGTAATTTCACTATCCTTGATCCAAAAAGGAAACGACGCTATCGGCCAGATTGGCCATTTCTGTGCTGGTTTCTTTCAGGTAGAACAATTCAGGATCTTCGGCCCGATCACGGTTCTCTTTCGCCAATTTGACCCAGATCGGCTTTTTGCTTATCGGTACAATACCGTTCGTGCAGTCCAGTGGATTACACCGGAGGCTGCCAACGCAGGGCGGATCGACTTCCTTGTCATGACGCATAATCTTTCGACGGCCAAGGCAATAGCCAAGGCCAACATCGGCCAAAGGCGGCATACCATCGGCGACGAAGTGCCTGATAACTTCGTCTTCGGTATAGCCTTGTTCGACATAGCCGAAGAATTTCGCTCGCAACCGCTCGTTGAATTCGATCGCTCCACCACCCACGCGCCGGGCATTTGGGTCGTACATGTCTCGTGCATAAGCGAGATTGGCATCCATGGCAGCTTTGGATACTGCATTGCGATCAAGCTGGCCATACCCTATCGTAGTGGGGTTGATGCGCCTGTCAAGATAGCTCTTATGCTGGAGTTGCACTGTAATGGCCGGTATGCCGCAATCAACTTTGCGTAGTTCGTACGCCAAGCTGTTTTTCATCATATGAGGGTATAACTGCTTCGGCGGACCACCGGTATCGACTCCGTTTCTCCAGGATTGCCGAGGATCAATGATTTGAAGATACGTGTTGAGAATGTTGTGCGGGTAAAGATAGGCTACTGGTTTGTCCGGCCGATTCGTGGCACGTTGCCAAACATAGGTGCTATTCACCCATGCTGCGGTGCGCCGTAAGATCGTAATGGCATCCCGCATGATCGGAGATGCAACCCAGACATCACGGTCTAGAGCAGCATCTGCCGGACGGTGCTTGATGACCGGACCGCGCAGAATCCAGACACCTCCTGCGTCTGGAGGCGGCACAAGGCTTGCCAAGCGAAACAGTCGCAATTCGGTTTCCCTTGCGCCCGTGTAGAGGCCGATGATGATTTGAGCCGCCATTCGCACCCGGGATATTATGATACTCCCCATATTTTAGACCAGGGATTAAGATAGAAGGCCTTATCAAAGAGGCAACAAACAAATGGCCAATATGAGAAAAAAGCATACAACGGAATTTAAGTCAAAAGTGGCAGTTGAGGC
>JABFSH010000004.1 GCA_013140705.1 Methylococcaceae bacterium
TCCTGCTTAAAATGAAATTAAGGGGCATCGCTTAACACGGTATTTCGGCTTCAAACCAAAACACTTCCTGATTAGCAAGAATTGTCCGCCGATGCGTAAAATGCATCCCTTTTCGTCGTTCCGGCAGGGATTGCCGGAACCCAGAGGCCAAGGATGGCTTTGTAGCTTACATCCTTGTAGCCTGGATACCGGCAGTCCATGCCGGTATGACGCCGCCTTGGCTTGGCGTAAGACTCTTGCTAATCAAGAAACACTTTGCTGGATCAGATATCCAATAAATTGGGATGCCAAACGCCTGATCAATCTTAGTCACGTAGGTTTTTAGTCGAGTCTATTGCGCCAGACTTGGGTTAATCCAGCCTTGCTTTGCAAAATAGTTGGCCAGCTGTTCTGATATCTTGTCGGCCATTTTTTTCGCCTGCTGCGCGGAGGCTGACTTGTAGGACTTGACGCCTCCAACTACCGCATTCGTTGCGATGACCGCCGCTGTTCCTGCGCCGGCCGCCGCCCCAGCCGGCCCCATGACTGCAGCACCGGGCATACTGCCACTATCGGAGTGGGCATCAAATGTAATTAATTCCTGGTAACCAGAGGGACCCGGAGCCAACAGGCGAACTTCGGTATCGAGTGCGGACTGGCCCATACCGAGACCGATGACGTTACGGCGAAGGCGGTTGCCTTCGTCAATTTTGACGAAATGGCCGGTAATCAATATCGAACCGGGGGAAACCGGCATGTTTTCAATTGCTCGTACCGGATTCAAACCCATAGCGGCAATTTTCTGCGTAAGTTCGGTTGCCAGTGCATCGGCCACCTCGCGGCCTAACTGAATTTGCTCCGCCGTCTGATCCGAGTTCCCCATGTTTCTGCTCAGCTTCGCAAAAATACTGGAATTTTCCTGAATATCGGCAGGACTTACCACAAAATTATAAATAAGTACTTGCTGTGGTTTGGGAAGACCGGTACTGGCGACTTCCTGCCTTGTCTGAACTTCCGTTTGAGCACAGCCAGCCAGCCACAGGAAGATTGATACTGCCACCCATTTAAATGATATTGTCATACGCATAATTATTAACCCTGGTATTGTCCTGCAAGGAGCGCCAATTTAACCTTGCGCCGTTATTTTTTTGTAAATTAAACTCTCTGTCAATGATAAAAACAAGAGTCTATCGATAAAGTTCGTTGCTATTGAGATCAGTAATGTAACCCCGGACATTGATTTTACACCGCCGACATTTTCCATAAAGGCTTGCTCCCATCACGTCTCAAACGATTGGGCCGGCATGAAAACCCCGCTCCACCCAGGAATAACAAAATACCAGCCTTTCAAGTATTAAAACCGGGTTGTAATACTATACAACCCGGCCGAATTTAGTTACAGCCTTTATTATACCGGGTCTTTACACAGGTCTTGCCTCCTGGGCCCTGGACAACCCCCACACCATTTTTTGTTTTTGCTTCTCCGCCCCTGCTGGTTTCAGTCGTGGTCACACCCATTTGGTTCGTCTCTGACTTAAACGCAGTCCCCGTATTGGGATTATATCCGGCGGCCTCTCCCTGGCCATCAGCGCAGACTGTCTTACCTCGCAAATTGGTGACACAGCCAGCAAAAACTCCCGAAGTAAAAAACAGGCACACTAGCATTACTAATATTTTCATAACTCACTCCGATATACCACATTATATGAATGCATCAACTTAGCACGTTGCCAAATTGTCGCAAATTAATTCCCCTATTGATCCGTCTCGATGCTGTTTGAAACCTTTCGAGCTGAGCTCGTTGAAGCTTTCTGGCTTTACGATAAGCTATAGGCGAATGGAGTTAAAGCTTTATAAGGCCAAATCTAAAAGTCTGGTCTTCTCATTACTCATTGACTATGGACTTGGTAGTCTGGCATTAATAATTTCAACAGAATACAGATTTAGCCCAGCATCCTTTTTTTAGTTTCTCTGAAATCGATTTAGTTCCAGGGCGGGCAAGAATGCTCCGCGCTGATTACCTTTCTCCTGGGCATGTCACAGTTAGCGAATCTGTTCACAAGTACAAATTGGTTGCCAATAGACTTTTAAATAGCGAAGATATAAGGAAACATTTTTATTACTTGTGAGTCGGTCATGAAAAGTATTTTCACGGACGAAACCTGGGGGCATCATCAAAGATAAATCACACACAACAACCCGTATCGCCGCCAGCGCAATCCAGCGAATAACCGGAATTGCTGGATTTCCAAACCAGCGGCATTCGAACAGCGCTGTATTTAATCAGAAATGCCCGAAGGAGCAGATACCTTGACACGCTCAGAGCTTCAGCCTTTCTGCCGGATTGCCCATCGATGGGCTCCAAAGGTCTTTTTGCTATTTGCTCTGGTCTTGAGTGCGAGCAGTTGCAGTTTAATCAAAAACACCCTCGAGCTACCTGAAAAGGGTATCCGTTCCCTATTTTCGCTCAAACATGATGTCGCGCCCGATCCCGTCGAACTGCAATCGCAGTTGCTTCGCTTTGCTGACAATTCTATCGAAGCGATCAATATCGCCGCCGGCAAATTGCAGCGAGAGAATGATCAGACACCCCGGAGGCGTACCCTTCTTATGCGCCGCATCGCCATCACCAACGATATTTTGGCCATTGTCACCGGCGCAAACACCTACGCCAACCTCCTCGATATGGTCATCTTCGCCAGCTTGAACCGCATGAATGTCGAGGATTATTGGATGCCAAAATTCTTCGGCGACTCGGCCAAACCTTATCTACTTGCCTCTCAAGAGGTTGAGAAGGAGATTTGGCGGATTGCCGCATCGGCGTTGAAAAAAGAACAGATTTCGGAACTGCGCACCGCCATTAATACCTGGCACGAGCAACACCCGAATGTTCGTTCACCCCGTGATCTCGGTTCGCTGGGCTTTGCATCCGAAGTCGCCGGGATGAATCACAACCCTCAGACTGGAGTGGCCAGTAGTGTTTTCAATCTACTCTCCATCGACCCATTGTCGGGACTCGACCCCGCCACTCGCGAACTGGCGAATACCCGCTTATTTGCGGAACGCGGCTTGTTTCTGGCCCGACACATGCCGACCTTGATCCGCTGGGAAACCGAGTTATTGGTCATACAAACCGCGGAAATGCCTCAGATGGAAAAATTGCTGGCAAACACCAGCCAATTGTCCGAATCGGCAGACCGATTCAGCCAGACGACAGCGAGCCTGCCAGAACTCATCAGCACCGAACGCCAGCAGATCGTCCAAGCCCTGGACACGCACCAACCGGGGCTCACCAGACTCGCTGCACAGACCGAGAAAGCACTGGACGCAGGCAAACAGATGTCCGATGCGTCCACCGCCACACTTAAGTCTTTTCAAGATGTTTTACGGCAACTCCAGGCTAGTCCATCGAGCCCGAACGCCGAACCGTTCCGCATCAATGACTACACCGCCGCCGCAGCGCAGATCAACGCCACCGTGCAAGACCTGGTGAAATTGCTGCAAGCTTTCGACCAGACACTGGCTCCCGGCAAGCTTGACGGATTGTCAAGCCGATTGGACACAGTGATCCGGCAAGCCCAGAACAGCGGTAAAGAATTGGTTGACTATACATTCAGTCGAACTTTGTTTCTTGGTTTGATACTGATGGGCTCCGCTTGTGGAATGGTGTTGGTGTCCGCTGTTGTTTTTTGGAATTTGAAGAAAACGTTGGCTTAAGCAACCTATCCTCATGAAATTGTAATTCTCGCTCGCGGGGAATCATAATGGAGTGGCGCTGGAAAATCATGGATTTCTAGCTGTAGGCATAAGCATTGTAATGGTTGGCTACTCGTGGTGGCCGTACTCAAAATCACGTCGGGTAAACAACGATGAAGCATCCTGTTATATTTGTTATTTTTCTAATTATTTCCGGCTGTGCAGCCATGGTTTATCAGTCGCCGGATTTTGAAAGTCTGTATGGACCAACGGCCCCCAGACTACGGCAGTTGTCTCAAGAAGAAGCCGTCCTCGGCCAACAACAGCATAACGTTTCGTTTTATAAGGACGTCAAGCCCCTACTGGATTCGCGTTGCGTGGTTTGCCATGGCTGTTATGATGCGCCCTGCCAGTTAAAGCTGGGTTCTATCGAAGGAATGGACAGGGGCGCAACCAAGAAAATGATCTATGATTCCGCTCGATTGAAAGCCGCCGAACCTTCCCGGCTTTTTATCGATGCCACGGATACAGGAGGCTGGAGACAAAAAGGCTTCTATCCGGTTTTAAATGAACGCCGTGATTCAAAAGATGCCAATCTGGATAATTCGGTTTTGTCCAAATTAATCGAATTAAAACGCCTTAATCCGCTGCCAGTTACAGGAAAACTGGGTAAGGATTATGATCTTGACTTTGGCCGCGAACTGCAATGCCCTACCATACAAGAATTCCCAAAATACCAGCATCAGCATCCCCAATGGGGAATGCCTTATGCCATGCCGGGCCTGTCACTGAAGGAAGAAGACACGCTGAAGCGATGGCTACAGCAGGGAGCGAAAGTTGAGCCGTTGCCCCCCTTACCCAGCCAGTCTGTAGCGACAATTGCAAAATGGGAAGCTTATTTCAATGGCGCCAGCCTCAAGCAGAAACTCGTGTTTCGTTATATTTATGAACATCTGTTTATCGGACATCTTCATTTTAAGGGACATCCCGATCATGAGTTCTTTCGCTTGGTACGCTCTAAAACGGCTCCCGGCCAGCCTATCGTGGAAATTAATACGGTACGGCCTTATGATGACCCGGGCAAGGAAACATTTTATTATCGTCTACGGCCTGTTACCGAAACGATTGTGGACAAGATTCATTTCGTCTACGAATTAAGCGATCAGAAGATGCGGCGCTATGATGAACTGTTCTTTAAGACAGATTATCAAGTGACGGCATTACCCTCCTATCAACCGGAAGTTGCAGCTAATCCGTTTAAAGCATTCATTGAACTTCCCCTGGTTTCCAAATATAGATTCCTGCTCGATGATGCCGAATATTTTGTAACCGGATTCATTAAAGGCCCTGTGTGCCGCGGCGAAATTGCAACCGAGAGTATCAGGGATCAGTTCTGGGTGCTTTTTACTCAGCCTGGACAGTTTTATCCTAAAAAAGTGGCCAAGGCCCTGGCCGACAACAACCGGATTCTGGGATTGCCCGGAGAAGAGGCGGATCAAATTGGACTTTTCGGATTTACCAAATATGATGATTTTGGCAAGCAATACCTCAAAATGAAAGATACGTTCATTAATTTACTCCTGGCAAAAAATCAAGGGTTTGGCCTTGATAATATCTGGAACGGAGACGGTGATAATCAAAATGCGGCGCTCACTATATTCAGGCATTTCGACAGTGCAACCGTTACGAAAGGCCTTATTGGCGATACGCCGTTAACAGCCTGGGTGGTTGATTATCCGATTTTTGAACGGTTGCATTATTTATTAGTTGCCGGCTTTAATGTGTATGGTACTGCAGGACACCAGATCGCAAGCCGAACTTATATGGATATTTTGCGGCAGGATGGAGAAGATACCTTGTTACGTTTTATGCCTGCCATGCAACGACAAGCTATTTATAACAGCTGGCATAGGGGATCGACGGGATTGCGCGTGTTTGATGCCTTATTCAGCATCGGCCATGAAACCCAGGTTAAATATCAAACCTCGGATTATAAAAAGGAGTTTTTTAATCAGGTCAGGCAAAGATTAGGCAGGGCGGCCGGCGAAGTCGATAGTATCAACCAATGTCGGCAGGATACTTGTGTCAGAGCAAACGCAACACCGATTCAGCAGCAAGTCGATACTGAAATGCGCAAGCTAGCAACATTGAAAGGGATTCAATTAGGCGCATTACCGGAAATGTCCCTGCTCCGGGTAAAAACAGACAACCCCGCTGCAGACCTGGTCTATACCTTGTTAATCGATAAAGCCTACAGCAATATATCCAAAATGTTGTCCGAAGGTTCCCGCAGGTTGCCTGAAAACGACAGACTCACTGTTGTTCCCGGCTTTATCGGCAGCTACCCCAACTTTTTCTTTAGCGTGGAAAAAAACCGGCTGGGCGAGTTTGTTAATAAAATTCAGGGAGCCAGGACCGAATCCGATTTGGAACAGCTATACAGTCAATTTGGCATACGCCGCACCAACCCTGATATCTGGCACTATTCAGATTGGTTTAATGAACAACATAAAAAATACCGCGGCATACAAGCGGGTCTGCTGGATATGAGCCGTTATGAAAACATTTAAGGGTTACTCAAATCATTGTACTTCGACAAGGCAATTCTGAGCGGCATCTAAGGGCATGATCGGATAACTTTAGGGGGCCTCTAAAAATTGCACTTCGACAGGCTCAGTGCGAACGGTAGTCTCTTTAAATCATAGCCTTATCCGTTCGCACTGAACCTGTGGACGTATGAACAGATAGTTTTTAGAGGTCCCCCTTTAGAGGTTCGCCATTCTCAGGCTTTGTTAAAACCAGTGCCAATCAACACGGCAATCTGTTCAACTAAATCGTTTCGCAAGTCAAAAAGCTCTTCGATGCGTGCTGGTACAGTTTGATTTTGACCGCTGTCGCGAAGTTGACAAAGTTCTGAGGCTAAATCATGAATTTTGCGGTGCAGCAGTTCGATAAAATGGAAATTTGGCTCTTCACCATAACGATCCATTCCGTGGTTATACAGCCATGTACCAAAACGACATTTATGGTGATCAAGCATGGGAGGTGTTTCACTGATACCCTTTAGATAATTTTCCATGGCAAATATCCAGGCGCGGTGTTCAACACTTGCAAACAATAATGGCAAATCGTCACGATTTACTGAAGATCGATTAGCCCATGACGGTGGGGTGTGCCAGTGAGCCGACCAGTTGGGAAGGTCATCGGCGGGCATGGGATGGCCAATACCATAACCCTGAGCAAACTCACAGCCCAACTGTAACAGCATTTCACCGTGTTCCAAAGTCTCCACGCCTTCAGCAATAACCCGGCGGCCAAAGGCTCTGGCCATGCCTAGAACTCCATCCAGTATGGCGAGATCTTCTGGATCGTTTAGCATGTCACGGACGAAACTCTGATCAATTTTTAGTGTCGCGACAGGCAGTCGTTTCAAATAGGTTAGGGACGAATAGCCCGTACCAAAGTCGTCAAGGGCAAATGATACGCCAATTCTGCCGCAGGCTTTTATGATGTCGGTTACTTGCGCAATATTTTCCAGCGCACTGGTTTCCAGCACCTCAATTTCCAGGCTGGATGGCAAAACATTGGGATGATTGGCCAACATTTTACCTAGACGATCAACGAATCCCTCCTGCTGCAACTGCATTGCTCCAACATTGACGCTTACAGTGACATCAAACCCTACGGCATGCCACTGTTCAATTTGGGTAAGCGTGGTTTCTATGACCCATTCGCCGATTTCGATAGCTAATTGATTACCCTCTATGATCGGCAGAAATTCTGCTGGCAATAAAAGTCCCTTCTGCGGATGCTGCCAGCGAATCAATGCTTCGACACCCACTACAAGCCCGTTGCGCATATCAACCTTCGGCTGGTAACACAGAACAAACTCGCGTCCAGCGAGAGCCCGATGAATTCGATCCAGGCTTTCATGGTGATCACGTATACTGAGGGCCAGTTGGGTATCAAAGACGTGGTAACGATTTTTGCCTCCCATTTTGGCTTGATACATGGACTGATCAGCCTGGCGAAGCAGTTGATCGGCATCCACATCAACAGTTTGAGGGTAAAAGGTCACCCCGACGCTAGCCGATACCTGAAGTATGAGATCGCCAATTTTGAGTTTTTGGCTGGCAGCAATCAGTAAACGGTCAATCATCAGTAAACTGGCGTCAATATCGCCAAACCCCTGAAGCACCGCGACGAATTCATCTCCGCCAAGGCGGGCCAGCGTGTCGCTCTGGCGCAGTGTCTGCTTCATACGAGCCGAAATTGATTTAAGCAAATGGTCGCCGACTTCATGACCATGCTTGTCGTTAATGCCTTTGAAACCATCAAGGTCAAGATAAAGCACAGCCAGAGACTGTGAGTAACGTTGCGCCTGAGTCATACTTTGGTGTAAGCGATCAGCCAACAGAACGCGGTTTGGCAGGTTCGTCAACGCATCGTAGTGCGCGATGTACTCTAATTGCTTTTCATGCTGCTTGATCTCGGTAATATCAGAAAAAAGCGCTACGTAATGCTGGATATCGCCTTGGTCATTACACACGCTGCTAATCGTTAACATTTCGGCGTACAATTCTCCCTGTTTACGCCGGTTCCAGATTTCCCCATCCCAGTGGCCTTTTTCGAGAAGTTCATTCCACAAAGTCGCGTAGAACGCTTTGTCTTGAAGACCGGAACGAAGAATGCGTGGATTATGTCCTAAAATCTCTTCACGGTTGTACCCGGTTATACGAGTAAAGGCATCATTGACATCAATGATCGTACCATCGGGCTCAGTGATCATAATGGCTTCGCGAGCATGCGTAAAAACGCTGGCAGCAAGGTGAAGTTTCTCTTCGGCCTGTTTGCGTTCGCTGATGTCTTGAACAATGCCTGATAGTGAAACTGTATGCCCGAACTGATCCAGTTTGCGTCGTGCCTTTGCCCAAATCCAATGGATTTCACCATCAGAACGGCGAATGCGGCAGTCAAAGTTTACATCAGTCTGTTGGCTATGGGCGGCTTTAAAACACTCGTTGACGGTTTGCCGGTCCTCAGGAATTACATGTTGTAGGAATGTCTCATAAGTCCAGTTGGACGGTAATCTGGAGTAGCCAAATATTTGATCATGCAGCGCGGTACGGCTTGCGATCATATTGTTTAAATTCAGCTCCCAGGCGCCGGCATGTAGCGTCTCCAAAGCGAAATTGAGCCATTGCTCACTATCCTGCAATTGCTTTTCGGCGCGTTTGCGTTCGGTAATATCGCGTGATGAGCAAAACAGCAACTGTTCATCATCCAGTTGAAGGGGAAAACAACTGATTTCGACATCTATAATGATTCCATCCTTGCGGCAGTGACGGGTTTCAAATTGATAACGCTTCTGTTTTTTAAACTGTTTACTCAGTGATTGGGCTATTTCCGTTGCGGTAAATTTAACATCCCAGCTGGGAATGTCCATGCCAATCATTTCGCAGCGTTCATAACCGAGCATGGCACAGAACGAATTGCTCAATTCCACGATACGTCCATCGGGATCAAGGATATGAATGCCATCGCTTGCATTGTGCAACAATGCCGAATTCTTCTTGCTCTCACGTCTTAATGCTTTTAAAGTCTGTTTCTGTTGAGTGACATCGCGAAAACTCCAGACCCTGCCAACGACTTCGTCATTGATTCGTTGCGGTATGGAGTAGCGCTCTAATACTTTCCCGTCTTTAAATGTGATGAGATCAAAAGACGTTGCATCAGGGGTTGCATATAACTCTTCCACTTTTCTCAAAAAGCCATCGGCATCGTCCAGTTGATTGGTTACGTATGACAACGCAGCACGATCATCCCCGGACACAAGAATTTCATCCGGAATGTTCCATAAATCAATAAACCCTTGGTTGTGCAAAACCCAGCAATTTTTTAAATCGACAACCAAAATAGCTTCATTGGTAGAGTCCAGTGTTGCTTTGAGCAATGATAACGAACTTACAATTTGTGTTTCGGCTTGCTTGCGATCAGTGGCATCGACGAACACCCAAAGAGTTTCTCCACTTTCCCGATGCAGAATTGTGCCGGACATGTCAAGCCAGATATGTTGACCATCCTTCCGAACAAACTCATGCTGGGCACGAACAATGCCAATCCTTTCCATATTGGCATAAGCCTCTCCCACCGCCTGATAATCACGCTCATGCACATAAAGTTGACGCGACGGCAAGCCTATCACTTCATTCTTGCCGTAGCCGAGCATGTCTTCATAAGCATGATTGGCCCAGACAATTTTCCGATCACGTACCGTAACAATACCGACCAAGGGGTTTTCCAATATTGCCGTTTGTTCTTCGATCAGTTGCTGAATCCGCTGTTGAGCTAGATAGCGATCAGTCACCTCTTGAACTATGCCACGCATAATGATTGGCGTGCCATCATAATTTCGTTCGGCTTGTCCAGCAGATCTCATCCATTTGATCGGGTTATTTACCGCTAATAATCGATAATCCACATCAAATTTGCTTCCATGTCTGATGTGTGATTCGAACGCTTCAATGACCCGTTGGCGATCCTCTGGGTGGATGTTCGCCAGAAAATCTTCCCAGGTAAGTTCACACCGGTCAGAAAAGCCAAGCATGGAAGTACAAATGTCTGACCAAGTCTGTTTGTTGTTAACAAGGTCTATCTCCCAAGTACCGATACCGCCGACTATCTGACTAAGTCTTAAGTGGTTTTCACTTTTTCGCAAAGCTTCTTCCATCGCTTTGCGCTCTGTAATGTCGGTGGAGATTCCATAAATGCCAATAATAGTGCCGTCTTTATTGTAAATTGGCTTTTTGACCGACCAGTAAATTCGCTCCTCGCCGGTATCTTTAATGATGTTTCTTTCTTCAACTTCGATTATTTCTCCGGAAGCCAGAACACGACGATCGTTTAGCTGTAATTCATTCGCAAGTTCCAAATTAAAGAAATGGCTGTCGTCCTTGCCGATGATGGCCTCAAAGGATTGACAAAAAAGTGCTTGCACCTTCTGATTTACATAGGTATAGCGACCCTCTGCATCTTTGGTAAAGATGTAGGCGCCGCCTTGGTCGAGAATGGTCCGTAGTTGAAGAATCATTTCATCGGGTGCAATATACTTATTGGCATCTTGCGTCAAATTCAGTTCACCAGTCAGCTTGGTTGATTAAAAATAGAAATCGTCCGTCGATGAATCTCATAATCATTGAGCGCCATCGAACTTAACAACAATTGTTGACAATATAAATGAATAGGATGTCCTTAAGCCAGAGCTAATTTCATAGCGTATGACCTGAGAGAATGCTGACTGCCTTACAGGCAACGCTGGGCAACATAGTGCCCCCATCCAGCAGAACCCCGCGTCCGCTTCGATCTGAGATACAGATGCCTTAGTTCTACTTTGTCAGATTATGCCGGATTTACTTGCTTGGAAAGTAGTGATTCTGTAATTTAAGGAAATCGAATTAAGGCAAGGTATCGACAATTACCAGTGTCCAGATATAGATTTAGGAGCGGAGTTTAACCGGCACCCTTTTTGTGGCACACCCAACAGACTTACGGCAAGTATAGAATGATTTGAGAAACACTATTAATTAAAAACCCGTCATTTCATCAACGATTTGTACCGCTATAACGACCCTGTCATTATGTCTTCTGAGCACAAAACACACCCATAAGCATGTAATTAAACAGTTATACGCATAAGTAGCAGTAAGCAACGCCGAATTGAAAAGACAATGTTATAGTGAACTACCCCTCTATTTCACATAAGTTCATCATGTACAAGACACAGGTAAGCCACTTCACCTATGATTTCAAAACGCTGCGTAATCTGCTGGCGAAAGCATCACCTGCCCGTTCCGGCGATTATCTTGCGGGTGTGGCGGCCGTTAATAATCTTGAACGGGTTGCAGCGCAGTGGGCGTTGGCAGATGTCCCGTTGAAGCAGTTCCTGAATGAAGCGCTTGTGCCTTATGAACAGGATGAAATCACCCGTTTGATTATTGATGAGCATGACAAGTCGGCATTTGCGGCCATCAGCCACTTAACAATAGGTGATTTTCGTGACTGGCTGTTGTCCGAGCAAGCAAGCACCGAGGTATTAACTGCTATCGCGCCGGGTCTAACACCGGAAATGGTGGCGGCTGTCAGCAAAATCATGCGTATCCAGGATTTGATTCTGGTTGCTAAAAAATGCCGGGTGATTACCCGTTTTCGTGGCACGATTGGTCTGGAAAATCGCTTGTCGACGCGTTTGCAACCCAATCATCCCACTGACAGTCCTGCCGGTGTTGCTGCCAGTATTCTGGATGGTTTGCTGTATGGCTGTGGCGATGCTGTTATTGGCGTTAACCCGGCATCTGACAATCTGGAAGCCACTTTACAACTGCTACACATGTTGCATAATGTGATTGAACGCTATCAAATTCCAACGCAGGCCTGTGTACTGGCTCATGTAACCACAACCTTAAAAGCTATTGAGCAAGGCGCACCGGTCGATTTGGTGTTTCAATCCATTGCAGGGACTCAAAAAGCCAATGACAGCTTCGGTATCAATCTGAATTTACTCCAACAAGCCCATCACGCTGCGCTGGAGCTCGAGCGTGGTAGTTTAGGCGATAATTGTATGTATTTTGAAACGGGACAGGGTAGTGCGCTGTCGGCCAATGCCCATGAAGGCATGGATCAACAAACCTGTGAGGCCAGAGCCTATGCAGTCGCACGTAAATTCAAACCACTGTTGGTCAATTCAGTTGTCGGCTTTATTGGCCCGGAATATCTGTACGATGGCAAGCAGATTATCCGTGCCGGACTGGAAGACCATTTCTGCGGTAAATTACTGGGCTTGCCGATGGGCTGTGATATCTGTTATACCAATCATGCCGAGGCGGATCAGGATGATATGGACATGTTATTGACGCAATTTGCCGTAGCCGGAGGTACTTTTATTATGGGGGTGCCTGGCGCAGATGATGTGATGCTCAACTATCAATCCACTTCATTTCACGATGCGCTGTATCTGCGGCAGGTGCTTGGACTTAAACCGGCGCCTGAATTTGAACAATGGCTGCAAAAACACCACATTTTTGATGATGAAAATCAACTGACGCACCCATCGGCTATACCCACCTTGTTCAAAACAGCGATACAAAAAATACAGCGGGGCAGTGATGAAAAAGGATAAGCGTTTTATTGTTCCACAAGACCCCTGGCAGGACCTGAGTCGATTTACACCAGCCCGAATAGCCTTGGGGCGAACCGGTACCAGTCTGCCAACAAAGGCCAGTCTGGAATTTTCACTCGCACATGCGTTGGCACGAGATGCCGTCAATATCCCGCTGGATTTTGCAAGTCTTGAGCACTCGCTTGAAAGGCAAGGCTATCAAACGCTGACTTTGCAAACACAGGCAGAAAATCATCGCATGTATTTGCAAAGACCGGATCTGGGACGTTTATTGAGTGAGTCGGCATGGCTGTGTTTGCAAAACAACGCACAAATTACCAGCGATGCCGTTGTTGTCGTTGCTGATGGTTTATCGTCAAAGGCCATTGAACATCATGCCTTACCCTTCCTGCACTTATTGTTGCCTCAATTGCTTGCAAGCGGCTACGCCTTGCCGCCTATATGTCTGGTAAAAAACGGCCGTGTGGCGATCGGCGATGCCATCGCCGAACATTATTCGGCCCGATTATGCATCGTTCTGATTGGCGAACGCCCTGGATTAAGCTCGCCTGACAGCATGGGTATTTATTTCACCTATCAGGCACAAAGTAGCCTAAGTACCGATGCTGACCGCAATTGTATTTCCAATATTCATAGTAACGGCCTGAATTATGAGCAGGCGTTAGCGAAGTTGCTGTATTTAATCGATGAATCCGAAAAACTGAAGATTTCGGGCGTCAATTTAAAAGACGAAACCAGTGACGGTGAATCGAATGAACAAAGTAAATGGGCCAATTTTTTACTGAGCTAAAATTTGATTAATCTGTAGCATTTTGAATGGTTTCACATTTGAAATGGTTGCTGCCAACCCGCTCTTGCCCGGTTTTGTTTCGCTATTACAAATGCAACAAAATTCCATCGCTCATGATTAGCTGCAGATTGCCTACAGTATCTTTACCGTTGGCTTAATCCTTATCGGATGGCTGACATATATCGCATTACGATCGCTTGAAGACCGTGAACGCAGGCAAACACAATCGCTGAAGGTGTACAACGGTTTGTGTTGACTGCATTAAATTATCAACTAACAAGCCGAGTTTAACCACCGTTAATTTTCGTTTTTTATTGCCAAAAAACCGACTGCGTAACCTCAGGACAATGCTCCCTATTGCCAAGTCTGTTGGACAAGTTATCTCAGTTGTTTCTATCGCCCTTTATTAGGTCGGCCTGTTTGAACTTTTTCTATCTGTTCAACCGCTTCCTTAAGTTCAGTAAACTTTAATTTTGTCAGTAAATGCAAGCCCGCACGCAGTAACTCGCTCTTCTTGACATGAATACCTTCTGCCAGACAGGCTTTTTTAAGTTCGCTTATCAACAAATAATCCTGTTCCGGAAAGGAAAAACTATCACGAATCACTTTCGCCTTTTCTGGTTTGTTTTTTTTAACCGCAACACTGTCTTCCTGTTTTAAAACTTCGGCAGCAACCTGCGCCTCAAAAGCTTCGGTTGATTTTGTACCTAATTTGGGATCAGATGATTTTTTTGAATTTTTTGTTACCGGGTCACTTTCTGCTACAGATTCGATAACGGGAGCAACCGGTGCAAGTTTTTTTGATTTGGTCTTCGAAGTGGTCATGCTTGTTTCTCCTGCTTAATACATAAAAGAAACAGTATATACCGTTTATACCATTTTATCCATCTTTATCCCTTCACATCATTAAACAGTGACTTCTTCAATGCTTCGGCAACTTTAACATGGCCGGCCCCGCTCCCACTGATATGATCAAAACCTATTACTTCATGATTTCAATTAATTATTTCCATATCTGTTTGTCCGATTGAGATGAAAACGAATTGCCTATGGCGCGTCGACCTTAACTATGTGCGTTATTACAAAAAATGACCCATGGGGCGGGGGGCATCTAGCCTGACCAAAGCATTTTATCATCGATCACTCGACAGAGACTTTGAGCATGTGATTTTCAGTCATTTCCGTCTGGGCCTTGCTCCATGCTACAAGTTCCAGCTTGCCATTGAAATGCTCAACAATGGCAGTACAACTCTCCACAAAATCCCCCGTATTGATATACAAAAAGCCATCAATATTCTTTATTTCGGCGTGGTGAATGTGACCACAGATAACGCCATTCAGGCCTTGATGTTGAAGTGTACTGACAATGCTCTCTTCGTAATCAGAAATGAATTGCACGACGTTCTTGACTTTGAATTTGATGTAGGCAGCCAGTGAGAAACTGGACTGCATCCCCAGCCATCGTCTGATGACTCGTAATAATCGATTAACCCAAATCAGGAAATCGTACCCCTCACTACCCAGTTTGGCCATCCACTTATGGCATTTGGCGATGGTATCGTATTCATCACCATGAACAATCAAAAACTGTTTACCGTCAGATGTCGTATGTACATCTGTATTTTTGACCACAATGTCGCCAAACACATAGTTGTCATATTGCCTGATATTCTCGTCATGGTTGCCAGGGATATAAATAACCTGCGTTCCATGTCGCGCTTTACGTAAAATTTTCTGAATGACGGTGTTGTGATCTCTTGGCCAATAGATCTTTTTGGAAAGAGCCCAAAAGTCGATGATGTCACCCACCAGATAAAGCTTTTCACTGTCATTACACTTAAGAAAATCAAGGAGCATATCTGCTTGGCATTGCGTTGAGCCAAGATGTAAATCTGATATCCAGATTGTTCGATAAATATTAATAGCCATAATCAACGTTACTCAGCATAAGACAATCACAAGGTATATCAAAATACCCATATAGTTGATGACATTCCATATGTCGTGAAGTTATTTAAAGGATTTGATTATCAAAGTGATTGCAATATTTATTGCTGAAAGCAGGAAAAAACCTATCGTCTCGATTCATACCTGATTAATGACATTGCGCTCAACGAACTTGTCAAAGCAGATATTGTAGCAACCCTATGTGAACGTTATATGACAGAGACCATACCTGTGATTCCTTATGAATCATGATTTCGCCCCACCTATCGCCAACGCTAAGAATTGTCATCAAATCTTCATCGATCTGTCATTTTAATTTCATGAAATTGACACGATACTGACACCTTAACTGATTATCGTATTACGAACTTTATTAACTATGGGAAATCCATGAAAAGAGTAGATGCGGAAATTCATGTCAAACCAACAAAACGACTAGAGTGTTTTATTGCGAATTCGGAAGCCTTAATCAGGGAGGCACAAGCATTACGATTCCGGGTTTTCGCTAAGGAAATGGGGGCAAAACTTGAAACTGAATCTGAAGGCCTGGATTACGATGAGTTCGATAGCTTTTGTGATCATTTAGTCGTTTATGACAACCTCAACAATAAAATTGTTGGCTACACGCGACTGCTCAAGCAAACACGTGCAGGTCAATTGGGCCGATTTTATTCTCAAAGTGAATTTCATCTCGACAAGGTATTGGATTTACCGGGTCATTTTCTGGAAATCGGTCGAACCTGCGTTGATCCTGATTATCGTGGTGGGGCCGTTTTAACGACACTTTGGTCTGCACTGGTTCAATATGCGCTTGAAGGACAATTTAATTATTTGCTCGGTTGCGCCAGTATAACACCAGGCCCCAGTGGCTTTGCAGTGGATGCGGTTTATCGAGCCATTGATCCGAAAAATATTGCACCGGCATCGCTTCAGGTCAAGCCCAAAATTCAAATTCCTGACAGATTGAGATGTAAACGTGATGAATCCGGAATTCCGCCCTTACTGAAAGCTTATTTCCGTTTCGGGGCCATGGTATGTGGTGAGCCCTGCTGGGATGAAGATTTTAATTGCATGGATTTGTTTATCCTGTTGCCGTTGGATCAATTACAGGAACGATACAGCAAACATTACATGAGAGGTTACAGCGCGAACGAAAACGTCTACGCTGAAAAAATTCCGGGCACCCTTTGATCTTCGGCCAATTAATGAAATTAAAGTTACGCCTGCTTTACAAATTATTTCGTATTATCCTTCTGTTTATCAATGGTTTGATCATCGCTGGCGGCATCTTTCCGGTTATTGATGTTTTATGGTCAGCGAATGATGCAAAAACCAAACGTGATGCTCTTAAAATTCGTTGGCTAACCCGGTTTTGTGGCATTGTTAATCTGCACATCATTCAGGAAGGCACAAGTCCAGAACCCGGCGCACTGATAGTCAGCAACCATATTTCCTGGCTGGATATCATTGCGATTGGTCAATGCGTGCCAGCGTATTTTATTGCCAAAAGCGATATTTCCAGCTGGCCAATCATTGGCTATTTGGCCAAACAGGGAGGGACTCTATTTATTCGGCGTGGAGATAAGCAGCATATTCGTACAATGAGCGAGAAAATGGTCTGGTTGCTAAAACAAAACGCGAGCATCGTCGCTTTTCCAGAAGGAACCACGACGAATGGCGATGGTGTGCTAGCCTTCCATCCATCATTGTTTCAGCCAGCATTATTGACTCGCTGCCCGGTACAACCAGTAGCCATACAATATCTGGGGGCAGCCCGTTTTCAGGCACCGTTCATTGGCGATGATGATTTTATTTCTCATCTCTTTAAAATTTTGTCGCTGGAGAAATTCGAAGTAAAGCTTACTTTTCTCCCCGCTATAAGTAGTAGAGACAACAATCGCCGCTCGATCAGCGCTGAGACAAGAAATCTCATTTTCGAGATAATATCGGGGGCAACATCAACAGGTAACGCTGTGCCTCCAATGAGGAAACATCTATGATTGGTCGACTACTAAAAGTCTGACAGCTTCGATATACTAGGGACAACCGTCAGCGTATCGCCATTTGCGAGTTGCACTCCCACCCCATGCCATGCCAGAAATTCACTTCGCGGAACTCATACAACTCGAACGCATTATTGAACAATTAGGTGATCATGCAAAAATAGAAGTCATTGCGACCGTCCATCACAAGAACCATTCGCTCCCCATTCACTGTGTAACACTGGGTACAGACCAGCCCGATGTGCCTGTATTAGCGTTTTTTGGCGGCGTCCATGGTCTGGAAAAAATAGGCTCTGAAGTCATCCTCTCCTACATGCAAACCATCAGTCAATTACTGGATTGGGACGAAGAGTTATTGATACGACTGTCAAAATCCCGTCTTGTGTTCGTGCCCATCGTTAATCCTGTCGGAGTCTATCAGGGCACTCGTTCGAATGGTAATGGGGTTGATTTGATGCGTAACGCCCCGATTGAAAGCCAGGGCGTAACCCGTTTGTACAGTGGCCATCGACTGACTCCGCATTTGCCCTGGTATCGCGGCAATACGACCGAAATGGAAATGGAGGCTCAAGCACTGTGCCATGTTGTCACGCAGAAACTGTTCAACTCGCCCCTATCGATTGCGCTGGACCTGCATTCCGGATTTGGCATTCAGGATCGGCTCTGGTTCCCCTATGCCTCTCGCACCACCCCTTTTGCCTTCCTTGCCGAAACCCTGGCCCTGAAAGAGCTGTTTGATCGATGCTATCAGCACCATGTCTACAGAATCGAACCGACTTGTCAGGAGTATATGATTAACGGTGACTTATGGGATTATTTATTTGATGAATTCATTTCCCGCTTTCCTTCTGATCGCCTGTTTTTACCATTGACACTGGAAATGGGCTCCTGGCTCTGGTTAAGAAAAAGTCCCCTTCACCTGTTTTCTCGACACGGATTGTTCCATCCCCTACTGCCCCACCGGCAGCAACGAATTTTTAGACGGCATTTTATGCTGTTCGATTTTTTGCATAGAAGTATTTTGTATCCCAAAAAATGGACACAGCAGCAACCATCGCAAAAACTGCTTCTGGAAAAAATGGCATTGGATTTGTGGTATGTCTAAAAAAGCAGGACAACACTGGATACTTCTCAGAGGTCTTGCACGAGAATCCGGTCACTGGGGCGATTTTATCCCAGTCTTGCAATCGAAGTTTCCGGAAGCCCAACTGACCTTGTTGAACTTACCAGGCACCGGTGAGTTTAATGGTGAAACAGGGCCTCGCTCAATAGAGGCTATCACCGAGCAAGCACGACTTGGAGCGCTTGCGAAGGGTTACCTGCAGAAACCGGTCATGTTATTGGCGCTCTCTCTAGGTGGCATGGTGGCCTGGCAATGGATGCAACGCTATCCAGATGATATTTGCGGGTGTGTATTGATCAATACCAGTTTCGCCAACCTCAGTCCCTTCTATCAGCGTTTGCGCTGGCAAAGTTATCCGGGTTTTATTGCATTGCTGTTAATGCGTGACTTGCATAAAAGAGAATCAGCCATCATACAACTCGTCAGCAATCAACCCGCTATCAATCCGCAACTGATTAAAGACTGGGAAAACCTTCAAAAGCAACGCCCCATCAGCATTAAAACCTGCTTGAATCAAATACTCGCTGCAGCCACTTTTAAACCCAATGGCCAAAAGCCCCGGCAACCTGTGTTGTTGCTTAGTGGCAAAGGTGACCGCCTGGTTGCCCCTGCCTGCTCGGAAGCCATCCAACAAAAATGGGATTTGCCGCTTTATCAACACCCCCAGGCTGGCCATGATCTCACACTAGATGACGGTGAATGGGTTGTATCGCAGTTATACAACTGGGTTTCGCATCTTTAGATTGATGCCAAAAATCAACGCCAGATAATACCAGGATATTGTTTGTCATATCCACGTCATAGTCCAGCAATATACTGCATTCATAGAATTGAGCCCTTGGACTTTATTTTCATGAAAATTTCAGTTATTCAGTTTTGGCTTTTAATAACACTCCTAGCCAGCACAGTGACTGCAAGCCACCGTACACGATCCATTGTTGATCCCAAGCTTACTAACACAATCAGCCTGTCACGTGTTTTCCCGACCGAAAGAAACCCATCTGTTACTTTTGACAGCAGTATCATTGCGTCACCGGTGCTGGATGTATCGCAGGACCAAGCATTGATTATCCTACCTGTGTCAAATGGTCAGATTGCCGCATTAGACAGTAAATCCGGCAGACTGGTATGGGATGTCCATGTTCCTACGTCTGGAAATCAATCGGCACAACTAATCTCAACCCCGGTTAAAGTCAATAATAAACTGGTTGTGCTATATCAGTGTGTTGAGAATGGCATTCGAACCAGTCACCGTTTGGCAGTACTTGATTTACAACAAAAGCAATGGGATACAACCTTTCCTATCCTGGAACTGTCAGCTGAAGTAATGGCGGCTGATGGCGTTTCCACTGTTAATTTTAATCCTCCAACGGCCTTCTCCCACTCTTCCGTCAAACATGCGAATAAACCCGGATTTGACTGGGGACTTATATATGCAGCATTTGGTAACTCCGGTGATACGCAGCCTTATCATGGCTGGCTATTTGAAATTGACCTGGATGCCTGGCATCAACACGGCTCATCCCAAGCGATCAGCCATGTGCTGTTAACCACCCCGGAAGCGGAATGCCCCGTCACTATGGAATACGGGAATCAGGAAATGATCTGTGGCGGTGGTCTATGGACTCCGGCAGGACCCCAACTGTATCCGACAGAAGGCAATGCTCAACGTTTTGAGCTCTTTATAGCGACGGGTAACGGGCAAATTGATCTTGACAGACATGACTACGCCAATACCGTGATGCGTTTACAACCCGGGCTGAATTTTGATGCAGGCTGCGATAAACAGCTATGCCAGAATTTCAATCCCGGCCAACCCGACCAAGCCTGTATGGCATCGTGTAAAAATTTATTTATCCCCCGACCTGCTGAAGGTAATCCCCCACTTAAACCCAGTAACAAAGAATGTGATAATAAAAGCTTTTGGGAGTGTCTGGCCTGGATGGATTACGACCTGGGGGCCAGCGCGCCATTAAAGTTCACTTTAAAAAATGGTCAGTCTGTGCTTATTCAGGCAGGAAAGGACGGCGCTGTCTATTTGATTGACGCCAACCATCTCGGAACCCAATATGATCGCTTGCCTATTGTTGCACTATGCGGCACCCCAACCGATTTGTGTAAAGCTAGCTGGATGGGCATGATTGTTACTCAGCCCGTCCTCACCTATATTGAGGACGCACCCGTTGTCATTGTTCCTACTTTTGTTCCTGACCAAAGTCATGCTGCAGGCGTAGTTGCCTTAAAAGTAATTGAAGAAGAGGGAAAGCCAAAGCTCATGCGATTTTGGCAATTTCCAAATCCGTCAACCAATAAGGCCATACAGACATTCCGTAATCATCCCTCGTTGCCTGTTATTACCACCACAGGATCCAACAACCATACTGTCGTTTGGATTATCGACATTGCCACGCACGGCACTCTGTATGGCATACGAGTTTTAGACGGGGCTGTAGTTGCTGAACAAACTCTGCTTGGCGCAGGGCGTCAGTTGGCAACGCCTTTAATTTACAATGAAACCCTGTATCTTCCCTCTATCATGCCAACGACTGGCAAATCCTTTGTAGAGGCTTATCGCATGGAGTCCCTGCAGTGAAATCGTTAAACCAACTGCCTTCAGTCTGTTCACCTACCTGTCATCATAATGTAACTTACTTGTCGTAATATGAAATAAGTTAATACTTCGATTTCATAGAGACATTTCCATGAATACGTCAAAAAGAAACACACCATCCTTCAAATCTTACAATCTGATCAGTTACACGCTAACAATGATAGGCGTCAGTCTATTGTTATGCTGGGGCATTGAGTTTCTAACCAAAGAAGTGTTTCGTCTGGCATTAATTTAAAACCACTGTCACAGTGGAAAAGGAATTAGTTCCTGTTATTATCGCGGGCCGACTCCTAAAACGGCATTTCGGGGCCTGCTCGGTGTTCACTCTTGTTTATGGCCCGCATGGCCCACTGATCTCCAAAAGAAACCTTTTCTTGGAGTGCTTCAGTCCATTTGTTACCACCTGAGTCGCTCCAAGTGTTTCCGGCCGGAGCGAAAGTCGCCGGGTCGGATTTGCGCCGACGAATCACATGTACCTTAGCAAGGCACACACAATAAACCAGTGGAAAACATCATCCATCCCATCCCATCGCATTGGGCAAAAAGAATCGGCTGTTTACAGAGTCTGAGCGTACCGGTCAACGTACAGCCGCCATCCAGACTTTGCTGGGGATTGCTGGTGGATCGGGCTGTTTGGCGTGTGACTAAAAATTGCTAATGCCGGTCAATCTTTCCATCCTTCCCTTGCCCCTACTCTCAGGAACTGATCCCCGTTGAACAATTAGGACGGCATTGCTAATTTAATATAGATAATGAATTAGCAATGCCGGTATTTTCTATTGAAACGAATCAAGGCTCAGGGTTTATTTTATCCAGAATTCTCGTAGAACATGGGCGGCCATTTTGGGCGTGCGCCCGCGTGTAAAGATGCCCTTCATATTCATCCCCCCTACACGCATGATACTCTGAATCGAGGCGAAGTCGGCAAAGTTCCAAACCTGCATACCGGCGATGAAATCCTTTCGGGCAGCAACCGTGAGATAGCCGCGTACGAATTCGGCCTGATACTCTTCTGTCCACATTGCGTTAGGGTGACCGTGCATACCGGCCATGGTATCGGCACCGAACTCAGTGATCATTATGGGTTTATGCCAGGTTTCCCAGGCTGAATCGAGCTCCTGCTCAAGGGAAATCAGTGCCTTGTTTAACTCGCCACCCAAAATATACCAACCCCAGTAGCGATTCATGCAGATAACATCGCATTGTTCTACCCAGCTTGAGGGACTGCCCATCAAGGCAACAAACGTCACCAACCGAGTAGGATCCAAAGTACGTACACGTTGCATCAAGGTACCAAGAAACTCCTTACCTTTCGCCACAGAGAAAACATTCGAACTAACGGACACTCCCAATCCCGGCTGAGCAATCAATGGCTCATTGGCTATACACCACATCACCACGCTGGCATGATTTTTATCGCGGGTAATTAATTCATCAACTTGCTGTAAGCAAGTACGCAAACGGATAGCTATGTTTTCGTCATTATCAAATTGCAAGCTGACAGCAGGTATCTCATTGATGATCAGAAATCCTTCCCGATCAGCTAGCTGCATTTCTTCTTCGCTGTAGGGATAATGCGAAGTTCGGTAGCTGTTGGCACCTGTCCATCGCATTAGTTGATAGTCTTTAACCATCAGCGGTTGGTTTAAGCCTTTCCCACTGGCATAAAAGTCTTCGTGACGTCCGTAACCATTTAAATGTATAGGCTTGTCATTAAGAAAAATTTGACCACCCTGCACCTTTACCGTACGAACGCCAACTTTTAATGTGTATTGGTCCTGTTCTGTTTGAACAGTCAGGTCGTATAGATAAGGCGTTTTATCAGACCAGAAATTAGCGTTATGAACGATAAGATGCGCTTCGGCCAAGCCGTCCTTGAACATCAATTTGGCAGTAAACGTCACTTCATCACCCTTGATGTGTACTGATCCCTGTATAGTATCTGCTGAATTTAATTGGACACGTACTTTCACCGTGCCGTCCAGACCATTTATTCCAGTGATGACGGTTATATCTTCAATATAAACCGGAGGAACACTGTATAACACGACAGGGCGATGAATGCCCGCAAAGGGGAAAAAATCATAGGTGGTTCTCGGAAAGCAGCTCTGAGGCATCAAAGGTGAACTCATGTTTCCAGAAGGAACACGGGTAGGCATGAGATCATTCTCAACACTGATAGCGATCGTATTTTCGGTTTTCCAACACAAATGATCGGTAACCTCAAACACAAAGGGTAAATGTCCTCCTTCGTGAGAACCCATTTTGATACCATTCACATAAATGGTGCTGAAATAACAGGCTGAGCCTACTCGCAAAAACACACGCTGCCCTTGCCAGTATTGCGGCACATAAGTCGATTTGACATACCAAGCTAGGCCGAGGTAGTTGTAAATATCCTCATACTGTTCGTTCCAGCTGCCTGGTACTGCTATCGGACGAGCACCATCAAGTCCAGTATGCCAGCCATTTCGCTCCCCCATTCGATCAGGGTCAATCTTAAAATCCCAGATGCCTGATAAATCAAATTTATTTCGGGAAATGTTTTGTTGTGGATACAGCATTTTTAGTTTCCTTTTGACTTATTTGTTGCTGGTGATCTGTGCTGAGCACCAAAGAAAAATACATCAAAATGTAATCATTGATTTACACGAACACAAAGCAGTAAGATATTAACAGGGAAATAAAGAATCATGGGAGCCTCACCTGCATCAATACAAAATGGATTCTTTTGCGGTTAACTTGCTCTCTTTATAAACATAAGGGGCTTAAATTATGATGAAAAAAATCCTGCTGCTGAGCGACAAAGAAACTGCCAGATTTGACACATTACACAATACATGGGTCAGCAGACATGGCAAGCCATTTGAAACGGAGTTTCTCGCACGAATGGACGGTTGCACCCACTTCTACTGCCGATCTTGTCACGCCATTACAAATAAAGTTAAAACACCTTCGATGTTTATCTGTCGACAGTGTGCCGACGGTGATCACCTGGTACATTTTGAGTCACCCAGCTTGTATATGTTTAAGCATGAGGTTCGTACCTAGAGTTGGTGATTAGCAGCGAATACTGCATACCCTAGTTAAAATGTGGCCTCGAAAAATTAATAATTATTTTTACTGCTCTCCGATTATCCCTACTCAATATGACAAGACGGTTACTATGAGGCCTAGCAATTTAACACCCAGCACATTTCATACAATTGTCACATTTCTTTACTAGGCTGGCTGACTGATTGAATCAATTAAAACCGTTTAGAACATGACTTCAGGTCACATTACTGCATACGATTCATATGGCGATGTTTTAAAGCAAATTCTGATTGAATTGATTGAATTGCGAGAAGCAATTGAAACCCATGCAAACCAACGCTTGCAAAAATATCAAGTCAGTTTTTTCACCAAAAGCACCTACAATTTAGCGCATTATCTAGCCATGCGGCAATTTGACCTCCGTCATTTGCAGGATCGACTTGCCCAAGTTGGCTTGTCCTCCTTGGGGCGTGCGGAATCATCGGTCTTTTCAACATTTGATGCACTGATTGAGGTATTGAAAAGAGCAACAGACAAAAGCTATAAACCGGGCGAAATGAATCCTATTGAATACGGACTGAATCGAGGCCAACAACTTTTAGAACAGCACACTATAGAATTGTTTGGACCTTATCATGACCATAGTAAAGCGCATGTTATGGTGACGTTAGGTACTGAATCATCCTGGAATTATGTACTCGTTAATGCCTTACTTATAAAAGGCATGACATGCGCGCGCATCAATTGCGCCCACGACGATCCCTCTATCTGGCAGAAAATGATAAACAATATCCGAAGGGCGGAAACCGAAACAGGGCATTCCTGCCGTATTCTGATGGATTTGGCAGGTCACAAGATTCGAACCGGAGCCATCGCCTTAGCGCCAGCTATCCATCATATCAAGGTAAAAAAGGATTGTGCTGGCAAGGTTGTAGCCTCAGGCTATCTAATTTTAACTATTGATCCAGAAAATTCACCCACAGATATTTCCTTGTTCAGGATCCCAATATCAAAGGAGCTTCATAAAAAACTTGCCCCCGGTTTATTCTTGGGCTTTATTGATAACCAACAAAAACAGCGTTATTTGAAAGTGGAACGGGCACTTTCCGGAACGGACTGGCTGATCAGTTGCGAAAAACCTGCTTATATACAGTCAGGCTGTAAACTAGAGCTTTTATCTTCTGAGCAATTGGGCAGTGAAAAGTCACTCGACAAATTCACCTTGGGTAATTTTAACGGTGACCCGTTAGATATTCGTGCCATGAAAAATGACCTGATATTATTAACACCAGAACATATCGAAGGAAGACCCGCTGAATACTCTGATAGCGGCACCCTTATCCGTCCTGCACATATTGGCTGCACACTTTCTTTAGTTATAGCGAAACTTGCAGTCGGTCAACCAGTGTGGATTGATGACGGCAAATTGGGTGCCGTAGTAGAGAATGTCACCGATCAAGGCGCGCTATTAAGGGTAACTGTAGCTAAACCCGATGGTGTCCGAATTCAAAGTGATAAAGGAATAAATTTTCCTGAAACCGACCTAGCCCTACCGGCTTTAAGTGAAAAAGATCTGATCGATTTGGATTTCATTTGTGTTCATGCCGATATGGTCGGCTTTTCATTTGTTGAGTCTCTGGACGATATGGAATGTTTGATGACAGAACTGACAAAAAGAAACGTATCCGAACTACCCATCATTGCCAAGATTGAAACTAATCGGGCAGTAAAAAACCTGCCCGACATTATACTGGGAACAATTGGACGTCGTAATCTCGGCGTCATGATTGCCAGGGGCGATTTGGCCATCGAATTGGGCAGTGCGAGACTAGCTGAAATTCAGGAAGAAATGTTATGGCTCTGTGAAGCAGCTCATGTACCAGTCATTTGGGCGACTCAGGTACTGGAATCCATTGCTAAAAAAGGCGTCAGATCAAGGCCTGAATTTACCGATGCGGCCATGGCTGTTCGCGCAGAATGTGTCATGCTTAATAAAGGCCCCTATATACTCGACGCTATTGAGGCTCTGGTCAATGTGATGATCCGTATGCATGAACATCAACGAAAAAAATTTTCCAGATTACGGGCGTTACAGTGGTAATTTAATAAACATCGAATAAGAGCAAGATCAAGCGGATTCTAGCCAACTTTGGCGTACCCGCAGAAATTTTATAAATCTAGTCAGCTTCCTTCACTATGACCTGATATGTCAGTCAAGTAACTTTTCTTTATAGGAAGCCACTGCAGAAGCCTTAGTAGCAAATATTAATCGGAGTACAGCTAAAGGTAATGGAATTTTTTTGTACGGGATGAGTAGTTAAGGGAACCTCTAATAATTAACCATTCATGCTTCGATAAGCTCTCAAGAAACAGCTTTTTTGTATTTGTAAAATCAATGACTTGCAAAGATATGAAAACACAAAAAAGTACGTCGAACAGCGACTGTTTCATGGTAACGCCATGCCTCCGAAGGGGGGCATATTTTGCTCCGCACGAACAGATAAGTTACTGATTTAAAAAGACTACCCTTCGCACTGAGCTTGTCGAAGTGCAATTTTTTAAAGGTCCCCTTAAGAATATAGTCATCAATGACTCTAACATCCGTATTTTTGATGTTTTTTTGCTAAATTACTCGGTGCTCCAGATTATTTGAGTTACCCACAGAAGTTGTGGATAACTCTGTCAGTAACTCTTCTTTTTGAGTCCTTACTATCGGTTTTTATTACATATTTGTTACTTTGATCAATTTTAAGACATTAATTATTTTTGTCTTGTTATCAATCACTTATAAAATTGTGCTTGACAGTAAAATCGTCCCAGGCCCTTTGTTATCATAGTTACTGCTCATTGGAACTCATGTGTGCATAAGGGTGATGCCATACGTGCAGTCCAATGTTGATAATAAACGAAGCGCTCAGTGAAGTGTTAACGGATCCTTTGTATTATGGAGACACCTTGGACAGGATTTACGCGTTTTACTACAAATTTCCCGCGAACAGTCCCGTAACTGGTTCTGATAACACAAAACACAGCGGTTTAACCGACGCAGATAACGACAATAGGCTTGTACGACGAGGTAATCAAGACGGTCAAACCGAGTTTTGTTTTCTAAGGAGAATGTGTATTGTTCAATATGTAAGCTCGCGTAAAGAAGCCTTGCTTGATCTATCAAGGTATCATTATTCATTGTTGATTCCCGTTAGGTTATCACGTGTTAAGTTTTTTTATTACAGCCAATTTGTTGATTTAGACTGTATCATTTCGGTTAGTTCCCATTGCTGCCCCCCCCTGTCCATCCTAATACGCCCTGAGCCCGTTCAAGTGTTCACATCAAGCGCTTATTGCTCACTTTATTAAAACGATTGTCAGGTAATTACAGATATTTAATGGGGTGATTAATCGTTCCGCTAATAGATTGATGACATCCGGTGTAACGCTTCCATGAATTTTAGTTTTGAGCTTGCTCCATTGCGTATGCCCATTCGATACACTTTTTATTTTCAACCAAGGATTGTTATTTTTGTGTCATCAATTGTTAACAATTTCGACATCAAGTAGACATAAATATAAAGTAATGTTGATTATCCAACTTGGTAGAACTTACTAAACTTAAGTAACACACCTGAGAGGTTAGTTAACTAACCGACTTTATGATGCTCTCGCTGCTGACACTGAATCTCCATACGTACCAACAACATCCCCGTCACTGTTGTTTTGACACGATGCATCAACATGAACGCGAGGTGATGATTATCGCCGAAGCGATTGCTCATTTAAGGATTGATGTTATCTGTTTTCAGGAAGTTGGAGAATATATGCACGACCCGATCACCAGTCCTTATGGTGAGTCGCCTTCCAACATGGCTTTTCGAGTTTGTACTAAATTACGTCAGTGGGGGCTTTGGTATCATATTCACCAAGATTGGAGTCATGTTGGTTTTGATCGCTGGCGGGAAGGCACCGCCATTTTGAGTCGATATCCGATGCTGCACAATTTTTCGGCTTATGTTTCTGCAGATCATCGCAAGGACAACTACATGTCTCGAAATATTACTGTATCGTGCATTGATGTTCCCTGGTTCGGATTATTGCATATCGCCAATGTGCATTTGAGTTGGGCTCATCATGGATTTTATGAAGAATACGATAACCTCAAAAAATTGATCCATTCACGCTTGCATTTCGGTGTCAGAGGCGACCTAGTCGTGGGTGATTTCAACGCACCTGCAGGAGAACACGCCTATCACCATATCGTGCGTTATGGGGAATACGTGGATCAATATTACGAATTACACCCTCACCGTTTTTACCAACCTAGCTATCAGGGACAAATTGACGGGTGGAAAAATTATCCGCCAAAACGCATCGATTTCATCTTTAAGCGTAATGGTCACCCGCTGCAAATAAACACCATGGATATTATATTTAACAACGATTTCTATCCAGTCGTTTCCGATCATTTCGGTTATCTGGCAAGGTTCGAGATGTATTGAGCAGCTTAATTTTACAGATTGACAGAATCGAATACGACAAGACAACAACGAACATTTTGTCCAAATTGATACTGCTGAATATTGCCCGGTGCCATCTGCATCAACGCCTGCGTTTACCGGCGAGATAAGGTCTTATGATGACACATTTGAATCTAGTTCGTTCTATTTTCATGATCACTATTTTCCAAGATCGTCATTCCAATTGGCCAGGATTGCCGGACCCGTTAGAGCCCGAAGCGAATCCTGCCTCCATAGATGAGTTTAAATCCCGCCATCCACTTGTGCCCCAGAGGGTATGGCGCTGGATTCGGCAACTGCTCCTGCGTTGCCTAAAGCGCCTACTGTCGCTGCCCTATCTCCTGCATCCATACAAGTCGACCCGCTCCCCGACGGGTATAACGAACTTGCATTAATCTTACATAATTGAATTAGACACATACTTTAACAGTCTACAAAGTAGATATTTGATCCTTTTCAGAATCTAAAATGCTGGGACAAGGTTATTAAAAAATTGCTCGGTACAATTAGTCCAGGAATACTTTAGCGCAAAATTTCTACAGTCCTGCGCGTCTAATTGCAATGCACCCATGATTGCATGTTTTAAATTGTCATCAAGCTTCCCTACTTTATCGCTGGTAATTACATCCACAGGACCGGCTACCGGAAATGCCGCAACAGGTATTCCGCTAGCTAAGGCATCGAGCATGACTATCCCAAAGGTATCGGTGCGACTCGGAAATACAAACACATCTGCTGCTGCGATGTGTTTAGCCAAAGGCTCGCCTGACAGAAAACCGACAAAAACAGTTTCAGGGAATTTGGCTTTAAGTTCTTCCATCTGTGGACCATCCCCCACCACGATTTTTGTCCCCGGAATATCCAAAGACAAAAAGCCTGCAATGTTCTTTTCTATAGCGACTCTTCCAACAAACATAGATACAGGGCGAGGTAACGAAATAAAGCTTTTATTTCGTGGATGATAAAAATCAGGATTTACGCCTCTTGACCACCGGACCAGAGCATTTTTAAACCCTCTTACATTCAGCTCTGATTCTATCGAGCCTGTAGCCACCATGACCTTGCTTGCCGGCGCATGAAACCAGCGTAAAAAAGCATAACCCCAAGAGACAGGAATTTTAAATCGCAAATTAACGTATTCTGCAAATAAGGTGTGAAATGACGTCGTAAAGGCCAAGTTATGTCTAAGGCAATACTTTCTCGCCGCTATCCCCAGCGGACCTTCAGTAGCAATATGAATGCGCTGAGGGTTAAACTCAACCAACTGCGCGTTCAATTTTTTACTGCAGTTAAGTGCTAATCGAATTGAAGGGTAGGATGGACAGGGAAATGTCTTGAATAGGTCCGGAGTAATAAGTTTAATTCGATGTCCGGCTCGCTCCAGGGCTGAACAAGTATTTTGGATAGTTGTTACAACGCCATTTATTTGTGGATGCCAAGCATCTGTGATGAATGCAATTCTTAATGTCATAAAGCCCCTTAACGAAATTTGTGTATTGCCGACGACAGAGGGGAAACAAGATTCGATGTCGATCGCCATGCATTAGAAGTTTTTTAGTCGAATGATTGAACTAGCGCTTCGGTAAAAGGTGTTCCCCTAAATCCATGCTATAGAACGAAAATGACTTTTTTATTAAATCATGATGGAAAAGCTGTTAGATATTTTAACCGCGTGACAAAAAGGCAACGTTCGAGGATTCGATGAGAGTCGCCCAAATTGGTTAAATCAAAAATTGATTTCAATCGCATGAAAGGATTAGGCAACACTCCCTAGAAAGCGAAGCATAGCTTTTCAAAACCATGAAACAGCAGTGGAAACAACTCTTATTTATCCTGATCGTGGCCGTGTTTATGGGTGAGCCAAGCCATTGTAGCCGATATAAACAGCCCGAATACGGCCACTATGGTATGCACCGAGAAACCGACCTTTATCATTAGCGCATAAGCACCGAGCATTAATAAAATACTAAGGTTTTCGTTGAAATTTTGCACGGCGATAGAGTGTCCGGACCCCATCAGTTTATGCCCCTGATGCTGTAACAAGGCGTTCATCGGTATCAAAAAACTGCCGGCCAGTATGCCGATTACTATCAGCATCAGCACAGCCAGCCTCCATTCGGACACTGACACCATTGCCAAAACAACCAATCCCATGCCAATGCCCAATGGTAATACTTTCACGGCATGTTCCAAGGGCACGGCTTTGGCCGCCACCACAGAACCGATGGCAAGGCCCACCGCGACTACTGCGGTCAATTGAGTTGCTTGTTCCAGATTGAGATTAAGCGCAACCGCGGCCCAGGCAAGAATAATAAAACGTAATGTCGTTCCGGCTCCCCAAAACAGTGATGTGACTGCAAGAGACACTTGTCCCAATGGATCTTTCCAGAGCAGTAAAAAAGCACGGTAAAAATCCACAATTAAAAATCCTGGTGTTCGATTTGACAAGGAATGCTCGATAGGCACCCTGGGAATGTAATAATTAAGCACAGATGCCGCGAAATAAAGACCCAGAATGACAAAAATGGCGAATTCTGGGGCAGTATCAATACCGCCATTGAACTCAAGTCCACCCAACTGCTGAACGATTTGATCTTCAACTCGATGTCCGATCAATAATCCGCCGAAGATGGCACCCAAAATGATGGCCGCGACAGTCAGGCCTTCCATCCAGCCATTTGCCCAAACCAATCTGTGGGCTGGGAGATATTCAGTCAGGATGCCGTATTTAGCCGGTGAATAGAGCGACGCGCCAAAGCCGACAAAGCCGTATGCCAACAGCGGATGTAAACCCATCAACATGGCGGCGCAACCGGCCATCTTGATAGTATTGCTGATGAACATGACCTGCCCTTTCGGCAGTGCATCTGAAAATGCCCCGACAAAAGGCGCAAGCACAATAAAGGATAATACGAAGAATTGTTGTAATAACGGGGTTTGCCAGGAGGGAGCAGCCATGTTTTTGAGTAGTGCGATCGCTGCAAATAGCAGTGCGTTGTCGGCCAGCGATGAAAAGAACTGTGCCGCAAGGATGATTTTAAAACCGCGATTCATAGAATAATTTGCCCTGTGCGACTCTGGGATTTCAGAATCATGACACGATAAATGGTTATCAAGTTACTTTTAACCGAGTCGAATTACACCATAAACGGATTACGGAAAATTTGAGGCGGATTTGTTGAGAGGACTAAGGAGATGATGCTGAGTACATACACCTAGTGAAATATGCCAATGAACACGTAAACCGTCCTTTGATTGAAACCGATAGCACACAACGCAGTGATTAAGACGCCGTTGGTAACGAGAATATGCACGAATAACTAAGCATTCAAGACGCCTGAATCTGTTCAAAGTTTGTATCGCTCTACAATATTGCTCGACATACAATGCCGCATGAAGATGTCGAACTTGATCAATCAATATGTCGTTATTCATATCCGACCATCCTGGCAAAGTTTTCGGTAGAGTGACCATATTGCTGAGCAAATATGGCAGAACCATGACAGCAGAAAAAAATATTCGTTGGTGCCGGATTAACAGAGTGCTCACGCACACTATTGTGAGGAATAAATGCGTTGGTCAACAAAAATGCTATTTCCGTGAATTTTTTTAGCCATTTTTTTTGAAGCAGAGGCCAGATCGGCAATTTCGACATGGGATCGACAATGGCAAGTTGTTTCTGGGTTAAGCAGGCCTATGGACAAGCTAATCAGGGGGAAAAAACATTTTTCACCTGTTCGGGTTTCGGCATTAATTCCACCTGCGGCTATATCTTCGGATTTGTAGTAATGGGGAACGAGCTTGGCAAAGCTTTGCAAAATGAGTTCACAACGAGTTAGCCAGTCTTCACAAGTAAAAACAACAATAAAATCATCTCCACCAATGTGGCCTATGAGACCATAATCCACGGCAATATTATCAACCAGTAGATTGGCAACGGCCATAATAACTTCGTCTCCGGCACTGTAACTGTAGCTGTCGTTATAAGGTTTGAAATTATCGAGGTCGAAATAGCCAATACTAAAAGAAGTTTTTTCGGCGAGTAACTGATTGATATGATTATTGATAGGCACGCTGCCTGGCAATAGTGTCAACGGATTGGCATGCCTGGCATTCTGCATTTGTTGATGGGTTATATTTTCAAGTAAATCCAGAAGTGTACCGATGCCCCAATACTGCCCCTTATCAGTGATAATAAATGCAGGATCATTACTCATGGCCGAAGTTAAACTTCTGCTGACTTTTGACAGTGGTTCGTTGCGATCGACCAGGAGAGGTAAATGATCAATGAAAATACTGATCGGTTTTTTGCCATAGAGCTCTAAACCATAGCGACTTGAGAAAAGCTTGGTTAAAAATTGTTCCCGATAAATTATTCCAGATGGGATGTTTTTGTCGACCAATGGAATAATAGTAAGGCCGGTGTTTTGCTGAAATAATTCGAGAACCTGGCTAACCGTGGTTGTCGATGGAATGGCAGGGATGATTTTAGCGATTTTTTCGGCAGTTTCGACAACGGGTTGTTTGAGACGGCATTCATCCGTAGCTAAGGAAGCAAAGAGAGTGCTGTCAATGGTTTCAATGGGTACTGAGGAGGGTCTAGCAAAATAATAACCTTGTGCAAGTTTAATCCCAAGCTTTTCTACTGCCAAAAATTCTTTCTCTGTTTCAACGCCTTCGGCAATCACATTGCAATAAACTGAGCTGGCAATATTTAGTATAGAGCGGGCAAAATTAAGTTTTACAGGGTCTTCATGAATGCCCTGAATAAAATATTTATCGATCTTTACATAGTCGGGCAATAATTCCGACCATAATCTTAACCCCGAATAGCCAGCCCCTAAGTCATCCAGCGCTATTTCAAAGCCCATATTTCGATAATGATCAACCGCATCACGCATAAGAGCATAATCATCGGCCGGTTGATGCTCGGTAAGCTCGATAACTATAGAGCGAGGATCGACACCGAATTCATCCATGAATTTAAGCGTTACACCCGATTTAAATTCTGGCGCCAGAAGTACAGATGGACTGACATTTAAGAACAACTTTCCAGGCATATTGAGACTGGCATAGCGAGCAAGCGTAACTTCTCGGCAGAGAAATTCGAGGCGGGTACTAAGATTGTAGCGATCAGCTGTTTCGAAGAGATTAAATGGACTGTGTAATGGATTGCCCGATGGGCCTCGAATCAGTGCTTCGTATCCTATGATTTTTCGTTGAGTTATGGAAACTATCGGCTGGAAATAGGACGTTAATTGCTTTGACTCGAGAATTCGAAGTAATTCTGTTTTCAGGGCTGGCGACATCTATCTTAGAGTTAACAGGGGTGGTTCCTTACAGAGTAATACGACATTATGAAAATTAGATGACAAAAAAAGGTGCGTTAACTTGCATTTACACACCTTCAGCCGCAAATGAGGGCAATCTTTCGATACTCGGAGGTACAACTAAAAAATAAGACTCGTTTCAGTCGTCGTTTTGTCGGTCATCTTGATACATGTAAACCTTCATTTAGCGACCCTGCAATGAAAGCCCCCAGCGTTGGCAATTAATAAATCAGGGTATTTGTTTATCAGCTTCCAATCTTTACCGGTTTTTTGACGATTTCAACACCTGGCATATACAAATAGACTAATAATCAATCTGTAAAAACAATATGATAGGCTTTAGCTTATCAAGTGGCCCGTATGAAGCGGCGCGAAATACGGGAAAGCGGAGTCCCGATATCCCTAACTGGTTATTTTGGATTTTTAATGGACACATTTTTCGCATTGTCTGATTGGACGGTATAACGTCCCATCATCCCTGCTTCGATATGGTCGTTGACGTGGCAGTGGTACATCCAGATTCCCGGATTATCAGGTTTCATGTCTACGGTCACATGGGACGCGGGGAGCAAGCTGAGCACATCAATCCGTTGCCCTGCCGAAAGCAACGTGTTCCCATGCCAGTGCGGGGTATGCAGATCCGCTTCAGACCCGAGTGCGAGTTGATACCAGCGGACGTTCTCCCCAATCTTCATGTTTAGTCCTGGCAGGTTATCGTAAACATAACCGTTTATACTGTGCATGAGATTGCTTTCCTTGAAGGCTTCGTCATCCTTCTGATCTTTTGCATACGGTGCAAACACTTCGATATTCTTATCCAGATAATAACTCTTGTTTTCATCGAAAATGGTGAATAGCACGATGAACTCCCTATCGACTCCTTTCAGCATGCCGTTTGACTGTAGCATACCTTTGCGCGAGATAATGATAGGGCCAGCCAATCCGGTATTGGTGTCCATGGTTTCATTGCCGTGGGAGTGGTAAAGCCAGATGATTGAGCTTGGGTCATTCGGTCCTGGTCCTGAGCGTTCAGGCACTTCCCAGGTGTAGGTATAGGTTGCCCCTGACGCAACCAAGTCGTCCTGTTTGTCTTTTCCCGCAGTATCATCGTGATAATGTGTCCCTTCGCTGTCTTTTTTATAAAACACGCCATGCGGGTGCATTGAAGTTGTCATGTCTTGTGTCTTATTGCGGAAAACGACCTTGATGGTTTCGCCGACATTGGCGCGAATAACGGGGCCGAGGATACCTAAATGTTCCCATTCCACTGCCCGAGGTTTAATTACAGTGAAGGTGTCGTCAGTGTACTCAATAAAACGTGCCTTGTAATATTTGTGACCGATCCGTTGTTTGCCATCACCTGCAACAAACACTTTTTCCTTGGTGGAAAATTCGCCTTGGTGCATCGGATTGATGGGATAGGAAGGTGCGTAATCCCAGAGTGTTTCTTCGGCGGCAATGTAGTAATTCCGAGTAACTCCCGCTACAGAGTCAATCGCGAAGCAAATAAAAATCAGGGTAACTATGGACCTTATGCAAAGAAGAATGAGGGGGGTTATCACAGATTTAATCGGTTACAAAGGAAAAACAACAAACTAAGCAACGGGTGAGCTAACCAATAATGCCAGCCCACCCGTTGTGAGTTTATTTCAAGTTCATGCAGTTGGCATAATACGTGACTGTTGCTGGCCAGTCTGAGAATATACCTAAAATACCCACATCTTGCGCGAGCACGTCCAGCATGACCAACATGTCGCCTTCGGTTTTAATGCCATCAAGGACTGATTGATAATAATAAGGGTTACCCGAAATATTTTTCAACAAGCCTGAACGCTCAAGGGTCCAAGTGATGATATCCAGTCCCGCAGCTTTAGCGGCTATGGCATACTCTGAAGGAACGATTTTGTTATTGGCATCAAGTGTTACTAACACCCACATTGGCGGCGCAACAATTTTCACGCCTTCTGCAGCCAAGGAAGGCAACTTGGTAATGGCGGCCGGCACTTGTTCAGGCACATCCAGGGTTTCAAGGTAAACGGCTTGTTTGCCGAAAGTGGGCTCGTTGGCTATCCAATAACGCACATCATCCAGATTAAACGATTGCGGCCATACATTTTGGGCTTTAACATCTGCGGCCTTGTATTCATTTATCATTTTTTGGGCATAAGCCTGTTGGGTAAAACCGTTGAATGGCATAGGCACACTGGCGGCTTTCAATTCCGGTGTCATCTTCACACCCAGTTTCTTGAACAATTGTATGCTTTCCTTGTGCGTCAACAACGTTCCGTTAGCAGAGTATATGTCAGTACGGAAACTGGGCGTGGCATTCAAAAATTCCGCCAGCGTTTTTGCATCTCGATTGCCGGCATCCATTTTTCCCTTAAGCCTTTTAAACTCGGTTACGGTAATATCGCTGGTGCAACATTTCACATTTTTGTAGGGCGTGGCACTGGTGAAATCGGGCTGAACCGAACACTTTCCAGCCAGATCGGTTTCCAAAATATTGGTGGTTGTATCAAGGTCACATTGGGAATGACGACAGACCAGTTCCTTATCCTTGGTAAAGGTGACATCACACTCGACTATGCCCGCTCCCATCCGTGCTGCAGCTTCATAAGATTGTTTGGTGTGTTCGGGAAATTGCAAAGCTGCTCCACGGTGGCCAATCGAAAAATCAGTTTTATAAAATGGCCCTTCTGAACATTGTTGCAGTTCAGTTTTAAGCGCACTCTTCTGCATATCTTCGACCAGGTAAAATGGCCTAGGCCCTAACTGGACGTTATGCACAGCATGTGTGTGACCGTTATTTTGGTCAGCCGATACAGCAATGGGTGACAAAACAGCTATTAATCCCACAATAGCCAATACGTTGTTAAACAAGTGCATGATAATCTCCAAGAAAAGTTATTTTACTTATAGAATTCAACCCTGAGAAACCAACCGGGTCGAGCCTTGAACATTACTCGCTTGTTATGTCTGTTTGATGTCGATTCTGTTAACGATTGATGAAACATACGGCACATTGTCACTACCAAAACCTGTGTAAAAAACCAAAACAAAAAGGCCGCTGGCATAAAGTCAGCGGCCAATATTGCTCAAACCAGGCTTGCGATTATGGCAAGAGCAGGACTCGATCAAGCAGCCCCGGCGTTACTGGCGAATTAGCGGTAAAGTAAGCTTCCAGGGCATCACTGTCCTGTGCTCCGCCTAACCGGTTTGTCCCCAGTGGCAAGACTAAGAAATTATCGCCACCATCCGCCATAAAACTGTTAACCGTAATGCGATAACTCGCCACAGGATCGACCCCAACGCCATTAATCTTGATGCTGTCAGGATTGATTTTGTCACAGGCCGCGCCTAGTGAATCCCACTCATAAGTGAAGCCTTCAGAAGCTGACAGAATCCGGTTGAATGGCTGATTGTTTGGACAGCCGACAAATTGCTGTTCGAGCAAAGTCTCGATTTGGCTGCCGGTCAATGTCATAGTCACCAGACTATTGCCAAAAGGCTGGACGGTAAATGCTTCGCCAAACGTGACATTGCCATCGCCTTCTCCAGCGCTGCTGGAAAGAAAGGTCAGGTCGGCGCGGACTCCGCCCGGATTCATAAAGGCAACCACGGCATCGCCGAAACCTGGATCTTTGGTGGCGGCAAGCTGGGCATCGGCAATCACATCACCCATAACCGATTCGCCGGCAGCGTTGGCAGTACGCGATAAGGTTGCTGTAATGCTGCCGATGATGCGGTTGGCAATAGGCTGAACCAGCGTTTTGTAGTTATCAACAATAAGTTTAATATCTGCATTGGGTGTGATTGCTGCATTCGTCCTATCGACAACCTTATTGGTCGCATTAATGCTTTGAACTTTCCCGGTTTTGGCGTTAATCAGCATATCGATTTCAGTGAATACTCGGCCTTGAGAGTTTGCACTGGTTACCGGAATCAAATGACGGGGATTTTTAGTCGCAATCGTGCAATTATAAGCTTGATGGGTATGTCCTGAGATAACCAGGTCAACCTTGTCGGAAAGTTGGTTGACGATGGCTTTTATCGGTGAACCATCCAGGTTCCCATCGCAGTTGTTGATAGTCGATACTGCCTGAGTGACTGGTATCGTGCCACCTTGATGGATTAACACGACGATAACCTTTACACCCTTTTTATAAAGCGTTGGGATCAAGGCATTGACGGTGGCAGCTTCGTCTTTGAATTCCAGGCCAGCCACACCCGCTGGCGTTACAATTGTGGGTGTTTCCTTTAAAGTCAGGCCGATATAAGCGACTTTCACATCGTTATATTCCTTGATCGAAAAAGCAGGAAAGAGCGTTTTACCGGATGCCGTCTCTACGACATTAGCCGCCAAAAACTTGAAATCAGCACCTTCAAACGGGACTGGAGTCCCGACTAACGAGCCCTGACAACTGTTTTCATCGCTAGGATGGCAACCGCCATTTTGCATACGCAACAATTCATCTTTGCCTTCGTCAAACTCGTGGTTGCCGACAGCATTGATGTCCAAGCCTGCTCGGTTCATGGTTTCAATCGTACCTTCATCATGAAACAAAGCTGATGCCAAAGGTGTTGCGCCGATAAGATCACCCGCCGACACGACCGTTGTGTGGTGAGATTTGCTTTTAATATCGGCAATATAGCCTGCCAACCAATCTACACCGCCGACTGGGGTTGTTGCAGGTGAAGGCAATACCGAAGTAGCTGGAACATTGCGTAAAGTGCCTGGAGATTCTAATTGCCCGTGGAAATCGTTAATGGCAATTAATTTGACTTTAACCGACAGTTTTGGCCTTTCATGTATTAGTCCACCCTCGATTGCACTAACACTGGTAACAGAAAGCATTAAAGCTATTCCACACGCGATTTGTCTTATTTTCATAGGTTGCTCCTTTCTTATGTAGTAATTCTACTTTGTCAGATTATGCACAAGTTCGTTATGCTCGGCGTAGCGGGTCGACTGCATGGATGCATGCGGTAGGGCACCGACCGACAGTAGGCGCTTTAGGCGACGCAGGAGCAGTTGTGCCGAATCCAGTGCCATACCCTCTTTCGCTTTGCACTCTACCGGGTCCGGCAATCCATGCGGAATGACGATTTTGGAAAATAGTTAACATGTAATCTGACAACGTAAAAAATAATTAGCGGTAAGGATTTGTGTAGGTTTACTTTTTGGCCAAGGTTGCTATGCACCAGAAATATTTGCTAGTTTATTAATTAGCCCAGTAACGAACGACCTCTACCATAGTCCCGCAATATGAAAACTCAGTTACAACACGATGAAGAATTAGTGTCAGTTGTTTTACCAGATTATTACACTAACTAATTTTGAGGAGAAACCAGCAATTGACTGACAATTTCAGGCTGACGGCTATTAACTTCAGCACTGTTATTAGCTAGATTTTGTGCCGTATAAGGTTCTATGCCATACGTTGTGATTTTCAAGATATGATTATCGGGCTCAATATAAAATCGTGTCCAACCAAAAGAGAATAAGGCTGCGTTGCTGCCTTGTTTCAGTGTTGCTTTAATCAGGCTGTTATCTTGTAAACCAATTGGCGAGTAACCGAGGCGCTCCAACTGTTGATCAATCAAACCTTGCATGGCAGCATTTTTGACCGACGTTGGGAGTTGTTTAAACTCGTCGAGACTGGTTACCTTAACTGAACTCAGCAACTGGTCCAGAATGACCTGTCCGCCCGGCACGAAAGCCAGCAGCCTGGTCACTGCATCGCCAAAGGCAGGGTCAAAAGCGACGGAGCCCGTGGTGATTTCGAATGCAGAGGTAGTACGTTGGGGTGCGACCAATGGATTGCCTGAAGTAGCTAAAGCCGTCAGCACATCTTCTCGACGCTGGTACGTCAAATCGTTAATCAACGTGCCGTGAATGTCTGCAGCAATAAAAACGACATTTTTGATGGCTTGATCATCAATAAACCCTAGCAATTCAGAGCGTTCCGATGCATAGCCTTCATATCGGTCAGATGCGCCCAATACGCCCAGGTTTTGGATAGGCTCAGGCAGTACCACAAATTTCCAGGTGACGTTGTCTTTCTGGGCAGCCATTAAGTCCGCTTTAAGCCGTGCCAATTGCCTTCGCCCAAGCATTGTGCGGATGCTGGATTTTCCTGCATCGAATGTCTTTGCTATAAAACCGCCAATAAGTGTTGGATCGGTGATATTGCCAACTCCGGGCAGATCCTGATCCCTGAATGATCGGGCATCTAGGAGATAAATTCCGGCTGTCAGGCCGTAGCGTTGCGAACGATATAAATCCGGGCGGCCATCCGTCAAGCTGTCACCAATACCCGGATAGCGTTTGCTTCAGATCGCATTGTATTCGACAAAAGCCTGTAAGCCATCCTTGTAGAGTGAGGTTTGATTAATCAGCCCAGTTGTTGTAGAAAAACGTGGGTCTGTTGCCGCCAACGCACCGCCAGCAAAATCATTGATAACCTCATGGTCGTCTATGGTTGAAAATATCGAGACGTTTCGTTGTAAGTCGGCAAAACTATTAACGCCATTATGGCTTGCGTAGACTTCTTGGTGCTTTGCGCGGTATTCTCCCAACGTCTTTGCTTGCCATGTCGGAACGGCAGGACTGGCAATGTCTGCATAAATCGTATCGCCAAGCTTGATGAAGAAATCCAGCGATTTGCCGTCCACATTCTTGATAGCAGGATACGGCGCCAGTTCGCCGCGCCAGTCGCCGGATACGCCAAAGTTCAAGCTCCCATCGAAATTAGAACCCGCCGCCGTCTTGAATGTTCCTTTTAGGAATTGTCCATCCGGACTGCTGATCTTATAGCGATATTTTTCGCCAGGTTCTAAATTATCAACCCCCAATTTAACGGGCTTCTGAGGATTTTTGACCGATACGACTTCATCGACGATCAAGCCATCATCATCGTTGACTTGAAATCGCACATCGCCAGCTATCGAACTACGCGCCCATAATACCGTTGATGTCTGCGTAGTATCTCCGCTGGAAATGCCATTGGGCAAGGATGACGTGTAGGTTTGATTACCGGTGTCCGAATTATCCCCTGCAACTGATAGCTGGATAGCTAACGCTAACAATCCAATTCCAGATAATGTTTTGCTCCGTGACATTGTTCAACTCCAATTTAAGGGTTTGAAGAAACAGAGCAATCAAGTTATACCAATTTTATGAAGGAAAGATGACAGCAAGACGAATAGGACAATCCGTCAGTAACAATATGCAATCAAAGCACAATCAAAGAGTTGATTGATTTGGCTGTTTATAATGATGGTAAAAATGCCTATTTTCCAGACCGGAGAGTAGTCCGTGGCTCGTTTACCCAGATTTGTGATCCCCTATCAACCACAATTGGCGATTCTTCGGGCAACAACCGAGCAGAAATCTATTTTGTCGATTTCCATCTTGAAAAGCTGAAATTGGCCTGAGACAAGCACGGCTGATGATTAATTTTACTTTTTCAGATTACAGATTAGTTATTTTCCAGGCTCGATAGGGGGCCGGCATTTCTTGCCAATGGGTAGGACGATCTTGGAAAATGGTTAACATGTAATCTGATAAAATGGAAATAAGTATTCACGCTATTGTTCATTTTCGCTGGACACATTTCCTATTCGCAAAGTGCCTTTTTAATCAGCCAAATGATCAAACCGGCTACTCACCATCAATTAAGGAGGAAGCCATGACTGAACTGGAAAAATTTAAATTGCTGGCTGTTGCACTGGCAATAGGCCTGCTTATCGGTCTGGAACGCGGCTGGCGAACCCGCGACAGAGGTGAGGGGCTTCGCATAGCTGGTCTGCGTACTTACGGATTGATTAGCGTGATGGGTGGGCTTTGTGCTCTGCTTGCCAAGCAAACTGGCATCTGGTTTATGGGCATTGCATTCCTGGCCCTGACACTTGTTCTCTTGGTGGCTTACAGTAAAAGTCTGGACAAATTCGAAGACTTAAGCATCACGAGCCTTATTGCCTCGATGATCACGTTCATCCTGGGTGCGCTAACGGTTTTTGGTAACATCACACTGACCTCAGCTTCCGCAGTAGTCATCACCTCTTTGTTAGGTTTCAAGCCGTTGCTCCATCACTGGATGAACAAGCTGGAAGAATATGAACTTAACGCTACGTTAAAATTATTGCTGATTTCTGTGGTCATGCTGCCGATACTGCCAGATCAAGGGTTTGGGCCCTGGTCGGTGTTTAATCCTTACCAAATCTGGGTGATGGTCGTGTTGATCGCAGGAGTTTCCTATTTGGGGTATTTCGCAATTAAGATTGTTGGCAATCGCCACGGTCCGATTCTAACCGGTGCTCTGGGTGGATTAGTATCCTCTACTGCTGTAACAATTAACTTATCACAACTGGCAAAACAATGCCCATCGTCCGAGAATGCACTTTCCGCTGGTATTTTGACGGCCTGTGCCACGATGTTTTTCCGGACACTTTTATTATCATCAGTTATCAATCCGGAGTTCTTTACGTTGTTGCTCCCAGCCTTGCTAGTGATGAGCGGCGTAACTTACTTATCGGCTTTTCTGTTATGGCGAAAAGCACCCGAGTTCAGAGTCGATAACGACATGGCGCTTGAAAATCCGTTTCAATTGGGGATGGCATTAAAGTTCGGCGTATTTTTGCTAGCTGTTCTGTTCCTATCCAAGCTACTTAGCATTTATTACGGTAACATGGGGGCTTATGTTTTAGCTGCAGCCTCAGGCCTAGCTGATGTTGACCCCATTACCCTAACCATGTCACGAATGGCGCAGCAGGGACTGGATATAAATGTCGCAGTCAACGCAATTCTTATTGCTGTGTCAATTAACTCAGGATTTAAAAGCTTGATTTCGTTAACTGTTGGGGGGCGGGCATTGGGTTTGAGAGTCACCAGTACTTTAGTCTTTGCCGTCACAGCGGGATTCGTGCAATTTTCGATGACTTACTCGTAAATGTTTGCTCTACACCTTTGCCAAACTCCGAGTTCAGCCTCATGGCGCCGATGCCGTTGATCTTTCATCGTGTCATAATCACCATCGATCAGGCGTATGTTTTTGACTTTCGTCCCACTTTGAAGAACAATAATGTAAAACCGAATACCCAATAAAAACAGCTTTAAGAAGGGAGCGACGGCAAAGTTACATTTTGCCATCGCCCAGACTTCAATCAACCTGAAGAAGTTAAATGAATTTCAACTTAAAATGAATAACCAGGTTGACGGCATCTCGTCTGTGAGGGTAACGCCGAGGTGACCTCATTTGCTCTTATCGGGAACTGCTGAAACACGATAGAGCGATGTGGTTTCGCTGACTTCATTTGCAACGGCGAGGAAGCTGCCTTGATCATTTTTGAAAAAGCTTAAGCCTTCTGGTCCAACGTCACCTGCAACAAACATGATGTCAAGAAACCTGATGTGTTCCAGATCACTTAGATCCCACACCATGATGGCATTGGAGCGCTCCAATCCCAGAAACAGCAGGTCACGGCCATTGACTTTGCCAACCACTACGCTTTCTGGTTCCGGGCCTTTGTTATCACTGCGCCCGTCGTCCCACAATGCCGCGTAACTTGCTGGATCGGCAATGATCAAGCCCTTGATGATTTGCTCCAGTTGATCACCGGAGTCAAAGACCTTTTTGCCTTCTGCATCAAGGATCGAGAACGAACGAGCGCCGAATACCTGCAACTCGTCTAGATCACCGTCGCCGTCCAGGTCGCCACTGGTAGATGATATTGTCAAACGGTTGAGTTTGTCGTTATTCGTTTGCCAGTCGGCACCATGTAAGGCGGTGAGTTGCGCATTCAGTGAAGGATCGACGATTGCACTACCTACGCGAACTTCGTCGTTGCCGCCCGGCCAATCGGCACGAGAGTCGCCCTCATTAGCGGTAACATAGAACTGATTGCCTTTTTGGGTAAAGCTGGCTATACCATCGGGCATGTTCATCCCTTTGATATTCCAGTTTTGGATATTGCCCTTCAAAGGATTACTATCAATACCATCTCTATCAGAAGCATCCAGTCCCTTGCCTGGCAGGCTATGATCTTTCAAGCCCATAGGTTTTATGCTGGTTACCGTCGCGGTAGCAATATCGATGATCGCCACGGCATTGGCTTCCTGCAAAGTGGCGAACGCCTGTTTGCCGTTGTGATTCACTGCGATATATTCCGGTTCCAGATCCTGGGAAACGGTGGCATTAGGACCGGTAAGTCTTACACCTTTGGCTTTCAGTTTATCAGCCTTACTGTCGAATCTGGAAAAGTCAGCAGTTTTCGCTTGGTAAGTCTTGGCATTGATGATGCTGACCGAACCTTCGGGGTCACCGCTTGGGCCAACTAAATAACTGCTCGGTTCGCCTTCATTGGCCACCAGAAGGCGGCCGCCGTCAGGTGTATAAGTCACGGCATCCGGATTCGCGCCGACGGTCACATCAGCCAGACTGGCATAAGTAGTGGCGTCATAGAAACGCACTAAACCCGGATTAGTTTTCATGGGCGCAGTAATTGCAACCGCCGCTTGATTGTTTTTTACCGCAACGCTATTGATGCCGCCCAGAATCTGGGTGTCGATGCTGTGAACCAGCTGACCTGAAAGATCGAGAATATCAATACCGCCCTTGCCCACATTGGCTTCATTGGCATCGGTACCAATCACCCATAGCCGCTTGTTAGTTGCGTCGTAAGCGACAATTTCCGAGCCCATTGCTTTAGAACCGTTGGCTTCGGTGTGCGAAAAAGTCCATAGGTGTTGGCTTTCAAAGTCAGCAGCGTTGCTGGGTGAAGCTAGCACAATAGCGATAGCTGCAGCGATATGTGTATGTTTCATAAAATAGTCTCCTTGGATTGATTTGTGCGGCGACCAAGAAAACCAGCTGGGCTAGTCAAGCGAAAGCTTTATCTAGTTTTTATTTTAGTACCCATTTTCTTGGCCAACATGGCATCCTAGCTCAAGATTATGAAAAGATTATGAAGGCGCATACCGGCGTTTTCGAGCCAAGGCATATCGCCGTTCCTCAAATGGAACCCATCAATTCCAAATTTATATAAAAGAACAAAGTACACATCTCAATAGATAGGACAATCTGGCTAAACCGATAAATTGTTTGTCATAAGTTTCTATTTTGTGTTCCCTCCAGTCTGTTATGAGCAATCAATGATCGCCACGATTGATATTGTGTGTATGCTCAATACTTTCGGTTAAATTAAAACCTTGGCTATTAAACAGATCGGCAATAAAAAACAAACGCATATCCATAATCCAAGCAATTTTTTTCAGCTTATTGTTTTCTATAATAATGGTTGAAAGTTTATTATTATTATTAATGACTTGAGCCACAAATGTTTTGGGGTTAGCCGGGTCTTCTTTTAGCGCGCCTGACACAATACGCTGAGCAGATTCCATTGTCAGCACTTGCGTAATAGGCGTCTCAGCGTTTTGATCATTTTCAAGTGACTGTGCGTCAAAATAACCAATATCATAGCCAAGCTTAAATGTCAGACCAATCATAATTACGCTACCCCAAACAGAAAGGAAAATTTTTAATCGCCTTTTAACGCGAGGATTTGATAGTCTTTTTATAATAACGCGAATTTTCATATTCATTTTTATTGTGGTTCCATGGCTTTATTTACCATTATCTAACATCTAAGTCCTTACAAACACCAGAACTGTTGACTGTGTGATAAAAAAAACCGGATAAGAGTAAGAGCTATTGTCTATGAAAGAAACTGCAATTAGCTGTTATTCGCTAAGGTTTCTACAGACTCATTAAGCAGTTGCCCTAATATCACCGCATTACTATTGAAGAGAGCATAGGCTGAAACTCCCGGCTTTAGATCCAGCAATTCAGCACTGATCTGTGTCACAGTGACGGCAAGACTTTCGCCGCCGGGAAGCTGAATAACAATCTCCGAATCCACGCCATCATACTGAACACGTATCACAAACCCATGCAGAAAGTTACGCGCAGACCAACGATCTCGGCCTAACTTCGTGGCGATCATAATTTCAGTCGCATTAATCAGCAACAACACATCACTGCCGACTTGAAGATCAAGCTGCCTAAACTCTGACAATGCCAACGACGCGTTAATTTTTTCGCCGCCCTTTAATTTGACAACGACTTCGACATTAATCGAACTGCATTCAATACTGACCAGTGTGCCAAACAGTTGATTCGTCGCGCTGGTTTTGATCACTAAGCGTTTCATCAGCAACTGAATATCGGGATCTTCCGCCAGACTTTGATTAAGTTGCTGTAAAAACGCATTATGCTGCTGTTCCAGACGAGTGAACAGCTTTAGCAAGGCGAGACCAGCAGCCGTCAATTTCGTGCCACCACCTTTGCTGCCACCGGTTGCGGTGCTAATCAAAACTTTGGGGGCAAAATTGTTAGCTCGCTCTATCATTTGCCAGGCGCCTTTGTAACTTAAATCCACCTGTTTGGCGGCCTGATTGATTGAACCACTTTGATCGATAGCACGCAGCAAGCCGATCATTCGACTATCCAGTGTACCGCCCAGGCGCAATTCACCTTCAACCCAAGATTTAATTAAACTGTCATTTGAATTTTTGGGCATCTCGTTGACTGAATATATGCTGACTCAAAAAATCTAAAACCATTTCCTCAGCCTCAATTAATTTCATTCATAGGAACTAATTGTTTCCATATATCGTTGTTTACTTTTATACATAACGTAATATAATGGACTCTGATTTTACTAGCAATAGGCGAATAAGTTCCAATATGCATCGGAACTCAGTCGATGATGCAATTTGTAACACGGGATTATAAGTTATTCATGTTTATGCAAAATAACTTTTTTATTGATTCCATCCTCAATCAGGCAATCTGTCTGATTGAGGCAAAATAACGATTGAGCATTTCCTAACCAACGAAGTACTATTAAAACCTCCACAAAACTAATGAGGTATTCACTATGAAAGCAAGTGCACGTAATCAGTTTACCGGAACCGTCAAGGAAGTGCGCATCGGAGCTGTGAATGCCGAAGTTCATATCGGCTTAAAGGGAGGAGAAACGATTGTCGCGTCGATCACCAAGGATTCCACGGAAACACTGGCCATCAAGACAGGCATACAAATCATTGCCCTGGTCAAGGCACCGCAAATCATTATTGTCACAGATTTCGGTGGCTACCGGCTTTCGGCCCGTAATCAGCTGCAAGGCACAGTAACTCAAGTTAAACCCGGCGCGGTCAACACTGAAGTCGATATTGAGACAAAGGGTGGCGAGCAGATTGCCGCCACCGTGACTAACGATAGCGTTGATACCCTGGGTTTGAGTAAAGGCCAGGCAGTCACGGCTATCTTTAAAGCGGGTGCCGTCATTCTGGCGATTCCCGGATGATGATTAGTGCAACTCGGCTGTTAAGCGGCTTTCGTTTGCGGCCGAGTTGTACTTAGTCGACAGAGGTAATTATGCTGCTGGAAATGAATGTCAAACTACGCCGAAGTCATTTCGATCTGAACACGAAATTGTCAGTCAGCGATACGAGTGTTGGTCTGTTTGGCAAATCCGGTGCCGGCAAAAGCACGATTCTCGGTTTAATCGCCGGGACCATCCAACCACAAAGTGGACACATTGTGCTGGATGGCAAAATTCTGTTCGACAGCCGCAAAGGCATCATGATGCCGCTTGAGCAGCGTCCCGTGGGCGCCGTATTGCAAATCGATTGTGCCAGTTCGGCTGAAACAGTTCGTGACAACCTGACCGTAGCTTATAATCGCACTATAAAACAGCGCCGTATCTTCAGGCTGGATTTTTTAATCGAGCTTTTAGAACTAGGCCCTATCCTCAATCATGCCATCGAACTTCTTTCTGCCGGTGAGCGTCAGCGGGTAGCATTGGCTCGCTCCCTACTGAAATCACCCCAATTGTTGTTATTGGATGATACCTTTGCCGCCATCGGCAATGATTACCGAATGCAACTGTTGCCGATTCTGAAACGCTTGCAGAATGAACTGGGCTTACCAATCCTGTATGCCAGCCAGTCTTTAGGTGAGATTCTGGAACTGACTGACCGGCTGATCTTACTGGAACAAGGCAAAATACTGCATTATGGCTCGTTATTCGAAGTCGCTAAATATCAAGGCATGTTGCGTTATCTGGGTATCCGCCAGATTGACAATATCTTGCCGGTGACCCTCCACCGCCATGACTATTTGTCCGGTTGTAGTCTGGCGCACAGCTTTGGTTTACCATTGACCTTGCCGCTACGGCCGCATTTAGCGGTCGGCAGGCAGGCTCAAGTATCGATACGCGCCAACGACATCGCGCTATCGCGCAGTTATATCTCCGGCATATCGATACAAAACCAAATAAAGGGGCAAATCTGCGCACTGATCCCGACCGGCGAGAGCTTAATCGTTCAAGTCGATTGCGGTTGTACATTGCTGGTGGAAATTACGCCGGGGGCTTGCCGTGACATGGCTTTGCAGGAAGGTGAAACCATCTATTGCTTGGTTAAAACCCATTCCATTTCTTACCTCGCCGAGCTCGACACCCTACCTTATCAACGGGTAGTGAACTACGGTGAAGGCCGCTATTTTCTGAATTCAGCCCAGCGGGAAAGCGGGCCTTTATCGCTCGAATAACCGACCGTCCTTAGCCGTTCGTCACACCATGCCGAATCACGTGGTATGACACCACATATTTCAGGAACCAGCTTTTCAACTCAGACTCGTTATGCTGCCGGCACTCGTGAGATCCTGGTATGCTGCTTCGAAAACCGGCCCATTCGCGATGAATGTTGGGTCGCTCAAAGCGGCCAGTTAACGGGGGGTTGGTGCACATTTCTATAGCAAAGGAAACGCCACCGGTGTTCAGAAGACGCGGCTAAATTCAAAAAAATTAACCCGAGATAGCTTTTGTTAACAATGGGATGCCAGCCTCATGCGGCATCCTTTTTATGATCTGCGATAATGAAATTGACGAACCGTTATATGGTCCATTCATGCCGCAATCAAACGAGCTTTGGTTGGGTGAGCTTCATTTTCAACAACTCCCTTCACCCTATATTCGGCAGTCGAACCACGAAGAGTACGAAGTTCACGAAGAGTTTCAAAGTGTTATCAAAGAATTCATAGACACCCAAAAGGTGAAGTTTTTTTATACGTATATTCTTCCATAATTCGCTGTTTTTTCTTCGTGTTCTTCGTGACCTTCGTGGTGAATTGCTTTTTCTAGGTTCACTCATAAGCCCAACTCTCAGTACCTATTTCACAATCAAATGATCATAGAACAATAGAAAGCTATGTTGATCAGCCACCATAATAGCGTAATCAGTATTCCACAAATGAATAAAATTTTTTGTTCCACTGTATGACAAAAGTCAGTAACCCATTATTTCCCAAGCTGAAACAATCTTGTTTATATACGTTATTTACTTTTGTATATAACGAATTTATACTAAAACCGTTCTCATGACAGAGTCTTACTCGAATAAGGTTTGCCCACATCGACGAAATACTGTCGATGTGTCCTACAACAAAAAATTACAGGTGATTGATGAAACCAGGAAAACATATGGCAGGGGCTGTGTTCAGCCATGCACTCAACCTGATCGCCGGAGGCGGCTTGTATATGAGCAGCAGCGATACTATTAATGCAGCGGAAAAGAAAACCTACACGCGGCCCCCGTTTGCCGCTTTCTCCAGCCAGATGTCCGATGCCTTGTTGGGCTCTGATAAATACGAAAAACCGGTCTGGAATCTGCACGATGCACTGCATCTGCCAGACTGGCTGACGGTATCGCTGGAGCAACGCACTCGCTACGAGACTATCGACGGCAGTTTCAAGGCCAACGGCAAGGGGGGCGACCAGCAAATTCCGTTGCAGACCGATTTGTTTGTGGAGGCGCATTTCAAGCACTTACGCGCCGGGGCCGAATTTTTGGATGCCTGGCAATTCGGCTCGGATGAAGGCTCCGCTATCAATAACACCCATGTCGACGAGGCAGATTTTATCCAGGGTTACTTGGCTTGGGCCGATCAAAACGTGTTTTACAGCGGTCTGGGTGTTGATGCTATCGTCGGACGGCAAACGCTGAATTTCGGCAGCCGCCGCCTGATTGCCAGAAATGCTATGCGCAACACCATCAATAGTTTCGACGGTTTCCGGCTTCGGGTTGTCGACTACAACCACTGGCAATTCAATGCTTTTGTTACCAAACCGGTTGGCCGCTATCCGAATAACGCGGCGCAACTTCTTGATGGATTCCACAGTTTCGATGAACCAGAATACCAAAGCTGGTTTTCCGGCGGGATTCTGGAAAAATACGACATCACCTGGGGCATTAACGCCGAACTGTATTTGTATCACCTGGATGAAGGCGACCGGAACCGCAATCCAACCAGCAATCGACGGTATTTTACCCCCGGCATGCGTTTTTACATCAAACCAGCCAATGGAAGTTTCGATTTTCAGTCCGAAACCATCGGCCAATTCGGCACGGTGCGTTCATCGACCGCCGCCAACAATAGTACTAATTTAGACCATTCCGCCTGGTATCAACATCTGGACGCAGGTTACACCTTTGATATTCCCTGGTCGCCGCGCTTGGCGGTGGAATACGATTACGCCAGCGGCGACCATGAGCCTAATGACAACAAGGATCAACGCTTCGACACTTTGTTCGGCGCGCGGCGCTTCGAATTCGGTCCGACCGGTATTTACGGCGCTTTTGCCCGCAGCAATATCAATACGCCCGGCGTCCGGCTTGCATTTTCGCCGCACTCCGATGTTCAGGCCATCGTGGCGCATCGGTTGTATTGGCTGGCTGAAGACAAGGATAGCTGGACGACGGCAGGACTGCGCGATAGAACAGGCAACACCAGTTCGTTTATCGGTCAGCAAATCGAAATATCGCTGCGCTGGGATGTCAATAGCAGCCTGAATCTGGAATCCGGCTGGGCGCATTTATTTAAAGGCAAATTCGCCAAACAGGCACCGTCGGCGCCGAATCCACAGGACGTCGATTATTTTTATGTGCAAAGTATGTTTAGATTTTAACGAACAGCCCAAGGCTTGTATCCATGCCTGTGAAGGCTTACCCATTCCGCTTTAGTCAATTTTGGAGAGAATTTATGCCTGTACCTAACTTTACCCGCATTTTCATCACGGCAACGTTGCTGCAATTTGGGCACGAAAGCTGGGCTGCGTCGGTCTTGGTTGCCGTCGCCGCTAATTTCAGCAAGCCGATGACGGAAATTGCCGCCGAATTTGAAAAGGCTACAGGCCACAGTGCTAAATTATCGTTCGGCTCATCCGGCAAATTCGTCTCGCAAATTGAAAATGGCGGACCTTTTGAAGTGCTGTTGTCGGCAGACGAAAAAGGTCCTCAGAAATTAGAGAAATCAGGCTTGACTGTCCAGGATAGCCGTTTCGTATACGCGCTGGGCAAGCTGGTGCTGTGGTCTGCTAAACCGGGTTATGTTGATGATCAGGGGAAAATCCTGGCAAGTGGCGATTTTAAACATCTGGCCTTGGCCGATCCCAAGCTGGCCCCTTACGGAGCAGCGGCAGTTGAGGTATTGAAAAAGAATGGATTATTCGAGAAATTACAACCCTTGTTCGTGCAGGGTGAAAACATAGCGCAAACACTTCAATTCCTTATTACTGCTAATGCCGAACTGGGTTTTATAGCACTGTCGCAAGTTATTGAAAACGGTAAAATTGCAAGTGGTTCTGGCTGGATTATTCCTGGCGATGACTATACGCCAATCAAACAAAGTGCTGTATTATTGAAGCGAGGTGCCGAGAACCCGGCAGCACCGGCGTTAATGACTTTCTTAAAATCAGCTCCGGCATTGGCTATTATCGAAAAATACGGATACGATTTACCAAAATAATCAGCTTAACACGTTTATGCTAACCTCCGCCGATCTTGACACCTTATTGCTCACATTCAAAGTAGCCAGTATCGCCACTGCGTTAATGCTGCTGCTTGGTACCCCACTGGCCTGGTGGCTTGCCCGGACACATTCCGCCTGGAAAGGCATTATCAATGCTGTCGTAGCGATGCCGCTGGTATTACCACCAACGGTTTTGGGCTTTTATTTACTGGTATTGATGGGGCCGGCCGGACCGGTCGGTCAATTCACTAACTGGCTCGGTTTAGGCACGTTGCCGTTTACCTTTCCGGGTGTGGTGATAGCCTCGGTTCTATATTCTATGCCGTTTGTCGTACAACCTTTGCAAGCCGCGTTCACCACCATCGGCGAGCAGCCATTGGAAGCGGCGGCCACCTTACGCGCCAGTCCGCTGGATACGTTTTTCAGCGTGGTCTTACCGCTGGCTAAACCCGGTTTTCTGACCGCTACCATTTTAGGCTTTGCCCATACGGTTGGCGAATTTGGTGTCGTCTTGATGGTCGGAGGCAATATTCCCGATAAAACCCGTGTTGTGTCGGTGCAAATCTACAATCATGTCGAAGCGATGGAATACGGCCAAGCTCACTGGCTTGCAGGCTGTTTGCTGGCATTCTCTTTTACTGTTCTGCTGGTTCTCTACACTGTACTGAAAACCCAGCCTGTTACCCATCAACTGAAATGACCCAGCCGATCACCGCCAGCTTTAAACTCGATTACGGCGCATTTCAGCTAGCCGTCAACCTTGAATTACCCGGAACTGGCGTCACTGTATTATTCGGACATTCCGGCTCTGGCAAAACCACCCTGCTTCGTTGCATTGCCGGACTGCAACGAGCACCACAGGGTTTTCTTGAAATCAATGGGCATGTGTGGCAAGACAGTGAACACAATATATTTCTTCCTACGCATAAACGCCCGTTAGGCTATGTTTTTCAGGAAGCCAACTTGTTCCCTCACTTGACGGTCTCGGCCAATCTGAATTTTGGTTTGAAACGCATCTCACAGCCTCCAAGCCCTATGGAGTTTCATCATATTCAGGAACTACTGGGCATCAGTCATTTACTCAAACGGATGCCGGATAGTCTGTCGGGAGGAGAGCGTCAGCGGGTTGCCATTGCCCGTTCACTGGCTTTGAAACCTGAAATTCTACTGATGGATGAGCCGCTAGCGTCATTGGATATCAAACGTAAACAGGAAATATTGCCGTACCTGGATCGACTGCATCAACAAACCCGTATTCCGATCATCTACGTCACCCATTCCTTACAAGAAGTCGCACAACTCGCCGATCATCTCGTCGTGCTTGAAAACGGTCATGTTCTGGCTGCAGGTGCGTTATCAGATACGTTGAGCTGTGTCGACACACCGTTGGCGCAGGATCGGGATGCTTCGACTGTTTGGAAGGCGACAATCATCGCTCATGAAGCGGATTATCACCTGACTCGTGTTACTTTTGCGGGCGGCATACTGAGCCTGCCCGTCATTGATGCCGAAATTGGAACTCCCCTTCGCGTACAAATCTACGCACGCGATGTCAGTATCGTCCTCGAAGCACCAGTCTTCACGAGTATTCTTAATGTCTTGCCAGCGACCATCACCGGTATCGTAGATGATAACCGAGGCCGGAGCATTGTCCGCTTGCTTGTGGGGGATCAGATGTTGCTGGCGCACATCACCAGCAAGTCTGCACAACTACTCAACATTAACCTGGGCATGGCTGTTTTTGTGCAGATTAAGGGCACATCAATTATCAATTGAGGCGTTCTGCGTTCCAACACGACGCAACATCGTTATTATCCATCACTCAAAATGCTGCGTTCCGGACCAAATGATCTGGTGAGGCAGCATATACGGCAAATTAAAGGCTTCCGCAACAGCCGGGTAGGTTAAATGACCTCGATAGGTGTTGAGACCACGTTGCAGCGGTGTGCCGTTCTGTAGGGCGGCTATCCCTTCATTCGCCAGTTTTTGAATATAGGCGCTGGTCTGATTGGTCAGTGCAAAGGTACTGGTGCGAGGCACGGCGCCCGGCATGTTGGCGACGCAATAATGTAGCACGCCGTCGATTTCATAGGTTGGTTGACTGTGCGTGGTGGCCCTCGTCGTTTCTACGCAGCCCCCCTGATCAACCGCGACATCTACGATCACGGCGCCATTACGCATCTGGGGCAGCATCGAGCGAGTGATGATCCAGGGCGCACGTCCCCCCGGTATCAATATGGCACCTATAACTAAATCAGCCTGAAAGACGATTTCTTCAATACTGGCATCATCGCTCATGCGGGTATGTAAATGGCCACGGTAGAGATCATCCAGATATTTAAGTCGCTCATGATTCACATCCAGCACGGTGACCTGAGCGCCCAAGCCCACGGCGACCCTCGCCGCATTACTGCCGACAATACCGCCTCCTATAATGGCGACATTTGCTGGCGCCACACCTGGAACACCGCCCATCAGTATGCCGCGTCCACCATGTGATTTCTGCAGATAAGTAGCGCCTACCTGGGTTGCCATACGGCCAGCGACTTCACTCATTGGAATTAGCAATGGCAGTTTACCATCATCGGTTTGTACGGTTTCATAGGCAATGCTGGTGGTGCCACTCGCCAATAATGCATCAGTTAGCGGCTTATTGGACGCCAGATGCAGATACGTAAATAACGTCAAATCCTGACGCAAATAGTGGTATTCCGAAACCACGGGTTCTTTTACTTTGATTACCAGTTGAGCCTTCCAAGCATCTTCCGCTTGAGGTACAAGATCAGCACCCGCAGCCTGGTATTCCTGATCCGTTAGTGAACTACCCTCACCGGCACCGCGCTCCACCAGCACTTGATGTCCACTGCGCACCAGCGTTCTGACTAAACCCGGTGTCATGCCAACTCGGCTCTCATTATCTTTAATTTCTTTAGGCAACCCGATTAACATAGTGTTAAATCATCCTTTTGGTTATGAATGGAAGTAAAGCGAATGGAAAGGGAGATTCAAATCTCCCGGCTTTGATAACTTTTGAGATGGGTGATGATAGCCAGGAAAAAGGCTGTTCAGCATCAACGCTTTACTCACGCCGTCTCGTGTTACATGATAATACTAGCCTTTGGGCCATGGTCAACTCATTTTTTTCAACACCAAATCCAATGAGTTGTGCGGTATTTACCCCTTAGTCTTTTCTGAGCAATTTCTCTAATTCGTGGGCGGGTAGCGGTCGACTAAAGAAATAGCCCTGAATGACATTACATTTTTTGAGTTTGAGGAAATCCATCTGCGCCTGCGTCTCCACACCTTCTGCAATAACTTTAAGTTTGAAGTTATGGGCCATCGCAATGATGGTTAACACCAATGTCACATCACCCTGATCATCAGGAATATCTTTAATAAAGGCTTTATCAATTTTGAGATTATCGAAAGGAAAGCGTTTCAAATAGCTGAGACTGGAATAACCGGTGCCGAAATCATCCATTGAAATCTGTACACCAATAGCCTTAAGCTGCGTCAGCGTTTGAACCATTTTTTCGGGCTCCCTCATGACTGCACCCTCGGTTAGCTCCAAGTCCAGGTAGCAGGCGTCCAAGCCGCTATCCTTCAAAACATCACAAATCATTTTGGTAAAATTGGAAACATGCAGTTGTTTGGGCGAAACATTGACTGCCACGGAAATATCAGGCAACCCAGCATCATGCCAGGCCTTTGCCTGTATACAGGCAGTACGCAATACCCATTCACCTATGGGCAGGATCAATCCGGTATCTTCAGCAAATGGAATGAACTGGTCAGGGGGAATCATGCCTTTTTCGGGATGATACCAGCGCAACAAGGCTTCTACACCGCTAATAGTGCCGGTATGCAAATCAAATTTAGGTTGATAGAACACTTTAAACTGTTCGTGCTTCAGTGCCTGACGCAAATCCCCTTCCAGGGTCAAGCGTTGCATCAGTCGCAAATTCAGTTCTTCCGTATAAAAGCAAAATGTGTTGCGTCCTTTATCCTTGGCGTGATACATGGCGGTATCAGCGTGCTGCAGGAGTGTTTCCTTATCCAGTCCGTCGTGAGGATAAAAACTGATGCCGATACTGGCTGTTCCTTGAATTTTGTGGCCTTTAATTTGCAGAGGCTGTGATATTTCAGCAATCAATCGCTCCGCAATCAGAACCGCATCTTCCATCTTGGCAATCTGGGGTGTGACAAACACGAATTCATCACCACTATAACGGGCTATGGTGTCCTCGGCTCTTGCACACTTCTGCAGGCGTTGAGCGATCACTTTCAGCAGCTCATCGCCAGCCGAATGGCCCAGCGTATCGTTAATGACTTTAAAGTTGTCGAGATCAAGAAAAAAGATGCAGATTTCATTTTGATGCCGCTGTGCGCTTCTTATCGCTTGATCCAGGCGATCATTCAGAAGATTTCGGTTGGTCAATCCCGTCAATGAATCACAGGTAGCTTGATACTCCAGTTGCTCCTGATAGGTTTTGAATTCAGTAATATCATCAATAATCCCGACAAAATGGGTCACTTCACCACTAGCATTTTTGACCGGAGCGATATTCAGTTCATTCCAGAATAGTGTCCCATCCTTACGATGATTTCGAAAAATGGCATGGCCTGATTGCCGTTGACGAATGGCTACATTAAAAGCTTCCAAACCAGTTTGATCATGGCTTTCATCATTTAAAAACGAGAAATTGGAGTCCAATGTATCGGTCAGCTCATAACCGGTGATTTGTTTAAACGCTGGATTCGCATAAACAAGGGGATTACCGGGTTGTCTGGCATCCGTAATGATGATGCCATTGCGCGCCGCTTCAATTGCTTGATTACGAAGCAGCAAGGTTTTTTCCAATTCGTCTTTGACGGCCTGAGACTGCAAAGTGACGAGACCAAAGGCCAAATCATTAACCAGTTCTTCCAGGAGATTGAACTCCTGGTCGGCAAACGCATCCTCTTCATCAGCACATATGCTTAATACCCCCAGAATACGGTCATGTGCTTTTATCAATAAACAAATGACCGTTTGACATCCCATGCGTACAAGCGTATCTCGCCATAGAAAAAATCGATGATCATCCTTTATACTGCGACAAATCACTGAAGCTTCCTGCTCCAGTACACACTTTGCCGGGCTGATATTCGGATCAAACCCCAGATGACTGATTTTATTGTTTTTAACCTGCAGCTGGTAGCTGGCCCTGGCTTTTAACAGGTGTTGCGGTTCTGCATCCGCTTCGACAATATCTATCCAGCTGGCAAGATAATGCCCAGACGTAACAATACTGCTGCAAAAGTCATAAATAAAGTCTTCTTCATTAGTGGCATGAATCAAGGTTTGGTTGCAGCGACACAATACCGCATAAGCGTAATTCAGTCGACGCAATTGCTCTTCTTGATGCTTTAACGAGGTATTGGTCTGATCCAGTTGTTGAAGTGTATTGCTCAGCTCGGCTGTTCGCTGTTCAACTCTTTCTTCAAGATGCTCATTGAGAATTTTCAGTTCGTCGTTTTGTACTCTGACAATGGTCGACAAGCGCACCTGCTCTTCCCTAAGATATTTTTGTTCCAGCGCATTGCGAACCAGTAGCTTGAGTTCTTCATCATTCCATGGCTTGTTGCAATGGCTATAGATGCGTCCTTTGTTTACGGCGTCAATGGTAGACTGCAAATCGGAATATCCCGTCAATAATATTCGAACTGTTTCAGGCCACAATGCATAGACTTGCGTAAAGAACTCAGCGCCACTCATAGCAGGCATACGCATATCCGAAATGATTAAATCAACTTTTAACTGCTTTAATATCTCCAAACCCTCAGCACCACAGGCTGCCAGAAAGATTCGATATTTCTCATTATGAAACAACCGTCGTAGTGACTTGAGTACATTGGGATCATCATCAACAAATAGTAACGCTGGCTGTACTTGATTATTATCGACTGATGGAATGGCATTCACGGGGTATTGGGTTCCGCTTTTTTAGGCAAGAGAATACGGAAAGTAGTACCTTCACCGACACGACTATCCAAACGAATTTCCCCGTTGTGTTTTTTAACAATGCTATATGAAACAGAAAGACCCAGCCCGGTGCCTTTTCCTACCGGCTTGGTCGTGAAAAAAGGATCGAAGATTTTATTAATGTGCTCGGGTGCAATGCCTTTCCCGGTATCACTGACTTCCACCCAAATATGGTCAGGTTCGGAGCCTGTGCGAATTGTAATTGTACCTTCGTTTTCGATAGCGTGAGCCGCATTGACCAACAGGTTCATAAAAACCTGATTCAATTGATGCGGCAGGCACCATGCATCAGGAATATCGCCATACTCCTTGATTACTTTAGCCTTATATTTAATTTCGTTATTAACAATATTCAGTGTACTTTCCAGACAGTTGTGCAAATTGGCCCATTGCCATTCGTCACTGCCACCAGCATGCGAAAAATCTTTGAGATCCTGTACAATTTTTTTAACTCTACAAGCACCTTCATGTGATTCATCGAGTAAATCAAGCACATCCGTTTTCAGAAACTCCAAATCGATTTTATTTTTGAATTCTTGAATCGTGCATTGTTGTTCTGCATCAGCCCATACAGACTCCGTGTTTTCGTATAACGCAACCAGGTCCAATAAATCTTTCACATAATTCTTTAATGACGTCAAATTGGAATTCATATAGCCTATCGGATTATTAATTTCGTGTGCGACGCCTGCCGCGAGCTGACCCACTGAAGCCAGCTTCTCTGATTGAACCAATTGACTTTGAACTTCCTGAATCTTATCTAACGCTGTTTGCAATTCTTCATTGCGTTGCTTGAGCAAGTCTTCGGCAATTTTATGTTGCGTAATATCTACGGTAATGCCGTCTATACGTGTAGGCGTTCCGAGATCGTCATTAACGATACGCATGTGGTGAAATAACCAACGCAATTCACCGTCTGGACGAAGAATTCTATAAGTTAATTTCTGTACATCAGTGCTCCTTAAATTATCCAAGGAGGCTTCCATCCATTTCCGGTCACGGGGATAAATAATGTCGAACCATAAATGAGGATCATTAAAAAAATCGGCTACTGGTCTACCTGAAATTTCTTCGACTGCCTGATTAAGATAGAGCATTTCAAGCGTTTTTGGCGTCATCGACCAAACAACGCTATCTAATGAATCGAGTATTTCCGTCAATCGCTTTTCCGATTGCTGCAGCCGATTGTGCGTTTCTTGTAATTGCTTATTCGAATTGATATAGCGGTCATTGATTGCGGCAAGCTCTTCGATACGCTTCTGTTGTGTACCATGCAGCCAAGAGTTTTCAATCACCAGTGTGGTCAGATTAACTAAAATATGATTACGTTCTAAATCAGCTTCCGTGTATGTCACACCCTCATCAAAACTATTGGCGCATAACACACCAATCAACCGATTACCGATTGCTAATGGCCAGCAAAGCGCTGTTGATGGAATTTGGGAATCTGGCTTGATGACAGGTTCACGCAAACGCGCATCATGGTTAGCATTACCTTTTAAAAACAGCGCTTGTTTATTTTCCATGACCCAACCAATAACCCCGACTCCCACGGGTATTACTCGACCAACATAGTTTTCCGACAGGCCGGTACCGGCAACAATTCTCAAACAATTATTGTTGTCACCCTGGCATAGCGACAGAGAACCACTCGTGGCCTTTAACTCTTTTAGAACATGGCACAGAAGAATCTGTTCAAACGATTCGTTTGCGTTGACTGGCACCAAATCGGGTTGGCCCAGTTGATAAAAATCATAAATCCAGTATGAATTCTGCAAATTTTTAAGCGGCATAGTATTCCCTTGTTAAACTGCTGCGACAACTTGATCGGCAAACTGCTTTGCAGCGTCCACAAATAGTGCCGCCTTATCTAATGGAATATGATGAATATCCAGCGTTAGGCGAATGGCTTCCTCCCTGGCCAAAGAAGATTCATTCTGCTGCTTCGATTCGATAGCCAATAAATTGGCAACATAAACCAATGAAGCGAGTGATTTGGTATCATTGGGTTCGGGAGGCGTTTCGTGCAGCTCGATACTTTCCTGGATAGCAATCGGTAAATTCCAGTACTGTGCCGCTTTGCCACCTATCTCCATATGATCAAAACTCAATACCTGCCGTTCTGCCAACATTAAAGGCTGATCCGATTGTGCCGCAATTTTACTGAACTCACCAGGGTAAAGAAAAACAATAATCAGTCGACCAATGTCGTGCAATAAACCTGCCGTAAACGCACTGTCTCGATCGATTCCCGTAGCGTTGGCGAGTTGGCGCGTGCAATCTGCCACTACCATGGAATGATGCCAGAACGTTGTATAGTCGAAGTCCTTGTGCGGTACGGGCAACATGGATGGAAAACAAATACCCAACAACATATGCCTGACACGGTTTATCCCCAACAAATGTATCGCTTCCCGCAAAGTACCAATCTCTCTCGACATACCATAGAATGGAGAATTGGCAATGCGTAACAATCGTGCTACCAACGGCGGATCCTGACCAATTTTGTCTGCCAGAATACCTATATCTTGGCTATCATTGATTTCACGCAATGCTTCCATGAGCAATGCGGGTAATGATGGCAACTCTGCCAGACGAACAAATTTATTTTTCGAAATGGTTTCAGTGATATCTTTGTTGCTATGCGTTACAGTTTCCATATTAAGCCTCCTTGACAGGAATAATTACAACAATCTTGCCTTTGGACCGACTGGCTTCTCCCATCGGACTGATCCAGACCCGAATAAACATATCATCGGTAAATCGCACTAAGTAGCCATCAAACTCCAACTTGTCGGCTGGAATATTTTTTTGCAACATCTGTAAAAGAATATCGGGCAAATAATCACTTGCCATCGTTCCCAGCAAACAGCCCCCCGTCTTGCCTAAAACAAGCACATCAGCTTGTTTATTGGATGCTGCGATCATCTCCTGTTCATCGATGCCTAAAATTGCGATGGGTAGACTCTCAAGAATTTCTTGGGAAATTTCCAATAAGTTAATGTTATGAACAATCTCTCGTGTCTTATCAGCAACTTGTTGTTCCAGATTCAGATTTAGCCTGGACAATTTATCATTGGCACTTTGCAGTTCTTTGGTAAGCCGAAAGTTGTCCTGTTCCATTTCATAACGCTGAAACGCCTCTCTTGTATTTTCTCTGAGCTGATCGTCATCCCAAGGCTTTGTCAGAAACTTATAGATGGCGCCTTCATTGATGGCGCTGGTGACCGATTCAAGTTCGGTATACCCGGAAAGCACCATGCGGAATGTTTTGGGATATAACGCCTTAACCTTGCGTAGAAACTCCACTCCGGTCATGTGCGGCATACGTTGATCAGAGATGATCACCCCTACCTCATGAACGGCTAACAAATTGAGCCCTTCCTCCCCGCTATTCGCGGTTAAGATGTTATAGCCGTCGCGGCGCAACGTTCGTTTAAGTGCGCTGGTAATATTGGGTTCATCGTCAACCAACAAAATGGTTCTTGATGTTTGGATTTTATCAGCCATAATTTTTTCCCTGCATACGACTGACTTGCAATTGAATGATTGGGTATATACGACGTATATCTAGAAAACTTACAGTTCCGATCATCAAATTAGTGATTTGTTTAACCATTCCTGTTTGATTAGTGCTTAAAAGACCCGGAAGACTGGTTTTCGACTGGCAACGAAAATTGCTTTCAACTTAGCGTGTGAATGACTCAGGGGTTGGAAGATTCCATTAGCTAGCAGATTGTTACGCTTAATAATAGACCAAGCGCTTACATTATCAAGAAACAACTCAAAGCCTTCTTGGAGTCCCTAGTCTGATATCTGGTGTCTTTGCATTAAAATCGCAAAAAAATTTGATCTGCCATTGAATTGGTTAAGCAGTTGTTCATGTTAGCTTGCCATAATAATCACCAAAGATGATTACTCATTAAAAATCTTGATAAAACCAATCATTACTTTTGGAGAAAAACAATGAAAAAAATACCTTTATTGATTCAGTTAGTGGCTGTTGCGATACTGTATTCCTCTGCATCTCAGGCTGATGGTGGGGAGCATCATCATGGACATCATGGCCATGGGTGGGGCCATCATCACAGACATCACGGCAGGGGGCCAGGCTACGGTTATTACCCTCCAGCCCAAGTGAACTATTACTATCCGCTTCCACAGGTCAATAATTACTATGCGCCGCCACCGCCGGTTGCATATTATCCACCACAACGGTATGGTTATGATCAACGTTCGCATCAAGGTCTTGCGGGTGGTGTTATAGGTAGTGTGTTTGGCTACGAATTAGGCGGGGGCGACCCACTAGCCACTGGAATAGGCGCTGCAGCCGGTTCGTTTTTAGGTAATGGCGTTGGCAGTCGTTACTAATTGAGTCTTGCACCATTGTGATTTCCGAAGTAATGACCAAGACTCCTGTATAGATAGTTACGGTCGTCTATTCCGGCAGATACCGTCTTGCCGGCCTAAAAGCAAGCGATATTTAGATGGCATAGCTAGGGTCAAAAGGCTTGCCGGATTTGATTACGCCGAAGGCGATATGAATTAACTTACGCATAGCGGCACA
>JABFSH010000075.1 GCA_013140705.1 Methylococcaceae bacterium
ATTATCTAACTCCGGCCGATGTGTACTTGAGAAAGCGTCTTGAAAATACGGAAATAACAACTTTTAATCAACCGGCCTCTATCTTAATTTCATGATATTTTGGTCTTGACAATGGGGAGTACCTTAAAAGGCTTGGTTAAACTTCAGTTTGTTCCGATATTTCTAGCGCATCATCGACCTCAATACCAAGATACCTGACCGTGCTTTCCAGCTTGGAATGCCCTAGTAGCAATTGCACTGCTCGCAAGTTTTTGGTTCGCCGGTAAATCAACGTTGCTTTAGTCCGGCGCATCGTATGAGTTCCGTAGGCTGCCGGGTCGAGTCCAATCGATTTGACCCAGTTCTCTACAATACGTGCATATTGCCTTGTCGATATATGGGGAGAATCATGAATCCGACTCGGAAACAGATACTGATCTGAGCGGAGATGGGCTAGGCTAATCCACGCAGATAAAGAATCGCGGGTTTGCTCGGTGATTTCGAACTGCACTGGTCTATGCGTTTTTTGCTGCATGACCATAGTCCGCGATGACACTCTGTTGCCTTGTGCCACATCGCAGACCCGAAGTTGCACCAAATCGCATCCGCGTAACTTACTATCAATGGCCAGATTGAACATCGCCAGCTCGCGCGTTTGCTTAGCCAATTGCAGGCGGATACGGATGGCCCAGATTTCCTTGAGCTTGAGTGGAGATTTCTGACCAATCAGCTTACCCTTATTCCAAGGGATGCGATGTTCATTGTTTTGGGTGATAACGTTATTCATGACAAACTCCTTCGCTTGGTGATAGGAGTCTTATTGTCCTAAGTTTGCTACTCAGCAGGCCAACGTTAAGAACCTGCTACCCGAGTCACTGGCAACGCCATGGGCAGATATTGCCGCATATTTAGTCAAATCCCCGTCCTTGCCGTTATAATTCCAGAATAATTTAATTCGGCGGTTATCCGTTCCCTATCAACTTTCATCAGTAAACATGTCACTCTCTGTAGACGATATTAATTGCATTTATCTCGGAGCCCGTCCCCAACTCCATCAGTTTTTGGCCAAACGTATCCAATGTCAGGATACGGCGGCTGATTTACTGCAGGAGATTTATCTAAGATTACCTCATCTGAAGCCGCCGCCCAAAACTGAAATAGAAGTGCGTGCCTGGTTATATCGGGTTGCAAGCAATATTTCTGTGGATCACATTCGCACACAACAGCGCCGGTCTGCGCTGCTGGAAAAACACTACGGGGACAAATCTGAGGCAGATGAAAACTCATCACCCGAGCTTATCGCTCTTTTTTGCGAAGAAATTCAAAGACTACAGGATTTAATGTCCGATCTGCCTCCACGATGCATGACGATTCTTCGTATGACTCGAATCGAAGGACAGACCTATGCGGAAGTGGCAACGCAACTGAGTATTTCAAAGAGCCTGGTGGAAAAGGAGGTTGTTCGCACCCTTAATCACTTACGCAAAGCGCTAAATAATGAAGATGACCAGACATGAGTTCAAAAAGTAAATATGTGGTTTACCCCCAAGTTATTCGTTATGGTTGTATCAATCACCCGACTGGTTATGCCCATGCCTTTGAATGAATCCACTACGCAAATGCGTGAACGCCTGGAAGAAGAGGCTGTTACCTGGCATGCCCGATTGGCATCGGGTGACAGCACAGCCGACGAACAGGCCGCAATTGCAGAATGGCGCAGACTCAGTTCCGCTCACGAGAAGGCTTATCTTAAAATCGCCAAGCTCTGGGACATGCTCGACTTAGTGCTTCCGGTTGACGAAAATAACCGTCAGAATCTGGATAGCAATACTGCCGAATTCGGCACGGCGTTTTCTCAACATAAAGAAAGTGCCGGGCAACCCAGTCAGGGCGGCGCCACCATTATTTCATTGCATGCTGCCAGACAAAGTAATAGTGGCGTCCTACCCGACAGACGAAATCCACCAGCGCAACGCACACAATCCCAATCTAATCGCTCAGCTATTTCAGCCATTGCCCGCTGGGGCTTAGGTCTGGCGGTTGCCGCAGCGCTGCTCCTGCTCATCTGCAATACATTCTGCTTCGATTACCTGCAACATCCCTTTGCCGATTATCGCACCCTGATCGGCGAGCAAAGCACTCTTCATTTAGCCGACGGCAGCACCGTTTACCTCAATACCGATACCGCGCTGGATGTCAGTTTAAGTGAACACGAACGCCGCATTTTACTGTTGCAAGGCGAGGCCGAATTTGAAGTTGCCCACGATAAGAATCGCCCCTTCAGGGTCATGACCGGCAACACCACCACCGAAGCCATCGGCACCCGGTTTGTGGTGCGCTACAACGACTCAGTAGGAGATGTCACCCTACTGGAAGGCAAAGTGCGAACCACCCGCGCCTCGGCAAAGGGTGAAATCCTTGAAACCGTCACCCTCAAGCCGGGAGATCATGTAGCATTCAACGACCAGATGCTTGGGGATGTTAAAGCCACCGACCTAGCCGCTGCAAATGCCTGGCGTCGAGGCCGACTGGTGATGAATTTCGTAGCCTTGCAAGACGTCGTCACGGAAATCAACCGCTACCGTCGTGGACGGGTGCTATTGCTAAATTCGGACTTGGGGCAACGTAAAATTCACGTTGCCATGGAAATCAACCATATCGACGATTGGCTCAATGCCCTGGATGACACCTTGCCTATGCGTGTCCGGCATGTGGGTCATATTGTGCTGCTGCAAGGTCAATAGGCTGACCAGATTTACCAGATGTTAACGAGCTGTGGGGCGAATCGGGCAGATCAATCGGAAAGTGCTTAGTCTCATAAGCTTTAACCAATGTCAGCAAAACCTCGAAACGATCACCCTCTGGCGAGCCGGGTTCCGGTTCGTTATCGAAATAAGCAGAGACTTCATGCAATATGGCCTTAAAGTCATCATCAGTGTGGATAGGGCGGATTTCCATGTATTACCCCAGTTCTATGGTTTCGGCACCGACTTACAGGTGCTTTATTGAACCCTTTCAACTCTGAAAGGCGCAACGTCACGCCCTTTCACACAACCTGTAGACCCAAAAACTGCTGGAAGGGCTGAAAATCCTTGTCTGAATGCAACAGCGGTAAGTGGTTTTCAATACAGTAAGTAGCGATCATCGTGTCGATGGTTTTTCGGATGGTAAAGCCTTGTTTGCGCAGATTTCTGAAATTATCGGCAGCTTTTAAACTCATGGCAGCCCCTAACATGGCGTGTACGGGTAACGCACACAGTAATTTTTTGGCCGCTTGATAATCCTCATCTTGCCGAAAACCCTGTAACACTTCCGCCAGAATCAAATCGCCAGTGCATACCGGTTGCACGCCCAGTAATCCGTCCAGTTTTTTAGTCGCCAGCGTTTCTGTGCCGTTGAAATAATCGATCCAGACGCTGGAATCGACCAGAATCATCCATCAGTCCTCATCTGCTCCAAATCGCCTTCCCATGTTAATCGGCCCTTAAACGCTTTAATGGCTTCTTGCTGTTTTAGCATCAACAAAGATTTTAAACCGAGTTCTACTGCTTCGCGCTTGGTTTTCACCCCTGTCGCCCTTAAAACATCGGCCATTAATGTTTCATCGATCATGATATTAGTTCGCATCGGAATCTCCGTGTGTATGAATCTAACAAACTATACACCAAAATAAGGCCGTAAGACGAGTTAAATGTGGCGGATAGCCGCGATCTATGAATTAGATGAACGTTCTTGCCGCAGGTTATGAGACCCAAAAAGCCCCGTCACTATTGATAAATCCCTACGCGACAATTTGCCGCAGGTTTTTTTTTGAGTCTTTGCCTTTGCTGAGACGTTATGTAAATGGAAACCACAAAATTAAGGAACTTAACTCATGAAAAAAACTGAACACCTACCGCCCTCAAGCCAAAAGGCAACCACGTCCAGCCAGCAGCACCGTGTCGGCAAAATTCCGCTTTATCTGGGATTAGTCGCGCTGGCTTTACCGGTCATGGTGCAAGCGGCTGACACCGTCATTACTCCGGCCACCAGCATCGCCAAAGCCAATCGACATTCATTCAACATCGGCAAACAGCCGCTGTATTCCGCGCTTAATACGCTGGCCGAGCAAGGCGGAGTTCAGTTTGTGTTTACTGAGGAAATGGTCAAAGGATTGTCATCACCGGGCGTGAGCGGACAACTGTCCACCGAGGATGCGCTAAGCCAGGTTTTAAAAGGTTCCGGGCTTGGCTATCGGATCAGTCGCGGTAACACCATTACGCTGGAAGCCAAACCGGTTGAGGCGCCTAGCCGTTCAGCAGAGCCGACAGTTTTAGCGCCGGTGAAGGTGTCGGGGGAGGCGGTTTATGATTCGACTGATCCTTATAACACAGCTTACAATCGTTCTAACGCTTCCACGGCAACTAAAACCGATACGCCGATTATGGAAACCCCGATGTCGATTCAAGTGGTTACCCAGCAGGTAATGAAGGATCAACAGGTTGTTACAGTGGAGGACGCCATCAAGAACGTCAGCGGGGTACAGCGTAGTTGGGGTTACGGCAATCTTTATGACGAGTTTTATATTCGCGGTTTTTCCACATCCGATGCCGGTACTTACCGTAACGGTTTTAAGATGACGACTTATGCCGCCGAAACCGCCAATGTCGAGAGCATTGATATTCTAAAAGGCCCTGCGGCTATGCTCTATGGTCGGAGTGACGCGGGCGGCATGGTCAATATCGTTACCAAAAAACCACTTGATTATGCTTATTACGCCCTGCAACAACAATTTGGTTCGTACGATTTTTACCGCACAACTGTGGATGCCACTGGTCCAATCAACGATGACAAATCATTGTTGTATCGCTTCAATTTGGCCTATACGAATGCCGATTCATTCCGGGATTTTAATCCTACCGATCGCATTTTCATTGCGCCTTCGCTCACTTGGCGACCCACGGATGCAACGGAAGTCAACTTAAACTTTGAATACAAAAATAATGATTTCGTCCTCGATCAAGGCATTCCCAGCCTTAATGGCGCAAACCGACCCGCCGATGTGCCGATAAGTCGCGTCTATCACGAGCCAGATTCCAATGTCCATACTGATGACTATTTAGTGGATCTAAATTGGTCGCATCGCTTCAATGATTCATGGAAATTGCGAAACGGTTTCGTTGCGACTGTGCAGGATTATGACCTGGAAACGATCGTAGCCCCCTTTGTTAGACCTGACAATCAAAGCCTAGGACGCTTCGCTAATTTTGCCGATACCGAACGCCATAGCTATGGTGCTTTCCTGGATGTGACCGGACAATTTGATACTTTTGGAGTTCAGCATGAAGTGTTGGTTGGGACTGACTGGTATGAATATTCACAGTCTTTCTCCAGTTCGTTCAGGCCGACCACCGATATCAATATTTTCAATCCCGTTTATGGAAGCGTGAACTTTGATCAACACAGGGCATTTCGCGATAATGACCCCAACAGTTTTTTTAAAGGCGATGACGAATGGTTTGGCATCTACTTCCAGGATCAAATCACGCTATGGGACAAGTTGCACATTCTCGGCGGTGGTCGCCATGACTGGGTGCGCTCTAAAACCGGTTCGTCTGATCTTTCAACAGCAGCGATCAACCAAGCCATTGTCGATACCGAGCGATTCCAGCCCAGGGTCGGTATTGTTTATCAACCCTGGAATTGGTTGTCGGTTTACGGTAACTTCGTCGAATCATTGGGCAGCAACAACGGCATATCTGGAACGGGTGAAGCGCTCAAGCCCGAAATTGCCGAGCAATTCGAAGCTGGCATAAAGGCCGAATGGTTCGATGGGCGATTAAGTTCGACCCTGGCTTATTACAATATCGAAAAACAAAACATTCGCACTGCCGATCTATCAACCCCCGTTCTTTTTGATCAAGTAGCTATTGGCATGGCACGCAGTCAAGGCATTGAATTGGATGTAAAAGGTCAGATTACCGACAATTTAAGCCTCATCGGTACTTATGCGTTTACCGATGCTCGTATTATTAAAAATAACGATGGTGATGAAGGGAATCGTCTACCCAACGTGCCGGAAAATTCCGGTAGCCTGTGGGCAAAATACGATTTCAACGGTACGCCGCTGGACGGTTTTAGTTTTGGCTCCGGTGTCTATGTGGCCGGACAGCGCGAAGGAGACAACGCAAATACCTTGCAGTTGCCGGGTTATGGGCGTTGGGATGCGATGGCAGCCTATCGGTTTAAAGTTGGCAAAAAAGCTCGTCTGACAACCCAGCTTAACGTCAATAACATACTCGACAAGCAGTATTACAAAAATACCGACACCCTTGACGGCAATCCACGCGGAAGAATTTCCGTCGGCGAACCGTTGACGTTGATGGGTTCTATCAAGCTGGAATACTGATAATGGCGATGGGCGCGAAAACCGGACGGATGCAAAACGCTCGCGGTTTGGCATCCAAACGGCTGTCGCGCCGTAAGCTATGGCTAAAAATTCATCTTTGGCTGGGGCTATCCATAGGCGCTGTTTGGGTGCTAATGGGCATAACCGGCAGTATCAACGTGTTTCGCTGGGACATAGATGAATGGCTTAATCCTGTGCTGGTTGTTGCCCATCCGGGAGCAAGCCCCCAATCCCTGGACAGCATTTTGGAAACACTACGCGCAGCTCATCCTGGGCGAACCGGCACATGGTCACTGGAAATGCCGCGCCACCGCGCCGGTATGGTTATGGCTCGCCATTTTCAGACCCAAAGTAACGGCGATACGGAAGTACTATTTGTGTCGGTCAATCCCTATACAGCGGACATCGTAGCCAACCGGTTTTATTCCGACTTTGGCTTCCTGGTTACCTGGATTTACGATCTTCATTCCACTTTTTTTCTGGGCGATACCGGTTCCTATTTGTCCGGAGTTTTCGGCTTGTTATTGATGGTTTCGCTGGGCATCGGTGTTTACTTGTGGTGGCCTCGGACGGGTAAATTTAGGCAAGCGCTCACACTGAAACGCCACGCAAGTTCCGAACGGTTGAATTACGACATTCACAAGCTGTTTGGAATCTATGGTTTGCTGGTGTTATTTACCGTCGCATTTTCGGGAGCATGTTTGGTTTTCTCGGAGTATGTTCGGCCAGCCGTGGCATGGTTGTCACCGGTTTACGGCGGCTTCAATCCCCAACCCCCGCCGCCTGAAGGATTGAAATCGATGCCAACGAGCCAGTCAAAATCGATCTCCCTGGAATTGGCTATGTCTATTGCCAAGCACGTTTTTCCAGAAGCTGAGGTGAGATTTATCAAAACTCCGGCAAATACGGAAGGATTTTACGGTATACAGATGCGCCAACCGCATGAAGCCAGTCTGTTTTTTACCTCCACCTCAGTGTGGATCGATCAATACAGCGGTAAAGTGTTGGCGATTCGCGATCCGAGCCAGTTCACGACCGGGGAAACCTTTTTGAATTTGATGTGGCCTTTGCATAACGGAGAGGCATTGGGCTTAATCGGCCGCATACTTGTGTGTATTACTGGTTTCATTCCTCTGATTCTGTATATCACAGGAATTGTCCGCTGGTTACAGAAACGATCTATACGACCTTACGACGGTTGAATTGTAAGGTGGTTCTGCTTTACGGCCGTACGGCGGATAAATTGGGCAACGCTTTTCTGCCCACGTGGAATAATTCGGATGCAAGCGGTGCACCAAAGGCATAAAGGCAAAAAAGCCTGCCCACCAACAACACTGAAGAGAAATTGAAATGATTTACCGTACCCGCTCTTCCCGAAACACCTCGCGCAACGCTTCTTTCACGCTGTCGGCTTCAAGCCCACGGCGCAGGGTTTCGTTGATGAGGGTTTGGTATCCACGCCCACCCGCCTTGGCTTTGTAGGCTTTGATGACGGCTTCATCCAGCATGATGGTAATGCGCTGCTTGCCTAAGTTAAGTTCCGGCAACACTTGCCCAATGGGCTTTAGCTGGCGGAATGCCTCAGCGGTGAGTTCCGGGCTGTCGTCGTCCGGCACGTCTGCCATCGGAGCGGCCTCCACGGCCGACCAGTTGATTTTATTGGAGCTGGCTAAATTTTTATTGTTCGCGCTCATTAGCTTTCCTCAGCGAAATATTACGGATTTGCTCGTCGGCCGGGATGCAAAAAACCACCACCATCAAGCGTCCTTCGAGGTTGTTATAACCGATAAACCGCCGCTCTGGGTAGGGCTTGCGGGTGTCTTCAACAACTACCATCGACGTGTTGAACATCGCTTGCGCCGCCAGCAACGGCAACCCACGGGTTTCAATATTGGTTTGGTTTTTGACGGGGTAACAAGTGAATTTCATGCTCATTATAATACATATTATTATATGCCTATCAAGTCGGTTTGGGTTTGCTATTGCCGCCTACGACGTGTTAAGGGCCGTAGGTTGAGGCTCATAGCGTGCAAAAAACAACGCGTCAAGGCCAAATACAAGATCGGAATTCGACGCATCAATCATAAGAACATGGAACACACGCATGTACAGTAAATTACGCCCCGGCCAATCAGCCATTGATCCAGCCTTTATCGTGTCTACTGAAAAAGCCGCCGAGGTGTTTCCAACGGTACGTTATTTCCAGATTCATTTTGAATTTCTCCAGGAGCAACTCCAGCTGACTATGCAAACCCTGGAAGCACTGCAAGTGCAAATACAACCCCTTGAACAGCACCTTGTTAACAAGCATCAGCCCGACCTTGCCGAAAGCCGTTCAGTAACCGAGCCCATATCTGCTATTTACCTTTCGCGTTCACCGCAAGCAACTACGCGACCACCCAAGCGACGGTGACCGGTTTGAGACACTCGATCCTTGCCAAACTCAACCAGCGACTGCTTTTCTTATCAGAGGCCGCGTTGAATAATAGCGGCGGCTTGCCGCCGGTATCGATCGCTAACACCCGGAAAGTGCCCCGGTTAGCGGCGGTGGCCTCTGCCACCTTGGTAGCGGCATTACTGCATTGCGCTCTGTTTTTCTGGTTTATCACACGCCCGGCACCGCTGCCGTTTTCAGCAGCAGCTCCCTTACCAATGATCGATATGGTGCTGTCTGCGCCCGTCGCACCGGCCATCAATCAGCCCATTGTTCCACCCACACCCGTGCCACCCAAAGACACCAAGAAGCCTGATCCCAAGCCGGTAAAAAAGCCCAAGCCAAAGCCTAAACCGAAACCGATTCGTCAGGAAACGGCAGTCAAACAAGTAGACACAGAGCAAGAAGAAGAGCCGGAGAGCGCGCCTGCTGCCGCCTCTGCACCAGTGGCTGATAATCATAACCGTGCCGCGTCACCACGTAATGACACCTATAGCCCGGCCAACTCCGATGCCAACTACTTGAACAATCCCAAACCGGTCTATCCGATGCTGGCAAGGCAACGTCACTGGCAAGGTCATGTCTTGCTCAGGGTTTACATTACCGCCGAGGGTCGATGCGGGCAGTTGTCCGTGCAACGCTCCAGCGGTCATGAAGAACTGGATGAGTCGGCATTAGAGGCCGTAAAGAATTGGCGTTTTGTCCCGGCCAAACGCGGTGACTTTGCCGAAGCCAGCTGGGCGACAGTGCCGATTGAATTTGAACTGGATTGATTTCACGTTCATCAGTAAAACGATAACTAAAACCACCTAAGAGGAGATAACTCATTGAACTTTACCGAAACCACCATTGTTGACGGCACGTTATGCCTGCTCGGCTGTTTTTCACTGGTCACCTGGAGTGTGATTCTGCTGAAAGCGGGAGAAAACGCACTCAACCGCTATCGCAACCACCGGGTTGTTCAACAATTTAAGGGCAAACCCCTGGTTGTCACGCTGTCGGGCTATGCAACTGAAGCAGAGAAAAACCAGACGAGCCAGGCCAGTCGGGTACTGTTAGTCGGCACTCAGACCTATGCCAAGTCTCAGCAACACCCCGGCAATCTTATGCAACAACATACCACCTGGCATGAGCTGATCGAGCGGGCGTTACGGCAGCAGTTGCAGCAAGAAAAAGCCCTAATGGATTCGGGTCTGGGCTGGCTGGCCAGTATTGGCAGTACTGCCCCGTTTATCGGCTTATTCGGCACCGTTTGGGGTATCCGGCATGCGCTTAAGGATATTAGCATTCAGGGCAATGCTAGCCTGGAAGTTGTGGCAGGGCCGATCGGCGAAGCCTTGATCGCCACCGCTTTGGGTATTGCCGTGGCGATTCCGGCGGTACTGGGCTATAACTTTTTCTTACGGCAAAACCGCCAGCAATTGGCCAGCCTTGAACACGTCGGCAACGACTTTTTACGCAGCTGCATTGAAAACGATCTGATCACTCACACCCCGGAGCAAGCCCATGTCCCTACAGCTATCTAATGAAGACGACAACAGTGAAATGAGCGAGATTAATGTCACGCCTCTGGTGGATGTGATGCTGGTATTGCTGGTGGTATTTATTGTCACTGCACCGCTGTTAACCCAGGTAGTAAGGGTGAAACTGCCGAAAACCGAGCAGACCGAACCTACACCGGATAAGCATGTCACCATCCTCAGTGTCACCGCCAGCGGCGAAGCAAAGCTGGACGATAGAACGGTGCCGCTGGACGTGCTGGAAAACGAACTCAAAACCATGCAGGTCCGTGATCCTGACATCAGCATACAGCTCCAGGCCGACAAGGCGGCCGTGTTTGAATCCGTCGCCAAGGTCATGGCCAGCGCTCAGCGTTCGGGCATTGGTAAGTTGTCGTTTGTGACGGTGGTGCAATGAACAATGAGTGAATTTGGAATCAGGAATTTACAGGGTCACTTAGTATTTGTTAAAGCTGTGCTGACAACGATTCCTGTATGTCCCCAACGTCAGCTTACTACGAGCAACCTGACGCTCAAAGAAGCTGTATTTTCACTGCCTGAATGACTGAAATTGGCCGATTTTTGAAATTGGCCGGCTAAAACTGAGCGTCAGCTTTCTGTTTGTTTGCGGCCATTCAGCAATAGGAATTCCAATGAGTATAGCAATCTCATTCCTTATTGGATATTTGAAGAAGGTTCTGCCAGGGTAGAGCGTTGTATACCGATGCTTTTTTACAGCAAGGAAGTTTTGAAATTAAAACACCACATGCAGGGGTTGGCCCTCTATCGGATGGTATTTGGGTAACCACGCCAAGAAGACTTGCTTTTTAGCATCAGTCACATTGGTAATCAAGGATTTCAGTGCTTAGATGATTGGCTAATATCACTTCAGCCGCCGACAATAATCAATGATAGCGATTTAAATGATGACCACAAAATAATAGCATCAAGCAATCCAGTTTAGCTGTATTAGGGGGGCGTAATAGAGTTTCTGAAAAAACGTCGCTAAGAAAAATAGAAGCTAAATCCTGCCTTCTTCAATAGCTTTGTAATAAGTGCGCCTGCCGATACCTACTTCAAAGAGGGCTTTTCTAACACTTATATGTCACTTATGTCTTCCTCGACGAGGGTCTGTACTTGCTGCAACTTCGTTTCTTGAATCGGTTATATTACCCAAATCGGTAATACATAAAAAATAGTTAACACTTATTGTAATGACCCAGAACTGAAGCTATGTCCGACATTAGTGTCTGCTTATTATTTTAAAATACGAACTCAATTAGTGAATTTTCCCACGTTAAAATTGCGTTTCGTTTCTCAATAAGGTAGTCGTAACGGTCATAGTGGGTAGAGCTAACATCATTCAGCGCATGATTTTGAATCCTATCTCTTATTGACTTCTCTATACCTATTTCCCCCATTCTTGTCTTTACAGTTCTGCGTAAATCTCTGGGAATGAATCTATCAATGCAAGTAATCTTCGAAATAGCATGACCTAATGACGTTTCATTAATTGGTTTATCGTCTCTGTAACGGGCAGGAAACAAAAAAGGTGAGTTACGGGTGTAAGGCCATAACTCATCAAATAACTGCTTTGCCATTGGTGTTATAGGTAATAGCAACCACTTCTTGTTTTTTGTTCTGACTGGGGGCAATGCCCAGACCATAGAGTTAAAATCCAGCTCTTCTTTGGTTGCCTCGATAACCTCGCTTGAACGCCCGCCATATAATAAAAGTAGTTTAACAGCTATCAAAAATTGTGGGCTTAACGTGGTGTCATTCCACAATAGTTTTATCTCTGCAAATGACAGAGCCCTATCGCCTATTGACTCAGCCGCATGGTTTTTTGGCACAGCATCAACCGGGTTAGTTGAAAGATTAAACGTAAACTTGTTACCCATCATCTTAGGGTCGTGGTCGTGATGGATGCCCAGCACAAACATCCGGTGAAGATATGACCGGACACGGTTTGCTTCAACCTCAGAACCACGATTGATGATCGTATGCAGAATATTCCTGATATGTATAGGGGTTATTGTGTTGGCTGGCAACTCAAACAGGTTTGCACAATCTTTGGTTACCCTGTACTTAACTTCTTCACTGGTTTTCTTACCTGATGACTCCATGTTTTTAATGTAGTTATCCAGCAAGTCTTTTACTGAACCAAAGGCCATAACTTTCACTGCAGCTTGTGGATCAATACCCTTGTCGATTATTAGGCGCGTTTCCCTGCATCGTTCTCTTGCATCGGATAAACTCACAGACGGGTATCTCCCAAGGTTGTAAAACCGCCTTTTACCATCAAAAGCGTACTGCATGAAAAAAGAAACTGCACCAGCAGCAGTTATTTTTATACCAAAACCTTTATCGGTGCCTTTCTCAAAAATTCTATAGTCTGTTAATTTAGGCTTTATGCCTTGAAGATATTTGTCGGTGAATCTCACGGTGCCTTTACGGTGCTTCTGATTAGTAAACTAAAGAATATATCAGTAAACGACAGTAAACAAAAAATAATAATTACATCAATAAAAACAAGTCTATAAAAACACAGGTAAACACAGATAAACGCCAATAACCACTAAAGAATCCGACTCTTAATCCATGGGTCCAGGGTTCGAGTCCCTGACGCCCCACCATATAAATCAAAGGATTAGGTAATTTTCACTAATCCTTTTTTTCCAAGTGTAGCAAATTTGTCACAACTTTTGAGTTTCCAGCGTATTCTTCCAGGTGCTTGCTGGATAAGTGGGCATACCGCAAAACCATCGTTAGATCCGCCCATCCACCTAATTCTTTAAGCACATGAAGCGGTGTTCCATTTTGTACATGCCAGCTTGCCCATGTGTGCCTTAAATCGTGCCAACGAAAATCAGTAATGCCCGCTCGAATTAGAGCCTTCTCCCAGGCATGGTTATTGGCGCGTGTGACCGGATTACCTTTATACGTAAATACATTAGTATCATGATTGCCAATTTGTTGGCGGATAACCGTTAACGCGTCGTTATTCAACGGCACAGCAATAGCTTTTTTGCCCTTCGCTTGATCGGCATGAATCCAAGCACAACGGCGTTGCATGTCTATTTGGCACCATTGCAAACCTGTTACATTGCTTTCACGTAACCCGGTTGACAAAGTAAAACGCGCCATTGCTTTCAAATGCTCTGGCAATTCATGAATTAGCCTGTTTGATTCTTCATGCGACAGCCATCTAACTCTTGTGGCATTCTCTGGAAATAATCTTACGCTGGGAGTTGAATCCAACCATTCCCAATCATGTCTCGCTCTATTCAAGATTGAGCGCAGCAATGCCAATGTTCTATTGACTGTTGCATTACTCACGCCTTCATTTTGTTTGGCACTTTTTATAGCATCAATCTTGGTTTTTGTTATTTCATCGAGCTTGCTATTGCGCAGGTGTGTATGAAGCCAACGCAGTCTTATCTTGTCTGTTTCAATGCTTTTCTTGTGACTCGATTCAGATAGAGTGGCCGTTATGTGGTTATTTTCAATCCAAAAATACTCACTTTCTACGAGGGCGGTTGGACGGCTATTGATTGGCAAGACCGGCAGCGCTTACGCGGAAAGCCTCTGGCGCTATGGCTGCACGGTTATTTGGCAACGCATGCGAAACCGTATCCTATCAAGATAGAAACAATCCGCTCTTTTAGCGGCAGCAGTAATAAGGAAATTAGATGTTTCAAAAGAAAGTTGATCGCCGCCTTAAATGAACTCAAAAAAATAGAATTTATCATGGGTTTTGATTTTGAGGGCGATAATGTCATCATCAACAAGCCCCCCACACCCTCGCAACAGCGTCACCTTATCAGTCAATAAACACAGGAGAGCGACCTACACAGTTCACGGGATACGAGACACAGACCCGGAATATGGGGCACTGTTTTCACGGGATACGGGGCACAAAAGCACGGGATACGAGGCACGCTATTCACGGGATACGAGACACAGGCGCGGGATACGAGGCACGGATTTCACGGGATACGAGACACAAAAAAAATATTTGAAATGGCTTGAAACCCTTGCACAGCAAGCGCTTCAGGATTGCGAAAAAATTAACTAATCTTTATCTAATCTTTTTTAATCTTTCTTTAATCCTCAGGCTTATTATTTTCACGGTGTTACAGAAAACCACAGAGCGTAAACCCTTGGAGCAAACGACAAACGATTTAAAATGATCGCATCAACAAACCAATGATTTTCAAATTCCGGTTGGAGCATGTGAGCTAAAGTTATCTAAACGTAAAGGGGTAACGTTACCCTCAATAACAACCGGGTCAGTGATTGTACCGAACGCATTAAAAGGCTATTTGTTTTTGCTTTGTACAATTAGGGTTGTAATCCAACAGGATGTCAAACATCTAAGCTATAGGCGGTAAAAATGAAATCAGCAAAACTTTATCAGTTTCCTCAGTGCGGCGGCCGAACTGCATCTATCCCTATCGACCCTTTTGAGGATGCTTTTAATACCAAAAATGATTCACTAACAACTAAGAAAATTGCAGGGTGGAAAAGGATAATGCCCTGGACTATTGGGCTAATCTGGTTGTTTTTGGGCATGTTTTGGCCTTTGCTTAATTGGATAGCGGCAATGGATGTGGTTTTCCAGTTTTTAAGGGCGCTTTATTATGCAAACACACCTGCAATCCACGCGACTCTCACGGCATCGATACATGGCGTTTTGTATATTCTCCTATCACTCTTTGTTTATTTGTATAGACCCAAGGTATTTTGAAAATATTTAGCTGCTAAACTGATTGACTTGAAACAAATGTTTAGCTAAAGTGGGTCTTAACGCGGGTCCCCTCCATTTTCAACAAATTGGAGTTAAGTCATGATTTATATAACCCATGGAATTGTTAATGAAACGAATGACCAGAGATCAATTTATTCAAGCAACCAGCGGTTTAACGATGGGAGCAAGCACCCGGGAGATTGCGGAAGGTGTTTTAGTTGACGGAAAATCCCAATCAGATTACGCCAGAGCGAAGCAGATCACGCGGGGAGCGGTATCGCAGATTGTGAGTCGGGTTTGGAAAATTCATCTAAAGGCGGTTAACATCCCAGATAAGTTCGTGGAAGTTACGGCGGTTCTGCCAGAACACCAGGCCTTCATTGTGAAGCAGTGGGAAAAAGAAGCTCAAAGAAATGACAAATGAAAGCCTGGGTAACCGTTAACCAAAAAGTTGGAGCAGGTAAAACCTCTACGTTGTTATCGCTAGCATTTGATTTTGCTGAACGTTGGCTACGAAGACCGGCATCCGCAAAGCCGTCACAGAAGTAAGGGCCCTAGCCGATTACCTCGATAACAAAATGGAGAGCAATTAAATGCCAAATGGCAAAATAAAAGATAAACCCCAGTCCAATTCTGGCTTAAGCGTCCTTGGCGATCCACCCTCTCTGCCTGCTACGCCGACCGATCCAGTGGCTGCTCACAAAAAAGAACTGCTTGATTTAGAGCTCAGTCTGATTGATGAAGACCCACAGCAGCCGAGACGCGAAGATAATCCGGGCTTTTCAGAAGAAAAATTAAACGAACTGGTGAAATCGATTACCCGGCGAGGGGTAAAAACCCCCATTTCGGTGCACAATCATCCGGAAAAACCAGGCCGGTTTATCATCAATCACGGTGCGCGTCGATTTAGAGCCTCGAAAATTGCCGGTAAAAAGACGATACCCGCACACATCGATAATGATTACACAAGAACAGATCAACTCACCGAAAATTTGCTTCGTGAGGGTAATACGCCCTTAGAGATTGCCACTGCCATTGGTGAATTTCTTAAAAGGGGCATGAAGAAAAAAGAAATAGCCGAGAGTATTGGCAAAACGGCAGGGTATGTGACGCAATACTCCTCATTATTAAAATTGCCTAAGTCGATTGGCACGGCCTTTCGTAATAACCGCATTACCGATGTAACCATTATCTATGAATTGGTGCAGTTACATCATGATCACCCTGAGGAAGTAGATACCTGGGTGAATGATGAAAGCCAGGAGTTTACCCGTGGCTCCATGAAGTATCTACGCATTTATCTTGCCCAAAAAGAGGAAGAAAGTGAACTAGTACAATCATCCTTAAATATGCTGGATAATACACTGTTTTAAATAACAATCATTAGAGCAGATGGCACGACCTTTACCTCCACTGAAACTGAATATTGAGTTACAAGAAATTTTGCAAGCAAT
>JABFSH010000055.1 GCA_013140705.1 Methylococcaceae bacterium
TGCCCTGATCTTTACAAAAACTGAGTTAATGGCTTAATAGTCAGTCATCTGCTCAAAAAAACCGGCTTTTCAGGAGCCTTTATTAACTTACTCCGGTTACCATTGGATAATTTTGCAAGTGGCTCTAATACTTTCCCTGAATGGACATCTGTTATTCGATCTGCTTTAGCTGTCAAAGGAAGTGGCCATGATTTTAAACAGGCAATGGTTGAAATTTATTCCAATCTCGCTAAAAACATGCCCAACAACGGCTTACAAATGGTGCAATTCACTCATCAAGATCCCGCTGTTTGGGCGGATTTAGGTATGATTTTATGGGCGGCAGGTCTTCATGTAAGTTCAGCCTGGACGATTGCCACCGAAACGTCGTCAGGCCTTAAAAAAGGCAATTATGTGCAAGGCACGGTATTGCTGGTATTACGTAAGCGTATTCATCATGAAGTAGTTTTTCCAGACGAATTGCCTAGTCTGATAGAGGATGAAGTTCGTACTCAGCTCAATGATATGTTGGCATTGGATGATAAAGAACTCCCCAACTTCGGTGACACTGATTATCAACTTGCGGCTTATGCCGCTGCATTGCGGGTGATGACTCAATTTTCTAGCATTGAAGGTATTAACATTGAGAACGAACTATATCGGGAAAATCAAAAAGGGCAAAAATCCGCATTTGAAAAACTGATTGATCAAGCCGTAGAAATTGCCTGTAATCACCTCATTCCCGTGGGCTTTGATGAATTTCAATGGAAGGGCTTAGCGGCTTCTGAACGTCTGTATTTAAAAGGTCTGGAGCTGGAAAAACACGGTGAACTGCGCGCTGGTGCGTATCAGGAGCTCGCCAAAGGCTTTGGTGTGCGAGAATACACATTTATGTTTGCCAAAACTAAAGCCAATGAAGTACGCTTTAAAACCGGCACCGAATTTAAACGTTCTAATCTGGGTGGTGATAACTTTTCCGGATCATTAATGCGGCATGTGTTGTTTGCCCTGCATGAAACGGTCACTAAAGAAAATGCGAAAGAAGGTGTCAATTACCTGGCTGCGGAAGTCACCGATTACTGGGGCAATCGTAAGAAAATCATAGAAATATTGCGTTACTTAAATCGTCTTGCCCACACGGATCACATGCCGCATTGGGAAGTCGATGCAGAAGCAGCACAAACCCTAGCAGGAGCCATAGAGAACTTCAACGCCTAATTTTACTTTGTCAGATTGTGCGTAAGCTCGTCATACCCGCAGGGAAGCGGGTATCCAGTGCCATGGATGGTAACCTCAAATCCATCCATAGAGACTGGATTCCGGCAATCCATGCCGGAATGACGATCTTGGGATATAGTAATCAAGTAATCTGACAAAGTAGAACTATTAATGAAGGATAAATACCATGACAACCAATCTTGCTATTGATGATGATTTAATTAATGAAGCGTTAAACCTGGGGCACTTTAAAACCAGGGAAGATACGGTTATAACGGCATTAAGAGAATTTATTAGTCGCAGAAAACAATCAGAAATTACTGACTTATTTGGTCAATTCGATCCCGATCCGGATTATGACTATAAGGTTGGGCGGTGATCTTGAACGTATTGGTCGATACCATGCTCTGTGTTAGTGCCATTAAAATAAGCCGTCATATCGGCAGGGAATGCCGGTATCCAGAATACAGGGATGTTTAGGAGAGCTAAATGGAAAAACAGCCTTGCATTTATATACTTGCCAGTGCTCGTAATGGCACACTTTATGTTGGCGTTACCTCTGATCTGATCGGGCGTATCTATCAACATCGGCAAGGATTCCTTGGGGGATTTACAAAAAATATCACGTGCATAACTTGGCATGGTTTGAGGTGCATGAACGGATGGAAAGCGCTATTTTGAGAGAAAAGCAGATCAAGAAATGGCCGCGTATATTTAAAAAAAGGCTGATAGAGCAACATAATCCAGATTGGAATGACTTATGGGCTAATTTAGTGTCGCCATCCCTGGCCTCTGGATTCCGGCAATCCCGGAATGACGGCCTTATATATGAGCTGTATCCAACAACAACGGTTTGATTTCACTAAATGATTACCCGTTATTCTTCCCGCCAAACTCCTTTAGATGAAAGTTTTTTAAATCAAAGACTGCAAAGCGCCAAAAGCTATGATCGTATTGCCGGTTATTTCAGATCAAGCATTTTTGAAGTGGCAGGCGAGGCGTTAGAGTCAGTCAACGGGTGTATTCGCGTAATTTGTAATTCTGATTTAGACCCTATCGATGTCAGCACTGCCAAAGCTGCACAACAAGCGATGCGTAAATCGTGGTGCGCAGGCGAGCCGGAGTTATTGCCGGAAGCCAATCGGGAACGATTTCGTAAACTGTACGACTATTTAATCTCAGGTAAATTACAAGTAAGGGTATTGCCCGATACCACGTTCGGCTTGGTGCATGGGAAAGCCGGTGTTATCACCTTAGCGGATGGTTCCAAGACCAGTTTTTTAGGCAGTATTAACGAATCACTGACGGCATGGAAGCTGAATTATGAATTATTGTGGGAAGATAATTCCAGCGATGCCGTGGATTGGATTCAGCATGAATTTGATACCTTGTGGAATCATCATCACGCGGTGCCTTTAAGCGATTTTGTGATTGCGGATATTAAACGTATTGCCGAGCGTGAGACTGTATCAACTTCCCAATGGCAGGCTTATCCTGTACCTGAGCAAGCCATTGTAGAAACGCCGGTTTATCGCAAAGAATTGGGCCTATGGCCCCATCAGAAGTTTTTTGTGCAACGCGCTTTTGCCGACCATCAACACGGTGGTGCACGTTATGTGTTAGCCGATCAAGTAGGGTTAGGTAAAACCGTGCAACTGGCACTGGCCGGTATGTTAATGGCAATGACGGGTACGAAACCGGTGTTAGTGTTGGCTCCAAAACCATTATTACTGCAATGGCAGGATGAGCTAATGGAATTACTGGACATGCCGTCAGCTATTTGGACAGGTAAAAATTGGATTGACGAACAGGGAATTGTTTGGCCTGCAACAGGGCCGGAAAGTATTACTAAATGCCCGCGTAAGTTGGGTATTGTCTCCCAAGGCTTGATTACATCGGGTTCTAATGTTGCCGAACTGTTGTTGCGTTTACAGTATGAATGCGTGATTGTGGATGAGGCGCACCGTTGTCGTCGGCGCAAAGTGAACGATAAATCGGTTAATGAAAAACCGGAACCGAATAATCTGATGGCTTTTTTGCTGCAAATGGGGATGCTTACCAAAAGTATGTTGTTGGCAACCGCGACCCCCGTGCAGTTGCATCCCATTGAAGCCTTCGATTTATTAACGGTGTTAGCACAAGGTAACGATCAAGTTTTAGGTGATGCCTGGAGTCCTTGGCGTAATGCCGAAAATACCGTGCCTTTGGTGATGGGTGAGCAAGCGTTTCCGAATTCTGAAGCCATAGCTTGGGAGTGGATACGCAATCCGTTGCCTCATGAACGTGAACATGCCAGTTTTAAAATGCTACGCCGTCGTTTAAGTATGAAGCAAAGCAATTATATTGCCTCTTCGGAGAGTTATAACCAGTTATCAGGCCCTGATAAAACGCAAATACGTCGTGTACTGAGTAACTATGGGCGAGAGTTTAATCCTTTCATTTTGCATATTATTCGCCGGACGCGTGCTTATCTTGAAAGTACAATTGACCAAGCAACCGGAGAACCTTATCTACAGCCAGTCAAAGTGAAGTTGTTTGGTGAGCAAACGCATGAATCTATCGTTTTGCCATTATATTTTCAGCGGGCTTATTCCTTGGCGGAAGAGTTTTGTGCAGCACTGAGCACACGAGTTAAAGGTGCCGGATTTTTTAAAACCCTTTTACTTCGCCGGATTGGAAGCACGATGTATGCAGGTCAACGAACCGTCGAAAAGTTGCTTAATGAATGGAATACAGAAGCTGACAGCGAATTGTTAGCATCAGAAGATGAGGACGATACAGAGAACACTGCTATTGAGACGATGAAAGACCTGACGGCAAATGAAATCAAGCTATTGCAGCAATGCCTAATAGCGCTGGAATCTGATCGTGAAAATGACCCCAAGTATCAAAAAGTCGTGGATTATTTGTTTGATAAAGGCTGGCTTGAATTGGGCTGCATCATTTTTTCGCAATATTATGATTCAGTGTGGTGGCTGGCTAATCAGTTATCTGAACATCATATTCCAGACGAGCAGATTGCTATTTATGCGGGTAGTAATCGTTCAGGGATATTGAAAAATGGTCAATTCAAGCGACTACCGCGCGATGAAATCAAGCGTATGGTGCGCACTGGCGAATTACGATTGGTCCTAGGCACTGATGCAGCCAGCGAGGGACTTAACCTGCAACGCCTGGGCACCTTAATCAATCTCGATTTACCCTGGAACCCAACGCGACTGGAACAACGTAAAGGCCGTATTCAACGTATAGGTCAAATTCGTGATGAAGTGTTTATTTATAACATGCGTTACCGGGGTTCTGTGGAAGACCGTGTACATGAGTTATTATCGGAACGCTTGGAAGATATTTTTGAGCTTTTCGGGCAGGTGCCCGACATTCTGGAAGATGCCTGGGTGGATATTGCATTGGGCGATGAGCAGGAGGCGCAACGTAAAATTCGCAGCATTCCAAGACGCCATCCTTTTGATGAACGCTATAGCCAGGTTGCAGATATTGATTGGGATAGTTGTAGCAAGGTTTTGGATGCCGGAGATCGTCACAAGATGTTGATGGGAGGATGGTAACTCTTCCGTGTGATTCGTGAGGCGACCCCTGGTTTACAACAGCTTGGCCTACACCCTATAATACCCGTTCTCATATTACAGGATATGGGCCATTGGTGACTTGTCAATTTTTACTGGAAAGCGTGCCTGGTACACAGCTCACTCTCAAATCCGGCTGTGGTGAGAAGTTAAGCAGTCTGTTTTTATGGTTATGATTCTTTGGAACACACAAGGTAACAAGTTGTTATGTTAGATCCCCGTTTATTTAGAGCTGATCTTGAATTTGTTACGGAACAGTTAAACAGACGTTCATTTAATTTTGACTCCGAATCTTATTCGGAACTGGAAGCCAAAAGAAAGGCGATCCAGGTGAAAACACAGGAATTGCAAAATGAACGCAACAGTCGTTCAAAAGCGATTGGTCAGGCAAAAGCCAGAGGCGAAGATGTTCAGCCATTGCTGGATCAGGTTCAGTATCTGGGTGATCAACTGAAGGCCACGGAAGCCGAACTCTCCGACATTCAATCAATCATGACGGCTCTGATGGAGGGCATTCCTAACATCCTCGATGAAACAGTGCCGGTTGGTAAAAATGAAGAGTCCAATGTAGAGATCAGTCGCTGGGGTGACAAGCCTGAGTTTGCATTTGAACCCAAAGATCATGTCGATCTGGGCAGCAACAAGGGTATGAGTTTTGAGCTGGGAGCCAAAATTGCCAGCGCGAGATTTGTGGTTCTGAATGGAATGCTGGCAAGGTTACAACGGGCCATTATCCAGTTAATGCTGGATACCCATGTGTCGGAGCATGGCTACAATGAAACCTATGTGCCCTTTCTGGTGAATGCCGACAGTTTGCGGGGTACCGGCCAGCTACCTAAGTTTGAAGCCGACTTGTTCAAGGTCAATAATGATCCGACGCTTTACCTTATTCCTACAGCTGAAGTTCCGGTAACCAATATCGTCAGGGATGTCATTATTGATGCCAAAGATCTGCCGCTGAAATTTGTTTGTCATAGCCCATGTTTTCGCAGTGAGGCCGGCGCCTATGGCCGAGACGTGCGCGGCATGATTCGCCAGCACCAGTTTGAAAAAGTCGAAATCGTACAAATCGTCAAGCCTGATGAATCCCGGAAGGCGCATGAAGAATTGACAGGTCACGCCGAAATAATTTTGCAAAAGTTAAAATTGCCTTACCGAAAAGTCTTGCTCTGCGCAGGAGATACCGGATTTTCATCGGCTAAAACCTATGATCTCGAAGTCTGGTTGCCAGGTCAGCAAGCCTATCGTGAAATTTCATCCTGCAGTAATTTTAAGGATTTTCAGGCGCGACGGCTGCAAGCCCGCTGGCGTAATCCGGAAACAGGTAAGCCCGAACTGGTGCATACATTGAATGGGTCGGGATTGGCCGCGGGGAGAACCTTGATTGCGGTGATGGAAAATTATCAGGATGCGGACGGAAATATTCAAATCCCTGAGGCCCTGTTACCTTACATGGGCGGTGTGACCATCCTTTAAAATACTCGGTGAATGGCTGACTTTGTTCAGGCTTTCCCCCTCGTAATATCTTCAAGTGTTGAATGGGGCTGGTTTCAGTCATTGTGGCTGGGAGGTCTATTTTTTTGTCCAATACAGAGCGATCGTTTGTTAAAATGTATGACTGAATTTAACGAATCTCTATTGGTTATCAGTGATAATAAAGAATGATCAGGCAGTTATGTATGCTAAGGTGAGTGGCATTAAGACAGGCGAAGTCGCCGATGCCTCCAATTGGGACATTCAGACAGTCCGTTTTTTTGCGCTGTCTTTGCTGCTGTGCATTCAGGGATGTACAGAGCAAACCATCGAGAAGCTTCAAGGTTCTGCGCAGGGCACGACATACCATATCAGTTATTGGTCTGAATCACCGGTGGACTATGAAGTCATTAAGGCCAGCATCGAAACCGAATTTCAGACCATCGACAAACTTCTTTCCAATTACCGACCGGATTCGGTGATCGAAACATTCAACCAGGCAGAAAATACTGAAAGCTTCGAGGTCGGTACTGAAATTGTAGCTTTAGTCAGACTGGCGAGCGTTGTTCATCAAGACAGTCAGGGGTGTTATGATCTAACCATCAAACCCTTGTTTGATTTATGGGGCTTCCACAACGAAAGGCAAGCAGCGCCCGAGGAGGCTGCTATTCTAAAAACCTTGAAGCAAGTCGATATGGGTAATCTGGAGGTTGTTGATGACACGCATCTCAGAAAAAAACGTGCTGACCTGAAAGTGGATTTGTCATCGATCGCTCAAGGCTATAGTGTCGGAAAAATGAGTCAAATTCTGACCCGGTACGGCGTAAAAAATTATCTGGTTGAGATTGGTGGTGAACTTAAAACCCATGGGCATAAACCGGATAATAAACCGTGGCGTATTGCTCTGGAGAGGCCATTACCCGGTGAACAGGCGTTGCACAAGATTGTGACCATGCCGAAAGACTTACCTTATTCTTTAATGACTTCAGGCACGTATAGGCATTTTTTTGACGAAAATGGCGTTCGCTATAGCCATATTCTGGATGCCCGAACCGGCCGAGCTGTCTCGCACGACCTGGTCTCTGTAACCGTTATTCATCAAGACCCGGCTATCGCCGATGCCTGGTCGACGGCATTGCTATGTCTTGGACAGCAGGAAGGAGTGAAAGTCGCGAATTCAAAACATATTGCCGCCTTTTTCATTCAGCAGCAAGGTAACGAACTGATCGAATCGCGGAGTGATCCCCTGAGCGCTTTGGCAATTCTTACCATTCATTAATGCTTCAATAAGCGGATCTTTAAAATGTCGATAAAAACAATGCTGCGCAATTGTCTTTCCTCGTGGGCGAGGTGGGCGCTTCGCCATCCCTTCCAGGTTTTATTGATGCTCATTGTGCTTTCAACGCTGGCTATAAAATATACCTCCACCCATTTAAGCATCAATACGGATACCGCTGATCTGATTGCGCCTGATGCCCCATTTCAGCAGACCCGGCGTAAATTTGAAAGTGCATTTTCTCATGACATGCATACTTTGCTGCTGGTTGTTGAGTCGAACACACCGGAACTGACCAAATCAGCGACCAAGCGATTAGGGCGTTTGCTGAATGCTGATAAGGCGAATTTTGACTCGGTATACATCCCTAACGAAAATGAATTCTTTCATCAGAATGGCCTGCTTTATCTCGATCAGCATGATTTGCAGACCATTTCCGCCAATTTGGCTCAAGCACAGCCCTTTATCGGTAGAATATCGCAACAACCCACGATGACGGGTTTTTTCTCCATTTTTGAAGATGCCCTCAAAACAGCCAATAAAGATCAATCCGTCCCCATCGATTTGCCTGCGCTGATCCAGAAAGTTTCCATCGCCTTGCATAAAAGCATTAATGGCGAGAATAACTTGCTGTCTTGGGAGGGGATGATTGCCGAGAAAAAATTAAGTGTTTCGCATTCAAAAAATGGTTTTGTGATTGTGTTGCCCAAGTTTGATTATACGCAGATTCGTCCCGCCGAAAATTCGATTGAATCCATCCGCAAAGCCGTAGCGGAAATTCAGGATCCTAATTTACCGTCAGTGAAAGTATGGGTGACCGGTGAGGTGGGGCTTGAAGACGATGAATTATCAGGCATGAGCACCGGTACGTTTACGGCCAGTATTTTTTCGGTTGTTCTGGTGCTGATTATTTTATTGGTCGCTTATCGCTCCGTGATGCTTTCTGTCGTTACCTTGATTACCCTGGCCTTGGGCATGATCTTCTGCGGCGCATTCGCCGCTTTTTCGGTAAAGGAACTCAATTTGATTTCGGTTGCATTTGCAGTTTCCAATATCGGTTTGGGCGTTGAATATGCCATACACTTCTGTTTAAGGTATCGCGATAACCTGGTTCACCACATTGGCAGGGAGAAGGCCTTGAGCAGCACCTTGATGAGTACCAGTCCTTCGTTGCTGTTATGTGCCGGCACAACCGCCATCGGACTCTATGCGTTCATACCAACCGATTACAAAGGTGTCTCGGAACTGGGTTTATTGGCAGGAACCAGTTTGTTTATTTGTCTCCTGGTGACCTTGATTGCTTTACCAGCCCTGCTGAAAATTATCCCGCAGTCGGTCTCAAATGCAATTTCAGACCAGTCATCTCATCACGCCACATTGGCCATTTTGTCAGAGAAATTGGCGGCCTTTACGCTGCATTATGCCAAGCCGGTGTCTATCGCCACCTTGGTCATGGCTATTGTCTCGATAGGATTGGTGTTTAACGTAAAAACGGATTTCAATCCGATTAACTTGCGCGATCCCAATACCGAGTCCGTGATTGCTTTTAAAAATCTGATGAAGGACAAGGAAACGACACCGATGACATTAACGGTACTGGCCAGGAATGAAAATGAAACCAAAGCATTACAGCAAAAATTGGCGACTATCAAATCGGTAGATAAAACCATCAGCCTTTTTGATTTCATGCCGTCGGATCAAGAACTTAAACTGGCCATTATTGAAGATATGGCCATGGTCCTGGGTTCGCAAGCGCAAAGTTTTCCGGCACTTATTTCTGACAGTGATCCGATACCCGGCATCACGAAATTGATCAAAACGCTGGATGAGGTCATACCGATAAAAACGGATACGCCTGAAATTGAGGTCTTAACAAATTTCAGAATGGAATTGCGGGACATTTTGCTCGAACTTTCCGCACGTCAGGAGCCCAGTCGGAGAGAGTTTATCGAAAAAATACAGACGACTTTGCTGGGCACCTTGCCAAACGCGATGAACGAACTCTATGCCAGTTTTAACGCCAAGGAAATTACCCTGGACGATATTCCTGTCGAAATTAAAGAAAGATGGCTCAGTAAGGATGGCGTGTATCGGGTGCAGATTTTTCCTAAAAAGGACCTTAATAATTTGGCCGATCTTCAGGAGTTTATTACCGATGTGCAGGCGGTGGCGCCTGAAACTACGGATTTGCCGGTCATGTATTGGGAATCCATGAAGGAAGTGATTGCCGCTTTCCAGCAAGCCATTATCATCGCTTTGATTACCATTGCTGTGCTGTTGTATGTCATTCGAGGCACCATCACCGACACCCTGTTAGTGATGACGCCGCTGGTTTTGGCGGGCTTGTTCACCATGGCAAGCACTGTTATCACCAACACCCCAATAAACTTTGCCAATATTATTGCATTACCGCTATTGCTCGGTTTGGGTGTCGATAACGGCATTCATATGGTTGAAAAATTGCACCATTCGCTTTCCGAAGAGCAAAATATCTATCAATCCAGCACCGCAAGAGCCATGTTCTATGGGGCACTGACCACAGCATCCAGTTTTGCCGGCCTGGCGTTTTCACCACATCAGGGGATTGCCAGTATGGGTTTGATCATCACGATGGGCATATTCTGGATAATGGCTTGTACATTTATTGTCTTGCCGGCATTGAGTAAACTGGTTCTGAAAGGCAAAGCGAGTAATCATTAAGAGTCTGCAGTAAGCGCTGCCATTGCATGGGATTTTCCAATTGACCGATGTAATAATAAATCGAAACTTAGCATTAAGCTTTCCGATCCAGTTTTCGATAATTGATTGCCTCGCTCAGGTGACTGGTTGTAATCGATTCTGACCGGGCTAAGTCGGCAATGGTTCGCGCAAGTTTTAAGATGCGGTGATAAGCGCGATGCGACAATCCGAATTTATCCATCGCATGTTCCAATATTTTGTGATCGGGTTCCGAAAGCTGACAAAGTTGCTTAACTTCTTTTGCCGACAACGATGAATTGGCTTTACCGCTTCGAGCCATGGCAGTTTGTCGAGCATCAACAACCCGTGACCTGATGGTTGCGCTGCTTTCTTCACCTTCTGGTGAGCCTTTGCGCAAGACTTCATGAGAGATTCTGGGGACATCCAGGTGCATGTCAATGCGATCCAGCAAAGGCCCGGAGATCTTGGCGCGGTAGCGCATGACTTGATCCGATGTGCAATGACAGCGGCCGGAGGGATCGCCAAGATACCCGCAGGGACAAGGATTCATCGCCGCGATTAATTGAAATCTCGCTGGGAAATCGGCCTGCCTGCTGGCTCGGGAGATGGTGATGTGGCCAGTTTCCAAGGGCTCACGCAAAACTTCCAGCACTTTCCGGTCAAACTCGGGAAGTTCATCAAGAAATAGTGTGCCATTATGGGCCAGCGATATTTCGCCCGGCCTCGGATTGCTGCCACCACCGACCAGGGCTGCTGCGGAAGCGGTGTGATGCGGTGCACGATAAGGCGGTTTTAGCCAGTTGTTAACATCCAGGCCCTGATCGCTAATGGAGGTTATGGCTGCCGTTTCCTGGGCCTGTTGTTCGGTCAGTAATGGCAGGATGGTTGGCATGCGCGATGCCAGCATTGACTTACCGGTGCCTGGAGGGCCCAGAAGTAATAAATTATGCGAGCCTGCAGCCGCTATTTCAAATGCGCGTTTCACGTGATATTGGCCATGGACATCGGCAAAGTCCAAATCAATCGTCGATGCGTTGATACTCGGCAGTTGAATTTCCGGGTCAATAAGGCGTTGTCCGCAAAGGTGGGCGCAGACCTCAAGTAAATGTGTGGCAGGTAAAATGTCGATGCCTTTGATGAGGGCTGCTTCGGCGGTATTTTCCTGGGGCAGGACGAGGGTTCTTTGCTGATTCCGAGCCTGAATGGCTACTGGCAGTACGCCATTAATCGGGCGTAATTCCCCGCCTAACGAAAGTTCTCCAACACACTCATAACGATTCAGGCCTGCAACTGGAATCTGGCCGGAGGCTGCCAGTATGCCTAAGGCAATGGCCAAATCAAAGCGGCCGCCTTCTTTGGGTAAATCGGCAGGCGCCAAATTAACAGTAATACGTTGCGCGGGGAATTCGAAGCGGGAGTTTAATAACGCCCCCCGAACGCGATCTTTACTTTCTTTAACCGCTGTTTCCGGAAGACCTACGATGGAAAGTGAAGGAAGCCCATTGGCAATGTGAACCTCAACAGTGACTAGCGGCGCTTCTATGCCGGAACGGCCTCGGCTAAAAACAATAGCTAAGGCCATAAACAGCGGGTCCGATGGTCGGGATAAGTAAGCGTCGTTTGCGTCACCCGCTTGCTAACTACTTATCGGCGGGGGTTAAGTTGATTTGTTCCAGGTCGGCAATGCGTTTTTCCAGTGCATCCAGTTTCGCACGTGTTTTTGCCAGTACGGCTTTTTGAACTTCAAACTCTTCCCGAGTCACCAAATCCAGTTTGCTCAGTGTGCTTTGTAGAATGGCATGAAAGTTTTTTTCAAAATCTTCTTTCAGGTTTTGCAAGCTTGAAGGAATGGAATCCGCCAGGCGGCTGGCAATGTCGTCGATGGTTTTAGGATCAAACATGGTGGTTCTCACAGTTGAATTAACAATAAGGGTAGTTTGGTTTGAATAATACGCCAACCTCTCGATCAATAGGGATATAAATTGCTATTTTAGTGAAAACACCTTTTTGACAAACTCAGGCTGAGCCAATGAGGCTTTATGAATATCGCTATTATAGAAAACGGTGTCAAATGCCTTATTGGCCGAGTCCTGTTCTCTAAAAGTGCTTAAATCGGATTTGCTGGCAATGGTTGCGCTCCACCAGCCTGATGGGTAAAGGCATTGCGGGAAAAACAGGGTTTGCAAGTGCCCGAAACCGGCGTTGCTCATTGCGTTGCGCATTTCTCCAATCAGTTTCAAATGATAGAGCGCCGATTCGCTTTGCTGAACGACCATGCCATTTTCGGATAGACAGGCAAAACAGTCCCGATAGAACGCTTCGCTGAACAGACCCTCTGCCGGGCCAACCGGATCCGTACTGTCGACAATAATAATGTCGACTGAATTGGGTGCTGCATCTTTCACCCATTTGATGCCATCAATAAATTTTAAGTCAGCTCTCGGATCGTTGTTGGATTCGCACAATTCCGGAAAGTATATTTCCGCCAGGCGCGTCACACGTTCATCAATATCAATCTGGACCGCGTGCTCAACCGACGCATGTTTTAACACTTCCTTCAGTGTTCCGCAGTCGCCCCCGCCAATGATCCAGACTCTTTTGGGATTGGGATGTGTGTACAATGCCGGATGGCTCATCATTTCGTGGTAGAAAAAGTTATCCCGGGTTGACACCATCGTGCAACCATCTATGACCATCAGGTTGCCAAATTCTTCGGTTTCGTAAATTTCAAGGTGTTGAAATTCAGAGTATTCTTCGTGCAGTTTTTGTTTGATTTTTAACGAAAAGGCCGATTGGGCGACGGGGACAATTTCGGTAAACCATTCTGACGGGTTCATTTTTTGGATTCCTGGAAAATAAGCGACTAAAATAACTCGCCATTATATTAGAATTCAGCATCATGCGACATACGGAGATTTATGTGAAATACAGTGAGCCACTGCAGCCATGGAATATTCAGCAATCAACGCAGACATACGCCATCGATTTTTGGGGGGACGGCTATTTTTCTATTAATGCGCAGGGACATGTCAGTGTCAAACCTTGTTCGGATAAGGACATAACACTGGACCTTTTCGAAATTGCGCAATCACTGAATGACAAGCAATTGTCGTTGCCGGTTCTGGTGCGTTTTACCGATATCCTGAAGGACCGTGTGACACGCCTGCAGCGGGCGTTCCGGAAAGCCTGTGCCAGTCATCATTATCGCGGCAGCTATACGCCGGTTTATCCTATTAAAGTGAATCAACAGCGTCAAGTAGTTGAGGGTATTCTGGCCGCTGATCACATCGGTCTGGAAGCTGGCAGCAAACCGGAATTACTGGCGATTATGGCATTGTCCAATCAGGGCGTTGTCGTCTGCAATGGCTACAAAGATCGTGCCTACATTCGTTTAGCCTTGATTGGATTGAAAATGGGGTTGAATCTCTATTTGGTGATTGAAAAACCATTAGAGCTCGAACTGATCATTGAGGAAGCCGCGCGTTTGGATGTGAAACCGCAGTTAGGCGTTAGGGTGCGTTTATCCAGCATAAGCGCGGGCAAATGGCAGAACAGCGGCGGCGAGAAATCCAAATTCGGGCTTCATGCCCATGAGGTCCTGCAATTGATTGAGCGATTGAAAGCGGCTAATTTTCTGGATACCTTAAAGCTCATGCATTTTCATATGGGCTCGCAGATTGCCAATATTCATGATATCAAGATCGCTTTGAAAGAAGCGGGGCAGTTTTATGTGGAACTGTATCGTTTGGGTGCGCCAATTCAAATCGTTGACGCGGGTGGCGGGCTGGGTGTCGATTACGACGGCAGCCGTTCACGCAGGGAATCGTCAATCAATTACAGCCTGGATGAATACGCGCAGAATATTGTGCGCAGCTTTGCCGAGCTTTGCAGCGAAAAACAGGTTCCTCAACCGGATATTATCACCGAATCCGGTCGCGCCATTACGGCGCATCATGCGGTATTGATTACCAATGTCACCGATGTGGAATCCGTTTACTCCGAAAATTCATCGCCGATTGATGTGCCGGGTTCGCAAAATCTGGTTGAGCAGTATCATGATGCACAGTTCGCTTTGTCAGAAGCCCGTGCAAGTTTCACGCAGGACAAACTCAGTATTACCGAACTTGCCAAAGCCGAGAACGACTATGCCTTGCTGTGTCAGCAGATAAAAGACAAACTGAATGGCAATAGCCAGAGCGAGGCGACCATATTGCAGGAGTTAAATGAAAAATTGGCGGATAAGATTTTCTGCAATTTTTCACTGTTTCAGTCCATGCCGGATATTTGGGGGATTGATCAGGTTTTTCCCATCATGCCCATACATCGACTCGATGAACAGCCGACACGCCGGGCTGTTATCCAGGATTTGACCTGTGATTCCGATGGCCGAATTGATCAATACATCGACGGGCAAAACCTGGAAAAGACAATGCCGGTGCATGTCATTAACTCCAATGAGCCCTACCTGATTGGTTTCTTTATGGTAGGCGCCTACCAGGAAATTCTGGGGGATATGCACAATCTGTTTGGCGATACGCATTCGATTAACATCAAACTGGACGATAACGGCTACCATTTCTTTGATTTGCAGGAAGGCGAGCATGTATCCGATTTACTCGATTATGTGCATATCAGCAGCGAAGAATTGAAGGCCGCCTATCGGGGAAAAATAGCTAAAAGTAACCTCAGCGAATTACAGCAGCACGAATTTGAAAAAGAATTGCTGGCCGGTTTAACAGCCTATACCTATCTGGAACGATCATGAAAGTCGGCATGATAGGTCTGGGTGCTATGGGAATGGGCATGGCTAGAAATGTGGCCAAATCCGGTTATTTGACAGGAGTTTATAATCGAACTGTCAATAAGGCGCAAAGTTTGGCTGAGGAACTTAATGTCAAGTCTTACCAGGAGCCGGAGGCACTGGCTGCCGAGGTCAGCATTATACTGATTTGCGTGTCTGCGGATCAGGATGTGCTGGATATGGTGACCGCCATTACAAAAACGATCAAGCCGGGTTCTGTTGTGGTGGATATGTCCACAGTCAGCAGCGCAACGGCGCTCAAGGCGGCCGAGATGCTGTCGGCCTATCAGGTGGATTTCCTTGATGCGCCAGTTTCCGGAGGTGTTGAGGGTGCGAAAAATGGAGCCCTGGCCATGATGGTGGGCGGGGAACCGAACATTTTGGAAAATGTGAAGCCTATTTTGGCAAGCATGGCTGCTCGTATCATGCACATGGGTGAAATTGGCGCGGGCCAGGCAACTAAAGCGGTCAATCAAATCATGTGCGCGGGCATCAATCAGGCGGTGACGGAGGCATTGGCGTTTGCTCAGATCCAGGGTTTGCCGATGGATAAGGTTATCGATGTCATTTCAGGTGGCGCTTCTGGCAACTGGTTTTTGCAGCACAGAGGCTTGACCATGACAAATGAAAGTTTTGCACCCGGATTCAAATTGGCATTGCATCACAAGGATTTGAAAATATGTCAGGCCATGGCCGACACACAGGGGGTTGCGCTGCCGTTGGCTGATCTCACGGTTACAGCCTACGAGCAGCTTATGGCCGAGGGTTATGGCGATGAAGATATCTCAGCCTTATACCGGCTGAAATATCATCCTTCGATATAATTCATTTTTCAACGGCTGTGCCTAAGATGTGGTCAGGTCAGCCAGCACGACCCGATTTCTACCGGTATTTTTAGCCTGATACATGGCGGTATCGGCGCGCTTGATAAACGAATCGGCATTTTCATCCTTTTGTAGTGTACTCACGCCGAGGCTGACGGTGACGTTGATGGTTTCCATGCCATAAGCCAGCGTGTGATGTTCAATGGATGTTCGTATGCGTTCGGCCAATAATTCGGCGCCCGCCACATCCGTGCCGCTCAACAAAATAACAAACTCCTCGCCGCCGATGCGGAACAGCATATCGCTG
>JABFSH010000041.1 GCA_013140705.1 Methylococcaceae bacterium
GATCCGATAGGTAAATGGAAAACAATTATCGATAAGAAAAAATCTGTAGTGCCATTTAAGATAAATTAAAAATTGTAACTTATTGAAATAATAAGTAATTATTGGTAGATGTCACGAAGATGGGTTAGTATCGGGTTGATTAGTTCTATTACTCTATCTATCGGTTGTGACTGAAAACGTCTAAAGATTTCTTTGATTTTCCGTAGCAACGCCGTACGCTTCTTCAGCTTCGGCGCGTAATTTGCTCGCCAGACCTTCTTTAGACTAAGGACACTGCGGAAATCAAAGCCTAGAAAACTAAAGCTTTCACCACAGGCCAAATCGACAGTTCGACTTTTCTCTTCGTTAACCTCAACTTGCAGCTTGCCGAACTCTTCCCGAAGTCGTTTGCTTACAGCAGTTAGCAGCCATCTATGGCGTGGGTAGGCATCAATCAGTACCACCAGATCATCAGCAAAACGAGCATATTCAATGTAGACATATTGACCTCATCGCATAACTTCTTTCGCCCGCTCCAACATACAATCGACCTCTGTGAGGTAAATTTTACTGAGTAAGGAAGAAATTACTCAGCTGGTTTTCATAAATTTCTCTAAACCCGACATCCAAGTAAAAGTAGTTCAACCCAAATCAGGTCGATTGGCTTTAAATTGTTGAGATTTTCTATCGCCGCCTCTGGCTTTAGGCTCAATCTGCCGGTTAAGCTGGTCTTGAATGCGCTGTTTAAAATGATCGTTGCCTAATACCCAGGACTTGTTGGTGGCTTCCCGGATATCGACGATGGCGTTTTCAGAAAGTTGGTGCTTGAACAAGTCGCGGTAAGCAGCATGCCGAGCTTCCTCCGATTCCCCCAGACACGAGTATTCAAAATGCGGCGCAACCAACTCATCGGGTTGCCCTAAGGCGTTATAACCATGACTTGACCAGGGATAGTCAGAAGGATCGACTGCTATGCCTGCCCGCACCGGATTCAACTCGATGTAGCGCATACACGTTAATAGATAAGTTTCAGAATCAATGAGTGTGGCTTTGTAACGACCTTCCCAAAGCGTACCGGTGCGCCGGTAGCAAGTGTTGTAGTATTGCACATAGTAACGCCCCAGCATTTGCATGGCTTTACCCAGGCTTTGTTCGAGGTGCGGAGTAATGAGTAGATGAACATGGTTGGTCATTAAGACATAGGCATGAACCGAGCAGCCGTGTTTGTCACAAGCTAATTTCAACTTTTCAAGATAGAAGTTGTAATCCGCATCGGCGCAGAATATTTCTGTCCGATTGTTGCCTCGAATAATCACATGTTGTGGTTGATCGGGGATCACAAATCTGGGTAAACGGGCCATGCCTTGTTCCAGTCAGGACAGAGGTTGTCCATTAAATATAAAGTCATTCATTGTTTCAGACTCAAAACTCGTTAAGAATTTTCAAGAAACGCCTCAACCGATAAGCCAGCACTGCGTATCAGTCCGCGTAAAGTCCCTTGGGCAACTTCTTTGTGGTCTGGGACGGAAAGGGTGGCATGATGGTTTTCCTTTACCAGAATCATATGGCTACCGCGCTGACGGACAATGACCCAGCTGAAGTGTTGAAAAATCTTAACGACCTCCCGACCGCTTAACCGAGGTAATTTAGGCATTAAGCCGCAACTTCAACTTGCAGGGTTTCTAGGGTCAAGGGCATTCCGCGTTCAGCCCTCACCTCAAGACAAAGGCCTATGGCTTCTTTGATATTATTGACAGCTTCTTCTTTGGTCGTGCCTTGACTGACACAACCTGGAATAGAAGGGCATTCGGTTACCCACATCCCATCTTCATCTCTATCAACCGTTATAAGGAACTTCATGATGGCTTACTCGAATGTGTTGTTCGGAAGTTGATATTCTAGTCCATTGTTAACGACTTATCAATCGAATCTGACCCCTTTGGTTTTCCCCTTGAAATTCAATAGCCCCCCTACATAGAGGGGTCTGAAGTCCACTGGACTTCAACCACCTTAACAACATTATCGTTAACCCAACACATTTACCGCACTAAAGATTTGGGTTGCGAAAAGATGCAGCCCAACACGGCCTACCAGCCAGGCAATATATCATGGGTTGGAGAGATACAAGGGTGGTGGGCAGGCTTTTTTGCCCACTTTTTAACACCGAAAGCATGGATTCATCAATGTGGTGAGCAGAAAAACGTTGCTCACTTGGCTTATGAAAGTCTTAATAGCCATAACCATTAGGACTAGGTATCATAAAACCAGTGATAAACTCTGATCTCACTCCTGGATCGTTAATGACGAATGTTGGGGTAGCGATCGATACTCCGAGAGGATATTTTAATATATCTGTAAAGTATGTATTCATAACTGGCCCCTCGAAATTACCATTGATGTCTGTGGTTATTTGTCCAATACCAATGCAATTAATAGCGTCACATGGGGAGAATGTGACTATAAAAACATCAAGCGTTTTATTGGCGAGGATTTCTCCAGTAGCGAGATCAGTTAATTTCTTAAGCTTGACTATTACATCGCCGTCTTTTTTGATCACGACCACCCCTTTTTCTAAAGCCATTGTCGCCACATTTTGCGGATAGCCACCACAAGATATCTCGCTGCATGGTAAAAATGAGCCTCGATAGACAACGCCATTGTCGGCTGTATCTGCTACCGCTGAAGCCATTGCTGCAACCAACAGTAAATTTATTACAGTAATTAATAACAGTATCTTTTTCATTTTTGATGTCCTGTGAATATGAATAATATATTCAATGCACATTGCAGTGAATTATGGTTAACGATTCTACGATCTCAAAAAACAAACTACTCTGCGTGACTTTTTTAAAGTCACTCTCAGCAGTTCAGCTTTACTAAATTAGGCTCCGTGTCTTTCTGTCGCTGTCTTGCGGTAGCTCGTAGCCCAACATACAAGGCTTCGTTTATGTTGGGCTTCATTGTATTCAGCCCACCCTATGGCCACCTGGTTGATTTGTACGCCTCCCAAACAAGCCAAACCCAGCCAGGGTTGAGCCAAACAGCCATAATGCAGGAGGCAGGGGCACCGCCGTGGGGGTTGCTGTCCAACTCAAAGAACCTGTGCCCGGATTCTCGTTAAACGAGAGGCTGATACCTTGCGGCAAACCGAAAAATTGGTAAGTCAGATTATCGAGACCACTGAATCCATTACTGGCGCTAAACCAATCCAATGAGTCGCCGACTTGCGGCTGATAACCATTAATGAACTCGAAATGCACTTCAGAATTGAGATCAAACATTGCCTGACCAGAAACATTGATGTGATCCGACCCTGTCGCATCCATTTTGATATCCAGGATACCCCCATTCATGACCAAATCGCCGTTGATAGTGAGGGTGACAGGGTCGCCCGGCGCCACTGTGGCCTGGTTGACAACGACATTACCGTTAATCAACCCGGAACCTTGAAGCTTGCCGCCATTCAGGGAAAAACCGTTAGCGGAGGTATTCAAAACACCATCCACCTGCGTCAAACCACCTGTCTGAGTGTAAGTGCCGGAAACATTAAGGGTCCCCGTATTACTAATGGCCACTTTTCCATAGGTTGAGACATCAACATTGCCATCGATGTTGACGTAGTATGAGGACACATTCAGGTTTGCCCAATTTGGACCGACGCCATCTCCCACGCTGACATTTCCCTTTAACTCGCTGACAATGCCGTTAGCGGAGGAAATATTCACATCGCCCCCTTTCAATTCGATGTTTCCGGCAGCCAGTTTTACGCTGTCCAATTCTGTCGTTCCGGCTGTCTGGATAAATTTACTGCCGGGATCGGTCGGATTTATTTGAACGTTGTGCAGACCAGCGGTGCTACCATCAAAAAGAATCTGACCCGCATTATTGATGGTCGTATTAACGGCGTAAAACTGGCCTTCGTTTTGGATTGTTCCGGTTATGCCATTGTATATGGTGCCATCCCGGTCATCGAAAAGCTTGCGATTCACCAATAGCCCATCATTGGTGATGGTGCCCGAGTTGTAGATGGCCTCGATACTATCCGTTGTGGCCGATGCGCCATTGATGAAACTACCCTGATTGGTAAAAATCCCTCGATTGGTGAATTGCCCCAGGTTTTGCAGTTGCGCACCGGTAGCGTTGTGGAATGTCTCATCCAAAGGAGAGACCCAGCTAACCATCATATTATTTTCCAGAGTACCCTGGTTGCTAAACTGTCCATCATTTCTAAACCCAGCGTTAGAAACACCGAGCTCCCCATGCACAAAACTTGCGCCGATCTGGTTGTTAAATTGACTAGTGCTAGAGTTGCTAAATGAACCGTGCAGATTATTGAAAACATACCAATTGTTGACGGTAGCACCATTTGTATTATTGAACTCCCACCAGTTTGTAATAGTTCCATAGTTATTAATCATTCCATCATTGGCGCCAACACCTCCTCCAATGTTATTGAGCAAACCCAAATTCGTTAACGTTGAGCTATGAATGCCATTGTTAAAATCTGTTGGGTCGCCGTTGACGATATGCCCTTGATTGACAAATCCTTGATTGGCAATCGCCGAGTTGACAATTGAAACCTCATAGGAGGGCCAGTGATAGGCTTCCGGATTGAATAAACCAATATTAATTATGGAGCCAGCACTATTAGATGAACTGACGATCTCTGCGCCTGAGGCATTGGTAAAATCACCTGTATTTTCGATATTGCCTCTATTTTCTATCCGGCCACTATTGTGCAGCGCCCCTGCATTATTCAGATAACCTGTGGCTTTGCCGTACCCAGTAGAGGTGTCAGCAGCAACATAGCTTGTCCCTTGGTATGAATTGACCCTAATGGTCCCTTCGTTATTAAGCGTTCCCAGATTGTTAAATTTAATCGCTTCCACCTCCGAAGCAGCGCCAAAATTATTCAATATGGCCGAGCTATCATTATAAATTCCTTTATAAGAACCTATGTTGGGAACCTTATATGAATCGTAAACAGCAGACCCTATATAGCCGTAATTTTCAATACTGCCTTGATTGACGAATTCCGTTAAATAAGGATAAGGTGGCGGACCGGAAATTGAACCGGGAATAAGGTTAGTGCCTGCCGGATTGGAGTAAGTTATGCCGGCATTATTCAAAAAGCAGGCGTGTGTAAATGGAGAAGTGCCGCAGGAAGCGCCTGCGCCATAATAGACATCAGCGGCGTAGGTCTGCTGCGAAACCATAACAATAAACAGGAGAGTGACTAATTTGATTTTCATAGGGGTTGTTCCTTACTGTGAGATATACAAAAGTAATTACCATAAAGTCTAAAATTACTTTACAAGGGATCGCTGAGGCAGTATTTCTAATTAGCCAAAGGTCACACCAGATAGCCTTAGAGTCAAGATGAATGAATTTAGAAATTTAGATGAGCCATTCCTGTAGCGGGTTAAATGTAAAAAATCCTTTGTCGCTCTTACCGACGTCAATTAATTTGGTCATCATTATGCCGAGTTGAGATCGATTTATCTGTCCCGTGTTTACGGGACAGCTGCCATAAATTTTCGGTTGCACTGACAGCCCATCTCCAACGCATCAGTGATAAAATTAATTCTATGATGCACTCAGTACTTATCGTCGAAGACGACCCGCAATTTCGTGCGGCTTTTACCAACGCGGTACTTGGCGCCGCTGATTTGCATCTGGCCGGTGTCGCCGACGATTTGCCGGACGGCATCGATTTGCTGGAACAGACCATGCCCGACATACTGCTGGTTGATATCGGCTTGCCCAGCGGCAGCGGCATAGACTTGATTCGCCATGCGCATCAACACTTCCCAACGTGTGACGTGATGGTCGTTACCGTGTTCGGCGATGAGCGGCATGTGCTCCAATGCATCGAGGCGGGGGCTACCGGGTACTTGCTCAAGGACAGTAAAAGCATGGATATTGTCGATCAGATACGCGCTTTGCGTGACGGCGGCAGCCCGATTAGTCCGGTGATTGCGCGAAAGCTACTGGAGCGCTTAATGCCTAAACCCTGCGCATCCGAAACTACGCCGTGCCTGTCGGTGCAGGAGCTTTCCGTGCTGGAAATGAGCAGTAAGGGTTATTGCTACGAAGAGATCGCCGGATTGCTTGGTTTGTCCCGGCACACTATCGGCACCTACGTCAAACGCATTTATCAAAAGCTACATGTGCATAATAAAAGCGAAGCTATCTATGAGGCACGAAAGAAGGGACTGCTGAATGACTGAGAATCAAATAGTGAGTCACCTCTGTGTTTGCATAGAGCTAACTCGTACCATCAACTGGCGCATAGCGATAGACGTGTAATCTTACGCATGGCAATATAACAGCTGGCAAGGACACAAACGCGCGTGGCGATTACATCGAATATCGAAAAAACGACCATGGACGAGTGCCAATTGCATGCGGAAGCCGAGCTGTTCCATTTGTATTTCGCACACTGGCGGACCGCGATCGTCGGCGCGATGGCGCTGATTGCCGTGGTCGGCGGCACCTTTTGGTATCTGACAAAGAATTCGGTGCTGTTGTGGTGGATCGCGTTGCTAACCGGTGCGTATCTGCTGCAAGCGGCATTTTGCCTGCGCTATGAACGCAAGTCACCGCAGCCCGATTCGCGCGAGTTTTCGCGCTGGATGTGGATTTGGACACTTTTAACCGCCGTGACCGGATTGATTTCCGGCACACTGATTTTCTGGACTCCTGCTGAGCAACTTGGCTTGCTGTTGGCGGCAATCATGATCAACGGTACCTTTGCGGTCGGCGAAGCCTGTGCTGGCGGCCACGAACGGTTGGTGTTCGCCGCTGTTATTTCACAAGCACTGATAACCTGCCTCGCGCTGGTTTTGCACGTCAAAATGCCGCTTGCAGTGATTGCCTGTGTAATATTTGCCGCGGTGCTCCTGCACTTCGGACGCGAGCTGAATCGGGCGATGCGCGACTCAATTGTGCAGCGCCTGCACATACAACAATTAGCGACGCAACTGGAGCAAGGCCAGCAGCGTTTGCTGGAAGCACAGCATCAGCAATCGGTGCTGTTCGAACGGCAAAGGGTGATGCAGGACATGCACGATGGCCTCGGCTCGGCACTGTCATCATCGCTGGTTCTACTCGAACAAGGCGAAGTGACAGTAGCCGAAGCGGCTGTGGTGATGCGCGAGTGCGTTGACGACTTGCGGCTGGTTGTCGACTCATTGGAACCTGCTTCAAAAGATATTTCCACGTTGCTGGGCATGTTGCGCTATCGCTTGCAGCATCGATTCGAAGCGGCCGGCGTGCGATTGAGCTGGCATATGGCGGACTTGCCTGCATTGGACTGGCTTGATCCATCGCTTGCCTTAGATTTGTTGCGATTGACTCAGGAAGCAATCGCCAACGCATTGAAACACGGCGCCGCCACCGAGCTAACGCTGACTGTGCGGAAAAAAGATAACACCATAGAACTGGTCGTGCAGGATAATGGTTGCGGCTTCGACCTCAACACCGTCATTTTGGGTCGCGGCTTACGCAGCCAGAAACGGCGAGCCGAACGGCTAGGAAGCGAATTGAAGGTTGACAGCACGCCGGGGAGCGGCACATCTCTGTATTTACAACTGCCCGTGAACCGAGAGCAAAAATCCTAACAGTCCAAAGGGTAAATGGCTTGCAGTAAGAAATATGGAGACCAAATAATATCAAGTTTGCGGCCAGCTGCTTACAACTCCATACCTGACATTCATAGTGTTAATTTTCCATCTCCTGGCTGGCAGGTATTGGCCGGATCTTTCAAAAATGGTTGATATGAGCCACGGTCGGCTATGGAGAATTCAAATAAAATTAGATTGTATTTTTAAAAAGCTAATGTTTTTTGTATATTATTGTTCGAATGGATTGAATATAGGAACTTTGAATCGTTTAAAATCACGTACATTCCGGGTGACCACGGTTAGCTTATGAACTATGGCAGTGGCAGCAATCATAGCATCTTCGTAAACTGAGTCTGATTGACGATGCATCATCTTAGCCCAAAGCCTGAATGAAGATGTATCCATAGGTAGTACATTATAGGTGGCTCCTACTTGGTCGAGCCATAACTCTATCTCAGCATATTTAGCTGGATCTTGTTCCCGGGTGATTTCAATGCCAGCCTGAATTTCGGCAAGAGTCACTACTGAAATATAAATATCATTATCCGCAACACCTTCGAGCCAAGCTACAACTGATCCATGTGGACGGATTTTTCGCAGTTCAGAAATGACATTGGTATCAAGTAGAAACATGGCGTTTCTACAACGCTACAGCTGATCGGCGTTTCGCTCGTCCGCGTTGTGGTATTTCAAAGTCAATACGGGCTTCATTAGTCATTAGTAACTCTTTGAGTGAAGGACGTGCAGCGTTATTGAGACGTTTCCATTCGTCTATCGGGACGAGCACGGCAGTTTCTGTCCCTCGGCGGGTTACTACCTGAGGTCCCTCACTAACACAGGCATCCAACAATTCGCTGAAACGGGCTTTTGCGTCTTGTACTGGCCAATTTTTCATATTAATCTCCCATGACTAGATATATGACTAGTTTAAAGGATGATATGAAAAGTCGCAAATAATTAAAGGTGTTTATAGTCGAAAATGTAATTAGATAAACTTCTCAATAGCCGACCGACAAAAAATTCAATATTTGCTAAAAATAAAAGTGACAAACCTTATGGCTGCCAAGTCGGTCTGTGCATCGTCCGTTTCGAGGATTGCTCAGCGTTCACTCACGTTAAAGCCTGCACACGCGCTGGATCGCCTAAAAGCGATCCTTTAACTCGGAGGCTTCAGCCACTTCGTTACCTCCATGACTGCTCCGAGTGCTTCCGGCCGGAGTGACTTAGCCGGGTGGGTCTCTCACCCACTGGAAACGCGCCGCCTTAGCACGGCGCACGCCCATAGAAGACCGTGGGATTTTTAGAGTGGAGCCTTTAAATATCCCAAATGCAGACCTTCAATATTAGACATAAGCCTTCATTTTATCTTTACACTTTAATTACCTAATTTGCCCTTCAGCACTAAGGCAATATTGAATTAAGCCCAATAATATTTCACAAGCCCTTTTTTTAAAAAAACAGGCTCGATCATTCCTCATGCATGAACAATTAACAGTAGTGCGGGCGCTTGTTCCCATAATAGCGTCATGGTTGCTTGCAGGGTTTGCGGATCAAGAGACGATACGCTTTCATCGAGGATGATGGCTTTCGGATTTTGTAACAAGGCACGGGCAATGAAGATGCGTTCGCGCTCACCGTGGCTTAGTTGCCAGCCTGTCTCACCGACTTGCTGAAAAATCCCGCCGGGCATGCGTTCCAATAGAGCTTCCATCCCTAATGCTTTACATAAGGCTTCTGCCGCCTGCAAATCAGCCATAGAAGGCGGCCAGTTTCTACCTAACAACAAATTGAACGCCAATGAGCCCATGAAAATATGGTTTTCGTGAAACTGCGGTACCAGCGCGATACGCCTCCGCCAGGCTCGATTGCCCAAGCTGGTGCGATCGAGTCCCCCCGATAAACAAAGTCCCGCCTCGGTTTGACGTTGACCCGCCAGTATCGCAGCTAACGTGGATTTGCCACTCCCTGATGCACCTTCTAACAGAATTCGATCTTGGCTTCGTATGCTTATGTTTACGCCAGTCAAAACGGGTTCGATCCGCCCCGCATGACGGTAGATCAGATTACGGGCATCGACCACCGTAGCGCCCACTGAAAAATCACCGGCGTTATTGTCACCCAATTCTTGAGGGCGTAAGGCCGCTTGCCAAAATGGACGGATTTGTTCGAACGCCACCCGTGCATTTACAAGCTGTTCCAGACCTGTTCCCAACTGCCGAAAAGCCATCAGCGCAGTTAAAACGCCGCCTATGCCCAGCGCTGTATACTGCGATTCTCAGCTTCCTCCGTCAGAAATTGTCCTTCGAGCTCTGCCAGCTTACGCTTTAGCTTGGCAATTTCCGCGTCACGGTCATCGGTTGCAACTTCGCCTTCCCGTTTAAGTCGATCTGCGTTGGCAGTGTGCGCTTTTACCGAAGCATGACTGGCTTTCACCTTGGCTTCAGCCTCACGAAAGGCTTCCACTGATAGATATTTTTTGCCGAGCAAGCTGCGTCGTGCGTCCATTAGCGCGTCAGCGAACTGGCTATGCGCTTTGGATTCATCAGTCTGGGCGCGAGATTCGGTAAATGCTAAATCAGCCGCATCACGATAGGCGGCAAGGGCTATTTGATGGCTTTTTATTTCCGGCCGAAGCGCGGTAATTTGCGCCTTAATTCCATGTATTCGAGCATCGCTCATCGCCAGAGCGAGTTGTTCCGCCTCAGCATCCAGTTCAATCAAGACTTCACCTTTTTTAACGAGTCGCCCTAATTCCAAATGTGCTCTCAGCACCCGGCCATGGATCCGGGTAGCGACTGGATGTGCGGCAATAACGGCCTCCAAACTGGTTTTTTTAGAGACTTCATAAACGTATACGCGTCCATTGACAAACCAAAACAACCATCCTAGCAGAAGCAGACCGATCAGCCCCATGCCCAGCGTTTTCAGCCGCACGGAATCGTTATCTAAAGCACGCCAGGTGCGTTCAAATGAGGTCGGCATAAACTGCTAATTCATAAAATTTAAGGCTTGAAAATGAAATCGATGTGTATGGCTTTCATACACCTCGTTTGATTGGGCCGAAAGTTCAATATGAGTTTTAAACCCATTGAAAGCCTCATATCCTATAAGCAAATTAATTGAATTTCATAACTTTACTTTAATACTATTCAGGTATCAATGCTAATCCAATCAAGCATCGCTACAAAGTGAGCCGAAAGCTGACCGGATCAACTGTAGATGGTGACAAGTTCTGATGTCAAATAGTGGTGGTTAGAAAGTAAGAACAAATTTAGCTGTCAAATGATGGGGTTTTCAGTTACTAGGGCCTGAAGTAAGCAATCGTGATAGTCTGAATTGGCAATTTGAAGATTCTTTGATCTCAATCGTCAAGGTTGGCTCATGGCCGAACCCTGCTTTTCAGTGCATGATCAAGTCAAAACTATTTTTCTGAATTGTGAGATTGGATTGGGGTTTTTAGAACTATACATGGCGCTTCAGAGCAACCTTGGCTTCATTCCAGAAAGCATCCAGCTCCGCCAATTCACAGTCAAGTAGATTTCTGCCCGATGCTACGACTTGTTGCTCAATGTATTGAAAACGCTTTGAGAATTTTTTGGTACTTTCTTTAAGCGCCAGCTCTGGATTGACATTCAAGTGGCGAGCCAGATTGACAACCACCAATAATAAATCTCCGATTTCTTCCCTGACATGCGCCTGATCACCGGATTGCCAGGCTTCATGAACTTCCGCAAGTTCCTCTTGAACCTTGTCGAAAACCGGATCAACTTCGGGCCAGTCGAAACCATGCCGGGCCGCACGGTCCTGAATTTTTTCGCATTCAATCAAGGCCGGCAAACTGCCAGCAACCCCCGACAGCACACTGCTCTGCTCAGGTAACTTGGCCTTTTCCTGCCTCTCATCGGCTTTAGCTTGCTCCCATGCCTCGTGACGCTCCTGGTCATTACTAAAAACCGTACCGGCAAATACATGCGGATGTCTGCGTATCAGTTTTTCGCATATGCCTGCTGACACCTGTTCGAAATTGAACAGACCGCGTTCTTCAGCAATTTGGGAGTGAAAAACCACCTGTAGCAGCAGATCGCCAAGTTCTGAGCACAGATCATCCAGATCATTGCGCTCTATGGCATCAACGACTTCGTAGGCCTCCTCGATAACGTAAGGAATCAAGCTGCTGAAATCCTGTTTGACATCCCATGGACAACCCTCTTCAGGATGTCGGAGGCGAGCCATCAGGTCCAAGAGCTCCTGCGTTTTATTCAGCATGACCGCGTCAACTCCTAAAATACGTAGCCGAAACTTTCCTGAAAACGCCGTTTGAAGCTTTCAATGTCAAAGTAATGATTCTGCGTACCGTTATGTTCGATTTTAATGGTTCCCATCAAGGACGCGATCCGTCCTGTTGACTCCCAATCCAGTTCATTCATTAAACCATAAAGCAGACCTGCACGATAAGCATCACCACAACCCGTCGGATCCAATACAGTCTTGGGGGTTGCCGGCGGGATGACAATACATTGGCCATCGGTATAAATTTTCGAGCCCTGTCCACCCAGCGTAATGATTAATGCATCAACCCGTTCGGCAATTTGTTCCAGTGTTAAACCCGTACGCTCCTGCATGAGTTCGGATTCATAATCATTCAAGGTCACCCAGGTCGCCTGATCCAGAAATGAAAGCAGTTCCTCGCCGCTAAACATGGGCATGCCCTGGCCTGGATCGAAGATAAAGGGGATTTCCAGCTCCCTGAATTGTTCAGCGTGTAACTGCATGCCTTCCTTGCCATCTGGTGACACAATGCCAATGCTGATATCAGTGTTCGTCGGCACCGAATTCAGATGTGAAAAATTCATCGCGCCCGGATGGAAAGCCGTTATCTGATTACCTTCTTCATCCGTCGTAATATAAGCCTGCCCGGTATAATTATTGTCCAGACAGCGAATATATTCGCTGGACAAACTGTTTTGAAACAGCCATTGAGCATAGGGCTCAAAATCATGACCGACAACCGCCATGATAAACGGTTCTTCGCCCAATAATTTCATGTTGTAGGCAATATTGCCTGCACAACCCCCGTATTCACGACGCATGACAGGTACTAAAAAGGATACATTCAGGATATGCACTTTTTCCGGCAAAATGTGATGTTTGAACTTATCATGAAAAACCATGATGGTGTCGTAAGCCATGGATCCGCATATCAATGCACTCATTGTGTACCTCTATTTAACTAAGATTAATGCCCAGGTGATTGCTGCCCACACCAGTGACAGCATCACCGCTGCCGATCCGATATCTTTTGCCCTACCGGATAATTCATGATGTTCGAAGCCCACTCTGTCGACAACCGCTTCAACTGCCGAGTTTAATAATTCAACCAATAGTACCAAAACCATACTACCGATTAGCAGCAGTTTTTCTATGTTTGTTTCGCCAAGCCAGATGGCCAAAGGCGTTGTGACAACAAACAGGAGAACTTCCTGCCGGAAAGCCTCTTCATGCTGCCAGGTCGCTTTAAAACCGGCGGCAGAAAAAAAACAAGCGTTTATCAGGCGCTTAAAGCCTTTTGCATTTTGATTAGCCATGGTTTATTGAATAGTGAGAGAAGATGTGCAATTGCAGAGCCTGCACACACGAAATGATACCTGCTTTTACCTATTGATCAATCATCAGTAGATAAGCATCGGCATCCATGAGTCGATCCAGACCCGATAAATCATCGGTCCTGATAGAAAACAGCCAAGCCTGATACGGACTATTGTTAACCCGTTCCGGTTCGTCGACCAGTTGCTCATTGACGGCAACTACCTCGCCGGCAATCGGACTGAACAAATCTGAAGCCGTCTTAACCGACTCAACCACGGCGCATTGTTCACCCGCACTGAGCGTACGGCCCACTTTGGGTAACTCGATATAGACCAGATCTCCCAGTTCCTGCTGGGCAAAATCAGTGATGCCGACGCGAACAATCTGATCAGGCTGCACTTCGGCCCATTCATGGGATTTTGTATATCTTAAATGGCTTGGCAAGTGACTCATGGTATTCTCTAAAATGGTAAGGCTTGTTAAATTCTGTCAGCTTAAGCGTCTGTATGGTGAGACTTAATGGTCTCTCGCCCTGCATTTGCCTGCTCATGGGGTTAATAATTCATTAACATTGAACCTCAACCTCTTTGCCGATAAAATGCTTCGAGCTATTATATCAATATTCATAATTCATGCCCGAGATACTCATCTACACGACACGGATCTGCCCTTATTGCACGATGGCCAAGCGTCTTCTGGACCAGAAAGAAGTTCAGTATACCGAAATTAATGTTGATGCAGAAGCCGGCTTACGAGAAGCCATGATGCAAAAAACCCGGCGCAGGACTGTACCTCAAATTTATATTGGCGATTTCCATGTCGGTGGATTCGATGAGCTGTATGCGCTGGATCAGCAAAAGAAGCTGGATGCTTTGCTCGCCGTCACTCAAAGCGGTTAGGAGAAGTGTATTATTAATTTCCAATTGTCCGCTGACTGAGTGGAGTCGAGGTCGGTTTTTCACTTCAACTCCGCTCAGCGAAACACTTAATTGAATAGTACTTCTCTGGCGTAGTCAAAATTCGTGACATTATTTTTAGCCCAATTCTTGGTTGCGACCAATAATAACTTCACTGAGAATTTAACATTACACAGAAATACGCAGGAGCGGCACCCTTGACGCGATTTATTGCCCAGACTACCCTGTTCGCGGCGAGGGCGCCGCTCCTACTCAGGTTGAGAAGTTACTTCAGAGTGTTATTTTTTCCACATCCGTGAAGGATCAAACAATCCACTTCTGAGCTGTATTTTTCAGCCCCAATGCCAAGACAAATCAAACCATGAACAATCACACGCTGGCTAATCGAGATCTTGCCGTTTTGTGGCATCCCTGCACGCAAATGAAGGATCATGAAACCTTGCCGCTAATTCCTATAAAAAAGGGGCAAGGTATCTGGCTGGAAGATTTTGATGGCAAGCAGTATCTGGATGCCATCAGTTCCTGGTGGGTCAATTTGTTCGGCCACAGCAACCCTATCATCAATGCTGCCATCAAGGTCCAACTGGATTCGCTGGAACACACTATTTTCGCCGGTTTTACGCATGAAGTCGGCATTAAACTGGCCGAAAGACTGGTAGCCATCACGCCGGCGGGACTCGATCGTTGCTTTTATGCCGACAACGGTTCTTCTGCCGTTGAAGTGGCTCTCAAAATGAGTTTCCACTATTGGCGAAATCAGGGGCAACGCAACAAAACAAAATTTATCACGCTGGAAAACAGTTATCACGGTGAAACCCTGGGCGCTCTGGCAGTCGGCCATGTGGCCTTATATAAAGAAATTTACGAACCATTATTAATGGATGTGATCACCGTACCCGGACCGGATTGTTATCATAGGGATTCCGGAGAGTCCTGGGCAGACTATTCCAGACGACGCTTCGCCATCATGGAAGAAACCCTGCAACAGCAGGCCAAATCCGTTTGCGCCGTCATTATCGAACCACTGGTCCAGTGCGCTGGCAACATGCGCATGTACGATCCTGTTTATTTAAGCTTGCTCCGGACCGCCTGTGACAAATACCACGTCCACCTGATCGTCGATGAAATTGCAGTCGGCTTTGGCCGCACGGGCACCTTGTTCGCCTGCGAGCAGGCAGCGATCAGCCCTGATTTCATGTGTTTATCGAAAGGACTGACGGGTGGATATTTACCCTTGTCGGCAGTCATGACAAGCAATTCAATCTATCAGGCTTTTTATGATGACTACCAAAAATTAACGGCTTTTTTGCATTCCCACAGCTATACCGGTAACGCACTGGCCTGTAGCGCGGCTTTAGCGACACTGGACATTTTTCAACAGCAAAACATAATTGAAAAAAATAAACCATTGGCAGCAGTCATGGCAAAATCGGCCGAGCGATTTATTGAACACCCGCATATCGCAGAAGTAAGGCAAACCGGCATGATTTTAGCCATCGAAATGGTTAAAAACCGGCAAACACGAGAAGCGTTTCCCTGGCAGGAACGCCGTGGGCTTAAAGTCTATCAACATGCCTTATCAAAAGGCGTTCTGCTTAGACCGCTTGGTAATGTCATTTATTTTATGCCGCCCTACATTGTCACCGAAGAAGAACTTTGGCTGATCGCCGATGTAGCCTGGCAAGGCATTCACTTGGCTACTCAGGATTAAAATGCGCATCTCAAGACTCTATGTACCAATCGCTTTATCCCAAGGCAAGAAAATTGAATTGGACAATGATAGCGCCCACTACTTACGGACCGTTTTGCGTCTTAAAGCTGAAGCCGAGATTATTTTATTTAATGGCACAGGTGGTGAATTTTCCTGCATTGTCGATGAAGTCAACCGCAAGACAGTCCTCATCTCCGTCAACCAATGGCACGATAAAAATATCGAGTCACCTTTATTAGTGAGCTTGGGATTGGGAATCTCGCGCGGCGACCGCATGGATCTGTCCGTGCAAAAAGCTGTAGAACTGGGCGTTAACTGCATCACGCCGCTACTTACCGAACGTTGCGTTGTGCAGTTTAAAGGCGAAAAAAAACCACAACGCTGGCAACATTGGCAAAAAATTATTCACCATGCCACCGAGCAATGTGGGCGAACTGCGATCACTGAGTTCAATGAAATTAGCCCTATCGCCAACTGGGTATCGCAGCAACAGGGACTGAAACTGTTTCTCGATCCTTACGCCGAAACCTCCTTAGCAGAACTTCAACCCGTCAACGGGACCGTTACTTTACTCACCGGCCCCGAAGGCGGTTTTTCCGGTCAAGAACGTGAAGACGCCAAAGTCGCAGGCTTTATTCCCGTGCAGCTGGGCCAGAGAATTTTGCGGACCGAAACCGCCTCACTGGCAGCATTGTCGGCAATACAAATGTTGTGGGGCGATTTTAATCACAGGAAACCAACATGATGCGTTATCTCATCTACCCTCTCGTACCTTTCCTCGTGCTGCTAACCGCTGTATCGCTCGCTTGTATTCTGGCCTACTTCGTGATGCTGGGCATTGGGGATCATTTTCCTCTACGCAAGATTATCAGCAAATCCTCGCAAATACTGCTTGTGCTGAGCATTTTCCCTGCGATGAAAATACTCAACATCAACAGGACTCAACTGGGTTTTGCCGAAAAACCGCTCTTTTTAAAGCAGCTACTACAAGGATTCGTATTGGGATTTTTCACTCTAATCCCGGTTTTTATCGTTCTATATGTCCTAAAAATTAATGTCATTGATGACGCACAACAATGGACTGCCAGTCTGGTAGCCAAAAAAATGTTGATCGCCCTATTTTTTGCATTGATTATTTCACTGATTGAAGAACCACTTTTCCGGGGCATTCTCATCACCGGGTTAAACAAAAAATTACCGGTCATTGCCGCCATTTTAATCAGCTCAATTTACTATGCGGGCCTGCATTTCCTGGACAGCCACATCGAAATACCGTATCAAAACATAACCTGGTTCAGCGGATTTACGCTGATGAGCGATGCTTTCACCGGCTTGTTGAACCCGGAATTTGTCTCGACCTTCCTTGCATTATTTATGGTTGGCATATTTTTGGCCGGTGTCAGAACCCAAATAAAGTCAAGCTTGGGCTTGTGTATCGGCTGTCATACTTGCTGGGTCTGGCAAATTAAAATGAGTAAAAGTCTCTTTAATACCGATTTCAACTCACCCTATGCCTTTCTGGTCAGTCATTATGATGGCGTGATTGGTCCTCTAGTAACCGGCTGGTTAATGCTGGCTCTTGTCTTTTTTTGGCTATTCCGTAAAAAAATGCTCTTGAATACCGACCGCTAAACCAGTACAACTGTAACCGACATTCCACCGCCTAAAACAAACGCTATTTTTCTATAATATGTTAAAATTCAAAGCCGCCAGATTAATCTGGCTATTTGCTTTTAACTCCAAACCACACCTATTTTATAATCATGAACAAGCCCAAAAAAGTCGCAATTCTTACAGCAGGCGGTCTGGCGCCTTGCCTTAATTCCGCCATCGGCAGCCTTATCGAGCGTTACACAGAGATCGATCCCTCTATCGAAATCATTTGCTATCGTAGCGGTTACAAAGGTCTACTGCTCGGCGATTTTTATACGGTAACTCCTGAAGTCCGCGCAAAAGCCGGTCTTCTGCAAAAGTTTGGCGGCTCACTGATTGGCAATAGCCGTGTCAAGCTGACCAATATCAAGGACTGTATCAAACGTGGTCTCGTTCAGGAAGGTCAGGATCCGCAAAAAGTTGCTGCCGACCAGTTGGTAAAAGATGGCGTTGACATTCTTCACACCATTGGTGGCGATGACACCAATACAGCTGCCGCCGATCTGGCTGCTTTTCTGGCAAAAAACAACTATGGTCTGACCGTTATCGGGCTACCCAAAACAGTAGACAATGATGTCTTTCCCATCAAGCAGTCACTGGGTGCCTGGACCGCAGCCGAGCAAGGCGCTCGCTATTTCTGGAACGTGGTTGCCGAAAACAATTCCAACCCGCGCATGCTGATTGTCCATGAAGTCATGGGACGCAGTTGCGGCTGGTTGACCGCTGCCACCGCCGTGGAATACCGCAAACTATTGGATCGTGCGGACTGGCTGCCTGAACTGGGACTTGATCGTGCTGCGTTTGAAGTGCATGGCGTATTTATCCCCGAGATGGGCGTTGATCTGGCTGCCGAAGCCAAGCGTCTTCGGGCAGTGATGGATAAAGTCGACTGCGTGAATATATTTGTTTCCGAAGGCGCCGGCGTCGAAGCCATCGTTGCCGAGTTGCAAGCCAAAGGACAGGACGTACCCCGAGATGCCTTCGGTCACATCAAACTGGATGCCGTGAATCCAGGCAAATGGTTTGGTGAACAATTCGCTCAGATGATAGGCGCTGAAAAAACCCTGGTGCAAAAATCCGGTTATTTTGCTCGCGCTTCGGCGGCTAACAACGAAGATATTCGCCTGATCAAATCCTGTGCGGATCTCGCTGTAGAATGCGCCATTCGCCGTGAACCTGGCGTCATAGGCCATGACGAAGATCGCGGTGGCGTTCTGCGTGCCATTGAATTCCCGAGAATCAAAGGTGGAAAACCGTTTGACATAAATACTGACTGGTTCAATCAAACCCTGGCTGATATCGGCCAGACCAAAGGCGCCAAAATGGAAGTAGGTCACTAAGACCTTCGAGCGAGCGAATGCCGAGGTATTCGCTCGCTCATCCCGTTCGATTGCTTTCGGCTTATTGTTGGACCAACGGCAGCCGGATAGTAAACGTAGTCCCCGCACCCGGTTGACTGTCGACCGTGATTTCTCCGGAAAATTTCAGAATGTAATCCCGCGCTTCATAGACGCCGATTCCCATGCCTGCATTACCTTTTGTCGTATCAAAGGGCTTGAACAGGCGCTCGGCGATAAACTTTTCATCCATACCCGAACCCGTGTCAATAACCTTAATCACTGCATACTGATCGCATTTACTCAACTCCAGACAAACCTTTCCCTCATCATCGGTAGCTTCCTGAGCATTTTGAACCAAATGCCCAAGAATCGCGGTAATTTTTTCTTTTTCTGCGAAAACCTTAAGTGTATCGGCACCTAAAATCGATACTTGCAACGCCGGCCTGTTACCCGCTTGCTGTTGCGCAACATCGCTGATGATTTCCGGTAAATTAACAACAATTTTATTACTTTGATTAACGTTACCCTTTTTTAACTGGCTCAGGATATATTCAATTTTAATCACGACATTTTCCAATGTCGCTATCGAATCATCGATGAACTCAGGCTTGTGTTTATGTTTTACTGCATTTTTTACGATCAGCGAAATTTGCGCCACCAGATTTTTCAGATCATGAACCAAATAGGCTGACAGTCGATTATAAGCTTCAAACTGGCGGGATCTGGACAAGGCATCACTGGCATGACTGAGCGCCAGTGCATTGGTTAACTGCATGCCAATGGTTTTTAGTAAATCGTGATCTTCCCAATTGAGCCGTCTCGAAATCCTGGCCTGGGTTAACACAACGAAAGCTTCCAGATCATTTTGCCGAAATAACGGAATGATCAGCCAGACATTTTTTTCTTCTGCATACCAGGCTGACAAATCGACGCCCTCGTACACTTCCGGATTATCGAAAAATTCGACAAAATCAATCACCCATTTTTTTTCGCTCAGAAACCGGATTAGCGAATCATGACTGTACACCAGTTGCGGTGATGTGAAGCCGAGGTTATTTTGTTCGGCCAGGTAATAATCGTCTTGCTCATTTTTTAGCCAGATGCCGCCGCCTGAACTCTCAACCAGATCAACCAGGGTATTGATGATAAAACTGGATAATTCATTAATCGAATCCAGTTGGGAAATAGTTTTACTCAGCTTGATCCATTCATCCCGATAATCATAGCGATAATGAAAAAAATGCTTGTTGAAATAAAATTTGGCCAAAGCCCTGGCTTTTCCTGATGCAAACAGGATCAGCAATAACAAAATCGCCAGGAAAATAAAGATGATTTGCGCGATTTCGCCCCAATTGCCACCGTAATCCCTGATGTAAACACCCGCCAGGGACATTAAAATCAAATAAAGGCCGGTACCAAAAAGAACTGTCGTGTGAAAGGCAATTTTTCTTGAGAATGAAATTTTTATGGATTCGGACTGAAGACGAAAAATCGAAATGGCCAGCAAAGGGACAATCAGGGCATTGATAAATCCTCGCGTATCCCATAGCGATGAATCAAGCTTTGAGAACAACAAGGATTTGCTGTAAACAATAAAATCGATGATGAACAGTCCACCGATACCGAGGCATAAAAATTTTATAGCCCATCGGAAACCGGTAACGGCATTACGATAGATCTGTTCCACCAGCATCAAACCCAAAATTGCAAAAATCACGTGTGCAAAAAGACGCAAATCCTGTCCAAGAAATTGCTGAATGGGATAGCGAAATTTCGCATTGGCTTCCAGAACAAAGATAAATCCGGTCAACACGACCAGCAGTTTCACGGTATGGGAGCGAAATAGCAGCCAGTAATTACCTTCATAGCGCTGGTGCGCCATGATGGCGCTTAATAAAAACAACAAGGCGGTATTGCGCAAGGTTTCGAATGGCATTACATCGGAAGTCGACAAGGTATTCCGATAGCTAAAAATGGCGATGGTCCCCGCCCACACCAGAGAAAAAACAACGGCAACAAAAAATGGGAGCGCAACCGGATTTTTTTTCACACCGATCAGGGAAATCGGTAACAGCAACAAATAGGCTATGGTTGCTGACAAGTAACTGTAGTAATTAAAATGTTCCATAACGATTGATGAATAAATTGGCCTAGTGATGAGCTGCCCTCACTGGAGTCAGCCGTCAATAACAGGATTCGATTTAAGGGAACCTCTAAAAGTCTGTGGTCATCATTACGGCAAACCCAGTCACCTTGCGGCAGAGGAAAATCGCGATCACTGGCAAAAACCATCCTTATCCACCACCTGCCACAGAAACGGCGCTTGTGAAACAAAATCGAAAAACGCCCCATCGACGATCTGTTGTTCTGCAAGCTCCCGGGCATTTAAGCCTCCATTAATCACCACCGACTTGACCACCACGAGCTCTTCCGCGGACAGAGCCCTTGCCAACCAGGCCGCAAGGCTGTCCGACGTAATATTCCAGCTTGCAGGAATACCTGCCTGATCCAATTCGCAAATATCTGGCGACCAGATAAGGATTTTATTGTGTCTGAATTCCGCCAGTATTTCTTGCACCGATGACACCAGGATGAAATTCGTTTTAAGGGCCTTAAACAATAAGGCCATTTGTTGCATGGCAAGAATCGCCATGCGATGGGCAGCTATGTCATCAAATTGCCAGCGATGCTGAGACTGCCTCACCTGATCGGCAAACACCCCGCCACCAGGAACGATAACGACGGTTCTGTCCTGATATTTTTTTTCCACGCCATTGAGGCAGGCGAGCAGCGCATCCGATTGCAGCAAACTGCCACCGAGTTTGACGACAATCATTTTACTGACATCGACCGCAACAGATCGAGCATGGCTGAAGCCTTGTCAAAACATTCCTGGTATTCATCTTCTACCGATGAATCGTGAACAATGCCGCCACCCGCCCAGAAACGAATCGTTTCATTTGAGTGCACTAAAGTTCGTATGGCTACATTGGTGTCCATATTGCCATCGAAGCCGATATAACCGATGGCACCACAATACACGCCTCGACGGTTCGGCTCCAGCTCTTCTATAATTTCCATCGCGCGAACTTTAGGCGCACCGGTGATTGATCCACCCGGAAAACAGCTCTTTAATAAATCCAGCGCATGTTGATCAGCTTCCAGTTCGCCGGTAACCGTACTGACCAAATGATGGACGGTACTGTAGGTTTCGACAGCAAAGAGTTTGGACACCTTAACCGAACCCTTTTTACAGGTTTTACCAATATCATTGCGGAGCAAATCCACTATCATCAAGTTTTCTGCCCTGTCTTTTTCGCTGGTTTCCAGTAACCTAATCTGCATTCTGTCTTCTGCAACATCCTGTTTGCGAGGACGCGTCCCTTTGATGGGTTTTGTTTCGACAATGCCGTTCATCAGCTTTAAAAATCGTTCCGGGGAAGAGCTTAGAATCTGAACATCCTGAAAATTCAGATAGCAACTGAAAGGCGCGGCATTCAATTCGCGCAAGGCCTGATATGCCGACCACGGATCACCTGAACAGTTGGCAACAAAGCGTTGCGCCAGATTGACCTGATAACAATCGCCTTCTTGCAGATACAGTTTAATCCGGTCAAACGCCTGCCGATAGGCATCGCTATCCATATTGCACTGGATGGCACTCAGTACGCTAAACACCTCAAAACAGGGCGCTTCCTGCAGTTGACTGAACTGCGACGCCAGGGCGCGCATGGTTTGTTCATCATCAAAATAACCCGTCAGGTAACTTTGCTGCCGATGATGATCGACAATTACCGCCCATTGATAGATGCCTACCGCCATTTCCGGGATATGTTCGGCATCATCGCTGCTAACCGGCAACTTCTCCAGTCTTCGAGCCAAATCATAAGAAAAATAGCCAATCGCACCGCCGTTAAATGGCAAGTCATTGGCGTCCGATAGTGCAGGCAGCAACTGTTGTTTTACCAAATCAAACGGATTGGCGCTGGATGTGATGGCAATGCCGTCACGCATGATTTCTGTTGAATCGCCCCGGGTAACGAGAGTACAAACCGGATCACAGGCCAAAATATCGTATCGGCCCTGTTGGCAATGGGGATAACCGCTATCCAGAAAAACAGCCCACTGTTTGCCTGCCATGGCGGAAAACAGTTTGGCACTGTCGGAAAAATAACGTAGCGGTTGAATAAATTGTTTTTGTGACGGCATTTGATACGTTGTTTACCGGTCAAGCCTCAAGAAAGAAGGGTGTTGTATAAACAAGCGTGCTTAATCCGGCAATAATTATAAGATATCCGGCGTCATTCAACGATAATCGAGGATAGGTCTTTTAGGAATTGAAAGTGCAGCTATTGTACCATTAATTCAAATCCTATCGACTTTCACTCAGAAAAACGCTTGAACAGGCCTTTTTCCAGTTCAATCAACAAATAAATAACCAGTCCAAGGGCTACGATGATCAGCCATTCAAAGGTTTCGATAGGTGCAGTACCAAATAACTGGTTCATCGGCGACCAGTACGTCAATAACAATTGCGCGAAAATCATCAGCAGGACGCCTACGATGAGCCAGCGATTTGACCATACCCCTACCATGAATAATGAATTTGTTAACGAACGGCAGTTGAACAAATAAAAAACCTGTCCGATCACAAACATGTTTACCGCCACCGTTCGCGCAGCCTGTAACGACTGACTGTGCGCCAAGTGCCATTCAAATAACCCAAATGCACACGTCAAAAGCATCAGCCCCACCAAAACGATACGTAGCGTTAATCGGCGTGTAAAAATAGGCTGCGTAGGCGATCGCGGTTTCCTGAGCATCAAGCCTGGCTCCTTCGGCTCAAAGGCCAGCATCAGTCCCAGCAATACCGCCGTACTCATATTGATCCACAAAATCTGTACCGGCGTAATCGGTAAGGCCACATCGGCGAATACAGCCGCAGCAATCACCAAACCTTCGCCCAAATTAGTCGGCAACGTCCAGGCAATAAATTTCTCCAGGTTATCAAAGACACCCCGGCCCTCCTCCACAGCCGCTTCAATCGTGGAGAAATTATCATCGGTCAAAACAATCGCTGCCGCTTCCTTGGCGACATCCGTGCCACTTTTCCCCATCGCCACGCCAATATTGGCCTGTCGCAATGCCGGTGCATCATTGACACCATCTCCGGTCATTGCCACGATATTGCCTTTTAGCTGCAAGGCCTCGACCAGGCGCAGTTTTTGTTCAGGTGAAATACGGGCATAAATATCGTAAGCATCGACAATATCGACATATTTCTCCTGGGCTATACCGGCCAGCTCTGACCCGCTCATCACGTGCCCTTGTACGGGGATGTTAAATAACCTGTGAAAACGACCTGGTCGCAATAAACCGAGATTGATGGCAATGGCTCTGGCTGTACCGGGGTGATCGCCAGTAATCATTTTTACCCGTATCCCCGCCGCCTGACAGGAGGCGATGGAGGCTGCGGCTTCAGGTCTGGGAGGGTCCAGCATGGCCTGAATACCGATAAATGTTAATCCTTCCTTTAAGTCATCGTGCCCAACCGATTGCTCGTCACCCGGACTGTTTCGACGTGCAAAAGCAATGATACGTAATCCCTGGCCGGCCAGAAGTTCAACGAGTCGGTGTATGGCATTCAGATCGAGCGGGATGACATGCAGTTGCTCATCAAAAGCATTACTGCAGCGCGTCACAATACTCTCTACAGAGCCTTTAAGATAAATGTGTTGTTCATCAAGCGAACGGTTTTGGTGTAAGGTCGCCATAAACTGATGCTGCGCTTCAAAAGGCAACGTATCCAGACGGGGGTGATTACCATTCACTTCAGCATGATCGAATCCGGCTTTATGCGCTGATACCAGCAAAGCCCCTTCCGTAGGATCGCCATCTATCTGCCATCCGTCGTCCGTTTTATATAGGCGCGCTTCATTACATAGCAGTCCGGCCTTCAGGCATTCTCCTAACGCCGGATGGTTATCAAGCGTGATGCTCTCTCCATCGAGGAAAAAGCACCCCTCAGGCTCATAGCCGGAACCACTCGCCTGAAAAATTACGCCACTGACTGCAACGGTTTTTACCGTCATTTGATTTTGGGTCAATGTCCCTGTTTTATCGGTGCAAATGACGGTAGTGCTACCCAATGTTTCTACGGCCGGCAACTTTCGCACGATGGCATGCCGTTTCGCCATCCGCGACACACCGATTGCCAGGGTAATGGTCAATGCTGCCGGCAAGCCCTCAGGAATAGCGCCTACCGCCAACGCAACCGACGCCATGAACATGCTGAGCGCCGATTCTCCACGCAACCAGCCTATTAAAAAAGTCAGTGCCGCGCATCCTAAAATAACCCATAACAACCATTGGCTGAACTGAGAAATTCTAAGCATCAACGGCGTTTCCAACTCAGTGGCCGTTACCATCATTCGGTTGATGCGACCTATTTCGCTGCGGTCGCCAGTTTCAACAACCACGCCCGTTGCTGTCCCGTAAGTCACCAGCGTTGAGAAATACGCCATATTCAGTCGATCAGCCAGTACAGTCTCGGCCGCCAGGGCAGTCAGTTTCTTTGCAACAGGTGCTGATTCCCCCGTCAGGGAAGACTCATCTATCTGTAACTCCCTGATCTTTATCAAAACCAAATCAGCCGGCACTTTGTCACCGGACGTTAAAAAAACCATGTCGCCGGGTACCAGTTCGACGGCCGGAATATCGCGTTTTTGCCCGTTACGCAAAACCGTAGCCCGAATATTCATTTTTTTGGCGAGGGACTCAATGGCGTGTAAGGCATGGGATTCCTGGATAAAACCAATGATTGCGTTGAGCAAAACAACACCGGCTATGACACTGGAATCCACCCATTCCTGCAAAAATGCTGTTACTACGGCCGCAGCTATCAACAAATAGACGAGCGGCTGATGAATCTGTAGTAAAAACAACAGAAAAGGATTTTTGCCTTTTTTGGGCGTCAACGCATTCTGTCCGAAGACATTACGTCGTAGCTGAACTTCATGCTCATCCAGTCCACGATTACCATCTGATTGCAGGGCTTGGAGGACACTTTCCGGCGTCATGGCATGCCAGTCCTTAAAAGAACCAGCCTGTAACGAAAATGGCGGACGATTATCTGTCATTTAAAAAGGTTGCCATAAGTTTCAGATACCAAAAACATCTGCCAGCATCAATTTTTACCAAACAATGTTGTTAATCCAGCTGGCTGGCATCGCCAATACTGAGCGGGGGCCTCAACTTGAGCGCCGAGTTCAGCGGCCGCATGCCATGGCCAGCGTGGGTTATACAGAATGCCGCGAGCCAAAGCCACCATATCGGCTTTCCCTTCGGCAATTATCGACTCGGCTTCAGCCGGCTTAGTGATCAGACCGACGGCAATGGTAGGTAATGCCGATTCTTTACGAATCGTCTCTGCCAAATCAACCTGGTAACACGGTCCGACCTGAATTTGCTGATTCATCGAAAGCCCGCCACTGGATACATGAATGAATGAACAGCCACGTTCACGTAAGGCCTGGCTAAATACCACGCTCTGTGCCAAATCCCAACCGCCTTCAACCCAGTCTGTCGCAGAAATCCGAATGCCGACCGGAAAAGTCTCCGGCACTGCAGCTCGAACGGCTTCAAAAATCTGCAACGGATAGCGCAGCCGATTTTCCAGAGAACCACCGTATTGATCGGTTCGCGTATTCGACAGCGGCGATAAAAACTCATGCAACAAATAACCATGGGCACTATGAATTTCTATCGCGTCAAGCCCCAGGCGATAAGCGCGTTGCGCGGCTGATACAAATGCCTGCAGAATACGCTGCAAGTCAGCATTTTCAAGTGCCTTGGGCGAGGTATCCTGGGGTGCAAAAGGAATGGCCGAAGGGGCAATGGTTTGCCAGCCACCGTGTGCCGGCGTCAAAAAGTGTCCCCCTTCCCAAGGCACGGCAGTCGATGCCTTACGCCCGGCATGTGCAAGCTGAATCGACATAGGCATCGTCGAGTATTTTCGTACCGAAGCCAAAACCGCTCTAAGTGCCGTTTCCGTAGCGTCCGACCAAAGCCCAAGATCCGTCGGTGATATCCGTCCTTCGGGTTCAACGGCCGTTGCCTCGATTATCAACAAACCGGCGCCTGACATCGCCAGATGACCCAGGTGAATCAAATGCCAATCGCTGGCCTGGCCCTCATGAGCAGAATACTGACACATAGGCGCGATCACAATCCGATTTTTTAACATCAACTGATCGATGGAAAACGGTGTAAAAAGCTGACTCATACTGGATTCCTCAAAGTTATTTTCATACCGATTCGCAAGATGATTGAAAGCGGGGGGCGATGAGACGATACCCGTTTGACGGGTAATTCAACATGAATTGACTCATCCGATAAATCTGCAGCAAAGTAGTCATTGTAAAAATCTCCTTGGCATGAACATAAAGTCGCAACAGTCTACGAATAGACTTATTATTTGGCAATATAGGGTTTTACTTGGTTTAATAGTAACAATTTCGATACTCCAAAACCGTACCGTGACGACTCTGTTCCCTATTCCAAACAATCATCCCCAACGCTTTGTACTCCACAATGAAGTCCACGCGCGAGCATCCTACATTCTCAACCTACCGGTCAGAGCCAGCCATCTGGCGTTATTATTAACGAATGATGAAAAGGCTCAAGAGTGTCAGCATTTGAGAACACTTTGTGAACGCTTTGGCGTCAACCCGCCCGAGAAGGATGCAGATCATTTCATCGCCACCTTTAATGCCTTTCAAATTCGCTGGGAACAGCATGGCGAGTTCAGTACCTACAGTTTTCATGTGCACGATACAACAGAAGATCTATTTGCTGGTCCCGCCTTAAAAAAAGTTCCGGCAGATTGGTTGTCGCAGCTAACCGGACAAGTCATTGTTGCAGCCCACGCTACCATAGTCGCCGCCACGGATGTCAATTATCAGGAAAATGGGGATTTATCACAACTCTCGCCTTACTTCGCCGGCAACTCCATTATTGGCTCGAAAGTAACCGGCGGAGCCGCTTCCGTTTTTACCGATTTTCGCATTCATAATGATGGGTTTAGCCGGTTTTTAATCATTAATCATGACTTGAGAACGGCGCAGGCCGGTCGTTTGTTGCAACGCCTGTTCGAAATCGAAGTATATAGGGTTTTGGCCTTATTGGCTTTTCCGATTGCCCGCAAATTATATCCGGTACTCAATCAGTGTGATCGGCAGCTTTATAGTATTACCAATGCAATGACGCGGACTGACAATGATGACGCCAGGTTGCTGGATGAATTGACCACATTGGCCGCTGAAATTGAAAATCACATTTCCAGTCATCATTTTCGTTTTGCCGCAGCCAGCGCCTACTATCAACTGGTCGAACAACGCGTCAGCGATTTACGAGAAGTCCGTATTCAAGGCATTCAAACCCTGGGTGAATTCCTGAAAAGACGACTGGAACCGGCGATCAAAACCTGTGCCTCGACCTCGCATCGATTCACTCAGCTTTCTAAACGGGTCAGTAATTCCAGCCAGTTACTGCGCACCCGCGTGGATATCATAATCGAGAAACAAAACCAGGGCTTGCTCTCGTCAATGGCCTTACGGGCAAAAATGCAATTTCGCATGCAACAAACGGTTGAAGGCATTTCGATGGTCGCTATCACGTATTACGCCGCCCATCTAATTGGTAAAATTTCTGAAACGCTTCATATCATCGGGTGGAAAATCAACCCAACGCTAATTGAAGGAATTTCCATTCCGTTTATCCTGGTTATTATCGGGCTCAGCTTTAAACGGATTCATAAAATCATCGCCAATACGACTGAATGAGAATAGCCACTAAGGGATATTTAATTGCTCAACAAGTCGAAACCAGGACTTATACAGATACCGGTGTTTGCCAAGTTGATATCTAGCAACTAGAATTCCAGTGATTAGAACAATAAACCTGGATGCTGGTACGTAATGCCTATTTTATTTCTGCTTTTGATACTTTCCCAAAACACCGATTGGCAAGCACAAAAACGACAATCCGTTTCCTGCTAATGATCCTGCAATTGTTTTCGCGTGTCTGTATTTGCCCCCTTTCATGAACTATTCTGAATATACTCTGTTGTGGCTTCACGGAAACCAATGTCTCTTTATTCCTGTATTGTTAATTCCACTTTGTCAGATTTTCACGAGTTCGTCATACTCGCCTGGAAGCGGGTCGACTGCATGGATGCAGGAGGTAGGGCAACGCAGGAGCAGTTGCCGAATCCAGAGCCAAGGATGGCAAGCTCGAATCCATCCGTGGAACCTGGATTCGCTTCGCGCTCTAACGGGTCCGGCAATCCTTGCCGGAAAGACAGGCTTTAGAAAAATTATCAGTCAATCTGACCAAGTAGAATTAATGACAGGCTTATTCTGTTTTAACGTCTCACCATGTTAAAAATTAATATTATTTTTGCAATTGCCTATTTTGTGGGTGGTTACTTAGGCACATTAATATCCATTCCTCCCAGCCATGCCAGTCCAATTTGGCCACCTGCAGGCATTGCATTGGCTGGCTTAGTGACGTATCACCGCCAATTAGTCCCAGGCATCTGGCTGGGCGCGCTTCTGACGCAAGTCTACGCATTTTTGGATACATCAAGCTCCGAAACCATCATCTTTTCGCTCCTCATCGGCATCGTTGCCAGTACGGCAGCCACTGCACAAGCAGCCTCGGGCACTTGGCTGATCAAGCGCTTTGTCGGACTACACAACCCATTAATTGACGATCGAAGCATCCTGGGCTTTATGGCATTAGGTGGCCCCATCAGTTGCATGATTTCAGCAACGGCGGGTGTTTTGATGCTCTTTTTAAATGGCGTCGTTAACCTGGACAGCGCACCTTCAAGCTGGATAACCTGGTGGATTGGTGATACCGTGGGTGTGCTTGTTTTTACACCCATCCTGCTCTGTTTTATCAGCCCAGCTAACAGTCTCTGGCGACTTAGAATCAGATCAGTAGCTTTTCTATTGATACTGTTTTCGTTGCTTGTACTCGTGACACTTCAGCTTGGCAAACAACAGGAGCAAAAACGTATTCGTAGCATCTTCGAAGAACGCAGCCACATACTCCACAACGCTTTGCAGAATGAAATCACTCGCTGTATAGAAATTAATCGACATATCAAGTCGTTTTTTGACAGTTCAGATGAAGTTACAGCAATAGAATTCAAAAATTTTACAGAATCAGTTTTAAAAGACGATGCGAACATCAAGGCACTGGAATGGATACCTCGCATCACTGCCAACAACCGATCTTTCTATGAACAACAAATAAACACCACGCTTACCCGTCAGGCGGCGGATAAAAATTCAACAATCACGCTGATTCAACCCGACTCTGAAAATTTCAACATTGCTTACGTTGAACCTTACCAAGGTAACGAGCGTGCTCTGGGTTTGAATATAAACTCCAAACCGAAATCCTACGAAGCCATAAAAAAGGCCCGAGATACCGCCAGCACAACAACTTCGGGATTAATTCATTTAATACAAGATCCTGAGAACCATCCCAGTTTTGTCATTTACTCACCTGTCTATCTGCCTCAACGGTCAGTCATGACACAGGAAGAGCGCCGTGAAAGTTTGATGGGGATCGTTGCGAATGTCATTCCAGTCCACAAGAAATTCATCGGGATTACAAATCAATTCGAGCATTTACAGCTCTTGTTAAGAATTGCCGACGGCAATAATGTCTTTTTTGATGAAACCTTGGAAGTGCCGACACCGAGTCTGGATTTTCCAAAAATGGAGATGAAGTACCCGCTGCGGGTTGCCGACCACACATGGCAGGTGACCTATGTGGCAGCGCCAGAATTTTACAAACTGCAGCTTTCCTGGAATATCTGGTGGCTTATTTTAGGTGGTTTTTTACTGACGGGTTTAACAGGCATCGGATTACTGATGTTGACCGGACGAACCATGCAGACCAAAAACCTGGTTAAAATCAGAACCAGGGAACTGGAGCTGGAAATTGCTGAACGCAAGGCCGCTGAAATCAGCACATATCGGCTATCCCAGCTCTATGCATTATTAAGCCATTGCAACCAGGCCATTGTGCGTTGTACGAGAAAGGAAGATCTATTCATTGAAATTTGTCGTGACGCAGTACGCATAGGTGGCATGAAAATGGTCTGGATAGGTCTGATCGATACGGCGACTGGCTGGGTCCAGCCAGCCGCCAGTTTTGGTGAGGGTATTGAATACCTTGATGATCTGAATATCTCGATACATCCGGACAAACTGGGTGGCCAAGGACCCTGCGGCATTGCCATCCGCGAAAACAGGCCGGTATGGTGCCAGGATTTCTTGAATGATCCACTTTTAGCGCCCTGGAAAGAACGTGGCGCTTATTACGGCTGGCGGGCTTTGGCTTCACTGCCGATCAATAACAATAATGTTGCAATCGGCGGATTAACTCTGTATGCCGATAAAGAGGATGCCTTCGACACTGCCGTACGTGATTTATTAATTGAAATGGCATTGGACATTGGTTTCGCGCTGGAAAACTTTGACCGCGAAACTATGCGTAAGCAAGCGGAACTTGCCCTGCAGCAATCTGAAACCCGGCTGAATCTTGCCATTAAGGGTTCGAGTGATGCGCCATGGGACTGGGATCTGGACAAAAATGAAATGTACTACTCTCCGCAATGGTGGCGCATGCTGGGCTACTCCGTTGACGAACTGAGCAGTGATTCAGTAGTGTGGCAAAGTCTCGTGCATCCGGCTGACATCGACACCATTCAGCAAAGTTTGCGCAGCGCACTGGAAAGTGGCCAGGATACCCATTCCGTCGAATTTAGATTGCAACACAAAGACGGCCATTATATTCCCATTTTGGAGCGTAGCTTCATCACCCGCGACAAAACCGGCAAAGTACTGCGCGTATCCGGCACCAATATGGATTTGACCGAGCGCTATCGGGCACAAAGTCTTGAAGACATTCGTAGTTTCATGCTCGAATGTATGACAAGCAACATGCCACTCCGCGAAATTCTGGAGGCTATCGCTCTCAAGCTGGAGAGCCTGAATCCAGGCACCTTGTGTTCCATGCTGCTACTCGATGCTGATGGCCAACACTTGCGTCTTGGTGCTGCTCCCAGTCTACCGAATTTTTTCAATCAGGCGACCGACGGCATGCTAATCGGCGAGAACATCGGCTGTTGCGGCAACGCAGCTTTTACCGGCAAAAGTACTGCAAGCCTGGATATTACCAAAGATCCCAGCTGCTCAGATTTTAAATTGCTCGCCGAACAAGCAGGAATCGTTTCTTGCTGGTCAGAACCCATTCTGGGTCTCGACAATAAGGTGCTCGGTACCTTTGCCATGTACCAGCGCCGGCCCATTTTGCTGGATGACCATCAAATCAAGTTGATTATGACAGCTTCTCATTATGTGTCGATCACCATTGAACGCAAACGCATCGAGACTCAACTCAAACTGGCCGGCAAAGTGTTCGAACAGAGCAACGAAGGCTTCATGATTACCGACGCCAACCGCAACATCATCAAGGTCAATCCTGCCTTCACAGTAATTTCAGGCTACAGCGAATTCGAAGCCCTGGGACAGAAAGCGGATCTGCTGTCGTCCGGTCGTCATGATCAGGAATTCTATAGCCACATTTGGGAATCGATCGGAACGCAAAATTATTGGCAGGGTGAAATCTGGAATCGGCGCAAAAATGGTGAGGTTTATCCGGAACTTTTAAATATCAGCGTCGTTCGTGACAAAACCGGTGCCATTACCGAATATGTCGGTGTCTTTGCCGACATCACGCAACTCAAGGCCTCAGAAGCCCAACTGGAATTTCTTGCACATCATGATGCTCTCACGTCATTGCCCAACCGGGTCCTGTTGTTTTTCCGGCTGGAACATGCACTGGATGCTGCAAAGCGCGATAATAAACAGCTTGCCTTGCTGATGCTGGATCTGGACCGCTTCAAGGATGTCAACGACAGTTTCGGCCATTTGGCCGGCGACCAGCTATTGCAACTGGTCGCCAACAAACTCACAACACGGTTACGTGATATTGATACGGTCTGCCGACTGGGGGGCGATGAATTTACTGTACTGTTGGAAAATATATCGCATCCCGAAGATGCTGCACGCGTAGCGCAGGGCATTATTTCCGATCTCAGTGAGCCCTGGTCTCTTCCCAATAACCGGGAAGTCATCATCGGCGTCAGCATTGGTATCAGTCTGTACCCACAACACGGCAATTCGCCGGAAATCCTGTTACAGCAAGCCGACACCGCCTTATACAAAGCCAAAGAAAGTGGTCGTAACCGCTTTGCCTATTTCTCCAATGAATTCACCATTGCCGCTCGTGAACGGATCGAACTGGAAGCACGACTTCGCCGTGCAATTCCTCAAAACGAGTTACAGGTCTATTATCAGCCACAAATTAATATTGCGACGGGTGAAATAATTGGTGCCGAGGCTTTGGTGCGCTGGCTGGATCCGTCAGAAGGCATGATTCCACCGGGCCGTTTTATTCCGGTCGCCGAACAAACCGGTTTGATCATGCCGATTGGCGCCTGGGTGTTGAGAGAAACCTGTCGTCAAGGCAGGCAATGGCTGGATGCCGGTTTAAAACCACTGACACTGGCCGTCAACGTCTCCCCGCATCAGCTCAGACAGAGTGATATCAACGCTCAGGTGGCCAGCATTCTGCTGGAAACCGCGTATCCCGCCAAGCACCTGGAGCTGGAACTGACCGAAAGCGGCTTGATGGAACGGCAGACAGAAATCATAGAACTGCTTAACAAGCTACGGGCTCAAGGCATTCGTTTGGCCATCGATGATTTCGGAACCGGTTATTCATCATTGGCCTATTTAAAACGCTTTCCATTGGATGTCCTGAAAATCGATAAAAGTTTTATTGATGACATTCCTCATCAAAAAGACGACATGGAGATCGCCGCCACCATCATCGCGATGGGCCATATTTTGGGCTTCAAGGTACTCGCTGAAGGGGTGGAAACACAAGAGCAACTGACTTTTTTGCAGGCGCAAGGCTGCGATTACTACCAGGGCTATCTAAAAAGTCGTCCTCTTCCTGCTGCCGATTTTACTGCCTTGTTGCAAAAAAGTTTCCCGATTACCAACAATCTTCAGCTGAAATAGCAAGCACTCAAGTAGCCGTCATGCCGGCATGGATTGCCGGTCGACTGCAAGGATGCAGGAGGTAGTGCACCGACAGTAGGCGCTTTAGGCGACGCAGGAGCAGTTGCCGGATCCAGAACACAGGGATGTGACTCATTAGGATGGCTATCTGCCGGGTTTACATCCGTGTAACCTGGACCCCGACAATCCGCCGGGGAGACGATCTTGGGGAATTAGCGAGATCATCACCGTTTCTATTTCGGCTGAAGCTTATACGTAATCAGGAAAAAGTTAATGACATTTTCATGACATACTACTGCCTGAAAAATAGATCTTTCAGCGTCAATTCGGAAAAATTTTAGCTGTTCCCTAACAGGATGTTATTTCTGTCCAAACCCTTTTTACTGAGCTTAAATGGAATCCCATGACTGACTCTCTAAAATTGCCGGCAATAAACACGGCCTTTTGCAGCAAATTATTAGTCGTACTCTGCTTGTGGTTACTAACCAACCAAAGCATCCAGGCTGCCATTAATTTTCGAGCGGCATCGCAAGCTTCCATCAGTAGCACGACAGGCAGCTCCAGCATTTCCTATGTAGGCAGTGGCGACAATGATAGCGAAGACAATGGTAATGTCAATCCCGATCTACCCAACTCGTTCAGAACGGGCGACATGCTGATTTGTATCGTTGAGTCCCGTGACAATGTGGCTCACTCAATTTCCTCGCCCAGTGGCTGGACCCGATTGTATTCGACTTCAAATGGCGCGAATTCTCAGGCGTCTCTGTTTTATAAGTTCGCGACGAGCTCTTCAGAAAATGATCCTACCATTTCGCATAGCGGCGGAAGTGCTATTATCGCAAACTGTTTGGCGTTTAGAGGCGTCGATACCAACAATCCATTTGATGCCTCCTACGCGGCGGCTTCATCCGGTGCCGATAACACCGTTGAGACTGGTAGTCTAACAACCGTCACCGCCAACACGGTGGTAGTCTTTGCCGGCCACATGGCGGACAATCACGGCTCGCTGAGTATTACCAGTGCCGGTGGTTTAACCTGGAATAAATCCATTTTCGATTCAACGTCCAAAAGCAATGGACTGGCCATCAGTCTTCACTACGCATCCAAAGCGACGGCAGGCACTGTTGAACCGATTGTCGGCACGGTTTCATATGCCAGTTCGTCCGCTGCAGCCGTCAGTAACGGCGCATTACTGGCGTTGCGCCCTCAATCAAGCAAGATTACTGTCAATGTCCCTACGGGTACGACCAGTGGTGATGTCATGATTGCCTCAGTCGCCGTGACTCCCGCCGCCGTTACGATCAACACACCAACTGGATGGACCCTGATCCGGACTATTCAAAACACTTCCTCAACAAGAAGTCGCCTGGCTGTTTTCCGACGCGTGGCTACGGCCAGTGAACCCGCCAGTTACGCCTGGACCTTCAGCAGATCACATTCCGGCGCTGTTGGCGGCATTCTGTCATTTAGTGGAGTTGATAATACCAGCCCAATCAACAAGGAAAATGGCGGCACAACGGTTTCAAGTACTACCCATGCGGCAGTCAGCATTACACCCACCAGCGCGAATGTGATGCTGGTAGGCACCTTCAGCTATGCCAGCGCCGGAACCTGGACAGCACCAACCGGCATGACCGAAGCCGTGGATGTCGCCTCCCGAACAACTAATAGCAGTTCTGGCGAATCGATGGAAATGACTTATCAAACACAGGCCACCGCTACCGCCACTGGCATTAAAACCGCCACAGCCACGGCCACCAGAGACAGAGGTGTCTCACATATTTTGGCCCTCAAACCAGCCGCATCGGCCAGCGTCGGCATCGATCATATCCAGATTGAACACGATGGCAATGGCGTGACCTGTGCCTCCGAAACGATTGTCGTCAAGGCCTGTCTCGATACTGCCTGTAACAACTTATACACGGGAAGCACGTCAGTTACCTTACTCCCCGGCACTTCGAGCAATATCAGCTGGGCCGGCAACCCAATCACATTCACCGGCAGTACCAGTGTGAATTTGTCGGTTACCAGTGTTGAAACCGTCACGCTTGGAACCAGTTCAGTGTCGCCTGCAGCCGGTAATGCCAGTCAATGCTATGTCAATGCCACTCAAAACTGCAGCTTGCCATTTACATCGTCTGCGTTTAATTTTACCAGTATTCCCAGCCAGACAGCCGGTACTACGTCAGCAGCCATCACCATGCACGCCATTACCGGGACTAGCGGCGGTGGCATTAACTGCACGGGTTTGAGTAGTGGTAGTAAAGCTATTGAGTTGGCGTTTCAGTGTGCTGATCCCGCCACTTGCGCCGGCAAACAGGTGTCGATCAATTCGACGCCTATAGCGAGTAACCCGGCCAGCGGGGTTAGCGCTTATACAAGTGTCAATCTTACGTTTGATTCGTCATCAAAAACCAGCTTCACACTAAAATATCCCGATGTCGGTAAAATTAATTTAACGGCCCGCTACGCATTAAGCGGCAGTAGCCATATACAGGGAAACAGTAATGTTTTTGTCGTTAAACCTTTTGGCTTTGCGTTTAGCGCTATCAAGCGTACGGCGGATAACTTTGCCAATCCAGCCGCCAATAATGCCAGTGGCGCCCCATTTATCAAAGCCAGCAATCCCTTCAGTGCAACCGTCTCCGCTATCACAAGTTCTGGCGCCGCAACGCCCAACTTTGGTAATGAATCCACCCCGGAAGGCACTCTCCTGAGTAACAGCCTGGTGGATCCTGATCCAAACAACGGCGGTAATCCGGGTACATTGAATGGATCGTTGGCCGTTACCGGGGACTTGTTCAGCAGCGGCAGTAGTCAGATCACCGACCTTAGCTGGGATGATGTCGGCATTATTGCCTTAAGTGCCGATATTCTGGATGGCGATTACCTCGGCACCGGCAATGTTACATCCACGTCCGGCCCTATTGGCCGCTTCACGCCGGATCATTTTGTAACCACGGTAACGCCCGCCTGCTCTTCGGCAACACCGTTTACTTATTCGGGACAACATGCCGATGTCACCGTGACGGCAATGGATGCACAGGACGATCAAACCAGTAATTACGACGCTACGCTTGGCTATGCCAAGACCATTACCTTGAGCGATGCCGGAAGCACCAGCGGTTTCAGCCTTAACACGATGGTTAACGACATGGAGGCTGGCATTGGAACCGATTCCGATATCGTCTATAGCTTTGCCTCCAAAGCCACGGCTCCGGCAACGCTAACCCTGCGCGCTGTAGATACCGATGGCATAAGCTCACAAGATTCTATCGAAGATACGGAACTTGTCTACAGTGGTCGATTAAGCTTACAAAATGCTTCCGGTTCGGAACTGCTGGATTTGCCGATGTCGCTGGAAGCGCAATATTGGGCCGGCAGTTACTATGTTGTGAATACCGATGACAGTTGCACACAAGTCACTGTACCTTCAGTGGGTAGCGGCCTGGCGTTCGGCGGAAACCTGACTGGCGCCATGACCACATTGACCATCGATGGCATTAACAGCGGCTTGAGTACACTGTCTCTTGGAATAAGCAATCTGCTTTGGACGAAGCCCGGTGCAAACAACACCGGTTACGTGGATATGACGATCACGGCGCCCACCTGGCTGCAGTACAACTGGACAGGTTCGGGCGACACCGATCCTTCGGCAAGAGCAACCTTTGGCATCTATAAAGGGAGCGAAAAAGTCATTTATATGCGAGAAGTTTATTAGACGATGAGAAAGTCTGTTACTTACTGCAAGGCATGGTAAAAATAAACCAGACCGGCAAATGAAATAATGGCCGAACCATAGCGTTGCAATCCGGAACTCAGCGTTGGCTTATCGGCATGAGCATTCCGTAAAAGCGCCAAGCCTCCAAAAACCGGCAGAACGACCATCATATGGCCGATTTCGATACCGATACTGAACGCCACCATGGCCAGCGCCATGCCGTCATGTGCCATTGCTGACATGGCATCCAGCAAACCACCGGCAAAACCGAGACCGTGAAATAAACCAAAGCCAAAGGCGACCAGCAAACGTGCCCCACCCAGACTGCGTGTCGGCCAAAAAATATTCTGCATGGCGACAGTCACAATACTTGCTGCAATCATGGGTTCTACGACAGCAACCGGCAAACGGATGATATTCAACACCGCTAACGCCAGCGTAAGGGTATGCGCCAGCGTAAACACGGCAATCACTTTGAACAGGTCTTTCCAGCCGGCGACCGCCAGTACCAAGGCCGCTACAAACAGCAAATGATCGTAGCCGGTGAGAATGTGCGCAATACCGTGGCGCACATAGGCATTCATCAAGCCCGGCCGATTCAATCCGCCAGCACCGTCATGTTCAAAAACCAAGGCTTCCCGATACGTGAACAGCAAGCCTTCACTGGCAGGTTGTTCGGCCACGCCAATGCGAACAATGTAACTGGCTTCCCAGGGATTACCAGGCGCGAACGGGAATTCCCTCAGCACATCCTGCCGGAATGTCAGCTGTTTCAGTGTGGCTGCGACCAATGGATAGTCAAGTCGGTAGCGGAGTGGCCCTTTCGTCTGCGAGGGTGTTTCGACGACACGTCCATTAACAGAGCGCCCATCCGCCGTGACATGCAGGTGCTTGAGCAGGTAATCGCCATGCTCACCAAGGGCTTCAGGCCCAGGTTTACTGTTTCTCTTGCTCCAGGCACTAGCGACAAGCAGTTCTTCCAGTGAAACGGTCGCCAGCACATCGATATGATCGGCTTGAACGGTTATCGTCATCGCACCCTGCGAAACAGGATGTGCCTGTGTCAACTCACAACCCAAAACGACGGTCAGCAACACAACAGCTTTCAGCATGAACCGTCCAAACCATGCGCTGGATGGGCGGCAATAATACTGTACCTTATCGATGCACATGAAACGCATCGTAATGCGGATTAATTTGAACGGCCTGCTGTAAATATCGTTGCCCCGCCTCCGTGAGTCCGGCTGCCAAATAAATCATGCCGGCATGAAAATAAACATGCGCATCCTGCCAATTGAAAGCCAGGGCATTGTTGATGGCTTCGACCGCCTCAACATGCTGGCCATTGCGGAACAAAGCCCAAGCCAGGGCATCCTGCGTCATCACGTTCTGCCGTAACTGCAAGTCCCTGCGTGCCCATTTGACGGCTTCAGCACCGTCCTGGCGCGCATCGGCGTAAAACGAAGACAGATGGTGATAATACTGGACGTCACCACGATTTACCGAATCCAAATAGTGAACCAATGCCTTGTCATGCCAGGACTGGGCAAGTTCCGGTTTGCCGATAAAAAGATACAAATCACCTAGGGACTGATAGATTTCAGGCTTTCTGGTGCAAAAAGCCATTTGTTTATACAGGCTGATCGCCTCATCAAATTTTCGCTGTGTTGCGAGCCACTCGGCTATGTAATCTTGAGTGAGCCAATAACCGGAATAGGCTTGATCGGCCTGCCGATAATGCCGCCAGGCCTTGTCCGCTTGTCCTCGACTTAAGGCGATATAACCTCGCTGCAGTTTTACCCAGGCATACGATCGCATGTCTTTTGCCGATATTTCCTCTTCTGCCGCCTGATATAAGTAGTCAGCAGTTTCGTAGGCTCCGAATTTGGCTTGCAAATAGGCTAGACGGGATAAATTATCCCAGGTCCGGTTTGTCTCAATAATGGCCTGATAACTGGCTGCCGCATTTGAATACTTGCCTTCCTGAACAGCGATTTCTGCCTTCAAAACCTCGACTTTAGCATCATCCAAAAACGCCAGTTTTTCCAGATCCATTTTGGCCGCTTGCAAACGATGCAACTTCAAATTATATGCCGCATGTAAAAGATAAAGATCCGCTGACAATAAATCCTTGGTCAATGCCTTATCAAATGCGCGGTCGGCGTTTTCGACATCGTCCTGACGTCCTGTCAATGCGCTCAGCTGGAACGAATAAAACGCCTGATTAAAAAGGTTCCTCGACTGGCTAGAGAGCTCGTATGCGGACTTAATCTGTGTCAATTCCAGCTGATAATCCGTTGCTTTAAGTCCATGCCATCCGGTTAAAAAAGCCACAAACACGGCAATTGCCAGACTAACAATGATTTTAACGATGCGTTTTACAATCACTATAGGAACCTTTAAAAATTATTCGATCATGCTTCGACACGCTCTCAAGAAACAGCTTTTTTGTATTTGTAAAATCAATGACTTGCAAAGATATGAAAACACAAAAAAGTACGTCGAACAGCGACTGTTTCATGGTAACGCCATGCCTCCGAAGGGGGGCTTATTTTGCTCAGCACGAACGGATAAGTAACTGATTTAACGAAACACCCGTTCGCACTCGACTTGTATGGATGCAGGAGGTAGAGCAACGCATGGAGCAGTTGCCGAGAGCGTGTCGAAGTGCAATTTTTAGAGGTTCCCTATAGTGTTATGCAAGGACGAGTGGGAACGAACGCAAATGTGGCGATCATCAACACTATCGCCACGCCTGCCTGAATCGTAAGATTAACCGCCTATAACATCTTATCGTTGACTACCAGGGCTCTGCCAGATACGGGAACTCCTTGAGGAATTCCTTATCGTTCTTCAATGGGTTCGGTGGTGTTTTCGGAAAGATGGGCGCACCATCCCACAGGGCTTGACTGCCGAGAGTCTCAAGATTGCATGGTTTGCCGCCGCAACCTTTTTCCATATCCAGGAACAACGACAGGAAGCGGGTTGCCACCTGATCCTCAAAGCGACGTCCAAAGGGCCAGGTCCCGGTCGTATCCATATCGATGGCGGCAACATTCGGAACAAAAATCTCAAAAGTTCTCGGTGGCTTGATATCCAATCCTTTTAGATTCCATGCATTATCGGGCATATTGATGCGTTGAAAGAAGCATTTCTTGGCGCGTGCAAACGCTTCTACCGGCAGTTTGTAGGTTTTGTAAACCGAAACCGGCGAATTAGAATGATCAAAACAGGTCCCAAGCCCCAAAGCGCTGATCGACGGACCAAATCCCCAGCCCAGGTGGGCAAAGCGCCGGACATAGAGCTCAGACAGTTTGACATTATTAGCCAACTGCTTGTCATCTTCCCTGAGATTGAGCGCCGCATCCAGAAACGGCACGCCATCCACATCAACCTTCTTATAGTCACTCAAGCGATCATTAAATCCTGCAATAGGCAGAGGACTCGGCTTTTCCCCTTTAACCCTGGCAAAGAATGATGTTTCCTTTTGATCGGGAATGGCTTTGGCTTTCGCAGAGGCTTTCAATACCCAGCTTTCACCCCAGGTTCTGACAATTCTGTCGGTCTCCGGCGTTTTAGTCAGTGTTTTCAAAGGTATCTCCAGAACAATGGCATTAACATTGCGCCCCGCCTGTGCATCTTTGCCACTGTAGACAAAACGGAAATTTCCATTTTCATCCTTCAGAAATTTATTACCTTTCCATTCCAGAGGACTTTTGGGAAGATCTTTTTTTACTGTAAAACCCCAACCCGGCGTGTTTTTATCAAAGTTGAACAGCGTATTGCCTTCCAGTTCAATCAGCGTTTTAGGTATAGGTACATCTCTCAATTTCTTGTTGGCATGGGGAACCTGATAGTACTGTGGCATATAGTTGATTGACCGGAAAAATCCGGGCAAGTCGTTAAAGAAGGCGTCATCGCGCCCGCCAACAAAGGCCTTGACGACAGCACCATCGACCGATTTGATGTCAATCACTTTGTTGGTATCGATCACCTGGGAAAAATCCCCGTTAGGAAAGCCGATAAAATCCAATTTGGCCTGGTTGTTCCTGTTGAACGTCACCCGCACCTCGGAAGGTTTGAAGTTGACATATTTTTTGCCGACGGCCTTGGCGTAGTCTAATACCGCGGTTAAGGTGCCTTTATCTGCCATCGACAACGAGGCCCGGGGATCGGGGTCGAACTGAATGCGGTACAGCAGGTCGGTATCAAACACACCTGCCTTTGGAATAGAGGCAAACGTCAAGGCCACCACCACTTTCTCGCCGTTGGCCTTATCGTCGCCGGGAAAACCGAACATGTCATACAAGTCAGCCGGACTCGTCGGGATATCTGAAAAAATTGAGTTGATCGCATTCGGATCGTTATGATCGGCAGCAATGCCAGGGCCTGACATCAGCAGGCAACCGAGTGCCGCAATGGCAATCATTTGCCCGTTTATTGGAATCGAATTTTCTCGTTTCATTGCTGTTACCCCGTGATTTTAAAATTATATTGGGAAGGTTTCCAGATAGCCGCACATGCCATACACCATCAGGCCCATGTAGTGTTGCAAATTGGAAGTGTCAGAATTCTTGACAAACAAATGGAATGGAAATTGAAAGCTACCGATATTATCAGTACTTGTCAATACCAATGCTTCGGATTCCCGTGGCATCCAAATGCAATATGCGTTATTGGCATGCAAATTGATGCATTTTTTGACAGATGAGGACCTTGTCTTCTGATCGTGGGGGCAACACTCATTGAATTGATGTATTGGCTAAACCGTTAACGACGAGGATGCAACCATGCAAGCATTTGGCTATTTAACTCTAGGCGTACTGTTATTCGTGTTGATTGGGCAAGAAATCGGTTCTTCCAATCCCTGCTCACAATTCAGTGACCCCAGCCGGCAAGCGCTCTGTACCACCGACAACCACCCGTTAGTCGAACCAGCCGATGATGACTAGACCACCTGGTATTTTGACAGAACCCGTTACCGCCTGGATATCAAGGTGACCATTTTTTGACATTTGATATTCAGGCCGATGGGTATGTCATGCCGGCATAGTGTTGTTTCATTGCTGCATTATGTTGCTTTTTTACGAAAAAGTGAGTCAACATTGTGCCTGGAGATACCAATACGCACTCATTTGATGCATCGTGAAAAGCGTTATAGCCGGAGTAGTTGAGCAATTATCAATGTGTGCTTAGCTACAACTAAAAACTATCCGTCTTGATGGGTCTCCAATAGTGGGTTAAATCTGGTCAGAAATGTTGCTTCATCAATGACTTCCACACCCAAAGCTTCGGCCTTGGCGAGTTTGGAGCCGGCGTCAACGCCAGCCAGGACACAATCGGTGTTTTTTGATACCGATCCCGCCACTTTGGCACCCAAACTTTCCAGCAAGGCTTTTGCTTCCTGGCGCGTCATGCGCTCCAAGGTTCCTGTCAAAACCCAGGTCTGGCCACTCAGCATTTGAGGTTGTTCAGGATTGGCGGGCTGCTCGGGCCAATTGACACCGGCTGCGATAATTTTCTCAAGAATGCCTTTGTTATAGGCATCCTTAAAAAAGTCGACCAGATGTTGTGCCGTAACGGGTCCCACATCAGGCACTTTCAGCAGATCGTCAAACGATGCCGCCTGTATGGCGTCCAGCGTTTTAAAATAGTTGGCAACATTTTTTGCCCCCTCTTCTCCCACTTCATGAATGCCCAGTGCGGCAAGGAAGGTACCCAGTTTGGTGCTTTTGGAAATTTCGATCGAATCCAACACATTTAGAGCGCTTTTCTCGCCCTGCCCTTCAAGCGAAGCGATATCACTCGCTTTAAGATCGTAGATGTCGGCAATATTTTTCAGTGTACCTCGTTCATAAAGCACCTCAATCAGTCGGGTGCCGAGATTCGTGATATTCATGCATTTACGGGATGCATAATGCCTGATGCGCTCAGCGCCCTGGGCGGCGCATATCAGGCCTCCGGTACAACGGAATGCCGATTGTCCGGGCGTTCTCTCAACACTGGAACCGCAGACAGGGCAATACTCGGGCATTTCGATGGCGTGTCTTTCATTGCCTCGCTCAACAACTCTGACAACTTTTGGAATCACATCCCCTGCCCGCTGGATTTCAACGCTATCACCAATCTCCAGCGCCAGGCGTTCAATTTCATCCATGTTGTGCAAGGTTGCATTACTGACCGTCACACCGCCAACAAAAACCGGCTCCAAACGGGCGACAGGTGTCAATACGCCGGTTCGTCCCACTTGAAAATCAACGTCAAGCAATCGTGTCGATGCATTTTGAGCAGGAAACTTTCTGGCAACAGCCCATTTTGGCGATCGTGCAATAAAACCCAGGGTGTTTTGCAACTCTAGGACATCGATTTTATAGACAATGCCGTCAATTTCCATCGGTAATTGTTCACGCAGATGTTCCATAACCTGATAGTTGCATTCAAAATGTTTGAAATCGCCCGAAAAGGCCTGGCAATTCACATTTTTCCTGAAGCCGATATCATTCAGATAATCGATAATTTCTGAATGCAGGGTAAACTGGCGTTCACCGTCATACTCGCCGATGCCATAAGGAATAAATTGCAGATCCCGTTCTGCGGCAATTTTGGGATCCATTTGCCTGACGGTACCTGCGGCCGCGTTTCTCGGATTTACAAAGACCTTACTGTCATTTTTTTGAGCCGCCTGATTCAGTTTCTCAAATCCGGCTTTCGTCATGAACACTTCGCCACGCACCTCCAGTTTTTTTGGCGGCGGATCAATGGCTAGCTTGATGGGCACCGATTTTATGGTTTTGATGTTGTGAGAAACATCTTCCCCCACCTGGCCATCACCCCGCGTTGCTGCATAACTGAAAATGCCGTCATCGTAATGGATGGCGACAGCAAGACCATCCAGTTTAGGTTCGCTAAAAATAGCCAGTGCCGACACGTCGAGATCCAGTTCCCTGGCGGCTTTTTCAAAGAATGCGTAGGTTTCTTCAATGCTGAAGGCATTCGCCAAGGACAGCATTCTGACCTTGTGCTCAACCTTGACATAGTCTTCAATCGGCTTTGCGCCGACGCGCTGGGAAGGCGATTCGGGAGTGATCAGCCGTGGGTTTTCTGCTTCAAATTCAAGCAGCTTTCTGAAGGCCAGATCGTAGTCCGCATCCGGGACGGACGGGTTATCCAGCACATAGTACTCATGATCCCATCGATTGATTTTGGCAACAAGTTCGGCGTAAGCGGGATTCAAGATAAAAGGCTCAGGGTAAAAATCAATGTAAAAGGCTCAAGGTCAAAGCCAAAGAATCCTTTCACTTTTAACCTTGAGCTCATGCCCTTGTGCCTGATCTATAAACTATGCCGAATCTGTTCAACCGTAGTATCGGTTAACGGTAGTCTTTGGTGATCCCAAATAACGCCATCCAGTTCCGAAGCTAATAATTTAATGGTATCGACAAAATCGTCAAAAACAACTTGCGCGTTTTCCAGCACACCAGGCTGCATGAAAAATACGACGCCTGGGCAATAAAATGTTTCCAGATCGCTGGCTGGAAACGTGCCCGGCTCCACCATGCAGACAACCCCGAAGTCTACCAGGCGATTGGCATCGACACGCTCAAATATTTTCATGCTACCGTATTCAAGTCCAACTTTATTAAAGGCATCCACCAGATCCGCGCCGTTGAACCCTTCATCAGCATTCGAGATCAGGCTGAATTGAATTAGACTCGGTGTGACCACTCGAGGCGCCGGATCAGCGATCTCTTCGTCATCATCGTCTGCATTAAAATAATTGTCGGAGGTATCGAATGATTTGGCAGATCCCATGTGAACGATATCGAAATCGTCGCTGCCAACTTCAGTTTGGGTCTTCGTCTGAGTCGATAAGGTGTCTGCAAAACGGATGGGCGCCGTATCATCAAAAAGATCGCGCTCACGTTCTGACTGTTTGCCTTTGAAATAACTCCAGAATATCATGCCCAAGGTTACAACCAGGCCGGTTGCTATAATCACTATTCTTAAAATTTCTTTATCCATCAGATTTCCGCCAGACTCACTGCTTCGTCAATATCAACTGCAACCATGCGGGATACACCCGGTTCTTTCATCGTAACACCTGCCAGTTGTTTTGCAATTTCCATCGTTACTTTATTATGCGAAATATATAAAAACTGAACGGATTCCGACATTTCTTCGACCATTTTTGAAAAGCGCCCCACGTTTGCATCATCCAGCGGCGCATCGACTTCGTCCAATAAACAGAACGGCGCCGGATTCAGTTCAAAAATCGAAAAGACTAATGCCACGGCCGTCAGCGCCTTTTCTCCACCGGACAACAAATGGATGGAGCTATTTTTTTTGCCGGGCGGTCGGGCAATAATGTTGACGCCCGTTTCCAATAAATCCTGGTCGGTCAGTTCAAGATAGGCTTGTCCACCGCCAAACAGTTTGGGGAATTTCTCCTGCAACCCGTTATTTATTTTATCGAAAGTTTCCTTAAAACGCAGCCTGCTTTCCTTATCAATTTTATTGATCGCCTGATCCAGGGTTTCCAGGGCTTCAATCAGATCGGCATGCTGCTCATTCAGAAAATTCATGCGCTCGGACTGCGATTTGTATTCATCAATGGCGGTCAGATTGATGGTGCCCAAGCGCTCGATCTGGCCGCTCAATTCGTCAACCCTGCTTTTCAAGCTTTGCTCTTCAGCCTGTTCTGGCAACTGGCTTAGTACCACTTCGACATTTGCATCAATTTCGCTTAGCTGTTCATTGACTGTTTGTTGTCGAACCTTACTTTCCTGAAGCTCAAAACGAATAGTATCGAGTTGGTCTTTTTGTTTTTCCATGGCGCGCTGAGTTCGAGTATGGTCTTCAGCCAGTCGGGTAATGGCCGATTCGATATCTTCCTGCTGCTGACGCTGGGTTTTTAAGCGAATCTCCAGACGCTCTTTGTCAATGTGCAATTGTTCCAGCTGCTTTTTCTCCTCATCCAGGGGCGCCAGCGTTTCCTGCAACTTGCTTTCCAGCTCGGCAATACGTGCGACGGCCTGCTGATGTTGCAGTTTTAGCCGATCTATCTGCTTACCGGTTAATGTCTCCGAAGACCGCAAAGACTCGGCCTGCGATTTACAACTAAAAACCTGCTGCCTGGCTTCATTAACGGCCAGCTCGCTGTTACGCTGTTGACCTTGCAAATCCTGATTCAAAGACTCCAGACGCTGTCTTTTTAGCTCCTGCTCCAACATGACCTGTTCGGCATCTTCAAACACTAAACGGTATTCGGCCATATTTTCGGCATTGAAAGACATATCCTGCAGAATATCATCCTGCTCCTGACAGACTTGGTCCAGGCGGCGCTTTTGCTGTTCCAGACGGGCAGAATGGGCACTGTGTTCGGCACTTTTCGCTGAAAGTTCGGCGCCCAGGGTGTTGTGCTGCTTTTGAAGCATTTCGCGCAGGCCTTCTGCATTTTTTAAGGCGATTTCTGTCGCTTCCTGGCGATCTTCAAACTCGGTAATTTCAACCTGCAATTCATCCTGCCGGTGTTTTAACAAGCGCAACTCCTTTTCACGCTGTAATACACCCGTTTTACTGTCTTTTGCCCGAATGATTTTCACCCAGCCCGGACCAAACCAGGTGCCATCAGGGCTGACCACTGATTCATGCGGCTTTACCTGAACGGATAATTGCCGTGCACTTTCAATGCTGTCGGCACAATAAATACCTGCCAATAAATCGCTTAGATCCCACGGCGCCGTTACTTTATCCAGTAAACGCGGGAGCGGCGACGATTCGGCAACCTCCCGAGACCGGGTTTCAAACAGGATCAGCGACTCATCATTCAAGTGTTGCAAACCCGGAATAACCTGCTCGGCATTTTCTATACAAATGGCCTCAAGGTAAATACCCAACACTGTTTCCGCCGCTGTCTCCCAGCCTGGCTCAACTTCAAGGAACTCGGCCAGACGCTGATTATCGTCCAATTGGACGGATTGCAGCCAGAGACCAAGATTTTTATTGTCTTTTCCCATCGCATGTTGCTGTAGCAATTCCAGCGAGGTGATTTTTCCTTTGACGTGCTGCAATTCGGACCTTCGCCCATGCAGCGAATCGTGATATTGCTTCAACTGGTGACGCTGATCGCGAATGTCATTGTGCAACCGTTCAAGCTGATTATGCTGTTCAAGCCGTCGAGATTCAATGACCTCAATACTGGCATCCAGCGTTTCAAGCTCAATCTGCAAATGACTGCTGGATAATTCACTGCGCTCGGCCTGCAGTTTATCCAGACGTAACTGCAGCTGGCGGTTTTGATTCTCCACTTGCGCCATTTTTACTCGTTGCACTTCGGCCTGCTCCTTGTACTTGGCTGCTTCGGTACGATAGGCTTCCCATTGCGACTGCCAGACCTGTCTTTGTTGCTGATATTCCTGCTGAATAAGTGTAATTTCATCCAGATGTTCTTCGGCGATTGCAGATTTCTCCGTGACTTCGGCTAATTCCAGCCTCAGGATTTCCAGTTGCTGCATATCCTCTTCCAGTTCTCTCAGTGAATGATCAGCCTGCTGACGCAAACGGCCGATTTCGAGGAGCGTTTGCTGATGACTGCTCTCATTATGTTTGATAGTCTGCTCAAGACTGCTGACTTCTGCGGCAGCCGAATAATAGTCGGCTTGCGCCTGACTGGTCTGCTGCTGGTGACTTTTATGTTCGCTGCGTGTTGTTTCCAGATTGCTTTCGATGTCTCGCAACTGACTGAACAAGCGATTATGTTCGCTGGCGACATCCTGTAATTTTTTCTCCAAGGTTTCTGCGGCATGATGATAGGTTTTCCAGCGCATCGCCAGCAGTTCCAGCTTGTATTGGCGCTCCTGCTTTTTAAGTTCGGTATATTTTTCCGCTTTCTCGGATTGCTTCTGCAAATGCTTGAGCTGCTTATCAACCTCTTCGCGCAAATCGTCGAGTCGTTCGAGGTTTTCTCGCGTATGCTTCATGCGGGTTTCGGTTTCGCTACGACGTTCCTTATATTTGGAAATCCCGGCCGCTTCTTCAATATGAAATCTGAGATCTTCCGGCTTGGCTTCAACCATTCTGGAAATGGTGCCCTGCTCGATGATGGCATAACTTCTGGAACCCAGTCCGGTTCCCAAAAAGATGTCGGTAATATCCTTGCGTCGGCAACGTGCGCCATTCAGCATAAACAAAGACTGACCATCACGACTGACTTGCCGTTTGATGGCGATGTTGTTGTACTGGGCATATTCGCCGCCAGCCTTGCCTTCGCTATTATCGAAAACCAGCTCGACGGAAGCGGTACTCACCGGTTTGCGTGTTGATGAACCGTTAAAAATGACGTCAGACATGCTGCCGCCCCGCAAATGTTTTGCCGAGCTTTCACCCATCACCCAGCGTATGGCGTCAATAATATTCGACTTGCCACAGCCATTCGGTCCAACAATGGCAGTCAGGTTACCTGCAATAGGTATGACCGTTGGATCAACAAACGATTTAAAACCCGACAGTTTGATTTTTTCCAGCTTCATAACGCGTATGAAATCTCAATACTTCAAAAATAACGGGTTATTATCAACGATATTAACCTGAGATTCGAATTTTTTAGTAAACCGGCTTAGCGGATTTCATCAGAATGACGACATAGCATGGCTGAAGTGCGAAACTTCAATGTCCCTGAGTCATGTTAAGATATTTACTGTCTATCAGACTTTCAAAAGCTCTGCTTTCCCTCATCACAATCCATTCGTTTGACAATAAACATGCAACAAAAAATAGCTATCGAGTTGGACACCGGCACACTATCGATTGATTTATCCCCAGGTCACGTCCCGTTAAAACGATTGTTGGGATTCGCTGCCCGCATCAGCAGCAAACGCAAATTTTTACTGGTCAGTAAAGTACTCGGCAAACATTATCCGGTAACACCAACCATGATGCGATGGTCCTATCGGGCTTTGGCGAGACAGACCTTAAAAAATGTCATACACCAACCTTCGCTATGGATAGGCATGGCCGAAACCGCTACCGGGCTGGGTTATGGTGTGTTCGAACAAGCCTGTCAGGCGGGCGCTCAACAGACTCTGTTAATGCAAACAACGCGTTATCATCTGGAAGGCCTACCGAGACTGGCCTTTGAAGAGGCTCACAGTCATGCGACAGACTTTTTCCTCTATTATCCTGATAAAGCTGAATACCAAAATCTTTTTGTATCGGCTGAAACGCTGGTTCTGATTGATGACGAAATCAGCACAGGGAAAACGTTTTTACGCCTGATAAAAGCCTATCAGCAAATTAACCGAAATTTAAGACAGGTGTTTATCGTCAGTCTGGTGAATTTTGCTCACCCCGAGGATAAACAGTTTTTAGAATCCGAAGCCGGCATCCCGGTTCAATGGATTGCCTTAAGGCAGGGTTTGTTGAATTTCGAAGCGCGTCCAAACAAGGCGCTTGACGACATCACGGTGAATGTTTCTGGCAACGGTGAATGTAAAAAGCACCTGTTAGCCTGGCCAGGACGCCTGGGGATGGAAACCCCGATCGAACTGGTTCCCGATGTGTTACAACAGCTACTGCCATTTTTTAATACCCCGGACGATGGTCGGCCTGTTTTGGTGCTGGGCACCGGTGAATGTAATGCCCCGGCCTATCTGTTAGGCCGGGTTTTGGAAACCCAGGGTTTAAAAGTGAAGGTTCAAAGCACGACACGGTCGCCCATCCATCAAGGCCATGATATACAACAGATTTGTCGGTTTGAAGATAACTATCAGGATGCCATTCCCAACTTTCTTTATAATATGGATCCTGCGAATTATCGTGAAATTATCTTGTGCCATGAAACTCCGCTCTGCCAGCCTTTACTTGACCGACTGAACGAATGGCACGCCATAAGTGCCCGCTTTGAACTTTGTCCTACTTCCTCCCATGCAAAGCTACATTTTTTTAGACCTTGATGACACCCTATTCCAGACACGGCGAAAATGCACTGTAGAAACTGAATCACGGACTTTGCAGGCACGGGCATACCTGTCCGATGGTACGCCGAATTCTTTTGCAACGTACAAACAGCAGTGGCTATGGCAATGGTTACATGAAGGATTCAAGTGCGTTCCCGTAACGGGTCGGGATAGACATGCCTTTGATCGGGTTGATTTGCCGTTCCACGAAGAGATCGTATTGAACCATGGCGCAGTCATTCTGGATAAACAACGAAACATCGATACAACCTGGATGAATGCTGTCCTGCAATCATTACCGGAATTTCACGCCAAGCTAATGCGGGTATGGACGGACATTGAGACATATGCCCGCCTGCATCAAGGCTATAAACCCCAGTTGATTCATGACTTCGATATCACCTGGTATGGTGTCATTAAACATGAAAGTGGCTCGGAAGCAGCACTGAAATACCTGTTGGACATCATGATCAAGCCGCATCCTTCTATACAGGATGGCAGTTTGTATTGGCATCTGAACGGTAATAATCTCGCCGTGTTGCCACGCATTATCAACAAACAAAGCGCCGTTAGCTATCTGATAGACAACTACAGGCAACAGCACGCGGGCATCATCACCTTCGGTGCCGGTGACAGCCACTCCGATGCGGCCTTCATGACACTCTGCGATTACGCATTGATTCCCAAAAACACCCAGTTGTTTAACCGTTTGTCCTGTATTGAATGACAATGACCGATATATTTACAGGGAGTTATACACCGAACGATGTGCAGTTTTTGCTTAAGCCCATCGAGATTGAACACACGCCGATTCAGGCCAAAGAAGCATTCATTCAATCCGGAAAGAAACATTACTCCGAGATGCTGAGCCATGAATCATTGCCTTCTGATCGCTATGTCACTCTGTTTCATGAGGCCCTGGTCAACAATAGCGATCGTCTGGCACGGCATTTGATTCTGCTGGCGCAACGTATTATAGTCACGCGCGATCAAGGCATCACGCTGGTTTCACTGGCGCGGGCCGGCACACCGATTGGCGTGTTGCTGAAACACATTTTGAAACGCTATTTCAATACCGAAGCCAGTCACTATTCAATTTCTATTATTCGAGATATCGGAATCGACTCCAACGCGCTTCGCTATCTGCTTGACCGCCATACACCCGAGTCCCTGGTCTTCGTTGATGGCTGGACCGCCAAAGGCGTTATCGCCCAGCAACTTGCCCGCAGCCTGGAGACCTTCTTTCGGCAAACAGGGATAACGATCCCACCCGAGTTATATGTCGTAAGTGATTTATGCGGCTTTGCCACAGTTGCCGCTTCATCGGAAGATTATCTGATTCCGTCCAGCTTGTTAAATGCAACCGTCTCGGGTCTGGTGAGCCGTTCCGTCTATAATGAAGTCTATTTGAATACCCATGATTTCCACGGCTGCATGTATTACCAACAATTTGAACCGCACGACTTATCACGCTTTTTTATCGATACCATCCTGGCAAGCGTTGATTCTGCCTGGACATCCTGCCGCAAACAAGCGGCAATAGAACCGGATCGTCAGCAATTACAAGTGATTTCCGAACAACTTCTGCGCCGGATCAGCCAACAATACGGTGTATCCGGGCACGCATACATCAAGCCCGGCATAGGCGAGGCCACGCGGGTTTTATTACGGCGTGAAGCGCGCTCGTTGTTGCTGCAACAGTCTGATTCGGAAGAAACCCGTCACTTGCGCTGGCTGGCCGAGTCCCGGCTGATCCCCATCACCATCCTGAATGACCTGCCCTATCGAGCTGTCGCATTAATCAAAGAGATTCCATCATGACCATGCAAACCTTCACTACCAATGACCCATCGTCGCCCTGGCTACTGGGGGCGCCGCTTTACATGCCGGGTAATCGGCGCGACCTGCTTGATTGCGCTAATGGCGAAAAATTCTCCATGCTGCGCTCGATGATTTTCTGTACCGAGGATGCCCTCTCTCGAACTGATGTCGATAGCTGTATTCGACATTTAGGCCTTTGCTTGCAAGGCTTCAAGGACACTCCTAAGCGCTTTCGATTCATCCGGGCGAGAAATCCGGAAATTCTGGCTCGCTTGCTCGAACTGCCCGATATTGAAAAAATTAATGGCTTTGTCCTGCCGAAGTTCAATGCTAAAGTGCTGAACGCGTATCTGGATCTGTTGCAGGGAACTCCATTCAAGATCATGCCAACGCTGGAGACTCAGGAGGTCTTTGATCCGGGGGCCATGATTGAATTAAGACAGGCCCTTCTCCAGGAGGATATTTTCCCGCGCATTTTGATGCTAAGAATTGGTGGCAATGATTTAATGAATCTGCTCGGCATCCGAAGACCCCGAACGATGACGCTTTATGAAACGCCCTTGGGAAACATCATATCGCAACTGGTTACCACTTTTAAGCCACATGGTTTTTCGTTATCAGCCCCGGTTTTTGAATACCTTGATGATGCAAACACGTTACAAAAGGAAATCCACCTGGACCTGGCACATGGTCTAACGGGCAAGACGGCGATTCATCCTGCTCAGGTGACCACCATTGAATCGTGTTATGCCGTGGATTCTGACGACTATGACATGGCGCTCAGTATCATTGATCAAGCCGCTCCTGCCGTTTTCAAGATGCATAATGCCATGTGCGAAGTGGCGACTCATCAGCAATGGGCCGAAAATATCATCCATCGATACCGCTGTTATGGCCGGAAGAATTCCGGGAGATTGCAGGAAGTGGCCGAATTTTCAATTTGACAATTTCACTACCCGCAGCGGAACCCGGTTGACCTGTAATAAAATTAACGACCAACTATAAATGAGGAGTACTACCATGAGTTTTGACAATTTTCTTAGCCAGTTAAAGTCCAAAGCCAATGAACTGAAAACCGAAGCCCTGAAATTCAAGAACAAGGAATTTCTGAACGCTGCGATGGCCGGTTCGGCCCTGATAGCCATGGCCGATGGCAGCATCAGTTCTGAAGAAAAACAAAAAATGATTAAATTCATCGAAAGTAACGATGCCTTATCCATTTTTACCACCAGCGATGTCATCAAAGCCTTTCAGGATTTCGTCGGTCAACTGGAATTCGATAAGGACATCGGTGAGGCCAAAGCCTACGAAGCCCTGGGTAAAATGAAATCGAACGCCCAGGCTGCACGTCTGTTAGTGCGGATGATTATTGCCATTGCTTCATCCGATGGCAATTTTGATGCGACCGAGAAAAAGATTGCCAGTAAAATAGCCAGGGAGCTGTCGATTGACCCGAAAGAATTTGAATTGTTTTAGGCGCGCAGGATAAACATCAATGCCGTTAAGTTAAGCCGTTCATGGTTCGACAGGCTCACCACGAACGGATAAGTTGCTGATTTAACTAAACACCCGTTCGCATTTATGCCCTGCGGGTATTGAGCCTGTCGAAGTGCAATTTTTAGAGGCTCCCTTAAAGCATGCCCTCTGCTTAAAATCAGTCGACTGTTTCAACCCATCGACAACGATCGTTGACCATTTTCGCGGTATTGCTGTTGCCGATCCCTTTCGCGATCAATGCGATGACTCGATCGTCAGTGTCATAACCGATATGAGCATCCAGGGGGTTGGCCATCTTGCCCAGACCAAAGGCATCAAAAATGGTCGCAACATTGATGTTGATGTTGGTGACATCGAAGCAGAGCCTGGAATCCAGATATTTTTCAACAAATCCGGTGGGAATGGCATAGCTTAAAAGGTCATTGGGATCGCTGAACGCAATGATTGGGGTTTTAGCAAGCATTCGCTGATCATATTTTTCGCCGTCCGGTTGACAATAAGCCGCCTTTTGGTTATTGACCTCTGGCAATTTTCGTCCCAACTGCAACATCGGCAACTGATTTGACATCATATAGATCGGAATTTCCTTATTCTGCAATGCGTAGCGGAAATCCGCATCACGATGCTCCACCAACGACGCAATGCGCTGCATCCCATCGATGATGATGCGACTGCCGAGACTGTGCGAAATGAAGGCATATTGATCCACCTTCATGTTGACTGCTGCCGAATCATCATTGAATGAGCAGGTTTCTTTGACACCATCCGGTAATTCCTTCCAGTTACTTTTGGTCATCCAGCAAAATGCCTGGCCAAATGAAACCAGAATATCTTCCCTGCTTTCACCCAGATAGATGATAGGATCCGGTCCGGTATCATTGGAAAACTTCTTCATCAAATCATTCATCTTGGCTCTGCGAAATGAATATTCACCTGAGTTATCGTAGGCCAATACTTCTTTTTGCTTGGCGGTAATGGCAGACCATGTCAATTCGTAAAACAGCATCTCGTTTGTTCTGCTTTTGTTTAAGAATCGAACGATGCGCAAATTACCCAGATTTTTTGAATTATCCAGCCGACTCGTCAAGGTAATGTTCTTTTGTTGCGTCGACATCGCTGTCAGGTTGAGTTCATTAGCCAGCTTTTCGACAAATTGTGTGGCATAGCCCGGTAGATGATCCCCAACACCATGCACCATCAAGACTTTTAATTTTCCTTTCCTGTTATCCAGAAAAGGCGTGAGTCCGCTAAATGGCTTGCCCCATATTTCACAGACCCGGGTATCAACCGACTCCTGTTTTTCCAGATAAGCCTCAACCATTCCTTTACCAAAGCTCGCGCAACTCGTCATTTCCATTGAGACAATCACTAAAAAGAAGATTCTAAATATCAGGCTCATGCGCTATCATTAAAAAACAATCGAAAATCAGAATATAGCATTTACTTGTTGAAAATGGTAATGCCCCTCAATGCAAAGGCTTCAGTATCCCCTATAAAACTATGATCGGACAATTTGAACTCGTAAAAATAGTTGGCTCAGCAATGCTGATATTCTTTGCCATCACACCGTCCAGGGCGCAGGACTTATCAGAAACATACCAACTTGCATTGCAAAACAACCCCATCCTGAAACAAAGCGAAGCCAATCAATTAGCCATCGGAGAATCAAAAGATCAAAGTATCGCAAGATTATTACCCTCAATTTCGGCGACAGGAGCCAGTACTAGAAATCAATTAACCAATAAAAAAGACACGTTCCAAGGTTCCGGGACGCAAAACTACTGGAGCCAAACATTCAATGTAAACTTGACACAACCTTTGTTTCACTGGGACTCCTGGGTCCAGTTGAGTCAGTCCGATAATAAACTTGCCCAGGCAGAAGCTACCTATCAGGCAGAAATTCAAAACTTGATGATCAAAACATCCGAGTCTTATTTCAATGTACTTTCCGCACAAGATAACCTTCAGTTCACGACAGCTGAGAAAGAAGCGATAAGCAGGCAACTAGAACAAGCCAGGCAGCGATTCGAGGTTGGCCTGATTGCCATCACCGATGTTCACGAAGCCCAGGCTGGCTTTGATCAGGCTTTGGCCAACGAAATCGAAGCCAGGAACAATCTCGATAATCAAAAGGAAGCCTTAAGAGAAATTGTTGGTGAAACAGAGGCTTTATTAGCGCCTTTGGGTGATCAACTACCGCAGATCAAGCCAGAACCAGAGGATCTAAAGGCTTGGAGCGACTCGGCTGAAATCAGCAATCTTGGCATCGTTGCCGCTTTCAACCAGGCCGAATTCGCCCGTAAGTCAATAGATGTGCAACGCAGCGGACATCTACCAAAGCTGGATCTGGTTGCATCCTATGGCATATCCGATGTCAACAGCACTTTTGGCTTACGAGGAGATACGCGAAGTGTTGGCGTTCAGTTAAACCTGCCGTTATTCGAAGGTGGCGCCGTCAACTCCCGAACCCGCCAGGCCAGTTTTGAATATGAGGCCGCCAAGGAAAATTTAATCGCAAAAAAACGGGAAGTCATACGTCAAGTCAAAAATGCCTATCGCGGTATTTTTTCCAACATGAGTCGTGTGGATGCTTTGAAGTCCAGTGTATCGTCAGCGGAAAGTGCGGTGGAGGCGACCGAGGCCGGCTTTGAAGTGGGGACCCGAACCATGGTCGAGGTATTGAATGAACAACGAAATCTGTATCGAGCCAAACGAGACTACGCTCGCACCCGTTATGATTACCTGCTCAACAGCCTCCGATTAAAACAGGCTGCCAGCAGTCTGACAGTAGAGGATATTGAGCAGGTTAACCGTCTATTGGTTGGCACGCACACTAAATAATCTTGTTGCTGGCGAGTTGCACCAAGCGTATCAATCCGATTTCGCTTTTTGCTTTCGGTCATAAGCCGCCAGTTGTTCAGCGGTGGCCTCCTTTTGATACTTATCCCGCCAATCCTTATAGGGCATTCCGTAAATGAGTTCGCGCGCTTGCTCATAATCGACCGTAACACCCTGCTCTTCTGCTGCAGCGCTATACCATTTTGCCAGGCAATTCCGGCAAAAATCAGCCAAAAGCATTAATTCAATATTTTGAACTTCCGTATGCTGCTGCAAATGGCTCACCAGTCGCCTGAAAGTTGCAGCTTCCAACTCTGTTTGTAGGGTTTTATCCATTGATATTCTCCAAAACGGTATAAACACAAGTCAAACAGTCTACTCTGAATCACACGATAGACAAAAAACACGATTCCATGCTGGGACACTGGAATTTTTAAAATCGGTGACAGTCTCAGATACAAAACACGAGACCAATAAAGTATACATTTTTTTATAAAAATCCTATAATGAAGGATCATCGCCTCTGCATGGCAGACATCACTAGTACATGAGAATCCATAGTTCATCATTAACACTTGCTCCGGCTAACTTTAACCAACAACCTGTTGGTAAACAGCCAGGTACGCTTAATAATAATGAAAAGAAAGACCAACGACCCGTTACCGAAACGCTTGCCACCAATCAGTCCCATTTCGCAAATTACACTCCCGACGAAATCATTGAACCCTCAAGACTCAATCTTTCCTTGATTAATAACGCAGGCACAGACTCTCCGTTAGATACAAGAACTTTAAAAGCACTGAATGCCTACCATCAAGAATTCAATAAACCGCTTCTTGACCAACGTGCTCGTGCCTTTAAAGGGATTGACATATACGCTTGATTATTCTTCCTCAGTTAACATGAAACAGCTTTTTGAATTTTTTCCTATTGTTTTATTTTTTATCGCCTACAAGTTTTATGGGATCTATGTTGCCACTGAGGTAATGATTGGGGCCACTGCCGTTGGCGTTGCCCTGGCATGGATCAAGTATCGTCAGGTAACCACGATGCAATGGATAACATTGGCACTTGCAGTCATCATGGGCGGTGCCACCATTTACTTACACGATGAACGCTTTTTAAAGTGGAAGCTGACAATCGTCGAATGGTTGTTTGGTCTAGCCTTTTTGGGTAGTCAGTTTATCGGCGACAAGCCATTTGTCGAAAGAATGATGTCAGGCAGTTTGACATTACCGGCCGTCATCTGGAGACGCCTTAACATGATGTGGGGAGTTTTCTTTATTAGTGTTGGCTTTATCAATCTGTATGTCATGCACCATTACAGCACAGATGACTGGGTCACTTTTAAAACCTTTGGTGTACCCGGACTCATGGTGTTATTCATCGTCGTGCAAATGATCTTTTTATATAAATACATCCCGGAGACAGAGGAATAAACGTGTTATATGCAATTATCAGTGAAGATATTGACAATAGCCTGGAAAAAAGGACTGTAGCCCGACCAGCTCACATCGAGAGGCTACAGGAACTTCAAAATCAGGGACGCCTGGTATTGGCGGGACCACATCCAGCCATTGATAGTGAAAATCCCGGGTCTGCCGGCTTTACTGGCAGCTTGATTATCGCCGAATTCGATAGCTTGCTGGACGCTCAAAAATGGGCCAGCATTGATCCCTATATCAAAGCTGGCGTCTACGCGAAAACCACCGTAAAACCTTTTAAAAAGGTATTTCCACAATGACATCCGAATTAATCAAACAATTGCTGACAGACGAGCTCAAACCGGAATTCCTGGAAATTCTGGACAACAGCGCCGCCCATGCGGGACATGCCGGCGCAAGAAGCGGTGGAGGCCATTTTCATGTCACCATCGTCGCCGACATTTTTGACGGTAAATCTCTCGTTCAGCGACACCAGTTAATTTACAAGGCACTCGGTGACCTTATGAAACATCAAATTCATGCCTTAGGCATTAATGCTCTTTCACCTTCTGAACAACCTAAAGGAAAACATCAATGAAAAAAACCTTTATTCCACTGTTAGTTGTCGGCACCGCCCTGATTACAGGCTGTAATCCGAAAAGCACTGATAACACCATTGCCACCACAACATCCACGCCGGTCATAAATAAAGCTGATGCTGTTGCGTCCGTCAATGGTCAATACATCCCTAAATCGTCGCTCGAAGAGTTGGAAAAGGAAATTGCCCAGCGCAGTCACGGACAAACTTTTCCAAAAGAAAAGTTGATTGAGGAACTGGTTCAACGGGAATTACTGGTTCAGGACGCAACCCAAAAGAAACTGGATAAATCCCCTGAAGTTCAGGCCCAGCTTGAAGTAGCCAAAAAGACCTTACTAACGCAAGCCGATTTGCAGGACTATCTAAAAACCAACCCTGTCACTGACGAAGAAATCAAAGCAGAATACGACAGCAAGGTGGGCAGCGAAAAAGGCACTGAATACAAAGCACGTCACATTTTGGTCAAAACTGAAAAAGAGGCCAAGGATCTTATTGTGCAATTGGACAAAGGTGCTGATTTCGGCAAATTAGCCAACAAAAACTCGCTGGATGCCAAAGAATCCCAAAACGGGGGCGACCTTGGCTGGTTCTCACCCGCACAGATGGTGGCACCTTTCTCTGAAGCAGTGGCAAAACTGGAAAAAGGCAAATATACCAAAGCACCAGTACAAACGCAGTTCGGCTTTCACATTATCTTGAGAGAAGATTCTCGTGAACAAACGCCACCGCCACTGGATGCAGTAAAAGAACAGTTAAAACCTTTCCTGCAACGCAAAAAAATTCAGACTTTACTGGAATCCTTGCGCAAACAGGCAAAAGTTGAAATTTTAGTGCCGCTGGTTGATGAAAAACCAAAGGCTGAAGCTGCGGCCGCTGACGCAGCAGTAGCCGCTGCAGCAGGGTCTGCCGCTACTCCTGCAGCAGAACCAGCGCCTGATGCCGCCAAACCCGCAGAAACAGCACCAGCCGCCGTTGAAAAACCAGCAGAGGCCATCAAACCGGTTGAAAAAGCAGAAGAAAAAGCCGCTCCGGCAACTACTGAAAAAGCAGCCGCTCCTGCTGAAGCAAAGAAATAACTCTTGGCAAAAACGAAAAAGGGCGGTTTTACCGCCCTTTTTTATGCTAGTACAAACAACTTAAAATATGTTGGATAATACACTGTTTTAAATAACAATCATTAGAGCAGATGGCACGACCTTTACCTCCACTGAAACTGAATATTGAGTTACAAGAAATTTTGCAAGCAATC
>JABFSH010000005.1 GCA_013140705.1 Methylococcaceae bacterium
ATTGCTTGCAAAATTTCTTGTAACTCAATATTCAGTTTCAGTGGAGGTAAAGGTCGTGCCATCTGCTCTAATGATTGTTATTTAAAACAGTGTATTATCCAACATATTTTAAGTTGTTTGTACTAGTTATCGGCAATTGTTGCGGGTGTTTTTTCAGAAATGGGACAAAAATGGGACAATTTTTTTCAGGCACAAAAAAAGGACTTAGATAAAAACCTAAGTCCTTGACTTTGCTGGTACCGAGGGCCGGAATCGAACCGGCACGATGTCACCATCACCGGATTTTGAATCCGGCGCGTCTACCAGTTCCGCCACCCCGGCAAAGTAGGGGTATTATATGAGAACTGCGTCAAAATTGCCAGCCAAATTTTTGGCGGTGATGCATTGCTATTTTAGGACTTCTTTTTGGATGAATTCATTATCCTAACCTGCTAAGATCGCCCGCTATGAAAAAAAGCGATTTTACCTATTCATTACCCGCCGAGTTAATTGCTCAAAAACCGCTCTCTGATCGCGATGCCAGCCGGTTATTGCGCCTAAATAAAATAAGCGGGCGGCTTGAAGACAAGCAGTTCAGCGATTTTATCGATTTAATCGAACCGCACGATCTTCTGGTTTTTAACAATACCCGCGTTATCCCCGCCCGCTTATTCGGCAACAAACAAAGCGGTGGAAAGATTGAAATTTTAATTGAGCGGATTCTGGCTGCGCAGCATGCACTTGCACACGTCAAGGCCAGCAAATCACCCAAAACGGGAGCTTTGTTAATCTTGGACCAAGGCCATCACTGTGAGGTGCAAGGTCGAGACAACGATTTGTTTATCCTGGAATTTAAGGGCGACATCAGTCTGCTGCAGCTATTGGATCAAATTGGCCATATGCCGTTGCCCCCTTATATTACTCGCGAAGACAATGAAGCTGACCGCAGTCGCTATCAGACCGTGTTTGCACGTGAATCCGGTGCTGTCGCGGCACCGACAGCAGGATTACATTTTGATTTGCCCATGATGGACAAAATTAAAGCCAAAGGCATACAAACAGCCTTTGTGACGCTGCATGTCGGCAGTGGCACTTTCCAGCCTGTTCGCGTCGATGATTTGGCGGATCATGTGATGCACAAGGAATATTTTGTCGTGCCGCCCGAAACAGCCGAAGCGGTTCGTCAAACCCGCCAGTGCGGTGGACGGGTGATTGCGATTGGTACGACATCCGTCAGAGCATTAGAGTCGGCGTCTAAATCGGGTGAAATTGCGCCGTCCTTTGGTGATACCGACTTATTCATCACGCCCGGATACCAATTTAGGTCGGTTGATGCGATGCTTACCAATTTTCATCTTCCGGAATCTACATTGTTGATGCTTGTCGCTGCCTTTGCCGGTTATGATGCGATTATGAAGGCCTATCAGCACGCGGTAGATCAATCTTATCGATTTTTCAGCTATGGCGATGCCATGTTTCTTGGTTAAACGAGAAAGAATATTTAATTTATTGGGTTAATCAATAATGTATCCCCATCGATTATTCGCTAACAAAAATAACAGTGATGGTGTTATGAATATTGCTCATCGCGGTGCTCGCGCCTTCGCACCTGAAAACACCTTGGCTGCATTTGCAAAGGCCAAACAATTTGGCTGCGCGATGTTTGAAATTGATGTGCATCGCGCCAAGGATGGTGAATTAGTCGTTCACCATGATGATCAACTTACGCGTTGTACGGATGTCAGCACAAAATTTCCGGATCGTCCCAGTTATTACGTGTCTGATTTTACGTCGGCCGAATTGGCTGGGCTTGATGCCGGCAGCTGGTACGCCAGGCAATTGTCACTTCCAGTCGAACAGCGCCAATGGTTTTTGCAGTCATTAACCAGCGATGAAATTGAGGAATTTGTTAGCCGTGAAGACTTGGCGAGTTATGCCTCTGGAACCATTCACTTGCCCACTTTGAAGCAAACGCTGGAACTTGCGCAAGATCTGGATCTGATGGTGAACATTGAATTAAAAACGTTGCCGCGCATGTACGCTGGAATGGCTGATGCTGTGGTTGATCTGGTCGAAGCGATGACGATGGATCATCAGATTTTGATATCGTCATTTGATCATCAGCAGTTACAAGACGTGCGGCAGCGCAACCAAAACATTGCAACTGCCGTATTAACGGGGGATAGAATGGTCAATATTGGCGAGTATCTGCATTTACTGGATGCCGATGCCCATCATCCGGGACTCGACACGCTAGGTTTCGGGGGTATTGAGCGAAAGCTGGATGCACCGGGAATTAAACGAGTGCGTGAACGAGGCTTCGGCGTTAATGTATGGACTTGTAACGATAAAAACGACATGAGAAAACTGATCACTGCCGGTGTGACCGGTTTGATTTCCGATTTTCCCAACCGGGTTCGTGACGTTATATCGGAGCCTGCTGTCACTGAGATTTAAGGCTAAAAGTTGAAATTTTTGGCTTGAATCAGCTTAAAATAGGTCTGTTGTCTGTTTCTTTTCTGTCGAAAGAAACGGGAAAAATCATAATGACATTCAAAACCGGAGAAATAAATGGCAGTCAGTGCTGAGGAATTTAAAAAAGCCCTGCAACTTTGGGCTAGCGGAATTACCGTTGTGACAACGAATTCAGAAAAATTCGGCACTCAAGGCATGACAGTGACTGCGTTTTCCAGTGTTTCGATGAATCCTCCGCAAGTATTGGTTTGCATTAACGAATCTGCGGATACCGGTGAAGGCATTGAAGAAAGCCAGTGTTTCGCCGTCAACATTTTGAGCTCGGAACAACAGGATGCATCTAATAATTTCTCCGGAGGATGCAGTCAGGAAGAACGGTTTGCCAATACGCGCTGGAGCACCGCCAGCACGGGTGCGCCGATGCTGGATGACAGCTTGGTTTCTCTGGATTGTCGCGTCGTCAATAAAGTGCTTGCCGGCACCCACTGGATTGTTATCGGAGAAATCGAGGCCAGCATTTGCCGTTCGGGCGAACCGCTATTGTATTATCGGGGCGGTTACCGGCAACTGGCCGGTGCCTGACCACTTAATAATACCTGGCATTGAGCGAGATTTAATCGTACAGCGCTCACTCGCCCTACTTTTCATAAGCCGGACATCAGCAAATTCACACGGGTTTCGCCGAGCCTCCAACCTAATGCCGTTAAGTTAAGCTAGTCATACTGGCATACTCTCTGGGGCACAAGTGGATTACTGGTATCCAGTCCACAGGGGTGTGAAAAACGCAAACCATCCTTGGCTTTTGGGTTCCGGCATTCCCTTTATGCTCCAGGGAGGTGCCGGAACGACAAGTTTCTCCTTATCTTAACGGCATTGGTCTCCAACTCCGTCATAAAGTACACAATTTTCTCAACAGCATGGACATCATATTAAGAGAATACGGCAAGGTTGTCTGGCGGAAAAAAGGCTATTTCTTGTTGGCATTATTCGCATTGTCTTGTGCGATATCCCTGGATTTAACCGCACCGCTTTATTACAAGAAAATTGCCAATGGTCTGGCGTTGCCTTATTCAGAAGCCACATTAAATGGACTTCTGGACAACCTGAAGACTGTCGCCATGATTTATGGCGGCATCTGGCTGTCCTGGCGTTTACTTGAAATTGCCATTATCCCACTGGAAGGCGGCGGGATTAATTTGCTGGAAAAACGCTGTTTCGACGTTCTGAAAAAACAGAAGTACGGATTTTTTGAGAACAGTTTTTCCGGCAGTCTGATCAAACAGGCCAACCGGTTCTCGCGTTCGTTTGAAACGATTATGGACTGGTTTCTGTTTCATTTATTCATGAACAGCCTTGCCATCACGATTTCGTTTAGCATTTTCTATCAGCAACAGCCTGAGTTCGCCTTTTATTTTTTGATCTGGGTATTTTTGTTTATTGCCTGGAACATTGGTTATTCCCTGTGGAAGTTGCGTTATGATCAGGCCGTTGCCGAGGCGGATTCCAAAGTGGGTGCGGTATACTCGGACGCGATCAGCAACATTTTTATCGTTAAAAGCTTTGCGCTTGAGCGCATCGAGCAAAGCCGTGTGAATCAAGCCTCGGATCTGGTTTACCGTAAAAAGAAAATCGCCTGGATACTGATGTTTGTTTCATTTGCCGCTCAAGGATTGATGACATTTGGCATCGAACTGCTGCTGGTTTACCAGATGATTCAGAAATGGCAGGCAGGGAGTTTTCAGGTCGGCGAATTTGTGTTGTTTCAGTCCATCATGCTGATGCTGATTCAACGGCTTTGGGAGTTCGGCCGCAATTTCAGGAATTTTTTTACGGCTCTGGCTGATGCCTCCGAAATGGCGGAAGTATTCCGGAGAACGGATTTTGAAAAGGATGCCGACGAAGCTAAAGCGCACACAATACGTCAGGGCGCAATAAATTTTAATGCCATCACGTTTACGTACCATACCGCAAGCACGGAACGGCCAGCCTTATTTGAGAACTTTTCCTTAAGTATCAAAGCGGGCGAAAAAGTGGCATTGGTCGGGGCATCGGGTTCGGGTAAGTCGACGTTAACAAAATTGCTCTTCCGTTTTCTTGAGCCGCAGCAGGGTCGTATTTTGTTTGATGGCATCGATGCCAAAGCCTTTACATTGCAATCATTACGACAACAGATATCGATGGTGCCGCAACAACCTGATCTATTTCACAGATCCATTCGGGACAACATCGCTCTGGGTTCGGATATATCGGAAGCGCAACTGCTTGAGGCGGCCAGAAAATCTTGTAGCCTTGAATTTGTTGAAAGCCTGCCCCAGCAATTCTATACACTGGTTGGCGAGCGCGGCATCAAATTATCCGGCGGAGAAAAACAGCGAATTGCCATTGCCCGCGCATTTTTGGAAGATGCGCCCATCGTGGTGCTGGATGAGGCCACCAGTGCGCTGGATTCGTTGACTGAAAAACAAATTCAAGTGGCCATTTTTAATCTGATCAAAAACAAAACGGCTATTGTCATTGCGCATCGCTTGTCCACCATTTTGCATATGGACAGGATTATCGTGCTGGATCACGGCCGCATCATTGAACAAGGCACGCATCAGCAATTGCTTGATCGGAAAGGCAAGTATTTCGAGATGTGGCAGCACCAAAGCGGCGACTTTTTGGTTGAATGAGCTAAATGCCTAGCCATTGGGCAATAATATTGCGCTGAATTTCCGACGTGCCTGAATACAGTGTGCTGCCAATCGCGTCACGCAGTGCGCGTTCGACTTCATAATCGGTCATATAGCCATAACCACCATGAATTTGCACGGTATCCAATGCGGATTTGACCAGCGATTCACTGACAAACAGCTTCGTCATGGCCGCATCCAGCGACGCGCTTTTATGATGATCCAGCCGCCATGCTGATTGATAGGTGAGCAAGCGCGCTGCTTCAAGCTGAACTTTCATGTCGGCAATCTTGTGTGAAATCGCCTGAAATTTGCCGATGCTCTGGTTGAACTGAAAGCGTTTACGGGCACGTTGAATGGAGGTTTCCAGCAAGCGTTCCATCGTGCCCACCAGGCTGGCGCCCAGTAATGTGCGCTCCCAATCCATAGCTGTGGTAAAGATGCTGGAGCCACCGCCAACGGTGCCCAGGATTGCGCTTTCAGGTACGGACACATTGTCAAAGTGGAGTTCACTCAACATCGATGTCCGTAATCCGAGTTTGTTGAAATTTTCACCGAGAGAAAATCCCTGAGTATTTCTGTCGATGAGGAAGGCGGTACTGCCACCGTGAAAGCCTTTTTGAGGATTGGTCAGCGCATACACAATCGCTACATCACCGACCGAGCCGTTGGAAATTAGGGTTTTGGTGCCATTGATGCGCCAACCGTTACCTTCCGGCTCCGCCCGCGTTGCCATCGCAAACGGATCCGAGCCGGCGACCGGCTCGGTCATGGCATGCATGCCAATCAGGCTGCCGTCGCAGAGTCCCGGCAGGTATTTTTGCTTTTGCTCGTCATTGCCATGCTTCCATATAGGAACCACACAGGCCAGCAAGTGAGCGCACAGAGAAAATACCAGGCCGCCGTCGGTACAGCCGTAACCTAAAGCTTCCAAGGCCATTGCCGTCGATAAGGCATCAAGCTGACGGCCTCGATAGCATTGATCGACGGGAAAGCCCAGAATGCCGGTGCCAGCGCAGTGACGCCAATGCGCATGCGAAAAAACCTGTTCTTTATCCCGAGCCACGACACCCTCGTTCAACTCCTGCCGGGCAAAATGAATAATTTCGGCGCGTAAGGATTTCTGTTGCTCGGTGATCGAAAAATCCATCAGTTTTCTCCGTCAAGTGGATTTATATAAAGTCTGAAATTTGGCAAACAGGATAGCAGGCGTCCGGATTCAATATCGTCTTGACCCCCTTTTAATTCGAATTCTAACGATTATTTGCAGGCAGTTATAGTTATTTCCACTACCATGAGTCACATTTCGGTTAAAGAAAACCAATAACTTGGCGCTGGTTTTTTATTTGATTTGAACCATTTCGGCTGTAGTTTATTCAAATTTATGACAATAAGTAAGTTCTCTTATATAGGCTGAATTTATTTTTTGTCAAGTTCAATTTTAATGAAAAAACCACTATATATTGTGCTAATATATTTACAAATCACTATATATAGATATTCGTCGACTTTTGCTCTCGATGGCTAAACTGCTGATTTAACACTTTTTTCCACTCATTCTAAGCTCCAGAGGAACATCATCCATGACTGCACAACTTCATGTCGTTGCCAACACTGTGACCGAAATTCCCTTTCAGGATGCATCGTTGGATATATGGGATACCAAATATCGCTTGAAGACCAAAGACGGCACTGCGCTTGATGCAACAATGGATGAAACTTATCAGCGCGTGGCCAAGGCGCTGTCTGAGGTGGAAACCGGCAAAAGCAAGCAAGAGCAGTGTTACAAGGATTTTTTATGGGCATTACGCCAGGGTGTCATTCCGGCAGGTCGTATTATCTCCAATGCCGGTGCACTGGAACACAAGCCATCCACGTCAACGATTAACTGCACTGTTTCAGGCACTATTGCCGACTCGATGGATGATATTCTGGGTAAAGTCCATGAAGCCGGATTGACCTTGAAAGCCGGTTGCGGCATTGGCTATGAGTTTTCGACCTTGCGTCCCAAAGACGCTTATGTATCGGGCGCTGGCGCTTATACCTCCGGGCCGTTATCGTTCATGGATATTTACGACAAAATGTGTTTCACCGTGTCATCGGCCGGCGGTCGTCGTGGCGCACAAATGGCCACCTTTGATGTCGGACATCCTGATGTCGTCGAATTTATTCGCGCCAAACGCGAAAACGGACGTCTGCGTCAATTCAACTTATCGCTGTTGATTACCACCGAATTTGTTGAAGCCGTCAAAAACGACCAAGTCTGGCCGTTATCGTTTCCGGTCACTGAAAAAGAAGTGAAGCTGGATAAACTCGATTTAAGCGACAGCAAGCAAATTATCTGGCGCGATCTGGCCAACAAGGAAGGCTATATCGTTAATAATGATGGCCTGGTCGCCTGCAAAATCAGCAAAACCATTCTGGCGCGGCGTCTGTGGGACATCATTATGAGTTCGACCTATGATTACGCCGAGCCCGGCTTTATTTTGATCGATAAGGTCAACGAAATGAACAACAACTGGTTTTGTGAAAATATTCGCGCCACCAATCCGTGCGGCGAGCAACCCTTGCCGCCATACGGCAGTTGTTTGCTCGGTTCCATCAACCTGACGCGCTTCATTAAAAAGCCGTTTACCACGGATGCCTATTTCGATTGGGATAATTACCGGAAAGCCGTGCGTATTTTCACCCGTATGCTGGATAATGTTGTTGAAATCAATGGCTTGCCATTAGAGAAGCAGCGCGAGGAAATCATCGGCAAACGCCGTCACGGCATGGGCTATCTGGGCCTGGGTTCTACCGTGACCATGCTGGGCATGAAGTATGGCGATGCCGACTCTCTGCTTTTTACTGAAGAAGTTACCAAAATTCTCGCCATCGAAGGCTGGAAAGCAGGTCTGGAACTGGCCAAGGAAAAAGGACCGGCGCCAATTATGGAACAAGTGTTCACCGTCACTGGCGCTTTGTTGCACAAACGGCCGGAAATGATCGCCGACGGCTATAAAATTGGTGATCAGGTGCCCGGCAAATTGTTACTCGCCAAATACAGCCGTTATATGCAGCAACTGGCAATTCAAGAACCGGAACTGGTCGCAGAATTAATCAAGACCGGTGCGCGTTTCACACATCACAGTTCGATTGCACCGACCGGCACTATCTCGCTGTCTTTGGCAAATAACGCCAGCAACGGCATCGAACCCAGTTTTGCGCATCATTATGCCCGCAATGTGATTCGCGCCGGCAAAAAATCCAAGGAAAAAGTCGATGTCTACTCGTTCGAACTGTTGGCTTACCGCGCTTTGGTCAACCCGAACGCCATGCCTTACAGCGACAATCCCAACCAGAAACTGCCGGACTACTTTATTTCAGCGGATGATGTAACTCCGAAGCAACATGTCGATATCCAGGCCGCCGCGCAAAAATGGATCGATTCGTCGATTTCCAAAACCGCCAATGTACCGACCGATTATCCGTATGAAGATTTCAAGTCAATTTATCAATATGCCTACGAAAAGGGATTGAAAGGCTGCACCACGTTTCGTTTTAATCCAGAAGTATTCCAGGGCGTATTGGTTAAAGAGTCGGACTTGGAGAACACCACCTATCAATTCACGCTGGAAGATGGCTCGGTTGTCGAGTTTAAGGGCAATGATGAGATTGAGTATGACGGGGAGATTCATAGTGCCGCGAATTTGTTTGATGCGTTGAAGGAAGGGTATTACGGGAAGTTTTGATTTTCTTACGTCATTCTGGCGGATTGCCGGAATCCCACAATATCCCCTCTCCCCTTATGGGAGAGGGTTAGGGAGAGGGGTTTTGAAGTGTCGCTATCGCGACGGTTGTTTTGAATCGGGTTCTTGCACCCGAAGGCGCGATACTTTCTTTTGCTTCGCCAAAAGAAAGTATCCAAAGAAAAGGCTGCCCGGTTGCTGCTTGCTTCCTGCGCTCCGTCGTTTTTATCGGGGGTTGCCAAAATGGACTCCTGTCCCTTTGGCAACGTGCGGCATCCCTGCGGGCTATTCCCGATAAAACCGCCGGTGCTCGGCGCGGCATACGGGAAGTGGGGGAGTTAAAGTTTGGTTGGGATAACCCATCTATCATGAGTATTAGAATTACAGTGGGAGTTTCTATGAATAAGGTCAACGCTAAAGTTATTAAAATTCATGATGAGTTATTCAAATTTCTATTGGATTATAGAGAGGATCATAAAGATTTTTATTTTATGCCAAGGCAAAATAACCGTTGGGGCAGACTAGATCAAGGATACTGGTTCCCGGGGAATGATGGTTATTTATCGATTAATTTTTACAGTGGAGACGATCATGTTAATAAAACAGGGCATATTACCTTTGGGATGTATTTGAAAGATCAAAGGGACAAAAAAGCGCATACATGTTTTATTCAACTGTCTAACACACCGGGTTCAAATGAGTATGAGTCAAAAAAAGACGTCATAAATAAAATAATGGAGCGACTCGGTAGATTTGACGTTGATCTTGTTCTCAAGAAGGATGGAACTCCAAGGAGGTGGAACCGGTATTATTCGTCCACAGACTATTTAAAAAATCTTGGAGAGTTTTTAGTAGAAGATAAACCAATCACCGACAAGATCATAAAAGAATTAAAAAATCCTGATATTGGATTTTTGAATCCGGAAAAATCTAAACAAAAGATAGATGAGATTGTAAGACGACGAAAAATCAAATGTTTCGCTTGTGACTCCCAAGGCCGTAAGTCGTATAAATGTAGGGTGGATTAGTCGCGCAAACAGGTGGCCTATCCGTTTTGTTTGAACTTTGGGCGCGGCGTAATCCACCGAATGTGGTGACTGTCGATATGGCGGATTACGACGCGCGGAAACGCTTCACTTGTATGGAAGTTGGGGTGATTTGCGCGTCTAATCCACCCTACTATCCTACGATAATTGCGCCAATTCCCGTTTACCGCGCCGAGCACCGGAGCTTTTAACGGGAATAGCCCGAAGGGGCGCGGCAGGGATGCCGCGCGTTGCCAAAAGGGACTACTCCTGCCCCTTTTGGCAACCCCTGTTAAATACCCACAGGGCACAAGAGCGAGGAGCGCAGGAGATAAGCGGTAACCGGGTCGCCTTTTCTTGGGTTACTTTCTTTTGTGGAAAAATGCTCCTGCATTTTCCACATTCACCACATCCATGTGGCTTGGCGAAGCAAAAGCCCGGTAGGGTACGCACCGCGTACCTTTTGAATTTGATTTACCGGTACGTTTTAAAAATGGTACGCGGTGCGTACCCTACGGTTTTTATTGTGGTAATGTCATTTTGGGGGGACTGCCGTCTTGTCTGATTATCGCCGCTGTTATGTGCCGGGTGGCTCATTTTTCTTTACCGTGGTAACGGAACGACGGGCGGGAATTTTGGCGAATGATCGGGCGCGGGATTGTTTGCGGGAGGCCATTCGGCATTGCCGGCAACATTTGCCTTTTCATGTCGATGCGCTGGTCATCTTGCCCGATCATATCCATTCAATCTGGACCATGGCACAGGATGACGGCGATTACTCCAAGCGCTGGGGTATCATTAAAAAGCATTTCACCCAAAGCTGGCTGGCTTTAGGCGGAGCTGAACAACCGGTAACCGCTTCACGCCTGCGCTACCGCAGGCGCGGCATCTGGCAACGGCGATTTTGGGAACATGCTCTGCGCGACGAACAGGATTATCAAAACCATTTCGATTATTTGCATTTTAATCCGGTAAAACACGGGCTAGTGAACAAAGCTTCGGACTGGCCTTATTCTTCGTTTCATCATTGGGTCAACCAAGGTGTTTATTCGATGGATTGGGGATCGAGAAACGAGGACTATGAGCGTTTTGATAACGTCCGAAATACAGGGGAATAAGGCTTAGTACCTTTTGGTGCCCGGATTCAATGAAACGTTTTTAAAATGGTACGCGATGCGTACCCTACGGTCCTTCCGCTTTTACAATCTAAATTTTGTGGCAAAAATAAAAAAAACAAAATCAAAAAGTGATGGCAACTCCGGACGCAGAGGATTGGCGAAGGATTCTTTTTGTGCCTGGGAGGGCGACATTTTGGTGCTTAATATTCTTGGTACGCCCAGCGCAAAGCAGGATGCCATCGGCAAGCCTAAAGGCCATCAACTCAAAATAAGTGTCACCGCCCCGCCGGAAAGGGGCAAAGCAACCGATCATATGGTTCGATTTCTGGCAAAAGAATTCGAGGTTTCAGCCGGTGATATTGAAGTGGTTTTTGGACGATTCAATATCAATAAACAATTGCGTATAAAATCGCCCAAGCGGTTACCGGCCGTCATCAGCAAACATTTATCGCAAGAATCAGTCGTGTAGGATATGCCGGTAGGCTACACTGTCTGTTTGGTTAAGAGGTAACCGGGGCGCTTTCGGGAACCCGATTAACATAAAACATCGCATTTGCGACACCTAAAAATATGAACATCAATACTAAAGAAATGAAAAAAGTATTTTCCATCATAGTCTTACTTATCTTCGTTACCGGCTGCATGTTTCAAAAGCCGGACTACGTGAAAATGATTTCTGCCGCTGAATTAAACCGAATCATGCAAAAGGAGGACATCTTCCTGGTTGACGTACACGTGCCCAAACAACGTCATATAAAAGGTACAGACCATTTTATTCCGTTCAATGAAATCGATAAATACAAGGATGCACTGCCCAAAGATAAAAATACGGCGATTTATTTGTATTGCGAGAGAGGCCCTATGGGTAATGCAGCGGCAAGATCGCTTTATGAATTAGGTTACCGAAACTTAAGCAATCTTGAAGGCGGTACAGACGCCTGGAAAAAGGCGGGGCTTGATTTTGAATGATAAAAGATCCCAACCTATAAAACTAACAAAAATTATTTAAGTCATAAAAGCATATCCGAGGAAACCACCCATGACCCACAAAATCGACAAAAAAATCATCAGCTACAAAGTTTTAAATGAAGACGACAAGAAAGCAGCTGAAACCCATGCCGAACAGGCCCCAAAAGCCATCGACCGAGAAAGCATGAACGAAAATGTGTCGCGTCCGGAAATTCTGTTCGGCTCGACGTATAAAATAAAAACTCCGCAATCAGAACACGCGCTGTATATAACGATCAACGACATGATTTTGAATATGGGCACGGAGCATGAAGAGCGTCGCCCTTATGAAGTGTTCATCAATTCAAAAAACATGGAGCATTTCCAATGGGTATTGGCACTGACACGCGTTATTTCCGCGGTATTCCGAAAAGGCGGTGATGCTACGTTTTTGGTTGAAGAGTTAAAAGCTGTTTTCGATCCGAAAGGCGGCTATTTTAAAAAAGGCGGTGTGTTCATGCCGTCATTGGTTGCCGAAATCGGTTGCGCCATCGAATCGCACATGAAACAGATCGGCATGTTGAAAGACAAGGAGCTGGATGATCATCAAAAACAATTTCTAGCCGCCAAACGTAGAGAGTTTGAATCGTTACACAGCGATACATCGGCGCTGGACGAAACCGGCAGTTTTCCGGCCAAAGCCTTGTTATGCGGAAAATGCCAAACCAAAGCCGTTGTGTTGATGGATGGTTGCATGACCTGTCTTAACTGTGGCGAAAGTAAATGTGGCTAATGGTCACGAATTTTTTTATTTTTTTCATTGTCAAATAATCATGAACGAGGAACGCGATGTCGCGTTTATTCGACAAAATCGGGCGCAGAGATAAACTATCGGCATTGGACGTCAAGAGTGCCGAGTCTCGGGTAAAACTGTCAGGAAGCGGTTCTCTAAATGATTTGCTACAAAATCGGGGTAAAATTTTGAAACGCTTGTTTAATTGGAGACATCTTCTTTCAATAGACGACGTTTTTTGTGTAAGCATTCTTTTGTTAGCGCTATACTTTCTTGTATAGTGATGAGTGGGCCTCAACTCAATAATAATTTAATTATCGCCAACACAAACAGGAAAATGACACCATGAGTATGCAAAAAAACACGTTCAATGCACGCCTGGCACTGAGTAGCCTTATAATTTCAAGCATACTGGGTGGATGTGCGTCAAGCGGCGATACTAAGCCGAATCCTGGTGATCCTTGGCAAGGCTGGAATCGCGGTGCGCAATCGTTTAACGACGGTGTGGACAAAGCCATTTTAAAACCCTTGGCTAAAGGCTATCAAAAAATAACGCCAAAACCTGTTGACGATGGCATTACCAATTTCTTTAGTAACATCAATGATATCGGCGTTACTTTCAACGACCTGTTGCAATTCAAGCTACTGCAAAGTGGCAAGGATTTTAGTCGGTTCCTCGTTAATACCACTGCAGGCGTAGTCGGTATTTTTGACGTTGCTACAAAAATAGATTTACCCAAGCACAATGAAGACTTTGGACAAACCCTGGGTTATTGGGGGGTTCCGACCGGCAATTATTTAGTTTTACCATTTTTTGGTTCCAGTTCACCGAGAGAAGCGGCGGGGTTGGTGGGAGACGCATTGCTGAACCCGTTGACCTATGTTTCTTTTGCTGGAGGAGCCGCCAGCGCCGCTGTTGCCGGTAGTCGCGTCGTTGATATTACTGACACCAGAGCCGATGTTCTGTCGTCTGAAAAAATCCTTGATGAAGCTGCCACGGATCGTTATGATTTTATCAAAAATGCCTACCAGCAACGGCGTGAATATCTGGTCAATGACGGTAATGTCCCTTCCGTTGAAGATGATGAGTTTAATCTCGAAGATGTTGAACCGACGGGTAGTGTGGGTGGAGAGGGAACAAAAGACAGTGCTTCCAATCTGGCGCCGGTTACCAACAATTCCAGTTCAATGCCGGCGGTTACCAACCCGAGCACTACACCCGTGACGAATAATTCCAGGCATCTATTGGATTTGTCTGCACCCGACAAAAAATAACATAATCAGCTATGCCTGACTCAGCCTATCCTGATAATTGGAGTGATATTGATACCACGCTTTATAACAGGTCGGTTAAGGTCTTTAATTCTGTCAAAAAATTATTGAGTGTCAAAATGAAGCTTCATGCTGACACTCAAGTACAGCAAGGCGATATTTTTCTTTTCAATCATTTCTCACGATTCGAAACCTTCATCCCGCAATTCTTGATTTTTGAACAAACCGGCGCTTACTGTTGCGCCATCGCGGCGGGTGAATTTTTTAAGGCCGATACGGTCTTGTCACGATATCTGAAAAACGTCGGCGTTTTTCCTCATGATCATGATCGGTTGTTTCCCTTGTTGGCAGCACAAGTACTCCGGGGACGAAAAGTCATTATTTTTCCCGAAGGCGGTATGGTAAAGGATCACCGAGTCATCGATAGTCAGGGACATTACAGTATTTATTCGCGCCTTACCGGAGAACGGCGCAAGCAACATACCGGAGCAGCAGTGCTGGCGCAAGGTATTGAAGCGTTTAAGGGGGCAATTATTCACGCGTTTGATAAGAAGCGTTATGCCCAATTGCTGCACTGGAAGGAAGAACTGCATCTGGACAGCCTTGATCAGTTATTGGCCTCAGCAGTCAAACCAACATTGATCATTCCGGCCAACATCACGTTTTATCCAATTCAGGCTTCAGAAAATATATTACTGAACGGAGTCGAACTGTTTGCCAATGGCCTGAGCATGCGCCAGACCGAAGAGTTGCTGGTTGAGGGCAATATCATCTTCAAGAATACCGATATGGATATTCGCATGGGTGTTCCTGTCAACCCACAAAAAGCCTGGCATTGGCAAATTCGGCAGTTATTAAAAAGCGTTAATAGGGAGCTCAAATCACTGGATGATGTGTTTTCTTTGCATTCATCGGCCCGAAATTGGAAACAACGTTTATTGGCCAGCTATTTTAAAAAAAGCGCACAGGTGACACGGAATGATTACATGGAAGAAATTTATGTCAATGTCACCATCAATCTGAGCCATCTGGCGGCGGCACTCATAATGTATTGTGTTGAAAATCAGCAATATAAAATGTCGCGTCAGCGTTTTTATACCACGCTTTATATCGCTGTAAAACATCTGCAGAACAACACCAAAATCAATTTGCACCGCAGCCTGCTTAATCCAATGGATTACAGCGATTTAAAAGCTGGCACCAGCTCGCGCTTTGAGCAGTTTATTAATGCCGCTAAAACCTCGGGTCTGATAACAGAGCAAAACAATATATATGAGTTCTTGCCCAAACTGCTGCAAGAGCATGATTTTGATAGAATCAGGGTAGAAAATTTGATTGCAGTGTACGATAACGAAGCCAAGCCGATTGAAGCGGTGCGCAAGACCATGATTAGTGCCCTGGCGGAGAGTGAGCATACGGACGCCCAAAAACTGGCAGCCTGGCATTTTGAAGATGAATGTCGAGACTTGAGCTGGGAGCTCCATGCCTATTCCAAACCCTGTTTTGACGAGATCAATGAACATGAAACGGCCTCTTCCGATGCCTCACCTTTTTTACTTCAGCCCGAATATGGTAACGGTATCGGTGTACTTCTGATTCATGGATTACTCGCAAGCCCTGCAGAATTGAGAGATTACGGAGTACATCTGGTCCAACATGGCTATACCGTCATGGGCGTGCGATTGAAAGGTCATGGCTCATCGCCTTGCTCTCTCCGTAATCAAACCTGGGAAGATTGGTATGCGTCTGTTCTCAGGGGATTTAATATCCTCAAATCGCACTGTGACAGCATCTTCGTGACGGGATTTTCTACCGGCGGCGCTTTGGCTCTTAAATTGGCTTCTGAACAATATCCCGAAATCATTGGGGTTACTGCGGTCTCTGTACCCGTTAAATTCGTCAATGCTGCATTCATGCTGGTGCCTTTGTTGCATGGCACCAATAAACTGGTGGACTGGGTTTCATCGTATGAAGGCATCAAGCCATTTATTGAGAATCCCACTGAACACCCCGCTATCAATTATCGGCATGTACCCGTCAAAAGCTTGTATGAGCTACGCATGCTGATTCTGGATATGGACGATTTTTTGCCGCGTTGTCAGTGCCCTGTGTTGATTCTTCATGGTGATCAAGATCCTGTAGTCGCATTCAAAAGCGCGCAGGAAGTCATGGACAAGCTGGGTTCGAAAACGAAATTACTAAAAGCCGTCAGCTCCAATCGTCACGGTATTTTAATGGAGAATATCGGCGGCAGTTGGGCGGCTATCAATCAATTCATGATTCACTGCATGGATGAAACCAATACCGCTTACGCCAGTCCAACTTATAATTAAAGTACTCCACCGACAACCGAAAAATTGCAATCGGTTATCACGGTAGTACAACAGGAGAAAGGTCAATGAAAAATGTCGTTATTGCAGGATATTGCCGTTCACCCTTCACCCCCGCCTACAAAGGGCAACTGACTAAAATCAGGCCCGATGACTTGGCCGCACAGGTCGTTAAAGGTCTGCTCAACAAAACCGGCGTCAATCCGAATGATATTGAAGACCTGATTCTCGGCTGCGCTTTTCCAGAGGGTGAGCAAGGCCTTAATGTGGCTCGATTGATTGCATTTTTAGCGGATTTGCCAATTTCCGTTGCCGGAATGACGCTGAATCGCTTCTGTGGCTCATCCATGCAAGCGATTCATATTGCTGCCGGTGCCATTCAAATGAATGCCGGTGACGCGTTTATTTGTGGCGGTGTTGAGTCCATGACTCGGATTCCGATGGGCGGTTACAATTTCATGCCTAATCCCGGTCTTTACGAGACATTCCCTCAAGCCTATATCGGTATGGGCGACACCGCCGAAAATCTGGCCAGACAATATCATATTGATCGCATCGATCAGGAAGCATTCGCGTTAATGAGTCAGCGAAAAGCCCATGCTGCACAGCAACAGGGCTATTTTTTCGATGAAATAGTGGTTATAGGCGCCGTTGATCGGGACGGTTGTCTTCGGCCGGATTCTACGCCTGCCGGCTTGGCGCAATTGCCGCCAGCATTTCAGGCCAACGGTAGTGTGACTGCCGGAACCTCATCACCATTGACTGACGGCGCGGCGGCGGTATTGGTTTGCAGTGAAGACTATGCCGATGCGAATGGTTTAGCAAAGCTGGCTAGAATTAAAGCCACCGCCGTTTCCGGTTGTGCCCCCGAGATTATGGGCATAGGGCCGGTCGCAGCGACCAACAAGGCATTAAAACGTGCCGGATTGGAATTGGAAGATATTGACATCGTCGAATTAAACGAAGCGTTTGCCGCACAGAGTATTGCCGTGTTGAAGGCCATGCCGATACCGTTGACCAAGCTCAATATTGATGGCGGCGCCATCGCCTTGGGGCATCCTTTAGGTGCAACCGGCGCCAGAATCACGGGCAAAGCTGCCAGTCTGTTATGCAGAGAAAACAAGCGCTACGCGTTAGCGACCCAATGTATAGGCGGAGGCCAGGGCATAGCAACTATCCTGGAGGCCATCTCATGAACATCAAAAAAGTCGCGGTCATCGGTGCCGGTGTCATGGGCGCCAGTATCGCCGCTCATTTCAGTAATGCGGGCATAACAGTTTATTTGCTGGATATCGTGCCTGACGACTGCAGGGATGCAGGAGGTAGGGCAACGCAGGGAGCTGTTGCCGAGGGTGCAACGAATCGTAATGTCATCGCCGAAACCGCCTTACAAAAATTATTGAAGGCGGCCCCCTCGGCATTTATGGATAAAAAGAGTATCCGCTTGATCACGCCGGGCAATACGGAAGATCATTTGCAGTGGCTGAGTGACGTTGACTGGGTTATCGAAGCGGTTATTGAAAATCTGCCGATAAAAAAATTCCTCTACCAAAAACTGGATGCTGTTTGTCATCCGGACTGCGTTATATCGTCGAATACTTCCACCCTGCCGTTGAAGGTATTGACACAGGATATGCCCGAGCGTTTCAAGCAGCGCTTCATGATTACGCATTTTTTTAATCCCCCTCGCTATATGCGTTTGCTGGAACTGGTTTCAGGTCCGCAAACTCGACCCGATCTTGTTACGGCCGTTCGTTCTTTTTCAGACTTGTATTTGGGTAAAGCCTGCGTTAACTGCAAGGATACCCCGGGATTTATCGGCAACCGCATTGGCATTTACTGGCTGTTATGCGGGCTTCATGAGGCGATTGATTTGGGTTTGAGCGTTGAACAGGCCGATAGCATCTTGTCGACGCCCTTCGGCATACCGAAAACCGGTGTTTTTGGGTTACTGGATTTGGTGGGTCTGGATCTGATTCCGCATATTCTAAAAAGCATGACATTGGCTTTAGCTACAGGAGATGTGTTTCATCAAGTCAGTCAACTTCCCGAAGTAGTCCAGACAATGATTGACGAAGGCTATACGGGACGCAAAGGCAAAGGTGGATTTTACCGACTGAACGAGGTGGAAGGCGTTCGGATCAAGGAATCCATCAATTTGAATACCGGCGACTACTCGCTCAGCGAAAAACCGGATCTGGAAACTGTTTTCAAAGCCAAAAAAGACGGCCTGCCGGCACTATTCGCCTGTCCTGAGTTGGCCGCCTTTTACGCCTGGCGGGTTTTGTCAAAAACCTTGTGTTACGCAGCCAGTCTGGTTCCGGAAATATCGGACGATCTGGTTTCCGTCGATACCGCCATGCGTGATGGGTATAACTGGAAATACGGGCCTTTTGAACTGCTCGATCAAATTGGTTTAACGTGGTTTGTTGATAAACTTCGTGCAGAGAACCGTGCGATTCCGCCGCTTTTGGCGGACAAACACACTTTATATCAGGCAAGTTCAGGCCAATTGACGGCTACCGATTTGGCCGGACAGTATTATCCTGTGCAAAGAGCTGACGGTGTGCTGCTGTTATCGGATATGAAATTACAGCACGGGCCCGTTCTAAAAAATGCTTCGGCCAGTTTGTGGGATATTGGCGATGGCGTTGCCTGTCTGGAGTTTCATAGCAAAATGAACACCCTCGATATGGATGTCATGACGCTGATCAGGCATAGCATTGAAACCGTGAAAAGCACATTTTTGGCCTTGGTCATCCATAATGACGGCGAAAATTTTTCGGCAGGCGCTAATTTGACCTTGCTGATGCAGGCCATTTATAGCAGTAATTGGCCTGCTGTTGAGCATCTGCTTATCGAAGGCCAGCAAACCTATCAGGCGCTAAAGTACGCGCCGTTTCCAGTGGTTGCCGCGCCTACGGGATTGGCGATAGGCGGGGGCTGTGAAATATTGTTGCATTGCGATGCGATTCAGGCGCATGCCGAACTTTATATGGGTTTGGTAGAAGTGGGTGTTGGCTTGATTCCCGGTTGGGGTGGTTGTAAAGAGTATTTACGACGATGGCTGGCGTTGCCCAAAAAACCCGGCGGCCCTATTCCGCCGGTTGTGAAAGCCTTTGAAACGATAGCAATGGCCAAAGTGTCAAAATCAGCGTTTGAAGCGAAAGAGCTGTTGTTCCTGGCAAAATCGGATGCTATCACGATGAACAGAAATCGCCTGTTAGCCGATGCCAAGGTAAAAGCAATCGCACTCGCCAAAGATTATGTGCCGCCCCAGCCTTGTGTTTATCCATTGCCCGGGAAAACCGCTAAAGTTGTGTTGAGCATGGGTATTAAAGCGTTTCACCTGCTTGGCAAGGCAACAGACTATGATGTCGAGGTCGGGCAAAAATTGGCCCAGGTACTCAGTGGCGGTCAGTGTGACATGACCGAACCCTTGACGGAAGAGGATGTTCTGACTTTGGAACGAGAGGCGTTTGTGACTTTGGTAAAACAACCAGGAACCTTGGCGCGATTGGAGCACATGCTTAAAACAGGTAAGCCGTTGAGAAATTGACGATAAGCCACGTTTGCCATTGTTTGCCCACAAGAACTTCATGTTTTTTCAGGAGTACATCCATGATCTGGTTACTGGCATTACTTGCAGTCGTATGGGGCCTTTTCTATTTTAGCGTCTCCATTCATAGAGCGACACTGATTATTGCCCTGTTATTGGGGGCTTACTTGTTTATTAACGGATTGACTGTGACTGGTAAATCCTTATGGATAGTTTTTTTGACGCTGTTTATACCGCTGAGTATTCCCATCATTCGGCAATGGCTCATCAGTCGCAGGTTGTTGACGCTGATGAAGAAGGCGCTTCCCACAATGTCACAAACCGAGCAGGAAGCGCTGGAAGCCGGCAATACCTGGTGGGATGCGCAATTATTCTCTGGTAATCCGGATTGGAAAGTTCTACAAAATTTACCGGCGGCACATTTGACGGACGAAGAGCAGGCCTTTATCGACGGACCTGTGACAACACTGTGTGCGATGCTCAATGATTGGGATATTACGCATAACCACAAAGACTTGCCCAAAGAGGTCTGGGAATACATCAAAAAAAATAAGTTTTGTGGCATGATCATTCCGAAACAATACGGCGGACTGGCATTTTCGGATAACGCGCATTCCGAAATCGTTATGAAAATTTCCAGCCGTTGTTCAACGGCTGCCGTGACCGTGATGGTTCCGAATTCGCTTGGGCCAGCTAAATTATTGTTGATGTATGGCACCGAAGAACAAAAAAATCATTACCTGCCTCGATTGGCAAGTGGCGAGGAAATTCCGGCATTTGCGCTAACAGGGCCACATGCCGGCAGCGATGCCGGCGCGATGACCGATACCGGCGTCGTGTGTCGTGGTTCCTTCGGAGGAAAAAATAATGTGTTGGGGATTCGTTTAAACTGGGACAAGCGTTACATAACTCTGGGCCCAGTAGCTACCGTGTTAGGATTGGCCTTCAAACTGTATGATCCCGATCATCTGATTGGACATCTGGAAAATATCGGTATCACTGTCGCGCTGATTCCCACCAATACTCCCGGCGTGTCGATCGGCAGGCGTCATCTGCCTTTGGATTCGGCTTTTCAAAACGGTCCAAACTGGGGTAAGGATGTTTTCATTCCAATGGACTGGATTATCGGTGGTGTGACACAGGCCGGCAACGGCTGGCTTATGCTGATGCAATGTTTAACTACGGGGCGGGCTATTTCGCTGCCGGCGCTCAGTGTTGGCGGAGCCAAATTTTGTTGCCGAAATACCGGAGCATACGCTCGTATCCGTAAGCAATTCAATGTCCCGATTGGTGAATTTGAAGGTATTGAAGAATTATTGGCTCGCATGGCGGGCCAAACCTATATCCTCGATGCGGCGCGTAAGGTTACGAATGCCGCTCTTGATCAGGGTGAAAAGCCGGCTGTTATTTCCGCCATCCTTAAGTACGAACTGACCGAACGCATGCGCCGGGTCGTCAACGATGCCATGGATATTCAGGGTGGATCGGGTATCTGTTTAGGCCCGAAAAACTATCTGGGTCGATTATATCAGGTCATTCCTGTCAGCATAACGGTCGAAGGCGCTAATATTTTAACGCGTTCGATGATGATTTTCGGTCAGGGTGCTATCCGCTGTCACCCCTTTATCCAGACAGAAATGGCGGCATTGGAACAAAGCAATGTGCAGCAGTTTGATCAGGTGTTATTTCAACATGTCGGATTTTTTCTGCATAACATGGCGGCCGGATTTTGGCTGGGCTTGACCAATGCCTGTCTACACAGTGTTCCCGGCGCTGCTGTGACGAGACCTTATTACCGGCAAATTGCCAGATTGAGCGTCAGCTTTGCGCTGCTTTCGGATTATGCCTTGCTTACGTTAGGCGGGGCCCTGAAACGCAAGGAAAGAATTTCAGGGCAATTTGCTGATGCCCTTAGTAATCTTTACTTGTGTTCCTGCGTACTAAAGCATTATCAGGATCAGGGTTGTCAGAAAGAGGATGCGCCGTTATTGCACTGGGCAAGCCGGAATACGCTGTATCAGGCGCAACAGGCTTTGCTGACTATCTGCAGGAACCTGCCATTCCGTCCTTTAGCCGGGTTATTGCGGGTGCTTATTTTTCCTTTCGGCGCACCGAACGCCGAGCCACCGGACGCACTGATTCGCGAAACGGCAATGATACTGCTGACCGACTCTGAGACTAGAAGTCGTTTGACTCATGGGATCTATGTTAATGATGATGCCACTGATGCAACCGGCAGAATTGAAGTGGCTTTCAAGGCCGTATTGGCGGCAGCGCCAGTTGAAGCCAAGATTCGTATTGCACAAAAACAAAAAAAGCTGGCTAAAGGCAATCCATCGGCGCTTATGGAATCAGCATTAAGCCAATCGATTGTCACGGAACAGGAAGCGGCTTTGCTGGAGTCGGCGGATCAAGCTCGACTTGCGGCCATTGCTGTCGATGATTTCAGCCCAGAAGAGTTATAGTGTCGCCGTACTTGGGCAGCAGCATCCGGTGGTACCTGCCCCAATTGGGGCTGTTGGTGATTTATACTTTTGAACAGCCTCCGTCCTTTTTCGATGCCGATAATTGCAGCTTGTTACCTTTCGTGTCTTGGTAATTCCGAGCAATAATCTTTTTGCGACTAATCGTCGCTTGAATTTCCAGCAATTATGCCCCATTTGATTACATGATGCGTAAAACGGGTTGTTTTTTAACTGTTACAGATAGCCTGGACAGTATATAATCGTAAAATTTGATTCAATCATTTACTTAACTCACACCGGAAAAAAGCATGCTGGGTAAGCTGGTTAGATTTGTTATAGGAACCCGTAACGACAGAATTATTAAGAAGAAAAGGAAACTGGTTAAAAAAATCAATGCCTTGGATTCTGAATATCAAAAATTGTCTGATGCTGCGTTAAAAGCAAAAACTCAGGAATTTCGAGATCGTTTGGCGCAAGGAGAAAAACTGGACAATCTGATTCCGGAAGCGTTTGCTACTGTCAGGGAAGCGTCAAAGCGAGTCTTTGGCATGCGCCATTTCGATGTGCAGTTGATCGGTGGCATGATTCTGCATAATGGAAAAATTGCTGAAATGAAGACCGGTGAAGGTAAAACGCTGATGGCGACATTAGCGGCCTATCTGAATGCCTTGCCCGGAAATGGTGTGCATGTTGTCACGGTCAACGATTATCTGGCCAAACGCGATTCCGAGTGGATGGGGCGCTTGTATGGCTTTTTGGGCATGACCACAGGCGTGATCATCAGTCAAATGGAACATGCTGCACGCAGACAATCGTATGCCGCCGATATCACCTATGGTACAAACAACGAATTTGGCTTCGATTATCTGCGCGATAACATGGCGTTCAGTCTGGATCAAAAAGTTCAGCGAGAACTGAGTTTTGCCATCGTCGACGAGGTGGACTCCATTCTGATTGATGAAGCCAGAACGCCCTTGATTATTTCCGGGGCGACTGAAGACAGCACCGAAGTCTATGTCAAAGTCAACACCCTTATTCCGTTCCTGACCAAACAGGAAAAAGAAGACGGCCCCGGCGATTACTCGGTTGATGAGAAGTCGCGCCAAATTTATCTGACTGAATCAGGTCATGAACGTATCGAAGATCTCATGGCTGAACACGGTTTGATGTCTGAAGGTTCAAGTCTCTATGATGCAGTCAACATTCGCTTGATGCATTACATCAATGCTTCATTGCGCGCTCACGTCTTATTCAAAAAAGATGTTGATTACATTGTATCCGAAACCAAAGAAGTGATCATTGTTGATGAGTTCACCGGTCGTGTGATGCCTGGACGGCGCTGGTCTGAGGGCCTGCATCAGGCGATTGAAGCCAAGGAGCGCGTGCCTATTCAAAATGAAAATCAGACGCTCGCGTCCATTACTTTCCAAAACTACTTCCGCTTGTATCACAAACTGTCTGGCATGACGGGAACGGCTGATACCGAAGCCTTTGAACTGAACAAGATTTATGGTCTTGAAGTTGTCGTGGTACCTACTCATCGGCCCATGATCCGTAATGATATGGGCGACATGGTTTACTTGACGACTGATGAAAAATATATCGCCGTCGCCAATGACATCAAGGATTGCGTGCAACGTAAACAGCCTGTATTGGTTGGCACCACGTCGATTGAGAATTCCGAACGTCTCTCTGCTTTACTGAAAAAATTGGACATCAAACACGAAGTTTTGAATGCCAAGCAGCATGAACGTGAAGCGCATATTGTTCAACAGGCCGGTATGCCGGGTGCGGTCACGATTGCCACCAACATGGCCGGTCGCGGGACTGATATTGTGCTCGGGGGTAATCTGGATGCCGAGCTCTCCACCTTAGGTCCGGATGTAACGGATGCCGACAAGGAAGCGGTACGTGCTGCGTGGCTGGCTCGTCATAACCAGGTGATTGCCAGTGGCGGTTTACACGTTATTGGCTCTGAACGTCATGAGTCTCGCCGTATCGACAATCAATTAAGAGGCCGATCCGGACGCCAGGGTGACCCCGGCTCCTCACGGTTCTATTTGTCTTTACAAGACGATTTAATGCGTATTTTCGCTTCCGATCGAGTTGCGTCATTAATGCAGAAACTTGGTATGGGTAATGGTGAAGCGATTGAACATCCGTGGGTTACTCGCGCCATCGAAAATGCACAACGCAAGGTGGAGAATCGCAACTTTGACATTCGTAAAGAAATTCTCGCCTATGATGACGTGGCCAATGATCAACGTAAGGTTGTCTATGCGCAGCGTAATGAACTGATGGCGGCAAAAGAAATTTCCGACATTATTACCGCCATCCGCGAAGATGTCGTCAACAAGTTGATCACGCAGTACATCCCGGCCAAAACGATGATGGAGCAATGGGATATCAAGGGACTGGAAGAGCATCTGCATCAGGAGTTTAATGTCGATATTCCACTGAGTAAAATGCTTGAGGAAGACCACACATTGCAGGAGATGTCCTTACGTGCCCGCATAATCAGCATTCTGGAACAAAGCCATAAAGATAAGGAACAGCAAATTACTAAAGATGTGATGCAGCACTTTGAAAAATCGGTGATGCTCCAAGTGCTGGACAACAGCTGGAAAGAGCATTTGTCAGCCATGGATTATTTGCGTCAGGGCATACATTTCAGAGGTTATGCGCAAAAGGATCCTAAACAGGAATACAAGCGTGAAGCCTTTGAAATGTTCACCAATCTTCTGGAACACATCAAATATGAAGTGATAGGCATACTGTTTAAAGTGCAAGTTAAACAGGAAGAGGATGTGCAGGCCATTGATCAACAGATGCAGGCACCTCGGGAAATGCGCTTCGATCATGCAGAAGCGCCGGCTCTGGATAATTTCAGTCAGCAAGGAGAGAGTGACGATCCCGAGAAGTCTCCGGAGTTGCCTTATGTCAGGGAAGGCATCAAGGTGGGCCGTAACGACCCATGTCCTTGTGGTTCCGGTAAAAAATACAAACAATGTCACGGAAAGCTCAGTTAGACTGCCAGTCCCATCAAGTTGATCAAGGTGGCGTTCCATGCGGCGCCACCTTTTAGCATGCCAAGCAAAAGCGTCACTTCACCACAGACATTGTCAATCATTTCTCTTCTCAGATTCTCCAAATGGGGTTGGTGCCTGGAAATCACTCCTCGCTCGACAAGCCCAATACGAACGGTTACCACATGATCCAACTGATTTTAGACTGATTAATTCTGCAGTCAGCTGAGAAAATCTGTTATCTCTATGCGCATCGATTGACCCCATCAACTTTTATGCTTTGATGAGTGGTTAACCGAAATTCGTTGAGTTTCAAAAATTTATTTGATGTCCTGGCTAGTTCGGCCCTTCGGAAATGCTCTGAATGGATTTTATTGCAGTTCAGTAAAAAAATAAAAACGATTCATACTTCTCTGAATTTTAAATAAAAATCTATGAAAAATTACCTTGTCAACTTATTTTGTTAAGAGTATTTTATTTCTAATGGAACGAATGAGTGTGGAACTATTGCCAGAATAATATTCACAGTGCCATTCCTTTGGTTTGTAATGGAAAGTTAAAGAACCAAGTGTTGATACCTAATTGGAAGTAACATCAATTTTATTTTTTTGGAAAAATCGGAATACCCTTGCGCGTTGGCAAAGTAAAACTTTGGATATATACGCAATAGTATGTGAGTACATCTTATAGTTAAAACGATACGGCCTCTTTATTAAGCTATTGAGGATTTTATAACTTTCGGAAATCAACATGCTTGAAGTGAATTAGAGGTTTATCCAATCCAGTAAAACTCAACGCAGTAACCCTCTAGCTCATCAGGTTGCACAACAATAATAAAAGCTGATTTATTCGACAGCAATAGAGGAGCGACCATGACGTCACGACACCAATATATTCTCGATGGCTTGTTTTCAGCAACGGATCCGGCCATAGCAGAATCGCGTAATAACTACCTTCTGATTTTATGTTGCGCGATTGCCCTTCTGCTAACGGGATGCTTTACAAAGGAAAAGCTGGATCATAAAGCAGATGGGACGCAATCGCAGTCCCATCAATCCGCATGTGACCCTAATACAGCGCCAAGCGACTCTAATACAGTGACAGCCGAAGTCGTTGCACTGGAACAAATTATTACTTACAACCGATTTGGTGCATTTAACCCAGCGGGTATGGTGTATGCGCTAAAAAAAGACGTCGTTGATGAAAATGGTGAAGATCTTTCTTCTCGAACAGAGTCAGAAATGGTGAAACTCGCCGGTAAAGTCAGACTTCGAGACAATAAAAGGCCAAGGCCGCTCGTACTTCGTGTGAATGAATGCAATTATCTAAAGGTAAAGTTCTGGAATTTATTGTCACCCTTGCCAACGCTACACAGCACTTTCCAACGGCCTGATTTTCCAAAGGGAGGAATACAAAGACACGCCGTACAAACGATTATTCCTGAGGGAGCCAGTCAAACCGATTTATCATCCCCGCCACGCGATCCCCAACTTCCGAACAGTTTTCCTTTTCCGAGCCAGGAAGAGCCGGATTATCCCACTACACGGGCGGCCTCTATTCATGCGAATGGTTTGGATTATGTGCCGATCAAACCACAAATTTGTCATGACCCGGAACAAAATAAAATAATCGAAACAGCCTGTAAAAATACTGGAAAAAATATGGGTGCGGATGGTGCGAATGTCGGCAAAAATGCCAACTCATTGGTTGAGCCTGGAAAATTCACAATATATCAATGGCTTGCCCGTCAAGAGGGTGGCTATTTCATGTATTCGGCAGGCGCGCTCGCGGGTGGAGAAGGTGATGGCGGTCAACTCGGCCTGGGCTTGTTTGGTTCGATTAATGTTGAGCCAGCAGGCTCCAAATGGTATCGATCTCAAGTAACCTATGACGATCTAAAATGCTTGGATGATAAATCCTGTGAGGCGAATTATAAAAATGGCCATCCCTACAGTGATCTGGATTATCAACGCCTTGCCATTTTGAATGATGATAATGAAATTGTGCATTCAGATTTAAATGCCATCATTTATCAGCCAAATACCCAGTCCGGTGATAGGAGTGAATTAATGGAATCAGGGCTGAAATGCTCTGAGCAATCACCGGGATCGAGCTGCGGCATGTCGTTTCGCGAATTCACCACCATTTTTCATGACGAGAATAAAGTTTTTCAGGCTTTTGCTGAATTATCTGATGAGGGTAATCCTGTCAGCGCAATTGCTGATGGCATGGCCATTAATTATGGTTCCTCGGGTGTGGGTTCAGCGGTACTGGCAAGCAAAAAATCTATAGGGCCCGCGAAAGATTGCAAGGATTGTAAACTGGAAGAATTCTTTTTAAGTTCATGGGCCAATGGCGATCCTGCCATGATTGTTCGTCGCGACATTCATGGAAAAGCCGTGGCCGCCCTGTATCCTGATGACCCATCCAATGTACATCATGCTTATCTTGGCGACCCTGTACGGTTTCGGAATATACACGCAGGGCCTAAGGAGACTCATGTATTTCATTTACATGCGCACCAATGGTTACAGGATAAAAACGATCCGAATGCCAATTACCTGGATTCGCAAACCATTTCGCCCGGTTCTTCCTATACCTACGATATTCAATACGGTGGCGGGGGTAATCGAAATTTAACGGTGGGCGACGCCATTTTTCATTGCCATTTATATCCTCATTTTGCAGCAGGCATGTGGGAACTCTGGCGAAATCACGATGTGTTTGAGGATGGTAAGCCAGGCCTCTTTGATGTCAAAAAAAATCCTGATCCTCGCGTGCGGAATTTGCCAGACCATGAAATAGAAGGCGGCACGCCTAATCCAGCGATTGTTCCCATTCCTGGTGCCCCATTGGCGCCCTTGCCTACGGCAGAGTTCCGGGGGTACCCGTTCTTCATCGCCGGTGTTCCCGGACACAGACCACCACAGCCGCCTTTGGATATGGCCAGAGATAATCAGGGCAAGGAGCTAAATGGCGGGTTACCTCGGCATGTGATTACCGATGCTCGAACTTTTCCAGCGGAGGCGTCTGAAATGCAGCCGGACGTGCTGCTGGATGAGGTTGGCGATCAGGAAGAAAATAAAGCTGCGCGCTACATTGCGAAGCGGACCTGGAAACTCAACAGCGACAAGAATAATGTGGTGATGGCTGCAAAGCTCAAATCCGCAACCTTGAAGATGCTGCCTCAATGCGGCACTCAAGACGAATTATTCGCGATGGCTTTTCATGCAGGTTGGAATAAGTCAACGATAACGGGATTGAAGCAGGGAATACAGCCAGACAATTTGCCTGACAATATCTGGCAGGCATGCAAAGACGAGTTCAAAGCAGTCTTGGTAAATTTGGATGACTCATTTCAATGGAAGTATCAAGCGAAAGCGACTGAATGGCCTATGAATCGAAAAACTCACGATCCGGCTATGCCCACCTTGAAACCGATGATTCCTTTGTGGAAAGGTTTGGGTTATGAAACTGCAAAGTCAGCGTATCCGGATGATCATGGGGTCTCAACAACCTACGATCCCGGCAACAAATTCCGGGTCAATGGTTTTGCGCCTGCACCAGGAGCGCCTTTTGCTGATCCTTGTCCAACGGAATATTACAATGATACGGCCAAACTCGAAGGCCCTGGGATTTTAGTAAATCGTCTGGATCCCAGAATCTATAAATCGGCCTACATTCAATTTGACATGACCGTCAACAAATATGGATGGCATGATCCACAAGCGCGCATGCCGGTTCTTGAAGAGGATGCCGCCAATACAATCAATGGCACTCGCTTGGCCGAACCACTATTTTTCCGTGCCAACTCCGGCGATTGCATACAATTCCAGGCAACCAATTTGATTCCAAGTGTATTAAATCTGGACGATTTTCAGATTTACACGCCCACAGACACCATTGGCCAGCATATTCATTTGGTAAAGTTCGACGTGACCTCGTCCGATGGCTCTGCTAATGGCTGGAATTATGAAGACGGCACTTTTTCACCTGATGAAGTGAGGGAGCGAATTGAAGCCAGTAAGCAGCCGGGTGGCTCCGTCGTTCAATGGAATAACCAGCCCCATAAGTCTCTGGAACCCATGACGTATCGTTTGCCATCGGGCAATTCGAGAACACGTGAGCTTGGCCAATGTTCCACGAATCCCCACGAGAATAATAAAAAGCATCCCTGGTGCGGCGCGCAAACAACAGTACAGCGTTGGTGGGCCGATCCTGTCTTGAACGATCAATGGAAAGACAGAACCATGCGAGCCGTATTCACCCATGACCACTATGGACCAAGCTCACATCAACAACATGGATTTTATGCAGCGCTAATAGTTGAGCCCAAAGATTCCGTATGGACGCAACTGAGTGCTTCCCCTGAAAAAGTTGTAAAGCCGGTGGCGGGTAAATCGATCCTGGATTGTTCCCGAGTATCAAGCGCTATTGGAAATAAAGCCCTGGGCGGTGCGCTGAACGGCAAACCGGCGATATGTGCCGATCGTCAGGACGGGGGGCCGACCTCCTATGCCGCCAACATAGGCTTTATCGACAAAGCGAGTAATGTGGCTAAAAATGAAGATGTGCGCCGCGAATACAACCTTGCCTTTGCAGATTTTGCGATTCTTTATAATGCCGATATGCGCCCCGTAAATCCGCCCAGTCGTCAGGCGGATTTGCTGCTGCCGCATGTCGTTCGTGATGGTCTGAAACCGAAACCGGAAGGAATATCGACGGAAGATCCCGGCACACGCCTACTGAATTACCGCAATGAACCCATTCCTTTGCGAATTGCTGAGGAAGATAGCGGTTCACGTTCCAGGAACATTGAAGGGTCGTTGGAATATAAACAAAAAACGGAGTGTAAGGATTTTAGTGCTAATCCGGCAAAAGTCGTTGACTGCCCTGATGCAGAAAATGCAAACGATAATATTTTAAGAGTGCCCACTGGACCGGGTGACATGTCAAATGTGTTCAGTTCGATATGGCACTCAAATACGGCCTTCGATGGTGGCAAGCCTTCCGCCTGTCATGGTTCGGCAAGCAAGGAAAAGCAGAAAAAATATGCAAATATACGTTTTCAAAAGCTGACTGGAAATGCCCCTAACGAAGTCGTTGACGCCAAAACATTAAAAGCGCTCTTGCAGCAGACCGAAAATGATCGATGCGAATTCGTTGATCATCTATATTCGCAGGAACCCTGGCGAAATCCAGGGGGTGGTGATCCTTCGACCCCGGTACTTGCAACCTATATTGGTGAACCGCTTAAACTGCATTTGATTCAAGGAGCCCAGGAAGAGCAGCATGTGTTTTCCATGACCGGAATGAAGTGGCTAGCTGAGCCGGCTTCTCCTGATTCGGGATATATGAACGGCCAGCAGATTGGAATTTCCGAGCATTTCGAGTTTGATGTTCCCGTGCCATCCGGTGGTACCAATGTCACCGACTACTGGTATGGGTCGCCCGCTGTCGAAAACCTGTGGGATGGCATGTGGGGATTGGTACGAAGTTATGGCTTTACGAGTGATAACAAACACCAGAACATCAACTTAACGGCTCTTGAAAGGCTACCGCAAGTTGAGCCGCCTCCTCTGGTGGCTGGTGAACTTTCGAGCTGTCCTGAAGTATTATCCAATGATAAACAACACCATAAAAACCTCTTTGTTGGTGTCTGGCTAGCCAGTGATTTGCTTAAAACATCAAATTCTCAGGGCAGGCTTGTTTATAACAGCCGATTCGACATCAGTGATCCGAATGCCATCATTTTTGTTCAGCAAGATAATGCCTGGCGCGAAAAAGCTCTGGCTCCCGAGGCGATCCTGCAGAAATTACAGGATCGCTATCAATCAGGAAAAAAAGTCGAGCCATTAGTCCTTAGAGTCAACGCAGGTGATTGTGTGACAGTTCATTTCGTCAATTATTTGCCCGAGAACATGGCAGGCAAAGATGGACCGGATGTTAGACAAAGTTGGAGCTACAACCTGCTGCCTCCTATTGTTAATGGCTTTAACTTCAATCAAATACAATCGTCAAGCTGGGTGGGGCTGCAACCGCAGCTATTAACATTTAGCGCCAATAATAATGATGGAGCCAACATTGGATTTAATAGTTGCAATGCAAACGTGAGCACGGCGGACGGCCAAACAAGTTGCAAGAATCCGCTGCCGGCATTGTCGCGTTCCATGCCTAAGCCGTGCAAGAAAACGTTATCCGGTGCGTTTGGCGATTGTCGACCCAAAGCAATTAACTGGTATGCAGGGGATGTTAAATTCAGCAAGCAAAAGCCGCTGGCTGCAAACGGACTGGATGTGACTGAGCGGGATGATATTTCCGAAAATGAATTCAAAAAATATGATTATTATGTTGAGTCATTTAGTGCCAATGGTGAAACCGGCTGGGCGCAATACACGCCCATAGAATATGGTGCCGTGAACCTGCGTGATTTTGGAGACACCATCAAGCATAGTTCGCATGGCGCAATTGGGGCTGTAATTGTAGAACCAAGAGATGCAACCTGGATGCTGCCGGAAACAAATCCGTTGCAAACTCAAATGAGTACCAAAATTACTCTGCAAGATTCAAAGCAGTCGTTTCACGAATTTGTATTACTGATGCAGGACGATCTTAGCTTACAGCAACATAAACAGCCCATGCCAAATCATCGCATGGCTGATGACGCTGAAGACACTGGACAGAAAGGCTTCAATTACGCTACGGAACCTCTATGGGCAAGGAATGGCGTGGGTACATCAGGTGCGGATTTTAATGTACTGAATCAGGTCGATTACACCCATACGTTAAGCGCTTATAAAAATATCGCTCCCTGCGGGCAGTCCTGCGATCCACAAACACCCATTTTTGAAGCGCCTGCTGGCGCCGATGTACGCTTCCGTGTGGTTCATCCCGGTGGACATTCAAGGCAACATGCTTTTGTTCTTCATGGGCATAACTGGGATTACCAACCCTGGGCCAATGCTTCAACAAAATTAACCGATGCGGATAATAAGGAACCAAGAACGGCAAGGATAGGTGCTATCGGTGGTATAGGTCCCAGTCGCCATGTGAATATTTTGGCTAAAGCCGGCGGCAAATGCGAAGTTCCGGGTGATTATTTGTTTCGTGTACAAGAGCAATTTCAATTTCAAGGCGGCATGTGGGGAATTTTTAGAGTTAGCCCAACAGAGAGGGGTTCAAAATGTTAACGATCATAAGCACACCTGAAACTATACATGGCGTTTCATTTGCATGGAAAGGGATAGAGCCAAATGATGTCATTGGCCCCAGGACGCAACTTGAATTAAATCCAGTGTCACATCTGGGACTGACCATTACTGGAGACGTGCAATTGAAATGCAGTGAATGCAATGTTTCCGGGGTTTTGTTGAATTTTAATGCCGATGAGAAACTTTTATTGTCCCCTCGAAAAACCGGTAACTGGGTGGGCATTATTGCCCTGGAATTTAGTGCTCCGGTATTTTCAGCAGGTGCAAGAATTGGTGTGGTAAGCAAAAACTCGCCACGGCCTTTTCGGGGGATTATCCGGGCCATTGAAACAAACGGTAAAGAACATATACAGTCATTTCGAACACAAAGCACTAATACACCGGACAATTCGGCATTATTTCTTGGTGCAACGAGCACAGGAGCAACGGCGCGTCTTAAAAAACTGGAATTTGATGTTGAGCCTGTCATCGGTGAGCCTTCATTCAAATTGTTTGCAATTGGTAGCTTGATTTATAAAACCGCTTAAATCTCAATGAAACTCAAATATTCTGTTTTGAATGGTCTTTTGTTGATGGTGGCATTAAAAGCCGATATTGGTTTTGCGAAAAATGTCCAGGAGCATGTTGAGAATAACCTCCAATTGCAATTGACGCTCTCTTCAAAGGCAACGATTAATCCTGTCGGCGACACCAACACGAATTATCGGATAACGTTACGAACCACAGATGCCACGACGCATCAGTCCGTTGGCAACATCAACCCAAGAGCCTGGTTGTCTCTCCGCCGCTCTGAACAAGTCGCAGTTGAAACCAGTTGTGAAGCTAAAGTCCGCAGTTTTGCCAGCGGCAAGTTAACAACGCGTGCTGATGTCGATCTGAACAGTTATTTATTGATAACGCTTAATCAGGATAAGACGGTGGCATTGATCAATCCACAGATATCCTGGTCCAATAGTCAATTGGCAGGCATCGTTCAGCTTCCGGAACAGGGCCTGGACTGGGTGCTGACAAAAGATGGTAAATGGCTTTATGTGACGATGCCTGAAGCCTCAGCGGTCGCGCTCATTGACGCTACGACACATAGCCTGGTAACCACAATTGCCACCGGTTCCGGTAGCAAGCCGACTCGAATTGCCCTCACGCCTGATGAACAATCCCTTTGGGTGGGATTGGATCATACGCCGACAATTGCTGTCTTTGATCGCGGCGAAAAACCTAAAGTCAAAATCGTCAGTGTCAATGAAGGGCTGCACCAAATCAGTTTTACGCCGGATAGCCGGATCGCTGTGGTGACGAATACCGCTGCCAATACGGTATCGATTCTTGACGCGACCACACAAAAAAAACTGGGTGACATCGAGGTGCCCAACACACCGTTAAAAGCCGTTTGGGTTGAAAAGGCCGAACGGTTTTATGTGTCCTCACTGAATGATACGCAGTTGCGCGTAATCGACCCCGATAAACGGGTGGTCGATGGACAAATTGAAGTAGGTCGCGGCATAGTCGATATAGCCAGCGATCCTCAGGGTCGTTACCTCTGGGTGGTCAATCAACTTGAGGCGAAAACCACGGTCATTGATTCCGCGACCAATACGAAGGTGGCTTTTGCGAATGTGACAGCTGAACCGGATCAGATTGCCTTTACGGCAGACTATGCTTATTTTCGGGGACTCGGCTCAGAAAAATTCGCACTGGTAAACCGGAAACAACTTGAAAGGATTGCAGGTGGAAAGCCAGGCGAGAAAATAATCGAGCTGTCTGTGACACAAATCCAGGCAGGCGAAAAAGCGCCAGCTACGTTGCCCGATGCGGTTGGGGTTGCAGCCATGATTGTTTCGGTGCCAGAACAGAATGGCGTAATGATTGCCAGTGCGCCCGGTAGAACCATTTATTACTACGTCGAGGGCATGATGGTGCCGATGGGTACATTCGATAACTATCGACGGATTCCGAGAGCCTTGATGATTTTAAACCGTAGCCTGCAGGAAACTGCGCCAGGCGTATTTGAAGCCCCCGTGAGTATCGAAAAAACAGGTAATTACGATATAGCGGTGATGATCGATCAGCCTCGTCTTCTCCATTGTTTCACCGCTAAATTTGAAGGCGAATTCAATAATGATAAACAAAAAGAGCAGACAAAAATCATGCTGGAACTGTTGCCGTTAAAAGATCAGCCGCATGCCAGCGCGGAAACATTTATAAGCTACAAATTACGCGATGCCTCAACGAAACAGCCCGTTACCGGTATCCAGGATGCTCGATTATTGGCTTTTGAGCCGCCTGGTTTGTGGCAAAAGCGCGAGTGGTTGCAGGAAGTGGAAAAGGGGATTTATCAGGCGACGGTCATTTTCCCACATGCAGGGCGCTTTAATCTGCTGATTGAAGCCTTGTCGAAACGATTGGAATTCACCGGGCAATCACTGCAAATGGTTGAGGTTCAAGATTCTTTGCCCAAAAGCCAACGCTTAGAGCAAAAATAAAACATTGAAGTCATGATTCACGGTTGGAGGATGTTATGAAAAGATTTACATTAGTGAAGCTGATAGTCGTATTGCTACTCATCAAGTCTGGATTTGCAGTTGCCGCTGATCCGGTTCCAACCACACCATTCAATGTAATTGGGTATATTCAGCAGTTCAGGATGTGCCAGACTGGCGACGGGACATGGTGCGCGAATCCTGATGATCCTCGGGCTGGCGCTATCATGAAGATCAATGGTATTACGGTTATCATTCCTAAAAATAGTTACATTGTCATGCCCGGTTCCTATCTAAAACCGAAAGATATTTTTGATAAAAAAATACCAACAGCAAGTGCTGGGCAAAGTGGTCTGGCGCTAGAGGACATGCCACCCCCCGCCTTTCCTTATGTGGCCGACTTAATAGGAAATATTGTGGATGGCGACTATATCGCCGGGTTGGCCAGTATTACACAGATACCGTTACAAACGGCGTCGGGATTTATAAAGTCAATAAGCAGTGCCGGGGAATTATTAATCGGGCCAGCGCTGGATAATCCGGCCGTATCGGCCCGTGTGCGCTTGAACGATCCCAAACTGGGGTCTGGCACGGGGCGTTATGGCATGGCACAAACTGCCGATGAACGCTTTAAAGCCGATCAGGATAACCCAACCATTCATGCGGCGACTGGTTATCCTTTATGTGTTCCCAGTGCCACACCGCCGATAAATACGGAGTGTCCGTTGTCAAATCGACCCAATGGCGCTGATGGCAAGCCGCTGCGCAGATTTACAGTGGGAACCACATTTGCCGTGAGTGATGCGCCTCCCTGTGGCAGCGCTTGCGATGCTTCAAAAATGGTGCCCCTGGCAGTTGATGACTATGTGACCTATACAGGGATACTCGTCAAGGCTCCCTCTCCTACAGACCCTGATGCAACCTATATCTCGGTCTCGGCACTTGAGGCAGATTTGGGCATTTATACGGACAAAGGGAAAAACCCTGCTTACGTGTTTATAGAAGAAGCGTTACTGGGTTCCGGAGGCGCTGCTTTTCCAGGCCTGGATCAAGAAACAGGGCCTGGTAAAGTCATCCCAGGTCAGACTTTGGTTACCCGCTTTCGCATTGTAGGATTTACGACCGACCCCAGTAGAAATGTGGATGTGTTTGCGCTTGATGCCAGGATGCCTATTAGCGATTCAAGCAACCAGGGAAAATTCACCGAAAGACTTTTGGCCAGTATTGCACCTGAACCAATTGCTCCCATGGGCCGCTTTCGGATTACCGTCGATCAGCAGGTTTTTGTGCCGCCGACAAGAGAAATTCGGGCGCGTATCAATGGCATTGCAGGGTCAAGTGCCCCAGCACCTCAGACAGCCGCCAATGGATTAATTTTTGGGGAATATACGGCGCCCGTCGCAGAGTATATTTTTCCCGAGGGGCGTGTGTTTGGAGGAAAAAAACCATTGCCGGGTGGGGTACCTGCCAATTTTGAAGATTTGTGCTTCCTTTCCCGGGGTTGGTGGCCTGAAGATGAGGCCGCGGCACTCGAACCATTGGACCCATGGCCAAGCTCCGGGCATGATCGATTAAGCGGTGTTTTTTGTAATTAAAAACGATGATTGCCACAATGAACACCCGTAAAGGTATTATGGGGGCAATTCTGATGCTGTCATCCCTATCTGCGATGGCATCGGTTGATTGGGCCATAACGAGCACTCAATATAACGAGACAGTCGTTGATCAATTCGGAAAAACGCTCCGTTTCTTTGATGATTTGATCAACAACAAAATCGTTGTCATCAATTTTATTTTCACGGACTGCGCCAGTAGCTGTCCGCTTTCCACCGCCATTTTTCGTCAGGTTCAAAAGCAACTGGGCAAACAACCCGTACAGTTAATCACGATCAGTGTTGATCCGGATAATGATACTCCTGAGCGATTGCTTGCATTTAGCAATAAATTTGGCGCGGGACCGGGATGGGTTTTCGTTACAGGAGATCATGCGGCTATTTCAGGTTTATTGAAAAATTTTGGAGTTTATTCCGCTGATAGAAATAAGCACAGTAATATGGTTATTGTTGGCAATGACACGAAGCACCAATGGACCCGACTTTATGGCTTGCCCCAAGCCGACGATATCATTTCAGCCCTGAATAAAATTGCTGGAGCCAAAAGGAATTACTAAGGATATGAGCTGCTGGCAATATGCATGCAGGTGGTTCGACAGGCTCACCACGAGCGGAAAAAAGTGAATAAATTCAATACAAATACCGTTCTACCTGAGCCTGTCGAAGGGCAATTAACAGGAGTTTTGCAAGTACCTCTTCACTACCCGAATCGGTGTAACGCCCTAGTGAAAGCTATTGTTGTCTGGATGTTATTAGTCGTCACAATAACTGCTGCTCATGCGGATCAGGCATTGACAGCTAAAGAACTATTGGGACGCCGTATTTATCGTGCCGGCGAGGGTGACAGCCTAAACCCTATTCGCGCAACCCTGGGCTTAAGTGCAGATACGGTTTCTGCCAGCGCATTTCCCTGTGCCAATTGTCATGGGCTGGAGGGTGAGGGCAAGCAGGAAGGCGGGTTGAATGTTCCGGCAATAGCGTCGAAGTACGTATTCACTGAATCTCAAGTCAATCGGCCTCAGAAACAAACATATGATGAAAGTACGTTAGCCCGCGCAATCACCAAAGGCATTAGTTCGGAAAATAGGTCGTTGAGCATGGCTATGCCCCGATACGGACTGAGCGAATATCAAACGCAAGTGTTGCTTGCTTACTTGAGGCGCTTGGGAACAGCCAGCGATATCGCCCCCGGAGTTACAGTGTCGGAGGTAAGGTTGGCAACGCTATTGCCTTTAACCGGCCCCTTGGCAGAAACTGGAAAACTACTCCATGCGACCTTGGAAAGTTGCATTGCAGAAATGAATCGTCAAGGGTCAATTTATGGGCGTAAATTAATACTAACCGCACTGGATTCGGGAAGCACCGCCGAAGAAACGCTTCCCGCTGCCCGGCGGTTGATCTCGGAAATTAGACCGTTTGCATTAGTCTCCGGATATTTACCAGAAATTTCGCCGGCGCTGTATGAGTTATTCGTGCATGAAAGAATGCCTGTTATCGCTCCATTGACTTTCGAACCCAAGGAAGCTCCGATTGCGGACGCTCCGTTTTTTTATTTTTTGCCCGGATATGCCGATCAGTCCCGCGCCCTGGTTGATTACTGGTTGGATCATATTCCTCAAGGCAGCCGATCATCAAAGCCGAAGCTGGCCATCGTTTACGGACATACAAAAAGCAATCGGGACACAATGCCGACTATTCATGCGCAAATGCAGCGACACCATTTGAATGTGATGGCAGAGGTCGATATATCATCCATCACACAAAAAACGGATCTGAATTCGATTGAAAGTTTAATGAATGGCCAACCTGATGCCGTTTTGTTTCTTGGATCCGCCGGAGAATTCGAAACATTCGGCCATTCGCTGGAAAAGTCGCAACATAAATTCATACTTTTGGCGTTGCTTGCGATGCTAGGTACTGATGCGTTGACGATACCTGAATCGCCGATAACAAAAATGATGTTAGCGACTCCATTTAAGCAGAACTATGGGGGTTTGGAGTTATTTGCAGATAGGTTGGAGCAATTTTCCGTGGACTTACAGAGCCCCGTTTTACAACGGATTGCCTGTTCGGCGGTAAATTTTGTCGGGGAAGGCCTAAAAATATCAGGTAAAAACGTGAGCCAAAACAATTTTGTTCGTGCATTGGAAGCGATCAACAACTTTCCGGTGGAAATTATGCCACCGCTGCAATTCGATCCGAAAAACGGACAAGGCCTAAGAGGCGCTTATATATACACTAAAGATCCGAAATCAGGAGACTTGTCAAAGCTGGAATGGGTGACGCCAATGGATGTCTTTTAGGCCAGTCAGGGTATATTCTTTGCCGGAAATATCGCCTAAGGCCGATGGCTGAACAATAGCTCCAACCCTGCAGCCGAGGGTTGTGATGATTTATGAGGGTGTTCCGCCAGTATTCTTCTAGCAATAAAAAAGGCCTTCGATTACTCGTAAGACCTGGAAATTATTGGTGGCGATGGGTGGGATCGAACCACCGACCTTGGGGTTATGAATCCCACGCTCTAACCGGCTGAGCTACATCGCCATTTGGTACTGATAAATTAGCTTCGGAATTATAAGTGTCCAACTAGGCATTGTCAAACGTTGAATCTGAAGTGCATGACATCGCCATCTTTAACTATGTAATCTTTACCTTCCAGTCGCCATTTTCCAGCATCTTTTGCACCTTGTTCTCCTTTATGGGAAATAAAATCCTGATAGGCAATCACCTCTGCGCGAATAAAGCCTTTCTCAAAATCGGTATGAATGACGCCGGCTGCTTGTGGGGCAGAGGCACCAACCGGAATCGTCCATGCTCTGACCTCCTTGACGCCTGCGGTAAAATAAGTCGCTAGATTCAGTAATTTATATCCGGCTCTAACAACTCTGTTTAAGCCCGGCTCGTCCAATCCCAAATCATCCAGGAATTCTCTCTTTTCTTCATCATCGAGTTGTGCGATTTCGGCTTCCATCGCGGCGCAAAGGGGCACAACCATGGCTCCTTCCTTGTCGGCAAAAGCTCTTACTTTATCCAGCAAGGGGTTATTTTCAAAACCATCGTCCTGGACGTTGGCAATATACATGGTAGGCTTGAGGGTCATCAGACATAGGTCTTTGACAAAAGCTTTTTCTTCCGGTGTTAATTCCAGAAGACGGGCAGGGTGACCTGCATCCAGCTGTTTTAAAATCTGCTCCAAAACCTGCTTTTTCGCCTGTTCATCTTTATTACCGGATTTAGCCATTTTGCTGGAGCGGAGTAATGCTTTTTCGACCGAAGCCATATCGGCGAGTGCTAATTCGGTGTTTATTACTTCAATATCGTTGATAGGATCAATTTTGCCAGCGACATGAACGACGTTATCATCCTGGAAACAGCGAACAACATGGGCAATCGCATCTGTTTCCCGGATATTGGCCAAAAACTGATTGCCAAGACCTTCTCCCTTTGATGCACCTGCCACCAGTCCCGCAATGTCAACGAATTCAATGGTGGTAGGGAGTACTCGCTGAGGCTTTACAATTTCTGCGAGTTTTTCCATTCGGGTGTCAGGCACTGGAACGACCCCTACGTTTGGGTCAATGGTGCAGAAGGGATAATTTTCAGCCGCGATTTTGGCTTTGGTTAGTGCATTAAAAAGGGTTGATTTTCCAACGTTGGGCAGGCCAACGATTCCGCAATACAGTGCCATAGTGATTTTTTCAGGATTTTAATAGAACGGGATCAATAAAATGATCAATTTCAAACAGGAATGGAATTATACAGGCTATCGCACGATTAAAAACCTAAGGTGGGTTTTTATTTATTTAAATCGGTCTCTTTGAAAAGTACCGTCTTGTTTCTTCCGGAGGCTTTGGCAGTATAGAGCGCATGATCCGCAAAGCCGATTAAAGAGTCAATGTCAATATCATCCTGACTAAGCGTATCCGCAATGACGCAATGGACACCAATACTGGCAGTAATATGTATTTCATCCCCTTTGGCTTGCCAGGATAATGAGGCAATTTTTGTTCTGATTCGCTCAGCAAAAGCTTGCCCCATATCGCTATCGGTATCGGTGAAAATAATAACGAATTCTTCTCCACCAAAACGAACGAGAATGTCGGATTCGCGAATTTCTTCCCGCACTGAATTGGAAACGTCCTTGAGAACGATATCACCCAATCCATGACCATAGGCATCGTTAATTTTCTTGAAATGATCAAGATCGAAAACCAAGATGCAAACAGACTGGCCATGTCGTTTGGTTCGAGCCAGGATGGATTCAATTTGCACATAAAAATAGCGGCGATTGTATAATCCCGTTAATTCATCCAGCATGGACATGCTTTCGAAATGCTCTTTCAATTGATTGATATCTTCTAAAGCGGCTTCCAGCTTTTTTGTTCTGACTGCAATCTGTTCTTCCATTTGTTGCAGCAGTCGATAATTCGTAATTAATTCCCCCATCATGTTTTTGTAAATGAGTAATAAGCGAATATGCCATTCGGAAAAGTAATTCGCTTCCGGATGAGATATATTTAAAACGCCTAATAACTCGTTAGCTGCCATCACCGGTACGCTGATAATTGATCCTGGTAGCAGGGCATTGGTTTGCGATATGTGATTGGAAAATCGAGGATCTTGATTACAGTCATTACAATGCTGCAACGTACCGGTTTTTGCTGCAAGTCCAATAATGCCTTCGCCAATCTTGAATTTTAAAGAAGATTGTGCAGCTTTATCCCCCCCCAAATGTTCTTTGATACTAAGGCCGGTTAAATTTACAAGGTAATTTTCCTTATCCAGGATAAAGAACGAACAACGTTCCATATCCTGATTTTGAATGAGTACCGACAGTGCTTTGAAAATGAGTTCCTTTTCGTTGCCTGATTGCGAATTCAACTCTGAAAGTTCTTTTATCGCCGACAGTGAACCCAATAAATCAACAATGATATCCGGAATCTTGGACCGGTTTATGGTTTCACTTATTTCGTCCATAGTCATGAGGTTATTTTCCACTGATTGAGAGCGCCGCCAGGTAAATTTTATCTTTATTCGCTCTAATGTCTGAAATGATGGGCTTAATTGTTTTAGCTGATCCGCCAAATGTTTCCAATTGTAATACAAGGTCATCAACTTCTTGTTCTTCTTCGGCAAGAATTTTTTTTGCCAATTCAACGCAGATCGTTAAAAAAGCAACAAAATTAACTTCATCACCGACGTAATCACCATTTTTGAATTCTTTCACAACGGTTTGGTAAACACTCGGTAAATGCCAATGCTCAAGCAGCAAGCCACCGATTTCATATTGATTGTACCCAATGAAACGGATTAATTCTTCGGAGATTGAACTGGAATTCTGTTCGGCTTGCGACAGTGCTTGATCCGTCTCTTCGGGAAATAAATGGACGGCAGCAACCAAGCCGATATTCAGTATGAGCCCTGCTGTGTAACTGGTTGAAGGCGTCAGGTTTTCATGACGCAGTAGGAGACAAAGTTTGTGACTTAATATTGCCGTTACCAATGACCGCATCCATAGTTTTTCGCTTATGAATCGTGGGCACTTTCTGGTATCTAATGCTAAATTCAGTAAAATGCCCAGCGCCAGGCATTTAACCAAATTTAGTCCGAGAACTCTTATGATGGCTGTTCGCAGGTCGGTTATTTTATTGACATGGCCAAAATAGGCCGAATTGGCCAATCCCAACAATCGGGCGGTGAGAACGGGCGAAATTGAAATAAGTGCGACAAGTTCTTCAATGTCAATATCAGGATTATTAACAGCAGCAATAATGTTGATGCTTGACACAGGAAGTTCCGGTAGATTTTTGACTGTGCAAATTTTTAAATTATTGCGGCGTGTATCCGTCATATTCTCTCTTATTTTTAATGGCCGTTGTTCTTAGCTTGACAATAAGTTGTCGGTAATCGTCTTCGCACAGAGTGTCGGATGCTATAAGAATAGTTAAATCATCGATATGTTGTGACTTAATATTCAGAATTATAACGAAAATTGATGTTAGTGATGATTTTAAAATATCCACGGGCTCAAATGTTTTGATAAATAACACTTCCCAATTCGAATGTTCAGTATACCTAAATTGATAATGCTGACGAGACAACCGCCGAATAATCCAGCAAACATGTAGGCATATTGCAATTAATAGCCCCATTTTAATGGGTAACTGCAAAGAATTGGCAAAACTGGTTATACACGCCAGCAAGTGTAACAATACCTGCCCCCGCATTAAGCGGGTGGATGGCTTCAGTGTTAACAATAATGCCGATTCGCTTTTTTTTGGCATGGTCTAAATATTCCGGTAATGGGTTTGGTTTTTTACATCTTGTCGATTAGGCATAACACTCATCTGTCAAAATATTTCGGATTCAAGCCGTTTATTTATCAGGCATATATGTTTTGCCTTTACTTAAAGCGCGTTATAATTCGGTACATTATTTTAAATGTACACCCTTCAATATACCCATGAATCAGAGCTGGAAAAAATTTCTGCTTGGTGAAAATGCATCATTTGAAAATAATCAAATTGTTTTTCCAACAGTTGACCTTGAAAATCATAACCGGATTTATGCCGTTTCAAACTTATCAGTCTTAACTGTTTCAGGCAGGGATGCAGTTACATTTCTACAGGGTCAAACGACCTGTAATGTGAATGATATCAGCGAAACTAAAAGTGGGTTAGGGGCATTTTGTACGGCTAAAGGCAGAGTCATTACAACCTTTTTGCTGGCTAAGCATAATGGAGACTTTTTGTTGGTTCTACCAGCAGAATTATTGGCCATTATTAAAAAAAGACTGCAAATGTACATTTTGCGCGCTGATGTTGTATTAACTGATAGCTCGGATGATATCTGCCTGCTCGGTTTATTGTGTCCTGACGACCAGACCGGTTCGATTGCTGTGCCTGACCCGTTATTTACATCATATCCGCAGCAGGATGTATTAAACCAGATCGCTTTACCACAAAATCGTTATCTGATACTCGCCAAACCGTCAAAAGCGATTTCGTTATGGTCTGAGAAAGTTGGCAGTCAGCACTATCGGCCAGATAATTCAGCTCATTGGAGTTATCTCGATATCATCGATGGCATTCCGTGGCTCACAGCCCTAACCTCTGAAGAATTCATTCCTCAAATGTTGAATCTGGATAAGTTAGGCGGCGTCAGTTTCAATAAAGGTTGTTATACTGGGCAGGAAATTGTCGCCCGCACGCATTATCTGGGCAAATCAAAAAGAGAAATGCGTCTTGCCGAAGGCGTGATGACTTTGCCGCCGGAGCCTAATACAGCCATTTTTGATGACGACGCAGGAACAGAAGAAGTGGTCGGCAGGGTTTTACAGGGACTCATTCATAAAAACTGTTGTAAGATGCTGATTGTTATACAGGTTTATGATGAGAAACCGCATGGCCTGAAGTTAAAGAACCCGGATCAAAACAAAATAACCTTAATATGACTATAATTTCAGCCTGACGCTTTTGACTGGAAAACCGCAACAATGCAATTTAAATCTGTTCAGGACTTCCTTAATCATGTTCAAAACGAACTGAATGCAAATCGACTGGTTTTGCCCACCCTCCCCGATGTTGCATTGAAAGTGAGGGCTGCTGTTAATAAAGAAGATTCTTCGGCAGCAGACTTGGCGGACATCATCGTTACAGATGCCTCGTTATCGACACGGCTGATTCAGGTGGCAAACAGCCCTTTGTACCGTGGTGTACATCCTATCAATAACATACAGATGGCAGTATCCCGTCTAGGCAACAAAATTGTCGGAACGCTAATTACCAGCTTGGTCATGCAACAAATGTTTACACCCTCCAACAAAATGTTGGAGGAGCATTTCAGAAAAACATGGGAGCAAAGTATTAATGTTTCGTCCATTAGTCGGGCCTTGACCGCATTCGCGCCGCATTTGAATCGTGATGAAGCCATGTTGGCGGGATTGATTCACCAAATTGGTAAACTCCCCATCTTTATGCTGGTTGAAAAAATTCCGGAATTTAGAGACAGTCCATCCAGAATGGCAAAATTGCTGGAAAAAGCCCATCCTGCGATCGGCAAACTCATCATGGATACCTGGAATTTTCCTGAAGAGTTAAAGTTAGTGGCCTCTGAATACGTTAATTTTCAGTACGATTCAGGGCCTAAAGCTGATTATGTCGATATCGTGCAGGTCGCATTTTTGCAAAGCATTGCGGGAACGGATCATCCGGCTTCGCGTGTCGATTGCTCAACAGTCCCCTCTTTTGCCAAACTGGGCTTGGCGACAGATATTGAAATATTGGAGATTGAAGGTGTTTCCGATGAAATCGAATTAGCTCGAAGCATGCTCTCCTAACCCTTATCAGATTTTATCCCATGATTAACGACCAGGCCGTTTTGCGTTTTCGACGCTTAGGAATGCTTACTATTTTCGCTGTTTATTTTGTCATCCTGGTTGGCGGTATCGTCAGGGCATCCGGAGCCGGTATGGGTTGCCCTGATTGGCCGACCTGTTTTGGTCAGTGGGTGCCCCCAACCGATGAATCGCAATTACCAGCGAATTATCATGAAATTTATGCCAATCGCGGCTATGAAAATACACAATTCAATCCGGTAAAAACCTGGACAGAGTATGCCAACCGTCTGGTGGGTGTCACGACAGGTTTTTTAATTTTCCTGACCGCTTGGTCGTCTCGAATCTATTTAAAAAATGATAAAGCAGTTTTTTATTTGTCACTTTCTATTTTTTTTCTAATTGGTTTTCAGGGTTGGCTCGGTTCCACCGTAGTGGCAAGTAATCTGAAGCCCGTCATGATCACGTTGCATATGCTGGTGGCATTGTTGATCGTGGCATTACTGATTTACACGATAGCCCGATCCCAGCGTGATTTTATTGGCCGGATGGACAGCCGGTTACTACCCGCAAAGTTTAAAACGGTTTTAATTGCTGCGATGCTCATGACCTTGTTACAAGTGGCGATGGGAACTCAGGTTAGGGAAGCCGTCGATTTTATCGCGCATGAACACAATTACATTGAGCGGCAGTTCTGGCGCGATGACTTTCCGATTATTTTTTACGTACATCGCTCGTTTTCGTCCATTATTCTCATTACAAATGCCTGGCTGGTATGGAAGATTTACCGGTCAATGCGTAAAGGAAGTGCGATGCTTTATGCCGGTTTCGGATTGCTTGCCCTAGTTGTTACCGGCATTCTTGCCGGAGTGACGCTGGACCGGTTAGGCGTGCCCCCGTTTGCACAACCCATTCATCTATTGGTGGCCACATTAATCTTTGGTACCCAATTTTTTCTGTATATCTGCTGGCATTATTCTCAAAAATCGGCAGTTTTCGGCAAATAGCTTAAAACGTCTGATCTCTTGAAGCGCTCAGACGGCATCACTCTTAAACGGGGGCTGGTTCTCTCCGGTGAGTCTGACTCTTACGGTAGCACCAACGGTCAGAATTCCGCACTGGTCATGCAGAGCATTTTGTCCAAAATAAACCTTATTTTGCCATTTCCTCAGTTTGTTTAACGTGGCTAAGGGCTCTTTGCCGGTTTCAGCGGTATCGGGATCAATGGTCGGAACGATACAACGAGAACAGGGTTTCGGCAGTCTAAAATCAATGGCACCGATGCTGATTTCACGCCAACTATCTTCGGCATAGGCTGGGCAACCGGAAATGATCAGGTTGGGTCGGAAGCGAGCCATGGTTAAATTGAGTTGCATCGCAGCATTCAGCGACACCAGTGAATTTTCTGAAATAACCAAAAAAGGAAAGCCATCAGAAAAAGCTGTTTGATCCGACGGGTGAGCAAACTGTGGATCTACTTGTCGAATGGCAGTCTCGGGTTGATAAACAAGTCGGCAGTTCTGGCCAAGAAAATTGCTGAACCATGCGTCAGCTTCCAGGGATACATGGCTGGCAACGCACTGGTCGTGCCAAATGATGCTTTTTATGGCAGGTCCATTTGCGGCGTTTAAAGAAATCGACAAATCCGGTTTGTTGGGTGCACTGACCGTGAGATGGTGCTCAGTTAGCGCTGTTTTTATCAACGCCATTTTCGGTAATGCTCGTTGACTCAGAAATTGTCCTGATCCATCAACCAGCATCCATTTACGATCATACTGTAAACCGGTAGCCATTACGTTCCAATGAGTCACGGGTATGCCCGCTAATGATTTCACAGGGTAGATAAAGATTCCGCTTAACTGGTAATCCATTTTTTAAATAACCTATTGCGTTGGAATGGGGAGCCACTTCGCTTGTTCATTGGACACGCTGATGCAGAATGTTTTAGTTAGTGCCTTCTCGTAAATCACGCTTTTTGCCTAGATAAACGCAGACATATTGATCCGGGCCGGTATAATTGACAATGGCAAAGTTAAAATCGCAAAGCGAGGGGATGTGAATTTTGTTTAACTGAATAATGTCACCTTTCATACAGTTATTGGCAATTTTTACGATTTCCGCGCCGCGCTCCGGGATACGCAAACAGACTTTGCCAGAATTTTCCTTCCCGTAGCAAAAGGGAACTACGAGTAATAAGGCTAAGGCGAATATGTTTTTCATTGACAGGAACCTCTAAAAATTGCACTTCGACAAACACAGTGCGAACGGGCAGCTTATTGAAGCAGTAACTTTTCCGTTCGTGCTAAGCCTTTCAAAGCATGAGCGGAAAATATTTAGCAGCTCCCTGATGATTTCGGCTGGAGTTTGCCAGGTAACTTCAAAGTGTAATGAAAAAGATCCAGGCATTTGACCACCAAGAATTAACAATTCGACTATCACCGATAGTTAAAGTTGATTAAATGGTTTTTCCATGCCGGGCCGGTACATCACGGCAGGTTGCGCCGGTATAAAGCTGTCTGGGGCGACCGATTTTTTGATCAGGATCGGATATCATTTCATCCCAGTGGGCAATCCAGCCAACCGTCCGGCCCATTGCAAACATGGCGGTAAACATATTGGAGGGAATGCCTAAGGCATGCAATACAATGCCCGAATAGAAATCGACATTCGGGTAAAGTTTTTTCTCAATAAAGTAATTATCTTCCAAAGCGATACGCTCCAGTTCAAGCGCTAACTTAAAAAGTTTGTCATCATGCAAACCCAGTTCGGTCAGAACTTCATAACAGGTAGCCCTCATCAATTTTGCACGCGGGTCATAATGTTTATAAACGCGATGACCAAACCCCATCAGTCTAAAATCATCGTTTTTATCTTTGGCCTTGTTGATATAGAGTGGAATGCGTGAGATATCGCCTATTTCTTCCAGCATATTGAGCACGGCTTCATTGGCCCCGCCGTGAGCAGCCCCCCAAAGGCAGGCTATACCGGATGTGATACAAGCATAAGGGTTTGCGCCACTGGATCCGGCCAGTCTGACAGTCGAAGTGGAGGCATTTTGTTCATGATCGGCGTGTAGTATCAGGATTCTATCCAGTGCACGTACCAGCACCGGATTCGGGTGATATTCATCGCATGGTGTGGCCAACATCATGCGCATAAAGTTTTCAACATAGCTGAGCTTGTTTTGCGGATACATAAAAGGCAGGCCTGTGCTGTATTTATGGCACATGGCTACTATAGTGGGTACCTTGGCAATGAGGCGCACCGCACTGATATCACGATGTGTTTTCGATTTAATGTCCAAGGCATCATGATAAAAAGCCGAAAGAGCTCCCACAACCGCCACCATAATTGCCATGGGATGTGCGTCACGACGGAAGCCATTGAAAAAGTTGGTCAACTGGTCGTGGACCATCGTGTGCATTGTGATGTTGTATTCAAACTCCTGCATTTGCTCACTGTTCGGTAATTCGCCATTCAATAACAGGTAGCAGACTTCAAGAAAAGTACATTTTTCTGCCAGTTGCTCAATCGGGTAACCTCGGTAAAGCAATATGCCCGCTTCGCCATCAATATATGTGATTGTTGAGCCGCAGCTCGCGGTTGACGTAAAACCCGGGTCATAGGTAAACATGCCTGTCCGTTGATACAATGTTTGAATATCTATAACATCTGGCCCTGTTGTACCGAACAATATGGGTAGCTCACAAATAAGCTGACCGTTTTCACTTAAGGTAAAGCTGCGTTCATGATTCATAGATTAGTTCTCGATTGGAAAAACATGGAATGTTATCCTAAAACCTGATCACTCAATTCGGGATAACGTTTGCGATGGCCTGTGCGGCTAATTCGGTTACTTTTGCCCAATTTTTTGCTTTTACGACATCTGCAGGTGCCAGCCAGGATCCACCTACACAAGCTACATTACTTAATTTTAAATAAGCATTGTAATTTTCAGGCGAAATTCCGCCTGTTGGGCAAAAGGTAGCGTTAGGAATGGGGCCTGTAATCGACTTTAACATCGGTATGCCGCCAGCCGCTTCGGCAGGAAAAAATTTGAAGCAGTCCAGTCCGTATTCCATCCCCGTCATTAGTTCCGACAAGGTGGCAACGCCGGGAATTAACGCGATATTTCCGGCAAGTGCGGCGCTTAACAAGATGGGTGTCAGGCCTGGACTAATGGCAAAAACCGCTCCTGCTTCTTCGGCAGCTTTTAACTGCGCAGGCGTTGTGATGGTGCCGGCTCCGACAATGGCTTCCTTGACTTCCTGGCTAATCAGCTTGATGGCATCCAGTGCGACTGGCGTACGCAAGGTAATTTCCAGTACTTTGATGCCTCCGGCCACCAGTGCTTTTGCCAGTGGCACGGCATCATCCAGATTTTGTATGACCATGACAGGCATAACGGGGCCAGCGGTCAAAACGGTCTTGGGGTGAATTTTCCAATTGTGTTTATTCATGGATTTTAGGTTCAAGGTTCAAGGTTCAAGGTTCAAGGTTCAAGGTTCAAGGTTCAAGGTTCAAGGTTCAAGGTTCAAGGTTCAAGGTATGTACCTTGCACCTGCTTCAATTAATCGACAAGAAACAGATTGGACGCGCCTGTTTCAGCGGACGATGCGCCGAGCCGAAAGCCGCCAAACATTTCGCGCCCCATGCCGTAGTGATGATTTTTGGCGGAATTAGGCATGATTTCTCTGGCGTTGAATTCCGTTTCATCAACCAATACATTGCAATCGCCAGTTTGCAGGTTAAGGGAAATGATGTCGCCGTTTCTGACTTTCGCCAAGGGTCCGCCGACTTCGCATTCGGGGCACATGTGGATCACCGATGGCACTTTTCCCGAAGCGCCTGACATGCGACCGTCAGTGACGAGCGCGACTTTAAAACCTTTGTCCTGGAGTACCCCCAGAGGCGGTGTCAGTTTATGTAATTCCGGCATGCCATTTGCTCTGGGGCCCTGAAAACGAATGACGGCGATAAAATCCTTATCCAGTTCGCCCCGCTTGAAGGCCGCCTGCATGTCTTCCTGGTCATCAAAAACCACAGCAGGTGCCTCAACAATTTGATGATCTTCAGAGACAGCGGACAATTTGGAGACGCCACGCCCTAAATTACCATGCATTACATGCAAGCCACCGCCAGTGGCAAAGGGCTTTTCGACGGTGCCGAGAACGTCCAGGTCAAGAGACGTTGAAGGGCATGGTTCGAAGATGAGTTTGCCTTCTGAAAGTTTAGGTTCCTGTGTGTAGCTGTTCATGCCGCGCTTATCGGCAACCGTGATAAGATCTTCATGAAGCAGACCATTTCTTAACAGTTCGGCAATTAACACGCCCATGCCACCAGCAGCCTGAAAGTGGTTTACGTCGGCGGGGCCGTTGGGATAAATTTTTGCGATCAATGGAATGGCTTTGGAGAGTCTGTCGAAATCATCCCAGTTCAGTACGATGCCCGAGGCGCGGGCGATGGCAATTAAATGCATGGTGTGATTGGTTGACCCGCCCGTGGCCAACAAGCCAATTACCGCATTTATAATGGCTTTTTCGTCAACCATATGTGCGATTGGCCGATAGTCACTGCCCAACGCGGTAAATTTCAAAACTTGCCTGGCGGCTGCCTTGGTCAGTTCATCACGCAGGGGGGTGTAAGGATTGATAAATGAACTGCCGGGTAAGTGCAAACCCATGATTTCCATCATCATCTGATTACTGTTGGCGGTACCGTAAAACGTGCAGGTGCCGGGGCTGTGATAGGATGCGGATTCAGCTTCGAGGAGTTCCTTGCGGCCTATCTTGCCTACTGCGTATGCCTGGCGAGCCCGTGCCTTTTCCTTGTTTGTCAAGCCGCTGGGCATGGGGCCAGCCGGAACAAATACGGCTGGTAAATGACCAAAACTCAAGGCGCCAATCAGCAGGCCTGGAACAATTTTGTCGCAGACACCCAGATATAAAGCGCCATCAAACATGTTATGACTCATGCCGATGGCTGTGGTCATGGCAATCAGATCGCGGCTAAAAAGGGATAATTCCATACCGGGCTGGCCTTGGGTTATACCATCGCACATTGCGGGCACACCGCCGGCAACCTGCGCAACGCCGCCGGCTTCCCGAATGGCCGCCTTGATTAAGTCAGGCGCATCTTTATAAGGTTCATGAGCTGACAACATATCATTGTAAGACGTAATGATGGCAATATTGGCCTTTTGATTGCCGATCAAGTCGATTTTTTCACTGGCACTACAGGCTGCAAAACCATGCGCCAGATTGCCGCAGCCCAGTTTGCCACGGAAAGGACCTTGCTTGGCGACTCCGTCAATATATTTGAGATAAGCCGACCGCGTTTCGTGGCTGCGTTCAATGACTTCTTGAGTCACTTTTTCGATGATGGGATGCATGGTTTTTCCTACTTTATGGGATGATCAGTGATAGCAGTTAAGGCTACAGACGTTGCGAAAACACAAAAGCCGACTTTCAGCTATGGACACGAGCTTTAATGCCTAGTTCCGATATAGCAGTCGCTTGTTGCTTTGAACACAATGATCATAGCGCTATATTCTAATTTAAAACGGTTCAGTTCATGTTGGCAACCGGCTTCTATGAGCAGTTGCCGTTCGTTTTGCAATCCGGCAAAATTGTGTAAAAGCCGGATTTAAATAAAGTCAGGCCCAGTATTCAGCCTTCCCAGGCTCTGCCATCGCGATCAAGTAAGAAATCTGCAGCAATGGGTCCCCATGTTCCAGCAGGGTACGGTTTGGGAGTTTCATTGGCTTTTGCCCATGCGTTTTGTATGGAGTCAATCCATGTCCAGGCGCATTCAATTTCTTCCCGGCTTAAAAACAGCGTCGGATTGCCACGCATGGCTTCGAGCACCAGCTTTTCATAACCGCCAAAAATTCTGCTTTTTTTGAAGGCTTCAGAAAAACTCAAATCCAGTTTGGTTTTCTGTATTTTGATGTTTTCATCAATACCAGGCACCTTGTTGAGGATTTCAATTTCTACGCCTTCATTCGGCTGAAGGTGGATAATTAATTTGTTTGGCGGTAGAAATCGTGGATAACTGTCTTTAAAGATGTTGTGTGGTAATTGTTTAAAGTAAATGACGATTTCAGTGCGCTTGGTATGCAGGCGTTTCCCGGTCCGCAAATAAAAAGGTACGCCTGCCCAGCGCCAGTTATCGATATCGACGCGCAAGGCGACGAAGCTTTCTGTGGTACTTTCCTTGTTGGCGCCTTCCTCTTCAAGATAACCAGGGACGGCATTGCCTTTTAAATAACCGCTGGTGTATTGCCCACGGACCGTTTTCTCTTCGACGTTGTGTTTGGTAATCGGGCGCAAGGCTTCAAGTACCTTGATTTTTTCATTGCGTATGTTTTTGGCTTCTAGGTTGGCGGGCGGCTCCATGGTAATGAATGTCAGAATCTGTAATAAGTGATTCTGCAGCATGTCGCGTAATTGTCCGGTTTTATCAAAATAATCCCAACGGCCTTCAATACCTACTTCTTCGGCAACGGTAATCTGGATATGATCAATCGTGTTGTGATCCCAGTTGGTCGTAAAAATGGAGTTGGCAAAACGCAAGGCCAGCAGATTAAGTACGGTTTCCTTGCCCAAATAATGGTCAATACGAAACACTTGATTCTCGCTAAAAACTTTGGCGACTTCATCATTAATTTCTTTCGATGACTTTAGATCATGGCCAATCGGTTTTTCCATGACCATGCGCGATTCTTCGGTCAGTACGCCTGATTTGGCGAGTCCTTGACAGATGCTTTTAAAGAGGACGGGGGATACGGCAAAATAATTAACGGATACCCTGGACTTTGTGTCCAGAACATCATTGAGCTGCTTGTACTGGTCTAACTGGGTTAAATCTATTTTTTGATACGATAGTCTGGCCGAGAAGCGCGACCATACTGTGTCGTCCATTTTTTCATTCAGAAAGGCCTGCAAACTGTTTCGGGCAATTTCAACAAAACTGGCATTGTCGTGCGTGTGTCTGTCAATGCCGATAATGCGGGTGTCAGGCTCGATCAGGTTGGCATTTTCCAGTCGATATAAGGAAATAAACAGCTTACGGCGAGATAAATCGCCAAGCGCGCCAAATATTAGTAAGTCACAGGGCTTAAATACCTTTTTGTCTTTCATGTGGTCTACTGGGTGAAGTTATAGGCTGGGAGGGACAAGCTGGGCTTGTCTGCATTATCGCACAATTTATAGGAATGATGTCGTAAAGCCAAGCACTAAAACGCATGGATTGATGACAAGCTGATTCAGCGTATTTGTCTGATTGTAAAAGATATAAAACGATGATTTATGGTTATTTTGATAGCGAATCGAAATGTTATTGACAAAGTCCATTATAGCCCACTATATTATCGATTCGCTACTAATGATTGGCGGCAATTTTAAAATGTAATTTCTTATTGAAATAACGGTTGAGCTGACATAAAGCGATTACATGCAATCCGATGACAATCAGTCGAATCTCGGCCCTAAACTACAAAAATTGCGGGGAAACTCATGAATCTTAAACAACTATCTGCGGCATTTTTACTTTCTTTATTTTCTTTGACGGCGGCCCATGCAGCAGGGCAGCCCGTGCATGAAGATCTGGCGCTTCTTTATGAACTTTCCCTGGACATGATTGCCTTAAGCAAGGAAAAGGATGTGGAAGGTTTCATGAAAATAGTCAATCCGGCATTACGCCTCACAGCCGAAAATCGAAATAACTCAATGGCCTTGCCACGCGTCAGCGCAAAGCTGAGAGCCGCCAAACATGCCGTCAAGGCCGGTAGGTTTACCGAAGCTCTAGAGGCATTAGAGCAGGCCCAGGATGTCATGCAGAAGAAAAGAGTGTTGGCATGGGACGGCGGAGCGGAATAAACTAAGGGTACCTAATAATGCATGCCGGTTGGCATGCCTCAAAACGACATGCGCAGTGCCTATCAAAATATTCGGCGAAGTTTTATTTGACCACTTTCCCAATGGCGCCACTGTCCTGGGTGGTGCGCCCTTTAATGTCGCGTGGCATCTCCATGCGTTTGGGCAGTCCCCCTGTTTTATCAGTCGCATTGGTCTGGATGCCGAAGGTGAGTCTGTGATTAAAGCCATGCAGGCATGGGAGATGAATTATTCCGAATTGCAATTGGATAATCATTATCCAACAGGTGCTGTGCAAATAAGCTTTAAACAGGACGAACCGTGTTACCAAATTCTTACGGATCAAGCCTATGATTTTATCTCCGTTCCTGATGGTTCAAAGTTCGGTGCCGGGAGTTTGCTTTATCATGGCACTTTGGCATTACGAAATGAAGTGTCGAGGCAAGCACTGCAGAACATAAAATCTCAGCATCAAGGTAAAGTCTTTCTGGATGTCAATTTGCGTGAGCCCTGGTGGCGTAAAGACGAGATCTTGCAATGGCTTGGCGAAGCCGATTGGGTCAAACTTAATCGAGAGGAATTTCAGGCCTTGCAGCCTGATCTGAGTGATATGATTGTCGCAATGAAGTACTTTCGACAGACACACGATCTTGAAGGACTTATTGTCACCTGTGGCGAACAGGGTGCTTATGCGATCAATATGACCGGTGAACAGGCGAAGGTGGTGCCGGACGCAACCGTAATGGTGATTGATTCGGTAGGAGCAGGCGATGCTTTTTCAGCCATTGCCATGTTAGGAATATATCTGGACTGGCCCTTGCCGTTAATAATGGAGCGAGCGCAACTATTTGCTTCTGCCATGGTCGGTCGGCAAGGCGCAACGGTCCAGGATAAGGCGTTTTATCAAACTTTTTTAGCATCGTGGCTTGTCGGAAGCGGTTGATGTCAAAAGCTACCGGATTCAACAGTGCGCTGCGCAGGCTAAACTGTCAGCGGCACTGCATTTAAAAAAACGAACCCGACCATGCGGGTTTTAATAGTGTTATCGATTACATCAGACTCTTGGCATCTGTCTCAGTTTTTCGACAACCTTGTTACCAAACTGTTCTGTGCTGATCATGGTTACGCCGCTGCCCGGCTTGGATAGATCGGCAGTCGAGTAACCGTCAGCAAATACACCCTGCATGGCGGCCCAAACATTTTTGGCTTCTTCGGCCATATCGAAACTGTTCTCCAGCATCATTGCAACTGAACCTATCATGGAATAAGGGTTGGCGATATTTTTTCCGGCAATATCCGGTGCAGAGCCATGAGAGGGTTCGTAGTAGGCTTTTTCATCGCCCAGACAAGCCGAGGGCATCAGTCCGAGTGAACCAAGAATACCACCGCCCTGGTCACTGAGGATGTCGCCAAACATGTTTTCCATGACCATGACATCGAACTGGGTTGGCTTCAGGCAGAGATTGGTCGCAGCCGAGTCAACCAGTTGATGCATGACTTCGACATCCGGATATTCCCTGGCTACTTCATCCAGTATTTCGTTCCATAGTACACTTGATTTAAGTACATTGCTTTTATGGATATTGTGTAGCAGCTTCTTGCGTTTAAGGGCCAGTTTGAAGGCCTGGTGTAAAATCCGGCTGATCTGCAGCTCATCATACTCAAGTGTTTCCTTGACATAACGCAGACCTTGATCATTAATGCCGGTTTCCTTGTTGCCGAAATACAGACCACCGACCAATTCTCTAACCATAATGATATCAATGCCTTCGCCGATGATTTCCGGTTTCAACGGTGAGAAATGCGCCAATGCCTTAGGCAGGGATACAGGGCGAAAATTTGCATAAGTATTGTAGCGGCGCCGCATTGGCAACAGCGCGCCACGCTCGGGTTGCTTGTCGATAGGGATTTTTTTTGATTCCTCATGGCTCAAACCGATGGGGCCTTTAAGAATGGCATCCGCCTGATCGCAAATATCGATTGTCGCCTGTGGGAATGCATCGCCATATTCAAAATAGGCGCAAGCTCCAAAAGCTGCGGGTAGCAAGTCAAATGTAACGGGATTGCGCTCCTCAATGAGCTTGAGGACTTTTACGGCTTCTCGCATAATTTCTGGTCCGATACCGTCACCGGCTAACACTGCAATTTTATAATTCTTCATTATCTACCTATGATTTTTATACTGTCTGCGGAATTGGGATTGTAAAACCTGTCATTGTACTTTAAGGGAGCTTTTTGATAAAAATTAGTGAACAAAAGGGCTGTAGTATTTAGCATTATTCAAGCTGGCTGATGGTCTCTACAAAAGATGCAGGATTTTTGCAACAAGATTAAGTTAACGCAGTCTTAATGTGGTTCGATCATAATGGCTGAATTCAGGAATCGTTCATAAGTAATGTTTTAACATCTGAACAACTTAATAAAGAAGGGTAAGAGCAATGAAAAAATTAACAACGAGTATTATATTCATCAGCAGTACGCTGCTTACAGGATGCTACAGTCAAGGTGGCTGGACGCCCACTGTTGATCCATACAATGATCGCAATGCCTATCGAATTAACCAGGATATTGCAGAATGTAAAGAATTGGCCAGTCATGCATCGGGTGGTACCGCAAAAGAGACCGCTATTGGTGCTGGCGTAGGGGCGTTGGTTGGTGCTGCGGGAGGCGCCGTCGTTGGTGCAATAGCCGGGAGTCCGGGAACTGGCGCTGCTATCGGTGCCGCTGCAGGTGGTTTAGGCGGTGGCGCCAAGCAAGGCTTTGGTGCGGAAGAACAGTATAAAAGATCGTATTCTAACTGTATGAGGGGACGTGGCCATCAAACGTTGAATTAATCCGCTCAATCTGGTTAAAAACTGCCAAGGATGGCAACGTTTCAAGCCTAACCGTATACCGGAAAGTTTACCGGTATACGGTTAGGCAATTTATATCAATTGCTGCATAGCCTGCCGAAGATAAATTCACGCACACAGTTGAGCCTGATTGACTATTTGAGGAAGGGGCATCTTCAGCGTGGACACGTTATTCAAATTTGATTCAATAAACGTGATTAAATCCTTGTAGCCATCACCTTCAAAATCTTCATAACGAATACCCAGTTCGCATTTGTCACTGGCAACACGTCTTGAAAATGCAACATGACAACGCGTTTTTATTTGTTTGTTTCGTTCAGGAAAGGGTAATTCCAGCAAAACATCAAGCTCCACTGGCCGACCGTTGTGAACAAAGCAGCCACCGGGTGTTAAGGAATTACGTTGGAGAGTACTACACTGAAATGAAAAACCGTATTGAGAAGCGTCCATTGCAACCACCTTAAGACGGATCCCTTCTTCACTGGTTATTACAGCGGATAATTGTGTTGAAATACGAGGATATATCTTCTTTTTCATAGTCATCATCTTTTGGTTAGGGGGTATCGGTAAGCGTAGTTCAAAAAAAAATATTTACTAGTTTAAATATAGTCTTAAAGTGATAAAATGATGTGACTTATGAGGTGGTGGTTGCCTTTTCTGTTCAAATCGGATGGTGGTGGCCATTAAAGAAAATGACTATTATCTTATAACAGGTTGTTTCCTAACCGGCCTTCAAAACACGGCGTGAATACATCCGTGTAGCCTTGACGACAGCATCCATGCTGTCGACAGTTTTGAAAACCGGTCAGGAAATAACACTCAAATTAAAGTAGCCTGCAATTTGTTTATAGCCATTTTAAAGAAATAATTCAATCGTCTCAGTGCCCTGTCCTGAAGTATCCGGATCTAAATCAGGCCATACGCCGGACTCCCTAGCCAGTTGAGTAAAATTTTCGGATCGGTTGGTGACTTGCGATACTAAAAAGAGTAGTTCAAGTTCCAGAGGCGGCATAGCTTTCATCAGCGGTTTTACCAAGGCTCGATTGACGCCATTGCAACCATAATCGCCCAGCGCCAGGGCTCTTGAGAATCCATAAAACTGCTGCATGCGGCTTTCACAAAGCTGGCTGTAACGCCCCCGATTTCGACGATGTTTTAAGGATTCCTTGATGGCCAATGTGCTGATATTGGCGTTGTAAAAGGCATTCTGAACGCCATGGGAAAAGATCGGATCGACAAAGGCGGCTGCATCACCGATACAATAATAATTTTCGCTACAAATTCGAGTCGAGTAGTACGAATAGTCGGGCCGATAGTGCAGCGAACCTTCAATGTATTCACCGGGCGCCAGTAATTGGTTCAAGTAGGGAGCAGCCAAGCAGGTTTCCTTAAAAAAGGCCTCACGCTGTGCTTTATTCATTCCTTTGGTCCGATCCGTATGCACAACCAAGCCAACACTGGTCTTTTCTCTCAATACAATGTGCCAAATCCAGCCATCCGCATAAGACATGACAAAAGTGACCGGTGGAATGACTTTCAGGTAATCCGTCGTATGACTCTGGCGATCCACACCCAAATATTGGGTGTTGTTAAAATAACCCCAGATCGATAAAAAATTGAGGTTGGAACTGACCGTTTGCCGGGTACCCAGTTGACCAGCCAAAAATGAACTGTGGCCACTGGCATCAATGACATACTCACAATGAATGCTCCCTTCTGCATTCGCCTCGCCGCGTTTATCGGTGAAACTAACCCTCAGTTGCAAAGGGTCAGAAAAATCGACGTTTTTGACGACGACCTGATTAAAAACGGTAGCCCCGCAGCTTTGTGCGTGCTCCAATAAAAGATCATCAAAAATATCCCGCTCAACATGTAAACCGGGGCGGGAATGACCGAATTTAGAAAAATCAACTTGTCGAATTTGGCCGTTCCACGCAAAAATTCCGCCTGATTTAACAACAAATCCCTCTTGCTGAATTTTTTCTGAAACCCCCAATAAATCGCTGAACTTCCAAAAATTGGGAATGAGGCTTTCACCAACCTGGTTTCTGGGAAATACGGATTTTTCCAGGACTACTGCATCGATGCCACTTTGAGCCAGATAAGTGGCTGCACTGCTCCCGGCTGGTCCGCCGCCGATGATCAGGACAGTGCAGTAGCTAGGAATGGTATTTTCAGTCAATCGCATGAGAAACCATGAAAGCGGTGAATGACATCATGCCAAGCCTGACATCAAGAGGGTTGCATCATTAATTCGTTTTGTTGGCGACTCGGTTTCTACCTAGCAGCAAACCTTTTTGGAACTCGTTATTTTCCAGCCACAAATCGCCCGCCAAAATGGCAGTGATCTCATTTTTAATCCGTTCTTGCCGATCAGATTCGAAAAACAGGTTGTGAACGATATTCGAACAGTAAAAACGCTCAATCATCAGATACATGGTTTGAAAACCAGTTTGATACACTTGATCGCCAGGCGCATGTAATTCAGGATCTGCTTCTCTGCCTTCGACAAATCCATGATGTACCTGGTCAGCGATGAATTCAGCCGTTTTGGCGGCAAAGAAAAAGCCGGAGGAAAAAACTGGATCCAGGAAGCCAGCCGCATCCCCGCAGCAGGCAAAACGTTGGCCGTAACGGCGGTCGTTAAAATAACTAAAATCGGCTTCCATACGAAGATCCGCCCATAAGTCGGCACCTTTCAACAATTCTGTCATGCGCGGTGATGCATTGATGTAATGGTCAAACAAGGCATTGCGTTTTAAATCGTCAGGAAATTTTTTTTGTACGACCAAACCGACGCTGAGCCGATGATTGATCAGCGGAATACACCAAATCCAGCCAATATCAGTGAGCAGAATTTCAATATTGCCGGTGGCGAACAGTTGTTCCGTAGCCGGTGAAGACGCCAGATGATAATGCTTGTAGAGTGCAAACTTGCCCAGGTTTTCCAGTTTGTTAATGCTTTTATGTTTTTTACCCATCAAGGCACTGCGGCCCGTAGCATCAATAAAGTAACGGCTTCTATAGGTGGCTTGATCCGTAGTGACGGTGACGTCCTCTGCGGAACAGTTAACCGTGGTAACTTTTTCCTGTTGATGGGCCGTAACGCCCTTTTCAATGGCGTTATTAAACAGTTTTTCATCAAACACCGAGCGTTCGACCTGATAGGTACGGTATTTGCCCTGAAATGGGAAAAAAGTGCGCTTGCCGGATTTTTCATCAATAAAATCAGCGCCTCCTTTAGCCAGATTGCCTTCGCCCCATTCGATGCCCAAACGTTGCATGACGGGCGCGGCTCTGGGCAACATGGATTCCCCGATATGAAAGCGGGGATGCTGGTCGCGTTCAATCAGTAAAACCTGATAGCCGTATTGCGCCAGTAAGGTAGCAGCTGTTGTGCCAGCAGGTCCGGCACCGGCAATGATTACATCATAATCAATTTGTTCTGACATATTAAGGGGTCTCACAGTAAGTAAACCAAATCGCTCCTTTGGTATTAAGAGGGACGCGTACTTTACCTTTAGATTGGCTAATCGCGGCAAGCAAGGGAATGGAAGCTGCCGCCGGTGCTGAATTGACCAGTTCAGGCCATTGCTTGTGGTAATCAGCGGCCAGGTTTTCGGTTTCCGGCATTGAGATCGAGGCCAGCGAATCAGATTTTTCTGTGCTGAGCACGAAGGCGCTGGCAAATGCGATTTGTCCGATCGGTGGCGCTAAATAGGGTGGCCATTCTTCATCGTAACACACCAGCAACACGTTGGTCGCGTTCAGTTGTAATTGTGTCCACGCTTCCAGCAATCCCATGGCAAAGGTGTCGTCAACGGCTGCGATCGCTGTCACCGCCGCCTGACATTGTTGCAATATTCCCCAGTAGCCTGCAGTCGTATTATGCACAGAATTATGAAACTGTGTCGGTGACAGCAATTCATCTTTGGGCAACAACCGGCATAAGGCATCGGTAACCTGAATTTCACCACCCAATGACGCAAAGACTGAAGGTAATGTTTTTACGTCCATCTGAGCCTGCCGGCAAGCGCCATCTGCAGCGGTAATCGCGATACGTGTCGTTAAACTGGTGCGGCGTCGCAAGGTTGCAGGAATCAGGGTTTTATCGACATCCATGCCTTGTAAGGCATAATCATCCAGTATTGATGGGTTCGGGCAACAGATTGCCGAACCTTTGATATAAATGGGCTTATTCATGGGGCTGAAACAATGACGCTGGCATTATTGCCACCAAAACCAAAGGAGTTACTCATGGCGGTGCTTAACGATTGGTGCAGAAGCGGTTGTTTTAAAACGTGGCATTGACAATTGTCTTCGGTGTGTCGTAAACCGGCGGTGCCGGGAAGAAATTGATGTTTGATGGCCAGCAAGGCAATAATGGTTTCAATGGCGCCAGCCGCTCCCAGTGTATGGCCGGTAATACCCTTGGTGCCGCTGCAGGGTACTTGATCACCCAGGACACGATAAGCGGCCAGGCTTTCAATGTGATCGTTAATTTTTGTCGCGGTTGCGTGCAGGTTTAGATAATCAATGGAGCTTGCCTCAAGTCCGGCCAGTTTTAAGGCATTGGTCATTGCCAAGGCAGCACCTAAACCCGCGGGGTGGGGTGTGCTCATGTGGTGAGCATCGGAGGATTCACCCACCGAAAGCAACTGAGGACACGATTTCGTCTGTTCGGTATTTTTTTCCAACAGCAGTAAACCCGCTGCTTCCCCGATATTAATTCCGGCACGATCTTTATCCATGGGCTGGCAGCGCTGCTCTGAAATCAATTCCAGGCTTTTAAAGCCGCGCAAGGTCAAGCGGCATAAAGTGTCGGCACCCCCAACCAATACGGCATCACAAACGCCGCTGGCGATCAGGCGCTGTCCTGTGGCAAGGGCTTTAGCACTGGATGAACAGGCCGTTGATATCGCATAACAGGGGCCGTTTAAACCAAGTTCCAGTTGCAAAAAGCGTGGCGTCGCCTGATAAGCATGTCGCGTAATAAAATGAAAATCATCCGGCATTTTATGCTGTTCCAGGAGCACTGCATAAGCTGATTCGGTTTCGTAGAGACCTGAAGTGCTGGTGCCTATGACGACGCCAATGCGCTCTTTGCCATAGCGCAATTTTGCCGATTCAACTGCAGCGCGGACGCCATCTTCGACGACGTTTAAAGCCGCTAAAGCTACCCGGGCATTACGGCTTTGATAGAGTTCCAATGCCGGATCAATTTTTGGCAAAGGAACTTTGATTTCGCCGACATAGGTTGAAAAAGGAAGTTCGAATAATATCAGTGGCGCCAGTGCGGATTTATTGTGTTGTAATGCCTGTAACAAAGCCGCAGTCCCGAGACCGCAGTCACTGGCGGCTGCATACGCAGAAATCGCAACGGACTCGATGCTGTTATGCCTTTTCATGTTTCAATCCGGACTGTTTGATAATGATCGGGCACAGCAAAAAACCCAGAATGACACCGCCGGTAACAATTTCGGCCAGTGTGCGCAGAATCGATGTCTGCGCAACCATCAGGCAGCCAAATCCCAATGCGCTCGTCAACATCGAAGCTGCGATGGCTTGATAGGTGATAGCGATATTGCCGCCCGGATTTTCCTGATAAAAAATAGTAAAGTCGTCGCAGATAGAAATCACCAACAGAAAGCCGACTAAATGCAGGAAGCTGAGTGGTTCGCCTGAATATGACCAGATGGCCAGAATGATTGACGTGGATAACATCGCAGGAACCAGTGTTAACAGGGCCTTCCGCAAGCTTTTATAGCGCCGGGACAGTATAAGCACAATGAAGGCAAAGCCCGTCAGCAACATGAACTCGGCGCGATTCTGGTAAGTAATCGCCATTTTGTTTAATAAGTCGCGCTGGCTGAAGTATTGCACTTGTGGCAAGCCTTCCAATGCTTGCTGCAAGACGTCCGGTTGATGTTCTCCGAGCCAGATAATGATGAGTGTTTGTTTGTCGTTGATGACAATTTGATTATCCAGTAGCCGGCCAATTGGCGAATGAAGTACCTGCTCTATCGCCAGGGGCTGGTCGGTAATCGTTGTAAAATGGCCTAATGAGTCTATCGATAAACCTTGGCTGACCAGCGCTTTCTGCCAGTTTTTTTGTGCGGCATCCGTCATCGCCATTTTTAACAGGTTTACATTTTGTTGTTGCTGTTTTTGAGACAATATCCAGGGATACAATCCAAAGTAATCCGTCAGATTCTTCTGGATTTTTAGTTGGTCCAGAACCTGATAAACTTGCTCGGCTTTTTGTAATGCACTTTCGGCATCGGCTGCACTTACCAGAACAAAACGGCCGGGTTCTATGCTGACCATGCGCGAGCGGATTTCCTGATCTTTTATTTTCAAATAATCCAGTTCAGGGGTTAACTGTTGCAAATCCTGTAGCCAATGCAAGGAATGCAGGGACATCAGGCTTACTCCGCACAAACCCAATATAAGAGCTAAAAACAGAAGGCGGAATCGGGCACAAAATTTTATCCATAAAAAGGTAACAGGTATGGGCGACGAGATTGTTTTTGTGCCCGCGATTAAATAGGGTAACACATAACGGGTCAGCAACAAGGAGACAGCTATGCCGGTCCCGGCATAAACGGCCACTTGCTGGAAGCCGGGATAACCGGAAAAACCTAAAGCCAGGTAGCCCATCAGTGTCGTTATGCCGCCTGTGAGCATGCTAGGCCAAATTTTTGCAATAGCTCGAGCGCGTTTAACGGCATCAACCGACTGGGAATGAACCAGCGCATGGATGGGGTAGTCGACGCAAACTCCTACCAGTGTGCTGCCGACGGCCATGGTCATGGCATGTACCGAGCCAAAGATCAGATTGATGACCAGCACGTTGGTGGTTATCACGGCGGCAAGCAGACAGGATACCCAGAAAAAAACGCTGACGGAGCGAAATATCCAGAAGAATAGTATCGCCAGAGCGATGGTTGACAAAGTACTGATTAATTTGATGTCGGCTTCCAGCATTCCCTGGGTTGCGGCTGCGAAAATCGGAACGCCGGTCATCTCTAATAGATAATTTAAGTCCTCAGTTTTTGATTGCTGCGCAAGATCAGTAAAGACGGTAGTGATTTGTTGTTGAATCTTCGTTTGAGCAGCAACGTCCATCCCCGACATTTCAGTTTCAAGCAGCAAGTTTTCATACACGCCTTGCATTTTTTGCGTGGGAAGAAGTTGCTGGTATGTTTTGAAGCCGTTAAAAATCAACAACAGTGGATCATTGTCGGCCACTTTTTTGACAATATCGCTTTGCGGCGATAACAAGGCTTTCTTCAAGCCCGTGGCTCTATCTTTTAAGCCCTGTTCACTGAAGAGGCCTTTAACATCCAGCGTCGGATCACGACTGAACAGTTGCGGACCGTAGGGTAAATAAAGCTGTTCCAAAGCCTTGAAAAATTCTTGGGTTTCTCCGGCTTTCCAAACACCGACAACGCCAGGAATCGCTTTGAGTCTGGCGGTGAGATCATTGATGAACCGTTGCGAGATCCGTTTTTTCTCGAGCGTGCCGATCGACAGGATAGTTCGGCGGGATAAGGCGCCTGATTGAATTTCACTGGCCAATAAAATTTCTTCGGCATTGTCGCCGGCAATAAAGAAAGCAGAGATGTCGGTTTTAAAGCGCGTGGTGTAGACGGTTAAACTGATCAGGATACAAAGCAGTGCCAGAAATAAGTATTGAAATCGCGTTAATGCCATAGTTTTAGTCGGCACTCAACAGATCAAACAATTGCGTCGCTTTCAATTTTATATCGGCACCCGAATGGACTCGACCCAGTAAAAACTCGGTACGATCACCATCGGTCATCAAGAGCTCCAACTTATTAGCCGCCTGTTCGGGCCTGCCTTGCATAATGATCTTGATAGCAGTTTCAGAATCGGTATTCTGGGGGGTTAATGTGATCAACCAGCCTGAAGATTTGGCGCTAAAGCCAACGTCGTAAAGGGTTTTCAACGATGTAAGATCACCGTTCATGAGGCCTTTGAAAGCCGCTATGTGAGCTGCGGGGCTATCTTGATCGGACAGTTCGGTCTGGTGCTTCTGGTTGTTTGCCGGGTTGAAATAATATAAGTTGTGGCCTCTGATGGCCATGAGTTCTTTTTCGGGATGCAGTTGCTCTTTGAGCATGGTGTCGGGCAACAAGGCATAAAAGTGGCCGCTACCTGTCCATGGGGCTGACATCATGCGCATATATCGATGTTCCTGATAATCAATGATGACGGCTTGGTCCGGTTTCATACGAGCCATAACGGACTGTAAATTATCCTCACACACCGCAACCGTGGAACTTAGACAGGCAGCGAGTACAAAAGACACAGCGGTTAATGTCAGCCGAGCTGGATATTGATCACGGTCAGGCAGTTGCTTAACTGGCACCGGTTTTCCTGTGGCTTGAATACCGATCACTATAAGGCATACATATCCTGCCAGATTTTCCGGGCGTTGATCACCATATTGCGGGCCGAGGTTTTCATATCGGGTATCTGCAGGTCAGGGAAATGATAGTGCCTAAAGATATATTCCCCAATCATCAGGAGGCCGGTTAAAAGAAAAATAATGACACCGCTGTAAATCGCCCACCAGGAAGAGGGGCCCCAGACCGCCAAGCCGCTGCACACTAACGCATTGAAGGCAAAGAAAAAGGTCCATACAAAAGTTAGTTGTCGACAGTAATGGATGATTTCGGGTGGCAATTCAGGAAATTCCAGTCTTACAAAGCGTTCGATAAGTGGTGGATCGTGTTGAAGGGTTTTACCAAAAAAATACATTAACACCAATTGAATGAGTGTGGGCATCAGCTTGGCAGTCAGGGCCTGGAAAAAAAAGAGGCCGATTATTAATGTGCTTGCGACCAGTAATTTTTTGATTCTGACTTCAAATCGTGTTTCTCGAAATCCTTGATAAAAAAAGAGAGAGGCAATGACCATCGGGCCAAGCCAGACAACGCCTTCCTGCAGACCTCTAAAAACCAAATAGGGATAAAGTAAAAAAAATGCAGTGATGAGACTGGAGCGTATAAAGGGCAGCACAGACCAGGCTAATGGTTATTTAGTTCTGTTAGCGGAGATAAATTCTGCCAACGAATTTAACGATGCAAAGATTGCCTGATTTCTATTATCTTCCGCTGTAATTTTAATGCCATATTGTCGATCCAGGAGCACGGCAATCTCGAGTGCATCTATGGAGTCGAGTCCCAAACCTTCGCCAAATAACGGATCATCGGGGAGAATATCATCGGGTGAAATATCTTCTAACAGGAGTTCTTCAATTAATAAGGTTTTTAATTCATCAACCAGTGTTCCGGCCATAGTCGTATGTTTCCTACATCTCTTGATACAAAACACGTTATTGTAATGCATTTGTTATCCATTTAGCCATGTCAGTCAAGTTCTAATCATCGGCGGACATTGAATCGGATCGATAAATCCAAAGAGAACAATTCAGCTTATGCGAGAGAAATTAAGCTATAGAATGCTTCTGATAATCCACCTTTAAAATAATGCATAACCCGCTTTAAAATATTTTAAGACAAGGGGATGCTTAATATATTTGGTTAAAATTGGTTGGGCCCTATTTTCAGTAGCTTTATCAATAACTTCTCAGTCGTTTGTCGAGTAATAACATCTTGATCAATAAAATAATTAAAACATTAGGGTATTTTTTACTGATTAGCTTTGACACAACACCTTAACTCATGTTAAAAATTACACTGTTGTTAGTAAGAGTAACTCGACAACCAACTCAAAACCTTTTTGAGTTGCTCCCTTGAGGAGAGGGGATAATAATATATTTATAACTATAGAGGATTTTAAAATGGCTGAAGCACAAGAAAAAGATAACACATGGATAATCGTAGGCGTTGCAATTGCATCGATTATTCTTTTGGTTGTACTTCTGAAGAAAGACGAAACTAAGCATTTGGCTAGCGGTGCTGTTGCAGCAAGTAATGCTGAAGTTGATGCTAAGTTGGCAAAAAGACACCAGAACATCACTGGTACAGTAGGCAACTAAAATGCTGCTCCCCCGGCGACTTGAGCCGTCGGGGGAGGGGTTTTTGCCAATCGCCCCCTGCTTTATTAACCGCCACTGGCCGTCAGGTCATCTTCCCCTAACATAAATTAAAATGACTTTTAACTTATTACAGGTTGTTTCCTAACCGGCCTTTAAAACACGGTATGAATACATCCGTGTAGCCTTGAAGACAGCATAATTGCTGTCGACAGTTTTGAAAACCGGTCAGGAAATAACACTCAAATTGAAGTAGCCTGCAATTTGCTTATAGCCAAGCCATTTAAATTAATTCTCGTTTCCGTTGTAAACGGATCCACCCTGAATTTTTTCACAAAGATCTCAAGTGTCCTGACTAAACTAAGGTTTCTTGCGCACATCGAAAGCAGAAAACTGACAATAAATGTTGCTTGCATTAATTTCAGGATTATTTGCAAGTTGCCAAAATCGCCTGTTTGAAAACACCCGGACTACTTTCCAGTAAAGTAAAGTTTTGCTTGGCTCGGGTAATACCCGTGTAAATCAGTTCACGTGTTATTACGGGACTTTTGTTTTCAGGTAATACCAACGCAACGTGGTTAAACTCGGAGCCTTGAGACTTGTGCACGGTTATGGCAAACGCAGTTTCCACATCCGGCAGGCGCATCGGCGATATCCAGCGAATCTTCCCTTCTGCCAAGGGATCATCATTTGGAAACGCGACTCGGAGTTTACCGCCACTCTCTTTAAGAGCGATGCCAATATCGCCGTTCATCAATCCCAGGTTGTAATCATTTCGCGTGATCATGACGGGGCGGCCTTCATACCAGAGGCTCTGACTTTGTTTAGGAAACAAGCAGTTCTCAATTTGCTGATTTAAACCTTCAGCTCCCCAGTCCCCTCGTCTAACAGCACAAAGAACCTGAAAAGCATCGAAGGCATTCAGCACCTGTTTTGCCCATGCATTGTAATGCGCATGGTTCGTTGGTCGATTCAATAGAATGATATCCCGGTAATAACCATATCCCTGACGGGGATTGGGTTGTCCTTGGTCATTTGTTCCGGTAGTGATGGTCACTAACTTTTTTAAAAGTTGACCTGCCACTTGTGGCTGGGGCGAATCTCTCAGACGTACATAATCGGCTTTGGGTTCGGGCAACAAATCCGGGAAGCGGGCTGTATCATTTAAAATATTTTGTGCCTGAGTAGCGTCCCCCTCATTAACTGCGCGGGATAAATGACCGATGCCACTGTGCTGATTAAATCGGTGGCTATAGCGAAGCATGATGGTTTGTTGATTAATTTTGGAACCGGTTTTAGGTGATTCATTGGGCAATTCGCCGGCATAGCGCCTGATCCATGACAGGGTTTCATCATCATAAGCTGCTTGCTCTGCTCCCTGACATAAATCTCCCAGCACAGAACCCGCTTCAACCGATGCCAGTTGATCCTTGTCGCCCAGCAGGATCAGTTGCGCACCGGACGGCAAGGCATCCAGAAGCGAAGCCATCATTTCAAGATCAACCATGGATGCTTCATCGACGATAACTATGTCAGCCACAATGGGGTTATTGCGATGATGAATAAAACGACGCGAGTCATGACGACTTCCCAGTAGTCGGTGCAGCGTGCTGGCTTTTCTAGGAATGTATAGTTTGATGTGCTCCGGAATGTCTAGGTTATCGATCGCCCTGGCGATGGATTCACTGACTCTGGCTGCCGCTTTTCCGGTCGGGGCGGACAATAAGATGTTGAGCGGTTTCGAGCTTGCTGTTTCGTGTTCATGCAGTTGGATCAACAGAACCAACAGCTTCGTCAATGTAGTTGTTTTACCAGTGCCCGGACCACCAGTAATGAGAGTAAACCGGGAACGCAATGCCAATACGCAGGCGATCTTTTGCCAATCAGGCTTTTCAAGGCTTGTAGGGAATAATGTAGCTAATTGATGCCGCAAAGGTTCAGGCAAGTCGTTACGAATCGGCTGCAAGCGCTGCTGAATGCAGAGGTTCTGGGTTTGCTGATAGCGCCAAAATCGTCTTAAATATAAACGATGAACATCGAGAACCAGCGGTGTGTCGCCTGATCCTGATGAAACTAGGGGCGAATCAGACAGCGCTGTTAGCCAATGTTGAAGGCCATATTTTTTGAATAGGGTTAATTCCTTGAAAGAATAATCAAACTCCTGAGTCCAGGCCTCATCACTCGGTATTGCCAGGGTTAAGCCCGGATGCTGACAGAGTTTTTCCAGATCCAGATAGACTTCGCCTCTATCCAGTTGGTGACTGACCAGAGCGCCTACCCAAATCACCGCATCGGCGGCTTGTTGATCCTGGTCCAGCAGAAAGCGGGCAAAAGCTCTGTTCAAATGACTTAACCAGCCAAGGCCAATCCATTGATCAATTTTTTCAAGTGCGGAGAGCGCCAGGGTCATAATGGCTTTCCGGGACCTGTAGATCCAATAAACAGCCTGTCCAGGCTTTCAATGAGTATTCGGGGAGGTTTATCGAATACCCGGCCTCCTGTAACGGCTTGCGAACCGCGCAAAAATAAGTACAGAGCGCCGCCAATATGTTGGTCGTAATCATAATGAGCCCCGAGTCGAACACTCAGCAAGCGATGCAAAGCCAACAAATACAATGTGTATTGTATGTCATAGCGTTTGGCCAGCATGGCGGACTCGAGGGCTTCGCTTGTGTAGGCCTCATTGTTGCTGCCAAGGCTATTGAATTTATAATCAACCACGTAATACTTCTGATTGTGAACGAAGACCAGATCGATAAATCCTTTCAACAGACCGTTGACCTGTTTGGGAATTAAGCCTGGGCGGGCTTGGCCAGCAAATGTGTACCAATTCACGAGTTGATCCAATATTTGAACATCCACGCTGTCTGCACCGATGAGAAACTCCAGTTCGGCCTGGTGGGCGTCGATGTCGAGGTCAGCCAGACAGATGTCGATTCCTTCCAGCAATGGCATGGTCAGCCAGTGCGATAGGGCTGAAAATATTATGTCATATTTGTCAAGCCATTCACGGGCATTGAATCGTTGTTGTATCAGATCCTTCGCCAGTTCTGGATTGGCCAGCACCGATGAAAAGCCCAAATGCCCACATTGTTCGAGCAGATCGTGGATCAATACCCCGGGCTCTGATCCTCTGGGTAAACCATGAATGCCTTGGGCTGTTTGATTTGGCGGCTCCCGGCTCAATTCGGTTTCATCCTTGTGTTTGTCATCCCGGGCAGTTTCCGGCTCTTGCGGAAGCTGGGGCAGATCAACACGAGGCATCGCTTTGTCTTCTATCTGCAAGGCGCTGTAACTTGCTACCCACCAGTCACTGGAAATTTTGACGGAAGCGATGCGGGCAGCATCGGGCAGATCGGTTTGCAGGGGTGGACGATATCGGTCGTGAGTCGGGCTTGGTAATTCCATCAGTTGGATGGAATTACAAGATCCTTTCAATTGCTCAAGTTGCTGGCCTAATGCATTGGCCGGCATGCCTGTCTGCCAGCCCACTACTGCGCCAAATGCTGATTTTTCAAGCTGGCAGACTTTACTATTACCGGCCTTGACCGGCGCCACGCCTAACCAACAGGCATAACGGGCTCTGGTCATCGCAACATATAACAGCCGCAAATCTTCCTGAAGCCGCTCTTCGTCACTTAAAGTTCTTATTGACTTGTTCTTGGTTAAATCGACAGTTAACTGCCGATGTTCATCATGGTAGCGGTAATAGTCACTGGAGCCGCTGACAACCTCCCTGAAGCTACAAATGAAAGGCAGGAAAACCAAGGGGTATTCAAGACCTTTGGATTTATGGATGGTGATGACTTTGATCAGATTCGCATCGCTTTCAAGCCGGATGATGCTCTCATCACCGGAATGGCGCCTCCCGGCTTTTATCGACTCGGCCAAATAGCGGATTAGGGCCTGTTCACCTTCGATCTGACTGCTGGCTTGTTGCAGTAATTCGGCAAGATGCAGCAGATTGGTGAGACAACGTTCGCCTTCGATGGCTTCTTTGATGTGCGCGTGTAATGCATAGTCATTCATCAGTTGCCGCAGGGCCGGTAAAATACCGTCCTGTTGCCAGCGTATCTGATAGCCAAGAAAACGTTCGAGGTGTTGTTCCCACACCGGTTCGTTCAGCGCTAATTGTTGTAATGCCTGGTAAGACCAGCCGAAAGTTGCCGTGCTCAAAGCGGTGCGTACTTTACGTTCATTGCGAGGATCTGCCAGGGCTTTTAACCAGAACAGCAGATCATTGGCTTCACGGGTGGCAAAAATGGAGTCGCGTTCGGAGAGATAGACACTGCGGACCTCTCGTCTTGCCAGCGCATTGCGCATGATTTTGGCTTCCGTACTGCTGCGAACCAGAATGGCGATGTCGGCAGGCTGTAAAACTTCCATGCCTGTTGATGATTTAAAGCCGGTTTTTCCTGAGGGGACGCCATTCAGCAAACGGACTATCTCACTAGCCGTCAGCTCCGCCATGGATTCTCGATATTCCGGCATTCCGACAGCTTCCGTTGCCTGCCAGTGCCAGATGGATAAGGCGGGCGCGATGACATCGTTGATAACCCACTCAGCGTCTCGGCCTTGTGCGGTAACGGGTATGAATGGCAAGGGATTGTCCGCGCCACGCTTAAAGCGGAAAGCGCCTTGTGGCTGCTGATCCGCATGTACAAAGACCTGATTGACGGCCTCGACCAAGGCTTGTGCCGATCGGTAGTTGGTTCCCAGTGTGTAATGCCTGCCTAGCGTATCCTGATGGGCTTTAAGATACGTATAAATATCGGCACCACGAAATGAATAGATCGCCTGTTTGGGATCGCCGATCATCAAGCACCCTGCTTCATTGGCAGCTGCTGCTGGATAGAGGCTGGAAAATATGCGGTATTGAACGGGATCGGTATCCTGAAATTCATCGATCAATGCAATCGGGTATTGCTGCTGAATCACCTTCGCCAATTGCTGACCGTTGTTACCATGCAGCGCCTTATCGAGACGGGTCAGCATATCGTCAAACGTCATTCGAGCCATGCGTTGTTTTTCATAGTCGTAGCGATGTCGAATCCAGTGAACAGCATGTTTGATCAATTCAACTTTTAAACTGGGAAGCACTTCGAGTTGTCGCACTAACTGGCTTAGTGCTTCAAACCCCGGGTGACTGGGCGGGGTTTGCCCCGGGTTGGTCATTCTGGCCATGCCGACAGGTGATAGATTGTCAAAGCCCTTGCCGATGTCGAGAGTTTCCTGGCTGGGGTCCCCGCTCCAGGCAATTATTTTGTCTATCCAATTCTGAATATTATTGGATTTGTAGTTTTTGGCTTGTAGTACTTTGTTTTTTACGGCGGTTTCCAAGAGCAATTTAATTTCCGTAGACCAGCGTTGCCAGGGCTGTTTTAACGCGATGAGAATCTGCTGTCGTTCCGAAGTCACTGCATTGATCAAGGAACTGATGCTATCCGAATTAGCCAACGGGTTGGTTATTGGATCAGAATTCTTTAAGAGCAGTCCAATATTATTTTGCAGGTCATCTGGCTGCTTGAAAATGCCATACAGCACCTGAAAATTCGGGTCGTCATGGCTGATTTGATAGTAAAAACTGCGCCAATAATCACGTACAACTTCATTCAACAGTTCGGTGTCATCGGTGTTGATCTCTTGATGAAACAAGCTGCCACTGTCAAAGGCATGTTGTTGCAACATCCGGTTACACCAGCCATGGATCGTGAAGACGGCCGCTTCATCCATCCAGTTGGCGGCCAGTTCCAGTCGTCGGGCGCATGCAGGCCACAAGCCAACTTCGTAATCAGCGCGGATGGCTTCCAGAAATGCATCGCTTTTGTCCGTTTGTTGACGAAAAAAACGAGCCGCCTGACTGAGACGGTCACGTACACGTTCACGCAATTCTTTGGTGGAAGCTTCAGTAAAGGTCACCACCAAAATATCCGGTGGCAAAAGCTCCCGGCCTTGCCATGTTTTATCGACATCATGCCCCAGAATCAGTCGCACATATAAGGCCGCAATCGTGTAAGTTTTACCGGTTCCCGCACTGGCTTCGATCAGGCGAGTGCCGTTCAATGGAAAATTGACCGGATTCAGAGAAATCGCTGCGGTCATGATTGCGATTCCTGCACGTTTTCATTTTTAATGTAATCAATTACAGGACGATAAAGCCTGCTTGCCCAATACACAAAATTCTCGCCATTGTCGATCCGGTATAAATCGGCAAAACGTGGAAAGAATCGCGTCAGATAAGCGTCGTAACGGACTTCTCCATTGTTCCAATCATCACCTTGGTAGTTCGCGGCTGCTTTTTCCAAAGCCTTATCGGGTGTTGAGTTTAACCAAGCGAAGGCGGTTTTACAGGCAACCGGCAAGGGCGCTTTCATACCCTGACAATACGCATCAACAAGGCTTTCCAATTGAGTCAGCGCCTCGGATTGTTCGATGGCGGGGATGGTAATGACGCCATCGGATGCGATCACCAGCGTCTGCAGGGGCAAATGATTGGCGCAAGCGGCCAAATGCTGAACCCAGTGCAGCAACAGCGTGTGGTATTTGATGGGTTTGTCAGTAACTAAGCGTTGAGCGGTCAGATCAATCGCCCCAGTTAACTGTTGATGACCACATTGTCGCAAATGGCTTAAAATCCCTGTCAATTGCACAGTGATACCATTCATCAGAACAAAAGGAGGCAGTGTCAGGACATGGGCATCAAGTTTGATGGGCCATTCAGGAAGCAGGCGTTGATACTGTTCCCACGTACTTTTAACCGGCTCGGCAACACTCTCATAGGCTGCCTGTGCAAAGCCTGCAAGAGGAAGTTGTCCCCTGAGTTCCGTGGCCCTTTGTTGCTGTGCCATATGAGCATCAATGTCATCAGGGTTTTCATTGATTAACGTATCAAGTAAATGTTTGCCTAGAACATACGCTTCAAGTCGATTGATATTGAACGGTTCGCTATCTTCGCTGGTGATTGTTTCATCATCGAATCCAAATTTGAGCGTTTCATTGCAGAAGGTTTTTACTGGTGCCCTTAGAAAATGTGCAAGGGTTTCAATCGAGAGGCTCAAAGTCTTTTGATCCGAAACAGTTAACGAATGGTCGTTGCCTGGAATGATGGGTGAATGTTCAAACCATTCTCTGGCATAGGTAAATAATCGCCGATCCCGGTTTTTTAACAGATAAGAGGGGCTAAACGGTTGCAGGGGATGCTTGACGGTGATGGCATCAAGTAAAGGTTCATTATCCGGCAGTGTCCAGCCTTGAGACAATGCCTCGCGTAACTGGCTGATCAAAACCGACGGCGGACGTTCACTGTTGTCGCGGATGCTACGACCAATCCAACTGATATAGAGCTGTTGCCTGGCTGACAATAAGGCTTCCAGAAACAGGTATTGATCATCCTGTCGACGTGAGCGGTCGCCCGGTCGGTACTGGCCGCGCTGGCTCATCAGATCAAAACCGGGGGCTTGCTGATTGCGCGGATAATCGCCGTCATTCATGCCCAACAGGCAGATCACCCGAAATGGGATAGCCCGCATGGGCATCAGGGTGCAAAAATTGACCCGGCCGCTGAGAAAGCGCTGGTTTAACAACGGTTCGTCAACACCCATGAGCCATGCCTCACGCACGACATTGACGGGCATCAGTTCCGGAGCTGTCAAGCCGGCTTGTTCACAATGCAGGCCCCATTGGGTTAATGAACGGGATAATCCTTCCAGGATTTTTCGCTCCCTCTCGTCGCTGACGACAAAAAAATCGTCCAGTAGCGATAAAAGTGCGTGTTGCCAGTCAGCAGGATTTTTTTCACACTTTAAAATATTCGCATATTTTTCCAGGGTCTCCAGTAGCCATGACAAGCCGCCCAGCCATTTTGCATCGAGTCCGCCCATTTCTTCATAAGGTTCAATGGTATTGAAGGGCTTGCCGGCGCCCACGGCATAGCCCAATAGCATTCTGCGCAAGCCAAATTGCCAGGTGTTGGCGTCCATATTCAACGGCATGACCACGGATTGAGCTCGTTGCGTTGCATTTAATCCCCATCGGATACCGGTTTCTTCAATCCACTGATGAATTTTTGGCGTCGCCGATTCATCGATGTCAAAACGTGCTCTTAATGCCGGAACCTCCAGTAAACCAAGAAATTCACTCACCGTAAAACGGGATTCGGGCAAATTCAGTAAAGTCTCAACGGCAACCAGTATCGGATTTTGGCCCCGTTGGTGTTGATCGGCCAGACTGAAAGGAATATAACGCGGATCATCGGCTTGCATGAGTCCGAAGACAGCACGGATATGCGGGGCATAGGTATTGATATCGGGTACCATCACGATGACCTCACGGGCATAAAGCGGGCTGTCACTTTGCTGCGCGGCTTCAAAACGAGATAGCAGTTGATCGTGCAGGATTTCAACCTCACGTTGCGGGCTGTGGGCGACATGAAATGCTATTGAGTCATCGATTCGGGGAAGCAGGGTAGGCTCGGCGGGCAATGGTTCCAGATCAAGAATGGACTGTTGGAGTTGTTGCAGCAAGCTGCGCTGGCCGGGGTGGCCGTAGTCCCTGAAAAGATCAATTTTGCTGTCGGGCCATTGCCATTTTGCATAGGTTTGTTTTTCATCGAACAGATCCAGCAGACGCAGGTAATCGCGCCCCTGCTTTCCCCAGGCGGCCAGCAAAGGTGGGGCGTGAAGATGAAGTTCTTCCGCGCTGAGGGTTCCTGTCATGCCCGATTTGTAGTTGTGACGGCGGCATTCGGCTTTGAGGAGTTCTTTATCTTCGATAATGTCGGCCCAGTAGTGCTGGCAGGGATTATGAACAAATAACACTATTTGACTGAATTTACCCAACTTGGCCAAGACTTCAAGCGATTGCTGAGGCAAAGAGGAGAGGCCAAACAGAAGGATGCGGCGCGGCACGCCAGATGGGCGAACATGCATTGAGTCAATCCGATTCATGAATTCAGCATGCACTGACGATCGGCTTGCAGACATTATTTTATCCGCATCCAATTCTCTTAAAACGGTGCGCCACAAACTGGCTTGCCATCGCTGCGGTTCTGGCAAGCGTGAAGCCTCACCCCGAGCGTTACGCAAGGTATCCTGGCCATTGGCCCAATCAGTCAGCCAGTCGGAACGATAGACCTGATATTGATCAAAAAGATCAGCGAGCTGTACGGCAAGTTGGTAGCGTTTGCGGCGGTTGCTGTCATCGATCAAAAAGCTTGCCAGTGTCTCAAAGCCGGGTTGGGAAATGAGTGCGGGCAGTAAACGATAGAGTCGCCAAATGAGCGGCGACTTGGCCAGAAGTTGCTGTTTAGGAATTTGCTCGCCCAAAACCGAGCGATAAACACTCCAGATGAACAGGGAGGGCAATTGTATCTTGATGGCCGCCGCAATTCCCAAGGATGTATTCTGCGCCAGGCTTTGCTTCAGCCATTGTCCCATGCCATTGCTTTGAACCAAAAACACCTCATTTTCCAAGGGGCTTAACGGGTGCTGACGTAGCCAGTATTCCACCACATCGCGAAGCTCTTCCAGTTGATTGGAGTGAATCACGGCAATGCCGTTATCAAGCGAATGCAGTGAACCGGATGGAGTCATGAAACAGTCGGCGGGTTTGGGGTTTGGTAAAAATGGTTTTTCCGATATGACCTGGTTTTCTGAAGTCCTTGCCAGAGCGCCCTCCCGCGATTAATCATCCAGAATGCCCTATGATTCAAGGATAAAGGCAAGGTCCGGTTAATTCAGTAAATTCATTCGTGCAGCAGGTTCGAATACTATTTAGAAGTTCCCTATTGGGTATCAGGCACCGATTCAACAATGATTAATTCGGCGGTTTGACCGCTGACGTTTTCTACGGACATTAATTGTCCGGACTCCCAAAAAACATCGCCAGACTGGTAAATATGCGTTGAGCCACCTTCGATGACTTTTAGCTTACCCTTGACCACATAACGAGGGCCCGGACCTTCGTGAGTATGAAGGGGGGTTTTAAAGGCGGGTGGAAAAATGACGCGGATGGTTCGGGAAACAATATTTTTACTCGGCAATTCTACTTTATTTTCCATCAAAACAGATCGGCTAAAGACCGGTTTTGCTTCGGCAAACACGGTTGGAGTCGCTATAAAAAGCAGAATGGTTGTTAAAGATTTCATAGATGAAACGGACATGGCTATCTCTCGTAATGTCAGTGAAGGAACAAATTCGGTGATAATTTAAGCTGGACCAAATGATTTTTCCCGGCTCACTAAAGAAATTCTACAGCAAGCCCTTTGCCCGGATCGATTCGTCTTACGATCACCGATTTAGGGATAGCATCTTCGATGTCCAGCAGCAATACTTGCAGTTCATCGCCAATTGCCGGTGTGTTTTTGAATGCGCCATAGATAAACAAACCACTCTCGGAGATATCCTTGGTATAACCAATAATTGTTTCGACGGGATGGCCCAGCTGCACTTTTGCTCGATGGGCTAAGCGCAAATGTCGGCGTTGATTGTCGGTAGTTTCCATTATCTAACGAGTGTAAAGTTAAATTTTAAAATATGTCGGGATCAATAAGGTCAATAAAGCAGATGCTGGCTATGATATTGATTGTACAGCCTGTTACGGATTTATTCCACTTTGTCAGGAAAGCGAAACATTAATTCTCAGGCTTCTGCCCCCTTCGTGATTCGCTCTGATGTAATTTGAAACTGTTCGCGAGCGAAGCCGAAAGGAACACGGCGAACGGAGTGAAAACTTTACAGGGCCGGATCCCTATCCCGAAGAAATTCATTGAGATAAATCGTGGCGCCGATGACGGCGGCAGGAGCAACAAAGATATTCAGTATCGGAATGGAGAGACCAAACGCTGCCAGCCCACCAAAACTTAACGCTCCTGTTCGTATGGTCTTGATAAGCTGTCGCTGTTCGGTAAACAGCAGGCCTTTGTTTTCTAATGGATAAGCCATGTATTCCAGCGCCATGCCCCAGGCGCCAAACAGGGTCCATAAAAAAGGTGCCACTACGTTAAGGCCCGGAATAAGGGACAATCCCAGCAACGGCAAGGCTCTGGTTGCGAAGTAGCCGGCGCGTTTGAGTTCAGCCAGGATGACTTGCATAAAGGGTTGTTCAGCCGTTGGCAGTTTTTGTCCGTTAATGAGCGCCAGGGTTTTTGCCGATAATCGACCATAAAAAGGCGCCGCTAGCAGGTTAGCCAGAAGGGTGAAGGTAAACAATCCGGTTATAAAGAAACTGATAAAAAATAACGGCCATAAAATCCAGCTCATCCACTGCAACCAGGAAGGGATGAATGTATCGATTACATTTGCGAAGGTGTAAAAACCCAGAACGAGTGCTCCGCTATACAAAATCAGATTGATCAGTATCGGAATGATAATGAACTTGCGAAGTTCGGCACTGGCCAGCAACTTAAATCCTCTAAATAAATAACCCGCAGCCTGTATCGGATTAGCGCCCTTTTTAGCAAATGACAACATTTAAACCTCTCACACCCGATGTTTTTGCAGGATTCATGATCACACCACGTTCAGTTACAATTGCAGTAATCAATTCAGCGGGCGTCACATCAAAGACGGGATTCCAGGCGCTGACTAAAGAATTTTCTTTGATATAGCAAGCCGGCAATAATTCATTTTGATTGCGCTCTTCGATCCGGATTTGATCGCCATTCTCGATAGTCCAGTCAATGGTTGATGTTGGTGCCACCACCATGAATTTTACACCGTGCTGTTTGGCCAGAACGGCAAGCGAATAGGTGCCAATTTTATTGGCCGTATCGCCGTTGGCCGCAATACGATCAGCGCCCACAATAATCCAGTCGATCCTGCCCGATTTCATCAGCCAGGCCGCCGCTGAATCGGCACATAATGTCACCGGAATGCCATCCTGGGATAACTCCCAGGCCGTAAGTCGCACGCCTTGTAACCAGGGACGGGTTTCACCGGCATAGACCTTGAGTGACTGTCGTTGATAAGCGCTGCGGATGACGCCTAATGCCGTTCCATAACCGCCGGTAGCCAGCGTGCCGGTATTACAATGTGTCAAGACGCCCTGGCTACCCGCAATAATGTCGGCTCCCAATTCGCCCATGGTGTGATTGGCAGCAATGTCATCGGCATGAATTTTTTCTGCACAGACCAAAAGTGACTGCACAGGATCATCATGTGACTGCTGCAATTGCGCGCTCATTCGATCCAGCGCCCAAAATAAATTGACCGCCGTCGGTCTCGATTTTGCGAGTTTGTCGATATCAGCCTCTACAAGAGGAAGCCATTGATCATTATTTACCGAATAATGCTGTTTGGCCGAAAGAACGATGCCGTAGGCGGCTGCAATTCCGATGGCCGGAGCGCCCCGCACACGCATGGTGACAATGGCTTCTGTCACGCCGGAGGCATCCCGATATTCATCATAAACCACCTGTTCCGGTAGTTGACGTTGATCAAGGACAATCAAGGTGTCGCCCGTCCATCTGAGTGCCTGGACTGGCAGATTGGTTTGTATAGTCATTAGTTATTAAAATCCGATAGTAAAAAGTTATAATTCCGGAACTTAAAAATGGAAGCGCTCATGATAGTCGATACTCTTGTCCACGCTCGCTGGATTATACCTGTTGAACCGGAATCCGTAACGCTTGAACATCACACCTTGGTCATTGATGGCGGCAGAATTTTGGATTTATTGCCTACTGATCTCGCCAAACAAAAATATCAGGGACATAGTACTGAAAATCTGCTTGACCATGCCCTGTTGCCCGGGTTGATCAATTGCCACACGCATGCTGCAATGACCTTGATGCGGGGAATTGCCGACGATTTACCACTGATGGACTGGTTGCAAAATCATATCTGGCCGCTAGAACAAAAATGGATGAGCGAGGCGTTTGTCAGGGATGGCTCGGATTTGGCGATTGCCGAAATGATTCTGGGCGGCACCACGTGCTTTAATGACATGTATTTCTTTCCGGACATTACGGCCCAGCAGGCCATGCAGCATGGCATACGGGCCTGTGTAGGCATGATCGTAATTGATTTCCCTACTATTTGGGCGGAAAACAGCGATAATTATATCGAAAAAGGTTTGCAGATCCATGATCAACTGCGTCATTCGGCATTATGTACAACGGCGTTTGCGCCTCATGCGCCCTATACCGTTTCGGACGAGCCGCTAAAAAAAATCAGGGTTTTTGCTGATGAGCTGGAGGTGCCTATCCACATGCATGTTCATGAAACACTGCACGAAGTCGATCAGGCTCAACAAACGAATGGCCAGCGACCTTTGCAACGCATAAATGAACTCGGTTTGCTCAATCCGTCATTTATGGCCGTCCATATGACGCAACTGACCGATGATGAAATCACCCTGTTTGCAAAAGCGGGCGCTCATTTGATTCATTGCCCGGAGTCAAATTTAAAGTTGGCCAGTGGCTTTAGCCCGATTGCAAAATGTATTTCGGCGGGTATTAATGTTGCTTTAGGGACTGATGGTGCGGCCAGTAACAACGATCTGGATATGTTCGGCGAAATGCGCACGGCGGCCTTGCTGGCCAAAGCTGTTGCCGGTGATGCAAGTGCTGTTCCAGCCATGACAGCTTTGCGCATGGCGACGATTAACGGCGCCAAGGCGCTGGGACTGGAGGATGAAATCGGTTCCTTAAAGGTCGGCAAATCTGCCGATGTGATAGCCGTTGATTTGTCACATCTGGAAACCCAGCCGTTGTATTGCCCGATTTCGGCTTGTGTTTATTCAGCCGGTCGCCAGCAAGTCACTGATGTCTGGGTTGCCGGAAAACGCCTGCTGACGCATCGCAGTCTGACAACGATCAACAGCGCTGATTTAACAGCGAAAGTGGTTGAATGGCAACAGCGCTTGTCAACATGACGGGATCAACTCCCCTGCCTGCGAATTACGGTGTGATGGCGCTAATTTTTGCAACCGCTCCAAACATCGGGTGGTCCAGGTATAAAAGGTCATTAAACTGGAAGGTTCGTTTTTCATGCAAGTGATAAATAATTGCCTCACCACTCGTGCCGGTCTGGCCGGGCGTATATTCGAGATCAATGACCAGTTGTAGGGTTTGGCCTCTTTCCATTTGTACGTAGCCATTCACTTTGCGATCAGTGCTTTGAACATGCACCGGGTTGCCTGGACTGTTTTCCTCAATCGATTGAATCCAGGCTTCTTGCAACATGAGCTGATACGCTGAATTGCCCGATAGGGCTGTCGCGCTATCATTGAGCGTTTGATAGTCCGCCTTTGCATAGGTCGATAATTCGGTTAATGTGCCGGGCCATTCTATTTTGCTGACCGTTTGCTCGAAAACTTCCGTATTAGGCCATTTTTGAGAGAATACCAGTAACTCAATTTGATAATTGCCGGTTTCTGCTAAGAGCAAGTGGCTGAATAGGCTGATCAGGGTGGTCAGCAGGCTACAAAAGATAATTTTAGAGTTCACAGCGGTTTCCAATGTTTCAAAGGTGGATTTACAGTACAGGCTGGCTTTTTTACTATGGCCTCGATGCTTTAACATGCGTGAAAATAGCTTAAATCTTCTAATTCGCTAAACGCTAAGGAATCCTTAGTAGTATAAAATACTCAATATGAAACAGCTATAATCGTTGCTCACTGGGTCCCGTTTATGTTTCTGAAATCAATTAAATCAGGGGGCGTAATGAAGTTAAAACAGTTGTCGGGAAAAATCGGACACTATTTCCAGCAAAAGCCCTTTGATGCCCTGCTCATTTTGGGGTTTGTTATTGCGCTCTTTATCATGAGTCGCTTGTATTTCAGCGTAAACACGGATGATGCGGTTTGGGAGCAATTCAAAACCGAGCATGACTGCAAGTTACGAATGACCAAATTTGGAACCCAGCGTTCAAGTTGGTCATGTAATGATGGTAAAACTTATTATCGATGGCGGCAGCAGCGATAATTCGATGATCGAACTTCTCGTAGGGGAAGGAAGCCGATCTTCACGTCACAAGACGTTGAATTTTTGGTGTGGGCAGGCTTGATAGGTCGCCTATGCAGGCAACCTATCGTTGATGGCTTTAGTTCTTGCTTTTATCAACAATCTGATTGGCTTTGATCCAGGGCATCATACTACGCAGCTTGGCGCCTACAACTTCAATCGGATGTTCGGCATTCAGGCGACGTTTCGCAGTCATTTCCGGATAACCGGTCAGGCCTTCCAGGATAAATTGCTTGGCATATTCGCCATTTCTAATGTTTTTCAATGCTTCTCGCATGGCCCAACGACTTTCTTCGTTAATGACTCTGGGGCCAGTGACATATTCGCCATATTCGGCATTGTTGGAAATCGAGTAGTTCATGTTGGCGATGCCGCCTTCGTACATCAGATCAACAATCAGTTTTAACTCGTGTAAACATTCAAAGTAAGCCATTTCCGGTGCATAACCTGCTTCCACGAGTGTTTCAAAGCCGGCTTTGATCAGTTCAACTGCGCCACCGCAAAGTACAGCCTGCTCACCGAACAAATCAGTTTCAGCTTCATCACGGAAAGTGGTTTCAATGATGCCTGAACGACCGCCACCAATGGCGGAGGCATAAGACAAACAAATCGATTTGGCTTTTCCGGAGACATCTTTATGGATGGCAATTAAATCGGGAACGCCACCGCCACGGACAAATTCAGAACGAACCGTATGGCCGGGGGCTTTAGGCGCAATCATGATGACATCCAGATCGGCGCGGGGTACGACCTGGTTGTATAAAATTGAAAAGCCGTGTGCAAACGCTAACGCTGCGCCTTGTTTGATGTTCGGTTCAATTTCTGATTTGTACAATTGCGATTGAAATTCATCGGGTGTCAGTATCATGACGATATCGGCACCGGCAACAGCTTGAGGCACATCCTTAACCGTCAGGCCGCAAGCCTGCGCTTTGGCGACCGAGGCTGAGCCAGCGCGCAAGCCGACTATCACTTCAACGCCGGAGTCTTTTAGGTTGTTGGCATGGGCATGACCTTGAGATCCGTAACCGATGATAGCTACTTTTTTAGCTTTGATAATAGATAAATCGGCATCTTTGTCGTAATAAACTTGCATGGTTTTTCCTGTTTTTTGTATAAAAATAAAATAGATGAAACTTGGTAGGTGAAAGATTCTTTTTGCCTTGAGTCTTTCACCTTGAGCCTAAAAGTTATAGATGCAGCCCTTTTTCGCCTCGTGAAATACCGGTCGGGCCAGAGCGAACGACTTCAATGATGGTGCCTGAGTCGACAGTGGCCAGGAAAGCATCCAGTTTTTCGGAAGTGCCTGTCATTTCTACAACATAGGACGTTGGCGTAACATCAATGATTCTACCTCTAAAAATATCTGCCACGCGTCTGATTTCGTCGCGTGTTTCGGATGCGGTTCTGATTTTAACCATCATCAGTTCGCGTTCGATATGCTGCGATTCGGCCAAATCGATCAGCTTGATCACATCAATTAGCTTGTTCAACTGTTTGGTTATCTGTTCAATGATCTGTTCACTGCCGCGTGTGACCAGCGTCATTCGCGACATACTGGAATCTTCCGTAGGCGCCACAGTCAATGATTCGATATTATAGCCACGAGCAGAAAACAGGCCTGCTACCCGGGATAAGGCGCCGGATTCGTTTTCAATAAGAATGGAAATGATATGTCTCATCAGGCCAGTTCCCTGTCTGTCGATGTACCCAAAGCAACTCTTAACTTCATGTCATGATGACCCTTGCCGGCTTCTATCATCGGATAAACGTTTTCAGTGCGATCGGTAATGATGTCCAAAAAAACCGTGCGGTCTTTCATCGCAAAAGCCCTTTCCAAAGCCGGTTTGACTTCTTCGGGCTTGTCGATGCGAATCCCGACATGGCCATAGGCTTCTGCCAGTTTGACGAATTCCGGAATGGTGTCCATGTACGAGTGCGAATAGCGGCTTTCGTATGAAAATTCCTGCCATTGGCGGACCATGCCCATATAGCGGTTATTCAAATTGATAATTTTGATGGCTGTTTTATATTGCAGTGCCGTTGATAATTCCTGAATACACATCTGTACGCTGGCTTCCCCGGTGACACAAGCTACATCGGCATCCGGAAACGCCAGCTTGACGCCGATAGCGGCAGGCAAGCCAAAGCCCATTGTTCCCAGGCCACCGGAATTGATCCAGCGGCGTGGTTTGTCAAAGTGATAATATTGGGCGGCCCACATCTGATGTTGTCCTACGTCGGATGTAACATAGGCATCGCCTTTGGTGACTTCATACAATTGTTCGATAACAAACTGCGGCTTGATCAAGCGGCTTCCGCGATCAAACTCCAGGCACTTAACCGATTGCCAAACCTTGATTTGTTTCCACCAAGACTCCAGCGCCTTTTTGTCCGGTTTCTTTTTGTTTTCCTTGATCAGCTCAATCATTTGTTCTAAAACCGGTTTAACTTCACCAACGATTGGAATGTCGACTTTAACGGTTTTTGAAATTGATGCAGGATCGACATCAATATGGATGATTTTGGCATAAGGACAAAAAAGGTCGAGCTTGCCGGTGACGCGATCGTCGAAACGTGCCCCGATAGCAATAATCACATCACTCTCATGCATGGCCATATTGGCTTCATAAGTGCCGTGCATCCCCAGCATGCCGACAAATTGCTTGTCGGTGGCTGGGTAGGCACCCAGGCCCATCAGTGTGTTGGTAACAGGATATCCCAGCAAGCGACTGAATTCGGTCAATTCTTTACTGGCTTCACCCAATACAACACCGCCACCCGAATAGATAATCGGTTTGCTGGCGGACAGTAATAATTCAACCGCCTTTTTTATTTGTCCCTTATGTCCGCTAACTGCGGGATTATAAGAGCGCATTTCAACTTTTTTAGGGTATTTGTAGGGTACCTTGATTTTGGGGTCCGTGATGTCTTTCGGTACATCCACGACCACAGGTCCAGGGCGGCCGGTGGTTGCAACGTAAAATGCTTTTTTTATGGTTTCAGCCAACTTATTGACATCACTGACTAAAAAATTATGCTTTACACAGGGACGCGTGATACCGATCATATCAACTTCCTGGAAGGCATCACTACCAATTACGGGTGAAGGCACCTGTCCGGAAATTACAACCATCGGGATGGAATCCATGTAGGCTGTTGCAATACCGGTTACCGCATTCGTGGCGCCTGGGCCTGACGTCACCAGAACAACGCCTGGCTTTCCGGTTGCGCGGGCGTAACCGTCCGCAGCATGAGTCGCTCCCTGCTCATGTCTGACCAGTATATGTTTGATATCTTCCTGTTGAAACAGTGCATCATACAAATGCAATACCGCTCCGCCAGGATAACCAAAAATATATTCCACGCCTTCGTCTTTAAGACTCTGCACCAGGATTTGTCCACCGCTTAGCTCCACGCTCACCTCAATAAATACGGTTGATATTCAAATTGCATTGATTATAACTTTTTTAACCATTGGAGACGAAAATATTAACCCCCCATTTTTTCGTAAAATCACTCATTTTACTAGGATCCAAAAAAAATGAAATGGTTTTGAGTTGAGCGAAATTTTGATGTCTATTGAATGCTGTTACTGATCCACACGGCCCCAAATTTACTATTTTCATACCTATTAATAAACCTTGCCTGGAATGTCTTGAATTAAATCGGTTAAAATACCCGGATAAACTTATTTAAACTATCAGCGAAAATCAAAATGCCACATAGACGTTTCAAAGTAAGCCAGCCTAAGTCCACAATTACCACATTGCCGGATTTAGGAATGGATAAACAGCATCTTGAAGCAGATTTCAAGCGTTATTATGGACACCGACTAGGAAGAGATGAAAATTGCAGCTCGCTGCATTATGCCTATGAGGCATTATCTCTGGCGATCAGTGACAGACTCATCGAACGCTGGAAACGGACCTATCATGCTTATAAAGAGGAAGACTGCAAAAAAGCCTATTACTTGTCGATGGAATTTTTAATGGGCCGCACGCTCAGTAATGCCATGCTCAATTTGGGTATTAATGATCCTGTCCGTAAAGCCATGCATGATCTGGGGCTTAATCTTGAGGAATTGTTCGAAAGTGAACCTGATGCAGGACTAGGTAATGGCGGCCTGGGGCGTTTGGCCGCTTGCTTCATTGATAGTTGTGCAACGTTGCAATTGCCGGTCATGGGTTATGGTTTGCGTTATGAATACGGCATGTTTTCACAAGTTGTGATTAATGGCGAACAGATAGAAAAGCCCGATCATTGGTTGCGTAATGGCAATGTCTGGGAAATCGAGCGCCTTGAATACAAACAACGGATAAAGTTTGGCGGACGCACCGAAACCCATACTGATGAATACGGACATACTCGTGTGTGTTGGGTCGATACACATGATGTGTTGGCCGTTCCTTTTGATACACCGATTCCCGGTTTCAAAAACGGCACAGTGAATACCTTGCGGTTGTGGAAAGCTACGGCAACAGAAGAATTCGATTTGCAGGAATTTAATGCCGGTGATTATGCAGAAGCAGTCGCAGCAAAAAATACCGCAGAAAACATCACCATGGTGCTATATCCGAACGACGCCAATGAAAATGGCAAGGCATTGCGCTTGCGTCAGCAATACTTATTGGCTTCTGCCAGCTTGCAGGATGTCATTGAAACCTGGGTTGGGCGGCATGGAAACGATTTCACCGAATTTGCGGCAAAGAATTGCTTTCAATTGAATGACACGCATCCCAGTATTGCCGTAGCAGAACTCATGCGCTTATTGATTGATATTCATGGCTTGTCCTGGGACGAGGCGTGGGCTATTACTCGAAATACCATGGCTTATACCAATCATACTTTGCTACCGGAAGCATTGGAGCGATGGTCGGTCAATTTGTTCAGACAGTTGTTGCCTAGAATTATGGAGATTATTTTCGAAATAAACGCACATTTTCTGGCTGAGGTATCGGCACACTACCCGGGCGATAAAGAGCGCATGGCGCGCATGTCGTTGATTGAAGAAGGTCATGAACAGCAGGTAAGAATGGCTTATCTGGCGATTGTCGGCAGTTATTCAGTTAACGGCGTTGCCGAATTACATTCAAAGCTACTGCAGCAAGGCCTGTTCCATGATTTTTACGAATTATGGCCGAAAAAATTTAACAACAAAACCAATGGGGTAACGCCACGTCGCTGGCTGGCTTCGTGCAATCCTGAACTGGCCAAGCTGATTACTGAAGCCATTGGCGATGGCTGGTTGACAGATTTGTCTTTGTTACAGCGTTTGAAGCCATACGCCGATGACAAGAAGTTTCGCAAACGCTGGCACGAGATTCAGCAATCTGCAAAACAACGCTTAATCGATTACAAGAAACAGGAGCATGATGTTGAACTGGATATCAATTCCTTGTTTGATGTTCAGGTTAAACGTGTTCATGAATATAAACGGCAATTGCTGAATGTATTGCATGTTATTCATCTTTACGACCGTATCAAGCAGGGTGATACCGCTAACTGGACTAATCGATGTGTGCTGATCGGAGGTAAGGCAGCACCGGGCTATTTTATGGCGAAAAAAATCATCAAATTGATCAATAATGTGGCTGGTGTCATCAACAATGATCCTGATGTTGGCAATAAGTTGAAGTTGATTTTCTTACCCAATTACCGGGTATCGGCGATGGAAAAAATTTGTCCAGGCGCTGATTTATCAGAACAAATTTCCACTGCAGGTAAAGAGGCTTCAGGAACAGGCAACATGAAATTCATGATGAATGGTGCCTTGACTATCGGTACGCTGGATGGTGCCAATATCGAAATCCGTGAGGAAGTGGGCGACGAGAATTTTTTCCTGTTTGGATTGACCGAGGATCAGGTTGAAGCTATGAAAGGCCATTATGACCCGGTTGCCATTATCAATAGTGATGAAGAGCTGAAAAGAGTCATCAATTTACTGGAATGGGGGCATTTTAATCAATTTGAACCGGAAATTTTTGATGCCATTTTGGCTTCAATAAAAAGCCCAAACGATCCGTGGATGACGATTGCCGATTTCCGCAGCTTTGTTGATGCCCAAAAACAAGTTGAAGCGGCCTATCAGGACACGGAACGCTGGACGCGCATGAGCATAATCAACTGTGCGAGCAGCGGGAAGTTTTCAACGGATAGAACCATCACCGATTACAACAATGAGATTTGGAAACTGACACCTGTTGTTATCGATAACAACTATCTGTAATGTTTCACATTGTTTTGTACGAGCCTGAAATTCCGGCGAATACAGGCAATATTATCCGATTATGTGCCAATACGGGGGCGCAGTTGCATTTAATCAAACCACTCGGTTTTGAATTGGATGATAAAAAACTGCGCCGAGCCGGCCTGGATTATCACGAGTGGGTTTCGGTCAAAGTCCATGAATCTCTGGATCAATTTGTTGATAGCATAAAGCCTGTGCGTCTGTTTGCGCTGTCAACAAAAGGCCGTCAAGTATTCAGTCAGATTGATTTCAAACCTCAGGATGCGTTTTTGTTCGGGCCAGAAACTCGCGGCTTGCCGATTCCTATCCTATTGGGCTTGGGGCAGGCTCAGTGTCTTTATCTTCCTATGCGCGCTGAAGTACGCAGCCTGAACTTATCAAATACAGTTTCGATAGTTTTATATGAGGCTTGGCGGCAACAGTCTTTTGCTGGTGCTTTGATAAAGTAGCCTGAACTCAAGAGGTAAGATCGTTCTCTAATTGAAATTTGTCTGTGTCGTCACGGCCGTCGTGTCACTAAACCCGAAAGGTTGAGGGATCATATCGGGTGGGCGAGGTGGGAAAGGCGTGTTGGGCAGTTCGTATGAAAAATCGATAACCCTGATTTTAAAAGGGCTGTTGGCCTCTACGGTTAGTGCTACATTTAGGGGTTTTTCAGAGAAGCCAACGCCCTTCATTTTCCAGGCAGGGTCGGGATTTTCTGAAAAGATCCGATTTTCTATCTTTGAGCCCAGTACACGAACACCTTCTACAGAAAGCTGGAGTTCAGGTGCATGCCGCAGCGATGTAATCTGAATAGAGATTTCTCTGTTACCGGATTGGATATGGTCAGAAAGCACGGTGATTGTCGGCGCTGGCAACGGTAATGCCGGAGCTGTTCCGACCCAATAGGCTTGCGACTGTTCGCCAAAAATTTCCGGAACATGTCGCTTTGCGCTAGTTGACGGAAAAAATGTCCGGGTCCATTCATCGAGCGATGTGTCTCTCGATAGCCAAAACGCATGGTTCGTGACCGCGTTCTGCGCATAAAACAGATGGTTGGGGCGTGGGTGTTCTGCATCGAAACCGGCGTTGAATTCTGCGGTCAATAACGAGCATATTCCGGTCAGCACTAAAGCAGGTGGCACTAGCCGAGTGCGCATCAATAAATCCAACAACGGCGTTAGCAAGCCGAGAAATAAGGTCAGAAAAATCATCACCAAGCCTATCTGGTTAGCTGTCAACCCTACAAACAATGCTTTGATGAAAGGCGTGAGCATAAGGATGCCTGGACTAACTCCCGCAATCATGATGACCAGCTTGACTGGCCTTGTGTCGGCCCAAAATAACAAGGCTGTTGCCAGCAAGGCTGGCGCTAAAGGCCATAAAAACAAAAAACTTGCCCCGGGCAATGCAATGCTGGATGCAATCAACAACAGGAGCCATACCGACATAGCGCCACAAGTGAATTCCAGCGGGCTAATCCAAGCGATGATTCTTGCCTGAACTACTCCAAAAGCAGTGATCACCAGTGTCACAAATGCCAGTAAATACCAGTAGCTGTTATAGGTGTCACCCTGTAATAGAGTCTCATATTGCGGATTTAATGACAGTATAAACAGCCACAGAAGCTGGCACATTAAAGCCAACAAAACAACGAGGAGTATAAACACCAAAGCCCCCGCCATCATTTTTTTTGCGCGTAATTGGCCTCGTCTGATACCCAAGGTCAACACAGCAGAAAAAAGCGCAGTCAGACCAATACACAGTGGACGAACCCAACTGACCGGATAGCTCACCAGGCCCAAAACCGGAAAATCAAAATAGATGCAGTCGGATGTTTGTAAATCATCCAAATCAGCATGGCCGAAATACTGCACCAGATTAAGCATGGTTTCACCCAAGTGTTGAAGGCTAGCCTCCTGCATGAGTTCAGGCCTGTCCAGTTGCGTGTGATAGCTGATATAGCCTTCAATTGCCGCATAATTCATGCCGGCTATGCCTGTACGCTTAAAGACGCTCATGTCGGTATCGTTAGGCAGTCGTTTGTAGACCTCGTACATCAACGAATTTCCCAGCGGGTGGGGTGTATTTGCAAGTCCTTTGATGAGGTTACCGTTTTTCGGACTGGTTTCAAACATCACTACTGGGCCGCTGTTGCCTCGATATTCAAAATTCAACGCTAGACCAAGCCCTTTCGCCCAAGGATGTTCCGCGACAAAGGCCTCTGCGCCCAACAGGCCAGCTTCTTCGCCATCGGAGAACAGACAAATGAGATCATTTTGCAACCGAGGCAGATTTTTTAATGCGCGCAACGTTTCCAGGATGGCGGCCACTGAGGCGCCATCATCAGCAGCGCCGGGGCCTGTGTGCGTTGAATCATAATGCGCAGCCAGCAGCAATGCCTTGCCTGAATGGCTTCCGGGAATCCGAACCAGAATATTATTCACATAACCTACGGTCCGTTGTTTGCCTTGATTATTTATCGCGAAAGCGGATTGTATTTGTGGTTCCAGTCCAAGTGCTTTGAGTTCGGTGACTAAATAATTGCGGACTTTATCATTTTCAGTTGTACCGGTCGGATGAGCTTTTTGGGCGATTGATCGCAGATAACGCATCGCTCGAGCGGATGAAAACTCAGATACCAAGCTTGAAGCGGGTCTGGGGAATGGTGGCGAGGCATGTTTAAGTCCGACCCAACAAAGTGCCAAAATGACAATCATGATTGCCCAGCTGACAGCAGTCGGCTGTAGGCTATAACGGAGTGGACTTTGCATTATTCGGCGTTGTCAGTTTGTACATAAACTCGATATTCCAACCTAACGATCATGAAGATACAGCATCGCCCCGGTAAATGGAAGATACTATGTGGGAGGCGGCGGAACGAGGTCGATCAAATTTTTAGAAATTTTATCCTGAAACCTAACGTGACCCGTCAGACTGATTCGTACCCCGGCATAAATCGCAAGAGATCGCACAGTAATAAGACCAGGCCTGAAGGTGAGTTCAGCCTGACATCTGCCGCCTCCTGCTGATTAACTTTACACCCTGGGAAGGTCCTGATGGAATCAACTTTAACCGCTGTCTATCGTTGTGTTGCGGCACTCGATGTTCACCAGCCAAGTTGACGGTATGTGTCTTGTATGAAAACGGCGCTGGCGACGTCGTTAACGAAGTGCGCGAGTTTGGCGGATTTAAACGGGATCGGCGCGAAATGGCGCCCTGGGTGGCGTCTTTTCATCCGGAACAAGTCGTTATGGAGAGCACGGGCAAAGATTGGAAGAGCCTCTTTGCGGCATTGGAGTGAGATGGCTTGAATTTGGCCGTGGTCAATGCTCGACACTTGCGCCCTGTAGTCTCTTACCAGCCAAGTCTTTACATTCTTTGACAAGATATTGTCTAATTTCTATTTAAAAACATAGAGATAAGTCATTTGTATTTTGGTTCCGGTTTATCCGGCTTAGGTATGTCAAACAAGTGCCCGGACGCAAGACCGAATTTGCCGATGCCCAATGGCTTCGTGCCGCCTCAGCACTTTCGAGACTATCGCCTGATTGCTCGGTAACTGCAGAAATTGACGGGCGCCTGTCCCGGCCAAAACGAGTCGGCCGGCAAGCGTAAATCAACAAGGACGCGTAAAGGCAATCCTTATGTGCGACGTATCTTGTGCGAAGCGGCCAATGTCGCCAGTCGAACCCGCTGCGGGGAGCAGGACAAGTTCAAGAGTTTGATGATACGACGCGGGCGCAAGCGCGCCATTTTTGCCATCGTCCACCAATTACTAAAAATGGAGTTTTTGTTGATCCAACGCGGCGATTATTACCGGGATACCGTAATAGACTACGACGCATTCACTGCCCAGCGCAATGCCCCACGCCGGATTAAAAAGCTCATTCAATACGTCTATCACAGCCTAACGAGTCGGGTGAACCTAATTATTAGGCCTGTTTAGGCCAAGCCCTCGCCCGACTCCTGCACAAGGTAGTTTTCACAGTAAGCGAGTTAATTAAGACTATTATTGCAGGGTTGGTCGATTAGAAAGAAACATGCAATTAGCAGAACTGACGCTGGAGAGCCTTAAATGCTTCGGTGATAAACTATAGGAAAAATGACGGGCTTCAACAAAAAAAACCAATAGTCCTAGTTTATGTTTTTTTGTTCCTATATAATACGCGCCTTATTGAGTTGCCGAAGCCTCGGTGGCGAAATTGGTAGACGCAAGGGACTTAAAATCCCTCGGTGGTAACACCGTGCCGGTTCGACTCCGGCCCGAGGCACCAAAAATATCAAGGACTTAGGTTTTTAGCCAAGTCCTTTTTTTATGCCTGAAATAGAATGTCCCAATTTTGTCCCATTTCTAAAAAAAGCCCATACCGAAGTACAGGCTATTTCATAATAGTAAAAAAAAATTTTTCTAGGAGCCTGTCGAAAGATAGGGCGCAAAAACCTGAACTTCAGAACCTGGATCAAACGACTGGCTCGCCGAAGCATCTGCTTCTCAAAGTTGGAGCCTATCTGGACCCATGCCAAGGAACAAGTCGAACGCATCGTCGATTTGCTGGAGGTTTGGATCTTGGAATGCGGCAATCGCGATTTGAATAATGCCGCCGATGGCTTGCTATTTGGCCTGATTTTGCAAAACCGAGCCTAAGGGTCGTAACTGTAAAATCTTTGAGTAAAAAAACATGCAAATTGCCGTCAATCTTCCGAATGACTTTGTCGCGTTTCAATCTGCTGCCGACATCGATAAAGACATGCGCTTGAGCTATTCGCGGTGGTTGCTCGAAAACAGCCGAGTGACACTGGCCAAAGCGGCGGAGTTGGCCGGGTTGGATAATTACGATTTCATGGCTGCCTGTAAACAAAATCAGGTTGCTGTCATCGATATCTGTGAGGAAGAAATGCTGGAAGAATTGGCGGGCATGAGAACGCTTTGATTCTGATAGCGGATTGTTCCGCGTTGGTAGCATTGGCGATCTGCGACGGACTGCATTTGCTGGAGCAATTGTTTGATACCGTGGGGTGCCGGAAACCGTTTACCAAGCAAACACTAACAAAATGGTTGACCGATCTGCAAGCGAGTTTGGGCTTTTGAAGGATGACGGCACAAACAGCAATGAAGCAGTTACTCAGTGCGCATATGTTGCGAACTGGCAGGAGAAAGGTGGAGCCCCTAACTCAAAACGAATTGTTAGTATCAATGATTGAAAAAATCGAAACTATAAAAAACCAAGAATAATCCGATTCAGCGTATAAAACACCCTATAAAGCCGATTACCCTATCAATAATCGTCGCTTCGGAGCTTTTGGCGAAGACGTTATCGATTAATATTTCCTTTGCGTTCAGAAAATCTAGGGTGAGCGCTGGTAGTTCTGTCATTTTTGTGGCACGATTCATTAAGCGCCATACTTGAGTTTGGTTCGGTCTTCAACTAACCGTAATTATACTCTTGTAGGGTGCTTTATTATTTATCAATGCATTGCTGCACTTTCTCAACTCCGAAACTTTAGTTTTAACATAAGAGATTTCTCATGTACGCAAACCAACCGCAATACAATACTTTACAGATAACCGGGCTTTCCTTGAATAGCTGCGGTTATGAAATTCAAAACAACCGGGTAATCATCAATATTTCCGAAATTGCCAATCACCGTGAGTTAGAAAACGTCAGCGGCACCCTATCCATTGAATTATGGGCTCTTAATACACCTTATACGGGAGCCGACTTTACTGGGGTTGTGCTTGCCAACACCCGTATCGGCGAACTTTTCGGTCAGCATTACCTTTCCGATTGCCGCTATGATCTTAACTTTCTGGAACCGCCGGAAGGCACCTGGTTTTTGACACTAATGCTGCGCGAATGGACCGAGACAGGTTATGCGAGCCGTGATTATGTTAATTTTACATTGCCTTATATCGTAAGTAACAAGCCCGCGATTACGCGCAATGATACTGACAATATCATCAACGTCTGTTTTTCTGGGAATAAAATCGCTTTGACGAGTACCGTTGCTGAAAAGTCCACTATTCCGGCAGTTGTTAAAGTCAGTAACGCTGCTCAAGACAAAGAACAAAACGATGCTGCCATTTCTTTAAATAGTGCCAGTCTTCAAGATATTGTTTCAGTCAAAGGGATTTCCAAAAAGCTTGCGGAAAATATTGACGCTGCACGGCCTTTTGAATCCCTGGATGAAGTATTGAAAGTAAAAGGTATGGGGCCAAAATTGTGGCAAAAGATTCGCAATTTTATATCGCTTTGATTTCATAAATGGTAATTATGCAGTACTCTGCCGCACTCGCCAGAACTTTACTCCATAAAATCCGGTAGACGACCCTCTAAAAGCAGATTCAAATCTTGAACAGACGTGATTTTTGCTTCAAAACGGGAGGTGTCGGTCATTTCAAATCAACGAACCAACGGCTTTCTTGAACCCGTATTTTCACTGGATCAAGGCACGAATGACTTGCATTGTTGGCATGTTGATCACCTTGATGGAAGATGGGCACGCTCAACCTGCCGCAACAAGTCCTAACTTTTCCAGGTCAGCCACTGCATCCGTCGGATTACCGACGGATGCAGTGGCTTGCGGTCATTTGATTAACTACCCAGATGTAATCCAGCTTATCATGACGCTATGCGGGCTCATCGATGCCGGCGTCATCTGACACTGGACTGGACAAACTGGAAGCAGGGTAGCACGACGCAAGGCCCAAAACATTTTTAGGTACGGGTTGGATTGAATCCGTACTGAATTGTATAAGCTTTTTTCCAGGTCAAATATGGATATGGCAAAAAATAACTTTCCGAATTATCCTGAAATCTTCGTAGAAGCGGCGCCTTCGCCGCGAACCGGGCATTCTGGGGGCTCAATCCCGGCGGGGCGCCGCGCCTACGTTTTTCTGTTTGACTGAAAAAAATGCAGGGAAGTTATTGGGGGTCACATCCAAAGCGGATCTTAATGTTGATTTCATTGCTGTTACCAACGCCACTGGCGTCCTCTGCAAAGAGGCTACTGGTAACCGGTTAATTTTTGTTACAGAAGCCAGTATGTTTCGAAGATTACTTGGATGTCGTCTCAGAGCGGATTATAATCCTTGCCCACCTTCAGTAATGAGGTGTTACAAAGAACCCTGTCTGCCATAATAAAAACTACAAAAAGTGGGTATAGCCTGCATATTCCGGGGAAAACAGAAAATGCTGGCTATTATTATGAGGACACTTAAATTGGAACAGGTTTCAACTTAAATAATATGATTGAACAATTTTTTACCGATTCACTGAAGGAATACGGTTACGTTATTCTGTTCCTGTGGTGCGTGTTGGAAGGCGAAATGGGCCTTGTTATGGGAGGCATCATGTCACATACCGGAGACATGCAATATTTTCTGACGGTCTTTGTAGCGGGACTGGGCGGATTTGCCGGTGACCAGATTTATTTTTCCCTGGGACGTTTCAATAAAGGCTTGATTCAACGAAAACTGTATAAGCAGCGACGTAAATTTGCCATTGCGCATTTGTTATTAAGTAAATACGGCTGGCCTATTATTTTCATGCAGCGCTATATGTATGGTTTAAGAACGGTTATTCCAATGTCGATTGGGACAACCAAATTTCCGGCAAGAAAATTTGCCTTAATCAATCTGTTAAGTGCCTGGGTTTGGGCTGCCATCACCGTGACGCCCGCTTATATTTTTGGCAGTGAGTTGCTGGATCTTGTTGTTATTGCCAAAGAACACTGGTATTTTGCGTTACCAGTTGCTGCTCTCTTGCTATATGCCATTCATGCCTATTTTAATAAGCTGGAGCAGCATTTTTTAAACAAGCGCATAGATCGTTCAAAGTAACCATCCGCATCGTGTAATGATTGTTTTCGGGCCTTCATCGTTGAATGGTAATAGTGAAAATCCATGAAAGAAAACATTCATCGATTTAAACCGGATGCCGAGTTTTATACGACTGAATTGTGTTACATCAATGAACTCTCCAATCGGCCAGAAGACCCGGATTTATCAATTGCACAAGCCAGAGTTCTGGCTGGCGTTACCACCCGGTGGCATCGACTGCATGGTATTATCGAACGTTATGTCATTTTGGAAGGTGAGGGACTGGTAGAGATTGGCTGTCTTGAGCCACAAAGCGTAAGACAGGGCGATGTCGTCGTTATCCCCGAGTTATGTCGCCAACGCGTAACTAACACGGGTGTCAATGATCTTGTTTTTCTTGCACTCTGTTCGCCTCGCTTCCGCCAGGATGCTTACGAAGATATTGATGATGCTCATTGAAAATAACATCACCCCCTCAGTGTTTGCGCACAACCGGAAGCAATCTTTACGATCAATTGTTTCTTGTCGATATTAACCTGACCAATGTAGGACATTGATGGCGTTTGGCAATTCAGGCGCGCGCTGCATCATATCGTCCAATTTTGAGAGACCCTGCTCTTTTAGACAGATAAAATTTCTTCAAGCCAAAGAGCGATATGTGACAAAAAATTTATGACATATGGTAGCCTCTAAAACCTGCACTCAGACAAACTCATCGCGAACAGGTATCTAATTAAATCAATAGTTTAACTAGTCGTACTGAGCTTGTCGAGGCAAGATCGGGTAATTGTTAAAGGATCCCATAAGATTAATCAGAGGTGTAAATGATAGCTACCGCGGACGGCCAACCAACAACCAGTTATAAGGCATCGAGATTTTCAGTGGCCCCGATGATGGATTGGACAGACAAATTAAAATAACATAAACGAATCAATAATATAATAAATGCACAAAAAAATTTGTGCATTTATAGTGCATTTTGAGATGGCTGATCGCGAATGAGCAATGAGCGAAGCGCCCCTTCAGCAGAGGAAAATGAAAATATATTGTTTTTATAAAAACAAGTAAATATAATTTATAAAAACAAGTTAATATATTTTTTAATAACAAACAAATTGATCCGTCATGGGCAGACAGCGTATCCCGGAAAACAAAAAATTAGCCGCCGCTTTGGCCGCATTGCATAATGTGCTGGGTTCAGATCTTGGGGTTGTTAGGGGCAATCAGCTTAAACAGTCTGAACGTGAAATTCTGCAAAAAAATGGCTTTTTGCAGGAAATTATCAAAGGCTGGTACTTTGTTTCCGATCCAACCGCTTCGCCGGGAGACACAACACCTTTCTTTGCCAATTATTGGGAGTATGTGTCACGCTACCTTCAGGAGCGATTCGGTGACCAATATTGTTTAAGCCCGGAGCACTCATTGTTAATGCATGCCGAAAACAATGTCATTCCTAAGCAGGTCAATATTCTCACCAGCCAGAATGCCACTTATAAAGTTGACTTGTATGGCGATTACTCACTATTCATTTACCCAGGCAAATCGGCTCAGGGTAAATCATTAAAACAAATCGTACGCGGTGTTTACTGCTTGACGGCGCCGGTTTGCCTGACGGCATTGGGACCGCGTTTTTTTCAATCGAATGCCGGCGATATCCAGATTGTCATGAGCAAGATCGGCGATCCCTCCGAGATCGCTGTTTTGGCCGAACTCAATGCGGTTGGTGTCGGTAGACTGATTGGTGCTTATCGACAAATAGGCGATCAATCTTTCGCTGACGGCATTCAAAAACAGTTGGATGGCTTGCCGATCAAAGTAGTCGTTACCAACTCACCGTTCGATCAAAACCCGATCTATCACTTGAGCGCTCGAAATCGCCATGCCTTGTATTCCAGGATCAAATTGTTATGGAGCAAGCATCGAAATACAGTCCTGGCATACAAGCCAAAGATTGAGGTAATCGATGTCGCCCAGGATCATTATCTGGCTGCCATAGAATCATTGAAAATCGAGGATGCCTACCACAGTCTATCTATCGAGCGTTATCGAGTAACGCCAGAGCTCATCCAAAAGATTGCTGAAGGCCAATGGAATTCCGATTCACCGGAAGACAGGCAACATATTGCAGCCATGGCGGCCAAAGGATATTTGCTCGCCTTCAGTCTCGTTAAAGGTGATGCTGGACAGGCTTATGCGCATAAGAGATCGGCAGCGGATTTATTTGCGGATCATCATCAAGCCTGGTTTCGTCAGCTATTTGCACCATCAGTCGATGCCGGTATATTGAAGCCAAGTGATTTGATCGGTTATCGTCGGCATATGGTTTTTCTACGTGGATCATTGCACTCGCCTCCACACTTTGATCATGTGCTGGACGGTATGGAGGCGCTCAAGGAATGTATGGTCGATGAAGGTGATGCGTTCGTTCGGGCAACATTGAGTCATTGGTTGCTGGGATATATTCACCCCTTTATGGATGGCAATGGCCGGATGGCACGCTTTACCATGAACCTTATGCTGGCCGAGGGCGGCTATCCTTGGACTGTCATTCGAGTGGATGATCGCGAGGCTTATATGGAAGCACTGGAAATCGCCAGTGCAAAAGATGATCTTGAGCCGTTTGCGCGGTTTCTGGCGGATCGGATCGTACTTGCGCACAGCAAAATTGCAAATATCGACTACAATGCAACGGGTAATACGTGAAAAATATCGGGTTACGACCTTGATTTGGCGTACCACAACAGATCAAAAACCGTTAAAAGTATGTCGGGGTTGAAACTGTGTTGAATTACATAAAGGCTGAACTAAAAGTGCTAAGTACAAGCAACAACCGAAGAGATGGTGACTCTGAGGGTCGACATCACTTCGCTTGAACAGCAAACTTGCGTATTTCACTCCAATGCGTCCACCCGGAATTATATGAAGCAGCCAGCTATAATTTTACACCAAACGAGCCACCGAAAATCGCTTGAAAGCAGTTGCTGGCAAATATCAAATTTGGAGTTCGCTGATCGTCCCAGTCCGGCCATTATGTAGAGTATCAAATTATGAGCAGTGGCGTTACGACGGACAAGCCAAACTAGATTTTCAGAAGCTCACAGGCTAGAGAGCAGGTAAAGGCCTTAACATAATTTCTGCTGGTGAATCTTGCCTCATTGTCACTCTTAAACGCCGCCGTCAGTAGAACATGACGTAAAATCAGGTCGCTTAGGGTTTGATTAAAACGTTACATCGCAAGTGCTCCACCAGACGCATTGATCCAGTTCTGCAAAAAGGCAGAAATTATGTAAGGGAAGAATATCAAAGCAGGATGTCAATCGTTCATTTTTCCCCAGGTTTGTTTGGCTTCGTCTAATTTTTGGTCGATAAATTCGGCTAAGGTCCCAGCATCAACAAACCAACGAGACTTTTGCCCCCCAATTCGAACACAAGGGAATGGAAGTTGTTGTTTAGCTGCTTTGTTTTTAGCAGTTTGCACATCAATGTCTAGGAACTTTGGGGCAACCAACTCTAAAGGGATCTGTGCTGTACCAAACTCGGCCAGTAAAGCGAAGTAGGTTGATACTTTCATAGGAGTATTTCTTGAGTTCAACTTTTACAAACACAGCACACATTATGCTCCAGTTCATTATTAATTAACTTCGCACTGCGACAATGGCTACAACGCACTAATTTAAGAACGCCGACATCTAGCCACTTTGAAATTGTCCAAGCATCTGAGAAATCAAGCAGTGGATAGGCGTTTGATACGGATTTGATATACGAACAGTAACGTCGATAACCATTAATCACACGTCTTGCACAGTGTCGACGATTCTCAAGTCGAAAAAAAACAGCGCAAAGCGTGGCCTCTTTAAATTTTGAAAAACTTTTACTCATAAATTGAGGTGACGTTCTTATCGGACCGCTCGATGGGGAGCGTTGATGCATTTCCACAAACGCCTTGCGAAGAATTGCGGGTGACAAACCAGTTTCTTTGGCTACGATGGATATCCGTGGTTTAAGAGACAGTAGTTCCACTGCTAAGGCGTATCGATTAAGCGTATTCAGACTCATAAACGTCCTCTAAGTCGCCAACGATATTCAAAAACACATCAATCTCAGACGCTTCAAACGCGGCCAACCTTGTGGCAAATTCCGGAGTAAATCGCGGCTTAAAACAGATAATACCGGCATTGGCAATCCGACGAATCAGCTCAATGTCCATATTTGAAAAGAACCCTGCCATGCTGCTGTTGATGCCAAAAATGACTTGTGCCTCCGATGGATCACGTCTTGACAACTCCCGGGCCTTGATCAGCAGCTCACAAGTTAGATCCGATATGTCACCGAAGGACCTTGTCTGACGCGCGGAAAGTTTGTCCATATAAGCACTTGTTTGATCACAGGCTGCTTGATAAGAAGAGAGGTGTTCATCCTTGAGATTGATTAATCTCAGCCTATTATTTAGGGCATGACTGCCAAACTCGATGACGAGGGGAAAAATAAAATCCTGAAAAAAAAGTGGCGAGACATTTGCAACGCCAGCAAAGTCAACTAAACATTCATCTTCTGAATTAATCAGTTTTTCTGTAATGATTTTGGAAAGCCGGGTGCCTTGATTAGTCAAGATGTCACGCTTGAAAAGTCCTTTTAAACAAATCATAAGTCATCCTTGTTCAAGGATGTTTCGATGTGTGACTTTTTCTTTCTTTTCGTCCTATGTATCCGTGGACGTGTGTGTAATTGCTTCCATTTTTGTCGGCCTGTAGAGTCGGAAGTCGCGTCACATAGCGGACAGAACTTGTAGGGGTCTGGAAATTCTCTGATAGCGACATAGGTTGAATGACATCGACTGCACGTCATTCCGCAGAGGTATGACATGCTGATCTGCTGACCTATATGCCAAGCTCTATTGATGTTCAGAATCTTTGGTTTGTCCATCAATGTCTGTTCGTAAAGCGTATAGGCTGCGAGATAAATTTCGCCCTTGCACGCTGTGGTGTTTCTGGAAATTTTTTGAAAAATGTTGAAGTAAATCGATGCGTGCAGGCAGTTCTCGGGTGACTTTGTGATCCAGTCAGGATCGTAGGGCAATAAGCCGGCCTTAGGTCCGTGGCCGTGAATTTCTTTATGAAACTGGAGCGCTGATGCCTTGGAGATTTGGCATACCGATCTGACTATCGAGGGACGGCCTCCTTTTTCTATAATGCCTTTAGCCAGATCCAGTTTCCTTTTTAGCCCCAAAATGTCGCTCTCTTTTGGTGTTAGTCGCAGATGTGATTCCGTCATGTTGCCAAGCTCCCTTTAGGTATGTGTCGTCACCGGCAATAAAGCGGCAAGAATGTTGGGTGGAGTGGTTGATGGTATCGCTGTGACCGGTAATATCGTAAATACGGCTCTACCGCACTCCGCCAGTTCCTTTAGATCTTCAAGCGACAGGCACGATATTTTCTCGATTTCCGCAGCATCCAGATTGAATTTCCAAATGGCATCCATAGGATGATGCCGCGCACATTCACGAACCACCATTAAAAACTGGAAGTTAATATTTTTTAGGTCGTCGTTAACAAGATTCATGTTCGTCTATCCCGGTAGTTGTGTGGTTAAATTTTGAATGAGAGCAAATAAAAGACATAGCTCGAAAGATTGCAAAAAAATGAACCTACCTGCGCGACTCTTTATTTGTCTGGCTTGTAGCTCATTTAAAAATAATCATAGGGACAAAAAATAATGCAAGGGCTCAAAAGGGTGGAAGTCGATGTTTTTTGAGTTTTTTGAAAAATTAAAGCGTTAAATCTCAGTCTACGTTTCGAAATCAAAAGAGGCCGAAAAACCGCGTCTTTCACCCCGATGTAAAAGATTTTTTTCTCGTAAGATTTTAGTCACGTCAACCGTGAGGGAAATTTATGAGAAAAGTTGTTGTAAAAAAGGGGGGCAATAATGCGTAGCTTTTTTGGCTCCCACGCTGTCGCGGCGTTGCCATCAAAAAAATTCAATCACTAAAAGGAAAAACCATGGCAATACCCTTGATGAAAGGTGGCAACATCAACCTGAGCAAAACCGATCCATTCCTGAAAAACATCATCGTCGGATTAGGTTGGGATGTTAGAGAAACCGACGGCGAAATCTTCGATCTCGACGCATCCATTTTGATGGTTCAAGCGGACGGAAAAGCGCGATCAGACCGCGATTTCATTTATTACCATCAGAAGAATTCTGCTTGTGGTGCCGTGCATCATACCGGTGACAACAGAACAGGCGCTGGGGACGGTGACGACGAATCCATTCATGTTTTTCTCGACAAAGTACCGGCTGAAATCCACAAACTGATTGTTTGTGTGTCTATTTACGAAGCCGACAAAAACAAACAAAATTTCGGTCAAGTCTTTAATGCTTTTATACGACTGGTTAATAAAGAGTCGCAGCAAGAAATCACCCGTTATGACTTGAGCGAAAACGCCTCAACTCAGACCGCGATGATCTTTGGCGAAATTTACCGCTATGAAGGGGAATGGAAATTCAGAGCCATAGGACAAGGTGTTAAAGGCGGCCTTACAGAATTAATCAGAATGCATGGTATCGATGCATGAATTCATTAACACCTTTCAAACTGTTGTTACTTTTGTTCTCCTGTGGACTCTGCGGCGCTTTGGGCGGCTATTATGCCGCCTCTTTTTCGCCTATCCCCGCACAAATAGCCGTGGTGGATGTTAAAGCGCTGGTCATGAAAGCCGTCGAGAAAAATGCAACTCAGACGGAAAACGATGCCAAGGCATTAACGGCACGGGTGAAAGCCACTACCGATAAATTGGTCCAACAGGGTGTCGTCGTACTGGATGCCCAATCTGTGCTTAACGCACCCGAGGAAGCTTATGTCAGCATTGAATGATCAACAATCTTTAACGCTTGATCTTTTTATTGAAAGGAGCAAGTCCTTTGGCCCCGTTCTGGTCAGGCACATCAAATCCCACGCCATTACCTGGGCGCTGTTGGTTTCGCTTTACGGGGTTGTTTATGCCAATTACCGGCTGGCTATCAACCAAACGCCAAGCCTTCCTTACACACTGTTTCTGATTTGTCTCAATGACACTGTTGAAATCGGTGGACTGATTGCGTTTAAGTGGCACAACGGCGATCCCTATCCAGAGGGATATACGTTCACAAAACGACTACTCGCGGGCCCTGGTGATATTGTGACCAAAAAGGGCCGTGATTTTGTTGTGGGCGATCGAACGCTGGTGGGGAAAAATATCGGATTAAGCCTGAAAAAACTGTTCCCAAACGATGAGCTGCGGGAAGGCAAGAACACCCTTCAACTCAATAAATACTTCGTCGCCGGCGACCATGAATACAGCCTGGATTCACGTTACAACCTGCTCGGATTAGTGGATAAAAAAGATGTCATTGGCCGCGCGTACCCGATTTTCTAGTCGTTTCCTTGCGGTATTGATGCTGCACCTGTCGTCCTCAATCGCAAGTGCGGGCGAGGACGATTTTTTCATCAAAGAGATCATGAAAGAACAGCAACCCAACATGAATCGTCAGTTACCAGACTGGTTAAAAACCAAACCGGCGGCACTCAGTCCGGTTTTTGAGCAGTTATTGCGCGAAGGAAACAACGGACGCCAAATCAATAAAGAGGGAGTTGTGAATATTGAAAAATCGCAAAGTCCAGGAAAGCCGATACAAGGACGCTGGATATTTGTGTCAATGGGCATGCCCACTCAGGAACTTAAAGCAGCCGCACTGGAGGCTTCTACGACAAATTCAGTATTGGTGTTCCGTGGGGTAGAAAAAGGCGGCGACACAGGCACCATAACACGCAGACTCTACCAGGTCGTGAAAGACATTAAGCCGGTACCAGGGGCTGTCATAGACCCCACGCTTTTCACCCGATTCAATGTGCAAGCGGTACCGACGATGATTGAGACCAATGCGGATGGTGAAACGCGCACGGCTCGCGGATTACCCGGATTCAACTGGATGTCCAAACAGGATGCTGGCGATCTCGGGCAAAGAGGACCGGTGTTTGGCATCGCCGAACCTGACATGATCGAAGAGATGCAACGCCGCATGGCCGAATTTGATTGGGAAAAAGAAAAGAAACAGGCGATCGATAATTTCTGGGCGCACCAAAAGGACTCAGTCAGCCTTCCGGTTGCCGACAAAAACCGTGAGCGTCGTATCGATACCTCCATCGTTGCTACACAGGACATTTTTCATCCCGACGGCAGATTGATTTTCAAAAAAGGCCAAAAGATCAATCCACAGGCCATTATGCCGATGCGTCATGCCTATATTCTGTTTGACGCAACCAACAAACGGCAGGTTGAAATCGCTAAAAAAATTGGCGACGAATTGCTGTCCAAGCAAAAACCAGTGGTCTACCTGTTTTCCAAGATGACTACAGATAAGGGTTGGGAGTATTACAACCAGACGACAGAGTTGATGAACGCCCCTATTTACAGGCTCAACAAAACCATCATTGAACGATTCCAGATTCAGGCGCTGCCTTCGGTTGTTGAAGGACTAGGCGATACTATCCTGGTCAGGGAAATTGACGCTAGGGTGTTGAACTGATGCGAATAATTTTTACCCTTCATGTGTGTCTCGCATGCCTGGTTTTTCAGACGGCGCCATTAGGGCAAGACGTCACCACGACTGAAACGACGCAAGCTATCGACGCCACCAAACTATTGTGCCCTGATGCCGACTTTTGGGGAAAGAAAATGCTGACTGACGTCTGTTGGTCCTGTTTGTTCCCTGTCCGTTTGCTCGGCATGACAATTTTCGACGAGGATAACGATATACCCGATGGAGCGACTGAAAAGTCATTTTGTACCTGTAGTGGTGACGAAGGGCTTCCTATGCTTGGTATCACGGGAGGCGCCTGGCTGCCGGCGAGATTGATTGAGGTTGTTAGAAAACCTTATTGCTCACCGATACTGGGTGGTACCTCATTCAACAGTGGTGTCAGGCTTTGGGGCGGGCATAAAGAAGTTGAGGGTGATGGCTCTGACAAGACCTATTACAACTATCACTATTGGGCGTTTCCTCTCTACGCCATCTTGCAGCTATTCGTTCAAAACAACTGCAATGCCGGAGGACTTCGCAATCTGGACATGATGTACATGTCCGAACTGGATCCGACCTGGAATGTCGATGAGCTTGCGTTCTTCATGAATCCGGAAGCGGTTGTATTTGCCAATCCTATGGCTGTTGCCGCCTGCATGGTTGATTGCGCCACCACGACAGCATCAATGCCTATGACATCACTGTTTTGGTGTGCCGGTTGCTGGGGCAATCTGTATCCATTTACCGGAAATATTGCTTCAGACGTATCGGCGCCCCGTGATACCAGTCTTTTAACAGCACGGGTTCTGGCATCACTTCATCGCAAGGCCTTGGCGCACAAAACTTACGGCGATGACGCCCTCTGCTCGGGTCAGCTATACCCCATGATTCCGAAACAGCAGTACAAGCTTAGCACCCTGTTTCCGTTGGCGGAAGCCGACTCGGAACATTTTGAAAGCACAGATGCCAGTGGTGTTACACACAGTAAAATCCTGGATAACTGTTGCCACTGGATAGGCGAGTCAACTTTCAAATGGGGTGAGCATCGCACTATCCCAGGCACGGGCGAAGACTATGTCTACTTGATCTGGCGTTACACAGAATGCTGTCTTACTGGCGATAACGATCATTAAAGAAATTTGAGTCCAATAATGCGATTTATTACCAAACCCATTGCTTGGGCATTGATTGCTTGTCTTGTTCATAACCCAATAGCCGGTTTTTATTTATGGACCGGGTTGTTATTTTTTAAGCCATTTCCTGCATTTGCTGACGCATTTCTTGATCAAGCCGCCGAAGGCCAAACCTTCGGTACCGATTTAATGACGGGCTATAGTATCCCCAGCGTAAACAATTCGACTGGGGAGATGACACTCACGAACGGCGCGGTTGCCGGCCAAACAGTGCAGCAAAACGAGCTGTTCCAGGAAATACAGCCGGGATCAATGGATGGAATTGCGGCATCCTATGGGGACGCCGCCACATTTGGCACCCATGTAAATGACGATCTCGGCTCACTCACGACCGGAACATCGACACATGCCTATGCCTATCAAACCCTGATGGGCGCCAATACATCGATGCCGAATATTTACAATGATCCCATTTGGAAAACATCGGATGACATATATAGCCTGAAATCCCCATTAATCAATGACCTGTTTAATGGTTGCGAAAAGAAAACCAGTTTTTCCGAGACATCGTGCCCAATCCACCTAGAGGATCTGAAGACCTGCAAGAAAACGCTGAAGACAGAGAAATGCAGCATCACAAGGTCCGTGTTATATAGGCCTGTTATGAGTTTTGCAGGCGGGGATGGAAATGTTACAAGCTGCGGTATAGGTTGTGCCTATATAAACGTAGGTACCATTGGGGACAACTACTGGTCAGGGTCGTGTGCTCACTATAACTGGAGCGCTAGTTTCACTATTTTAAGACCTGAAGCTATTAAAAAAGTCACCGTTGTAAGGGTCATATATGATGACCAAACCAGAATATTTGCTAATGAAAATTTGGTTTTTACCGGCAGTTCAGGATGGGGTGGAAACTGTGAATTAAAAAGAAGCTGGGATGAAAGTCCAGGCACCGACATTACTGCCGAATTTAAAAATGCGGTAGCAGGCGGGACGGTAGTCATAAGACAAGAAACAATCGTTGGTGGTAACGGTGAAGGCTATTCTTTGATAAAGGTAGAAGCTGATCCAGATATTACTGAACAGTTCATTGATAACCCGGCCGGATGCCGACAAAATATGTTTAATACCTGGCCTGTAGATGGAACAGCACCAGGTTTTGTATCAACAGGATCGTTAAACGATCAGGCGTCGACGGATTGGTGGGCATGCACAGATGCATCAAACTCTCGTGTAACTGGTTCAGTAACGCTTACCACACAGGATTGGGCACAATATTTATCCCCTATTTTGCCTGATCCACCCGCAACACCGCCGGCGCCTATTTGTTATTCAGCGGAAACGCGTGTCCCAGGGCATATTACGTTACCGTGCTTTACCGACAAGGACGGGTATCAGGTTTGCCCCGAATACGATTACAACCTGGACGAACATACCAGCTGTGATGAATTGACGTCCAATCCGCAGTGCAAATATGTTAGTGAAACTTGTGCGGATGGAGCTGTAAGTCCAATAACAGGAACATGCCAGGAATTCATTATCACTTATGACTGCGGCACTGACTCGCCAGCGAACTGCGATCAAGTCAATGACGGTGAAAAAACTATCTGCGATAGCGGTATTCGCTGCATGGGAGGGGAATGCGTCGATCAAAAAACCGAGTCGAACAAGGATTTTATTCGGGCGGCCACCGCATTACAAACGCTCAATCAGGCACAACAAAGCAATGGCTGCAATCCATCCACTGGCGATTGTGCTTTATTTGCCGGCGAGCCCATGGAATGTCAAATGGCTGATCTATCCATCTTGGGGCAGGTCGATTGCTGCAACATGCCGATCCAAGGCAGTTGGATCGATTACATGTGGTTGGCAACCAATACCTGGGAGCTGGCCGATACCTCTGTTGAGGCCTATTCCATCGCACAAAACGGAGCTGTTCTTACGGATATGGTTGGCGCATGGAATATGGTATCTACCGGTTCTGTGCTTCAGGCGCCTATTGGCGTTATCACGGATACCTGGAGCGCCGTCACTGAGCCATTTACATCCATGTATGACTCTGTTGTTTCCATGCTTGGCGAAGAAATAGGCACAGATTTAGGCATAGAAGTCATAAAACAACAAGTTGTTCAGTGGATGGGGGAATGGGTTGCGTCTATATTTGGAGAAACCGCCGCATCAACATTGTTGGCCGCCACATCAACTACTGTGGGGACCGTTACGACAACCACGTATTCAATGGCCGGATCAATGCTGTCTTCAATTATCACAGTGGTCGGCATTATTTATGCGATTTATCAGATCGCAAAAATGGTTGTGCAGCTGATTTTTGCCTGCACTGAGGAAGAAGTTAAACTAAATATGCTCAAGCAGCAACGGTTATGCACCTCGGCCAGCGAAATTGGTGACTACTGCTCATCTAAAACACTCTTTGGTTGCGTTGCCAGAAAAGAAGCGTATTGCTGTTTTAGCAGTCCATTTTCCAGGATATTTCAACAACAGGCGAGGTCACAGCTGGGCATAACATTCGGAGACCCTAAAGCGCCGACATGCGAAGGGCTTCCTATTAATAAAATATCCCAGTTGGATTTTGACAAAATGGATTTCAGTGAATGGATCGATATGCTGAAAATTTCAAATCAATTGCCTGAAGGCAGCCTGACAGCCGACTCAATGTACGATAAAGCCAACGTCACCAAAGGCAAACTGCCTAACACTCAAAATACTAACGCTCAAGATCGCTTAAATACCCAAACCCAAGACAGTGATATTGATGCCATCAGACAGCATTTGTTGGACAATCTTTGAGACTGACCAAAGTTTAGTCATTTTGTTTAAACGCCTGTATTAATCGGCTTCAGAGGGCAAAGCCACCCTCCTTTCGACAGGGTTATCCACAGATTCTGTGGATAACTTCGTTGCAATACCCGTAATGCAAATCAAAAGAGACCGAAAAACCGCGTCTTTCGACCCGACGTAATTATTTTTGACCGCTTAATATAGCAGTCATGAAAACAATAATCTTGATAGCAATCTCCGTACTTTTTTCGAGTCCCGTTTATTCGAACCCCAGCCTGAAAAACAGCGTCTGGGGCAGCGCTGCAAGCTATGCCGGCATTAATGTTACGACCTTATACAGCATTGCTGTCCATGAAAGCGGAATGCGCTGGCATGACGGAACATTTCGGCCTTGGCCGTGGACGCTGAACGTCAATGAAGGGAAACACGGCATTAAGCCCGGCGCCAGGCGATACGCCAACAAGCAAGCCGCAGAACAGGCGCTGCTGCATTTAATCAGGCTAGGCATTAGAAATGTCGATGTAGGGATTATGCAGGTTAATCTGTATTGGCATGGCGACAAGGTAGCCAATGACACGCAACTGCTTGACCCCAAAACCAATATCACCGTAGCCGCCGGCTATCTAAAAGATCTCAACACAAAAAATAACGTCAGCAAAACCGTAGCCGACTACCACGCTCCATCGAATCCGGCGCGGGGTAAAGCCTATGTGAAACACGTTAAACACTATGAGAAAATTATTAATGAAAAGCTTCAATAAACTGCCCATCGCAATACTGGCCATTATGGTTGTTTCGGGTTGCTCAACGACCTCAACCAGCCCATTCAAGACAATTGGCGATGACTGCGAACAGATAATAATAACCGCCTACTTACCTCCCGTTGTTGCCGATCTGGATTACAAGGACATCAATGGCTCGCAAAACCAGGTGATTGTCCAGGGAGGATTTCAGCATGCGCTTTCTATTCCTGGCGAGGAAAAGGCGACCCAGCAAACCGTAACTCCGCAGTTGCAGGCATTCGCGCTGGCGCCCGTCACGGACAAGGCCATTCCGGAGACCGAAACAGTTTTTTTTGAGTTTGACCATGCTTCGATTCCGGTATCCGAATTGGACAAGCTGAATAACTTCCTGCATCGAATCGATTCGCCCGGCCTTATGCATGTTCGAGTCGAAGGTTATACCGATTCGAAAGGATTGGCGAAATACAACAACAAACTATCAACCAGGCGTGCCAAAGCCGTTCGTGACTATCTCGTTCAACACGGAATTGGGCAATCAAAAATCTCACACAAGGGTTTTGGCGATGACTTTCCGTTAGAGCCTAACGACACCGAAGCGCATCGAGCAAAAAATCGTCGCGCTGACATAATTCCACTAACAGGTAACTGAAATGAAAGACATACCTAATTACCTTGACGACCCCCCACAAATCCTGTTCTGGGAATTCGACGAATTCATTCTGCTCGCCATCATGTTTGGTGTTGGCATCATGGTGAATTATCTCGCCGTAATGACGGTGACCGGACTGGTTGGAATCAAGTTCTACCGCAAGATCAAAGACAGACAAGCCAATGGATTCCTGTTGCATACACTGTATTGGTATGCAGGGTTTGGCTGTTCAGAATCCCCGCCGACATCAAAACCACTGGCATTCATTCGACGATTCTTTTAGGACACAACATGGATTACAAAAATTTTGCCTCGACCTGGCTTAGCCTGCAGGCATCGAATCGATTCCTGAAGTCTGTTTGCATTTTCCTGATGGCGCTGAATTTGCTGACACTGATTGGCTGGCTGAAAAAGGATACTGCGGTGATTTTAATTCCGCCCGGTCTGTCTGAAAAATCAGAGATCGCCAAGAACAAGGCGTCAGAGGGTTACAAAAAAGCCTGGGCTATGTACACAGCGACGTTGATTGGAAACGTCACACCGGAAAACGCCAACTTTGTTCTGGAGTCGTTTGTCGGCATGGTGACCAGTGACATCAGATCAATTGTCACCGAACAAATCACTCAAGAACTCGAAATACTGAAGCAGGAAAAGGTGTCTTCAACGTTTGAGGTCGTCCAGGTGGCTTACGAACCAGAGACAGACAAGGTCTTTGTAACGGGGCGTAACCGTATGACGGGCGCAGGGGGTAAATCCACTCCAACCGACCAAACTTTTGAATTCAAAATTGATGTCCAGCAATACTCGCCGATCATCACACAAATGGCTTCTTATGCAGGCATACCCAAATTGCTAAGCGTTCTACAGAAAGAACAAGCGAAAAATAAAGTTGAAGAAGAACGTCAAAAACTGATCAAAAATTAGGAGTTATCAATGCACGTAAAAACATTGCTTATTTCAATAGCCTGGGCATCAACAGTCTTGGCTAACGAACTTCCACCGGAACTTCCGTTTCAGGCCATTGATGGTAGCGGGTTAGTGCCTTACCAGGGAGTCACTGCCGGGGGGCAAAGCACCCATATCAATCCGAATCAAATGAGAGAGCCGATGGTTAACGGAACCCCTGAAGTGCAGGATAAAAATCAACAATCCGCCGAGATAGCCGGGCCATCGGAACCCGCTCAAGCCACGGAGTCCACCACAAAACCAAAGAAAAGACCCAAAATTCTTGATAAAGCGCCTGAAACAATAAAGGCATCGGCTAAAGACAAGGCATTCGATATGAGTCTCCAGTCAGGCATCATCATCAAACCCAAATCCGGCAGAACGGAAACTATCGTCATTGCCAAAGGTAAGCTCAATCGTATAGTTACACCGTATGCAGACCCCAAGGTACTGACTGTTGACAACGTAGAAACCAAGATAGATGGTTCGGCTGTTTATATCGCGACCGATTCCGAAACGCCTGTGAGTATGTTTATTTCCGACACGGAAACAGGGAATGCGGCATCTCTTCAGTTGGAACCTCTGGAGCTGGTGACGCCGGTAGAAATCAGAATTGAGCAGGATCCGAACAAAGCGTCGCCAACCGAAGCGGCATCATCGAGAACGGACAAGCTGTTTCGCCAGGACTCGCCCTATGTCACGGAAATCAAAGCCATTATGCAAAACCTGGGTAAACAACAAATTCCTCAAGGATTTACCCTGGAAGATGTGACCGACGAGCTTCGCTCGGCAGGCGTGTGCCACGCTGCCAGTTTAACCTTTATGCCGGGTCAGTTGCTGTCGGGACACGACACCAGAATCCTTGTCATGATTGCGCAAAACAATGGACGGGCCGCCCGTGTTTTTGAAGAAGCCACTTGTGCTAATGAAAACGTGATGGCCGTTGCCGCGTGGCCGAAGGTTCGCCTGGAGCCCGGTGAAAAAACCGAGGTATTTATTCTGATGCGCTTGCCGGAAGGAAAAAGCGGCGAAGAAGTCAGACCCGCCTTGCTGTGAACAACCAGGAGCCAAAAGTGATCGATCTTGAAAAGAAAACACCCCAAGAAAAATTGGTTTCATGGTATGAAACACTGGATCCCTCAAAGCGCAAACATCTCATACTTATTGGCGGAGGCGCAGCTTTATTTGTCGTGGCCGCGATCCTGATAACCGCTACATCCGATGATACTTCAAAAAATTTCATGGAAAAACCCAGAAAGGTTGAGTACACGCTGTTCAACGGCAAAAGCCCCAGGGATGTTTCAATCGATGCGATGGCCGGAAAAATCAAAAAGTTGACCGAAGATTTCTCGGATATCCGTACGATATTCCAGCGGCAGGAAAAAAAGATTAACGACGCCTCTGATTTGATCAAAATGCGATCTGACGAACTGGATAAGCGGACTGGAAAATTGGCTCAACAAACGACTGAGCTTTACCAAAAACTCGAAGACACGCAGGACGTGTTGAAAAACCAGGTACCTTTACCCGAAGTGCCCTTGGACAACAAATCAAATGGCAAGAGGAAAACAAGGAGCCAATACGAATCCGCACAACCAGAACTATTAGGTCAGCAGCCGCCAACGATGGCCGAGAACGCAGTGGCGCCTGTCGTAACAGGCCCTAAAATTCGCGTGGTCACCGGTTTCGGGGAAGACGGTAAAACCACCAACGGGGCCAATAACACGAATGGCACCAAAAAGACCGGCGACAAAAAAATAACCGAGTTCGTCAATATCAAAAAAGCCTCCAGTAATACTGGGGGGGCAGACATATTCTTGCCTGCCGGCAGTATTTTGAGCGGCACACTGGTGACCGGATTGGACGCTCCCACGTCAAACCAATCCAAACAGGATCCTTTTCCAGCGCTGTTGCGGTTGAAGCATGACGCCATTTTGCCGAATCGCTACCGGATGGATATACGCGAGTGTTTCCTGATTACCAGCGGTTACGGTGACCTGAGTTCCGAGCGAGCATATATGAGAGCGGAACGCATCTCATGCGTGAAGAAAGACGGCGCCATTATTGAAACAGCAATGGACGCCTATTCGGTTGGAGAAGACGGTAAAGCCGGTATCCGAGGTCGTCTTGTCAGCAAAAACGGACAAATCATCGGAAACTCACTGTTAGCGGGTTTCGTTTCCGGTATTTCTCAGGCATTTTCACCACAGCGGGTGCAGTCGTATCAAACAAACGCGATTCCAGGTCAACCTCAAACATTCCAATATCCATCGCCGGAAATGTTGGCCGGTCAGGCGGTCATGGGGGGTGTCAAAGGCGCAGCCGAGCAAATTGCCGATTACTATCTGGAAATGGCGAAAAACATATTCCCAATTATCGAGGTTGATGCTGGACGAAAGGTCGATTTCGTTATGATTCGCGGCATGTCTCTCAATCCTAAATCCAAATCGAATCAAGGGACTGATTCGCAGGGTGGCGCACGAAGTATGAACAACATCTATAACGGCAATATGATGAACGACAACATGATGAACAGTAACGGTGGTCGGCACAGCGGAATGGGAAGTTTTGGTGGTGAGTACGGAGTTGGTTCGCGTGGGGCTTATAGTGGTTATGGACGTTAATTTTAGGTGAATATGATGATTAAAAAATTAGGAGTTTTAATAGTACTGATGGGAATCGTTGATCAATCACAAGCGGCTGATTTTGAGGCCACGGCGCAATCGACAAAAGCAAAGACTAACGGAGAGATGGCGGCAGAGGTCAAAGATATTATGCGCAGTGTTGACGAGGTAAAAAGATTGCCCGTGACAGGTCTGTCAATGATCAAGGCCGGGAATAATACCTTCTTGATATCGGACAACGGCCATTTTGTAGTGGCCGGCAACTTTAAGCTGGTCGATATGTGGCAAGGAAAAATTATCGGCTCGGTGGGCGATACCCAAGGTATTGATAAAGTGGATTTGCGAAAAATCGGTTTAAATCCCGCTGAACTTTCAACATTTTCGATAGGCACCGGCAAAAAGGAAGTGGTGATTTTTGTCGATCCGCAATGCAATTATTGTCACGAGTTGATCGTTCAGCTTGAGCCTTTGGGCAAAGAGTATGTGTTCAGGCTGGTTCTGATACCGGTATTGGGTAAAGAGTCGGCTGAAATCAGCAAAAAATTGATCTGCAACAAAGATAAAGCCCAGTCGTTAAAAGCGCTGATAGCGAAAGATTATTCGAAGTTGCCCGTCCTGATACGTCAAGAGGGCGCCTGTGATCTAAAGCCCTTGCAGAAAGCGGTGGTTGCAACCAAGCTCCTTGATATTCAAGGGGTGCCATTCATTTTCCTGCCCTCTCATAACACCTTCAGAGGCGGGGCAAAATCATTCAAAACTTTACTGGAGAAAGACCTTGAAGACGAAATTAATGGTAGATAAGTGCTTTTTGAAACCGGCAACCATTGCCGTAGTTGGTATTTTGCAGGGCTGTTCCTTCCTTGGCGTTGGTCAGGGTGATTTCTCATGTCCTGGCGGAATTGAGGGCGTCCGCTGCATGTCGGCGCGTCAAGTCTATCAGGCCACCGAATCATCTGACACAGTGAAGACGATATCGGAAGACAACAAATTCGATAATAAAAAAAATCCGGACAACAGTTCCGGACAAGCGCATGCAAGTCAGGTTGCAGTACCCAGTATCAAGCAACCGATTCCTATTAGGACGCAGGCCAAAGTGATGCGGATATGGATGGCGCCCTGGGAGGACGAAGCCGGTGATTTGCACGCGGACGGCTACCTGTATACGGAAATTGAAAGCCGCCGGTGGAATTTGGGTGATCAATTTAAGTCGCCCGGTGCCGCACAACGACCGCTTTCGGCTGCTACGCCATCGAAAGGCGTGAAATAAACGAGTCTTTCATTTTCCCAACGAAAGACCACTTAAAATTGACCTCTTTCGCGCTTATCATTAACACTTTTTTATTGAACAATAAACGCCGTTCCGGAGCAGAATCCCGGAACAGAATCAAAGATTCGTTAATTACAAGTAATGAGTCAATCAATCAAGCGTAATTTTGGAGTTGTTCAATGCATCAATCAAGAAGCCTGTTCTCTACTGACTGGAAAAAAGCTCTGTTAGTCCTTGCCGTTATAGCTGTGTCTGCATTCGGACCAGAAGTAATGGCCGGTACTGGCGGTACCGAGTTCAACGATATCTACACGCTGTTGGTCGGCTGGACTCAAGGTACCTTGGGTAAAATCATTGCCTTGGGCATGTTCATGGTGGGTTTATCTGCCGGTATCGTCAACCAATCTATCGTGTCTGTTGTGGTCGGTATTGGTGGCGCTTTGGCGCTCTACTACGGCCCAACCGTCATCAGCGGTGTTGTTACCGCTTTGGTCTAACTCCAGAATTGTTGCCCGTTGTTCAGAACGGGCGATAGGCTCTTTCGTTAGTGAGTGTTTAAAGAGGCCGCCATCAAAAATGAGCGGCTTTTTTTTAAAATGTTTTTGAGAAACAAAAGAGGCCGAAAAAGCGCGTCTTTCGACCCGACGTAAAGAAAATTGCTCTTTTAAAATACAGCCTGTTTTCTTAAATTCAGGAGATCCTATATGGGCGCATATGTCTATGAAAAACAACTCAAGCGACACACGTTAAGCGAACTTGTTCCGGTAGAATCCTTTGACGAGGAAACACATTTGTTCACCATGGCCGATGGTACTATCGGTTTTGGTTTTGTCGCCAAACCACTGCCGGGCGGTGACGAGTCAGTAACTCAGAGATTGAATGTCCTGTTCTCGTTCGATTACCCCAAAGAGAGCTTCATTCAAATCATGCTGATGGGGTCTCAAGATATTCGTCCGACACTGGACAAGATTAAGCACATCCGCAATACCAAAGATGAGGCGCTGAAAGAGTCGCTGAATAATCGCCTGAAAATGTTGACAGAAGGCTCAAATCAAGCGATCAGTCTGCATGCCCAATCGTATGTGCGTGAATACAAGGTCGTTTTCACCATCAAACTTCCCCTTGAGCAAAAAAAACAATTGCCGAAACAATATGAAATTTCGGCTGCACGCGATCTGCGCCTGTCGTTTGAGCAAACACTGAAATCCGCAGGGTTTGTCCCGCAGACAATGGACGCCGAACTGTACTTGCGTGTAGTGGGACAGCTTTTACATTGGGAGCCATCGGCCAATTGGCGCAGCCCTGCCCCGTATTATGATAACACGACGCCCGTTAATGAGCAGTTGAGTGAGTACGACGACATGATGCAGACCGATGCCAACGGTGTCTGGCTCGGCAATAAACGCCTGCGCATCCTTTCGCCGGGTCGATTACTAGGGCAGATGAGCCTTCATAGCATGCGGCGCATGATTGGTGACCCATTAACCGGCGCTCGTGGAATTCACGGTAACTTTTTTATCAACCTGAATATTTTTATTCCGGATAATGTTATCGAAAAACAGAAGGCCGAAAAAGAACGGAACTCCGTCAATTACCAAGCGTTCGGCCCCATGTTGAAATTCAATCCGAAATTGCTATTCAAAAAAGAAAGCACCGACCTGCTGTTCAAGTCCATTAACGACGGTGACCGGATTCTCAAAATCAATTTATGTATCGGGTTGTTTACCGACTCACTGGATAAAAGTGAAGCCCGGCTAACAGAAGCTCAAACCTATTTCAGCGAAATTGGCTGGAGCATGAAAGAAGACAAGTACATCACCCTTCCCATGTTAGTGAATTCGCTGCCACTTTGCGCCGACCTTAAAGCGGTGCAATTTCTGCAGCGTTACAAACGTTGCGGTTCCAAACACGCTGTCGAATTTCTGCCCATCATCTCTGACTGGAGTGGTACCGGCACACCGCAGTTGACGTTTATTTCTCGCGGCGGCCAGATCATGAATATGGATATGTTTGATTCCAACACCAACTACAACACTTGCATCGTAGCGGCGTCCGGATCCGGAAAATCGTTTTTGACGAACGATATTATTACCTCGTATATCAGCTCCGGCGCCAAATGCTGGGTGATCGATATTGGGCGTTCTTACGAGAAATTGACCCATGCCATTGGTGGCGACTTTGTTGAATTTGGTGAAAAGAGCCAAATTTGTCTGAATCCATTTCAGATTATCAAAAATTACAATGAAGAAGCCGACATGCTGGTAGGCATCGTGATGTCCATGGCCGCCATGGAGGACAAGCTGTCCGATCTTCAACATGCCAGGTTACGCTCAATCCTGAAAGAACTTTGGGACCAGTATGGGGGCGGAATGACCGTTGACCGGGTTGCTGAGAAACTGCTCCAGGACGAAGATCGCCGTGTTGTTGATATGGGGCACCAGTTATTCGCATTTACCAGTACCGGTGAATACGGCCGGTTTTTTAATGGGGAAAACAACGTCAATTTCAACAATGCGCTGACCTGTCTTGAGCTCGAAGAGCTTAAGGGTCGTGGCCATTTACAACAAGTCGTGTTGCTGATTCTCATCTACCAGATCCAGCAAGCCATGTACCTGGGTAATCGCGATCAACGCAAGATTCTGATTATCGACGAAGCTTGGGATTTGCTGGCTAAAGGCAATATTGCCAAATTCATTGAGACCGGTTACCGGCGTTTTCGAAAATATAACGGGGCGGCCATAACCATTACCCAGTCACTCAATGACCTGTACAGCTCGCCGTCTGGTGTGGCGATCGCTGAAAACTCGGCCAATCTGTATTTGCTTTATCAAAAACCGGAAACCATTGAATCCATTAAGCGCCAGAACCGGTTAATGATCGGCGAGGGCGGTTATACGTTTTTGAAATCGGTGCATACCGTGACCGGGCAATATTCTGAAATATTTTTCGTAACCAGTTATGGCGTGGGGATCGGCCGGCTGATGGTGGATAAATACACCAAGCTACTTTACTCAACCCATCCGGACGATATTAAAAAAATATCGGAGCGAACCCATCGCGGCATGACAACCGCCGAAGCGATCGAAGACATTCTTGTTTCAGATGACTAACCCCTAAACGTTAATATCACCCATTGAGGCAATACCATGGCAGAAAAAACCGAACCCACTACACGAGCTACACAAGATAGCTATATCAGACGAAATTTCATCAGCGAATGCAGGGACAGTCGTATTGTCGTTGAAGCGCATTTATCACCCAACATACGACGGATTTACCGTCGGCATTTCGACGGGTTATCGCGTGCGGTGTATCTACTTCGTTTTTATTCGCGTACTTCCCGTATCAATGGCGTTGAAAATTCCCTAACCAAAGATATTAGTGATCTGATGGATGAAGTGAATGAAAGCCTGCGGAAAAAAATCACGGTTGCCGAACACATTCTTGCCAATAACAACATTAAGGTAACGATACCGCAATTTGAGAAGCTGAATGTGATCATCATTGACCCATTAGCCAATCGTTTTCTGCAAACCATCAAAATTGCTCAAGATCTCGATGAAAAGCTCAGTTCTCTTTGGCTCGCGTGCGTACTTGACGACGAGCAGCGCATGAAAGCCATGGTGGAAATCGAAAGCGAACTAAGGAGCATACAGGGCAAATCCCGGACGATTAGCTTGGGACTAAGAGATCGTGTGCGTTCACAACAATCAACCAGTGAACAAGCAGCAGAAGCCGATAGCGCTGATATAGCAGCCGCGTCTACTGATGAAGGGGAGCTGGATGAAGAAACAGCAGAAACAAATAAAACAATCGAGGAAGCTGCTCCGGCAAGAAAACCCAAAAAAACGAGTAAAGATGTCAAAGATCAAGGCGAGGTCGAGGTCGAAGAATCAAGTACATCCGAACTTAAAGAAAAAGAAGACGTGGCCGCGTGATTAAAGCGCATACGTCTTGCTTATTGTTCGCCTTGTCATGCGGTGGCCTGGTAAATGCCGGTGAAGCAAATAAGGCAGCAAATGGGGATGGATCGTCTTTGTTTTACGGTGTTTCAGACGGGCGCGAGCAGTCGCCGTCCGTTTTGAACAGCTCACCTTTCTACGAAGACAAGGAGAGGGGTTGGTTTTGGTATGAAGCCCCGGCTGTTGATGAGGAGCCGGTTGAAAATGACATTGCACCATCACCTGAACTACCCCTTTCCCAGGAAAAAAAAACAGAACCACCACCAGCAAAACCGCTCGAAGCCAAACCATTATCGGCAGAGTGGTTTCGTAAAAACATGGAAAAGTATCGTGACCAAGCCATTGATGAGCCCACGGCTCAGAACGTGTCGGCTTACATGTACCTGCAAAGGGTGATGCTGGATAAGGCCGAGAAATTTACCGAGGTTTCACAGCAAGTGGTGATGAGCGATCCCGTGCTTGACGAAAATTCAAGACGCCCCATCGCAACCTTTGGCGCTTTTGCCATGGACGAGAGGGCGACTCAGGGAACTGAAAAAGCGGCTAAAAAACTCGCCGAGAACGCGGGGCTTTGGTTTTTTTATGCCAGTACCTGTGAGTTTTGCATCAAGGCAGCCGGTGTTCTAAAAGGCTTGATGAATGCCTACGGCTTCAAGGTTTTGCCTATTGCCCTGGATGGGTTACCTCTGCCTGGTGGTGAATTCCCGGATTTTACGATTGATCGTGGTCAAGCCAAGAAATTGGGTGTTGAAACGACGCCCGCCCTGTTTTTGGTCAAGCCGGGACAGAACGGTGGAGCCATTCAGCTTGGACAGGGTTTGTTGTCGGGTGACGAAATTATCAAACGGGCCATTGCCTTATCTCGACAAAATGGCTGGCTGAATAACACCGACTATAACGATACCCTGAAAGTAAAACCCATGCAGGTGGATAACCAGACCATTCAGGGCATTAATGAGCGCGTGATGGAAAATCCAAACGAACTGGTCAAAACCATTCGCGACAATTTACGCAAACAATTTTGAGATTTTAACTATGTGGGCAACCCAAAAAGACGTTAAGAGACTGAAAAAAAACCTGAAAGTGATTTTGATGAGAGAAGGTTTGATTGCTTTCAGGATGTCTCTTGGATCTGGTTATGCGTAGTCGCTTGTTGTTTTTAATTTGCGTGCTGCTTTTAGTATCCGAGCCCGCAAAAGCGGGTCTGGATCAAGAGCTTGCAGGGATGTTTTCCGACATGATCAACGTTACGCCGGGGGGCTCCTATGAAACGCAGCGGCGTGGAGTGATTACTGGCGGGAGTATTGTTAGTCGCAATAAAGTCGTAAATCCCAACCTGATTTCATTTGTACCGCCTGGCGCAAAGGCGGGTTGTGGCGGGATTGATTTATATGGGGGATCGTTCTCGTTTATTAATAGTGCGCAATTTACCCAGCTCTCGCGCAGCATTGCACAAGCTGCAATGGGTTATGCCTTCCAACTGGCGATTGAAGGCATGTGCCCAACCTGTGCTCAAGTCATAGCCAAGTTGCAAAGAGACGTAGCGGCTATTAACTCGTTAATGAGAAATTCTTGTGAAGCCGGAAAGTTTATTGTGGATAACACGGTACGACCAGGTCTGGAGTCGATCAATGAAACGTTCAAGAGCAATTTGTCAACGAAAATATCGGCCGATACCGGTTTCGTATCGGATTGGTTTCAGGCGAAAGAGGACAAAAGTACGTCACCCGATAAAAAGGCGATTGATGCAGGGAAAGCCAATCTGTTCACGGGCAACGTTGTTTACAAATCACTGAATAATGCGAACGCTACGTCCTGGTTTCAATACGGTGACGAGCAGCTTAAAACCGTGCTAATGAGCCTGACCGGAACCTACATCGCTGCAAAAAAATTGGACGATAGTGGCATCGAATATAACTTTAAACCCAGCAAAATCGAGCCAAGGGATTTCATTGAAGGCGGAATGCTTACAATTTACAAATGCGAATCAGACGAATGTTTGTTGCCTGGTGATAGCACAGAAACAATACAAGTGACTGGAATGAGAGCGCGTGTGCGCAAAATGATTTTTGGCAGCGGTACTTGCCCCACTTGCTCAGGCGGCATTCTGAGAAAAATGCAAGAACGAGCCGGCGGGACTGTGTTCGATCCTGAAGAGCAGCAATTTATTGAAGCAACATCTCCGGGCGCTTACGGTCTTTTAACACGATTAGCGCATGAACCAGGCGCCGCCGGTGTAATTGCCGAGCAATTAACTAATGTTCTGGCGATAGAGCTCACCAATAAAATTATCGACGAAATGTACGACACGGTAAGAAATGCAGTTGAAAGCAGCGGGAAGGAAATGGACACCAAGATACTGGCGACGATGCGGGACAGGAGAGAGAAAATCAATGAAGAGCGCAGAGTTGTTGGACAAACGATTGCTGGCGTTTCGATTGTGCTTAATTCCTATTCGAACATAGAAAATGACATGCGCAATAACGCATTCCATAAAGCCCAGTAGTTGAGTATCGTATGGCCTACGAAGTTCTAAGTATCGGTGATGCCGAAATGTTGTACAACGCCTTCCAGGGCACGGCAATGATATTCGGCAACAATAATTTGAACGATCTCATCAAAACCGGTTTTACGCTTGGGCTGTTGTTAATTTCATTCCGCTACTTGACCAACCAGGAATTCCCCTTGCGGTATGCCTTGGTGGGACTCATCTTGTATTGGGTGATGTTCGTTCCAAAGGATACGGTTATCATTGAGGACGTTTACACAGGAGAGGTCAGAACCGTCGCCAATGTGCCGTTAGGCGTGGCAATGCCCATGTCCGTCATATCAACCATGGGCGTCAAAATAACGGAACTGTTTGAGACCGCATTCTCGACGCCGACCGAGGCCAGCATGTTGCAACACGGTTATCTGGATTCGCTCAATACCCTGATCAAACTACGAAATATAGGAACGGGGACAGCGGGGTCGGACAGTGCATTGGGTGGCGATCTCGCCAAATCGATCAACGCGTACATTGAAAACTGCGTGATGTTTGACCTGGAAATCGCCACAGGACCTCACGAGGTCACCCGAGAAAAAATGGAAAAATCCCCCGATTTGTGGGCGGACATGAAAACGACGTTTATCAACCGCGACATTATGGTCTATTTGCCAAGCAAGCCGGAAGGCGAACAAAAATCATGCGAGCAGGCCTATATAACTATTGACACGTACATAAACGGCGAAGACTTTAAAGCTCAGTGGGCTAAATACACGCGCGGGGTGTTAGGCATTCGCGATCAATCGGTCGATCCGGAAGACAGAATTGATGTTGCGGCACAGGCTTTAAGTATAGCCGCTATAAATGCGCAGACGTATATGCGCAACGCACTAATGGCCTCTTATTTAAAGGATGGTCCCGCAGCGTTCATCAAGCGAACAGGTCAGGAGCAATTAAATCTGCAATGGGCAGGTGAACAGAGCATGTTCAATGAAATTTCACGGCCGCTAATGGCCTTTGTTGAGATGTTTACCGTAGCCACATCGCCGATTGTCGCATTCCTGGCAACACTCGGGCCTGTCGGTATGAGCATGATGGTGCGCTATTTTCAAATGATGATCTGGATTGCATTATGGGGGCCGGTTATGGCAGTGTGTAATCTCTATATCACCATAGCGACAACCCGCATAATGGAGGCGATGTCTACTCAAGCCGTTGACAATGGATCAGCGCTGTCTGCGATGGTAATGCATGATCAGCTTTATCAGACGCTGGAAACATGGTTGTCCGCAGGCGGCATGTTGGCATCAAGTGTGCCGGCTTTATCATTGATGCTGGTGTACGGCGGCTCGGTTGCGGCGACCAACCTCTCTGGCAAAATGACATCGGGGGTATCCAGCAGCGTGAATCCCGGCAGACTTGCCCCCGATCCAATTTCAATGGAGTCGCCAATGAAATTGGGTTCGATGACTGAATATTCGCCCAACGTCGGAGCAAAAAAATCGGGCATGGCTGATACCCTGTTTTCGGCATCTTCGACTTTTTCCCGTGCAACGCAAAGCGCGACGGACTCTTTGCGTAGCTCAAGCGCCACCGCTTCGCAGACACTCAGCAGTATGGAGCAATCAACTCAACGATCGGGCACCATGAACAGTGATGTGCAATCCATTATGAGTGGCGTGACCAACACTATCAACGCAGGAAGCAATTGGGCGAATACTAACAATAGATCGACGGGGCGGACAGAAAAAATGACTCAGGCAGAATCTGAAGCTGTCGAAGCGGGTGTCAGGGGCGGTTTAAGTGTAGGAGGCGGGGCATTTATTAGTGCGGCCGTCACTTCTGAATTGATGTCAAAAACGGGTAGTAGTGCGGGCCGGGCATCTGAGTTAGCCGATGTTGCTCAAAATGTGGCTAACAGCGGCTCTTACGGTGGCAATGAAACATCCACAACAAGGGGAAGTTCACAACAACATTCAAATCAGGCATTTTCCGGCACAGAGGAAATGAAAGCGCAAAGCGAACAATACGCCGGCCAGTTGCAAGCCGTCGATCAGGCCATGGAAAAGTATACTGAAACTGCATCTTTGCAGGATTCGGCAGCAAAATCATTGACGCTCCCTATGCATGATTTAGCGAGGCGTCTGAATAATACCGGTGCGATCATTGATATCGTCCAGGCAGCCAGTAACCTGGAAAAAAACATGAGTCCTAACGCGTTTAATGGGCTTTCCAGTAATGCCCAACGCGAAATTGACAACTCAAGCGCCTCGCTCCCCGGTGAGAAAAAGAAGCCCGAGATTACAGGGGGTGATCGTGCTGCGTTAGCGGGTTATTTGATGCTTAATCAGCAGGATCCCATAGCAGCGGCAGCAATTATGGATAAGTACCTTGCACCCACATCCCCTGGATCAGGCGTCAACTTTAGCCACACGGAACACGAAAAAGGCAGCCAATCCGTTGCAGATATTGTCAGCAATGAAACCGCTGCCGACTTTAGGTCGAGAGCTATAGGTAAAGACGGCGACCCTGATACAGGGGGTGGCGTTGAAGGCCGTGATGGACGAGGGCAATCTAACAAGCAGTCCGCACCGCAAATAGCGACTCATCAAGATCATGGTCAAAAAACATCCGCTGATCATGGCGCCAAAAATTCATCGCAAGCATCAGGCGGCAAGCAAGGGTCAATCGGATCAGCAGGCAGGAAAGATGGCGGTGTCAAGAGTTCGAAATCAGGTACATCATCAACAGCCGGACCACAGCAAGAAGTGGAGAATGCCCTCAAAAACACCAATCTCGGCAGTCCGGATGAAGTTAGAGCTCGAATTAAATCGGGTGGACAAGTCGATGACAACAAAAGTATGTCTGGCATGCTGGACAGAGCGGCGGAAAACGAACGTAGGCTTATTTATGACAACCACGGGAAAAGCTTAATTCACTCTTTGGATGCAGCTGTGGACTTGGTTCATTCAGTAGATAAATCTACAGATAAACCTTATGGCAGTGATAGCAAACCAAAACACAGCAATACATCAGATAACGATCTCCCACCAATCCCGAAAGAATAATGCATTATGACGCCGAAGCCCTTGCGCAAAAAATCAACGCCCAACTTCGCGAAGCAAAGAAAGAACTTGAGCTGAAGGCATTCGAAAATCAATTTAGCCCGCTGGTCGAGTCGGGCATGATCAACTCAACACTCGGAAAATAGGTGCCAAACCGCCCCCGGTCTTGGGTGATGAGCTGATAACCCGACACCGCCGCAATGGGCGCCGATGAAGAAATCCGGCAGCACATTACCTATTTGCCCCTGACGCTTGCGGTACTGCAAAAATACTTTTTCAGCCAGGAACTAATTAAAAAACACCTAATCTTGTTTATGGATTTTGAAGCTACCCTACTGCTGATCTCAAAGCCTTGGCCGCCTCGGTCATATTGGCCAATGAGATTCTGACATTCTGCCACTGCCGCGTTTTTAGGCCGCAATCAGGGTTTACCCACAATTGGTCTGGATTAATCCGTTCACTTGCTTTTTTCAGCAAGGCGACCATATCTTGAGTAGTCGGCACATTGGGACTATGTATGTCGTAAACGCCAGGCCCGATTTCGTTCGGGTAGTTAAAATCGATAAATGCCTCCAGGAGTTCCATATTGGAACGCGACGTTTCAATGGTAATCACGTCGGCATCCATGTCGGCGATGGACGTTATGATATCGTTGAACTCGGAGTAACACATGTGGGTGTGGATTTGCGTACTGTCCTGTACCCCGCTTGAGCAAATGCGGAAAGCACGCACCGCCCAGTCTAGGTAGCCTTGCCAGCGCGATTGACGTGGCGGCAAGCCTTCCCTGAAAGCCGCCTCATCGATTTGGATAGTTGGGATACCGGCACGTTCCAAATCATTGACTTCGTCACGGATTGCCAAAGCCAGTTGGTACGCAGTGGTTGAACGGGGTTGGTCGTTACGGACAAATGACCAGTTTAGAATAGTGACCGGCCCAGTCAACATGCCTTTCATGGGTTTGTCGGTCAGCGATTGGGCATATTGACTCCAGCGCACGGTCATCGGTTTGGGTCGGCTCACATCGCCGTAAATGATCGGTGGTTTGACGCAACGGGAACCGTAAGATTGCACCCAGCCATTGGCGGTGAATAAAAACCCATCCAACTGTTCGCCGAAATATTCCACCATGTCGTTGCGTTCCGCCTCGCCATGCACCAACACATCCAATCCTAGCTTTTCCTGTTCCCTGACGCAGAACTCAATGGTTTGTTCCATGTGTTTGATATAGCCGATTTCGCTAATCAAGCCACGCTTGAAGTCAGCGCGGGTTTTGCGGATTTCCGGCGTTTGCGGGAATGATCCAATGGTCGTGGTCGGATAGCTGGGTAAATTCAGCTTGGCGCGCTGTTGCTCACGCCTTACCGGAAAGGGGTTCTGGCGTTGCGCCAGCGAGTCATTAATCTTCTTGAGTTCAGCTTGCACGGCTGGATTATGGATCAAGGTAGATTCCCGGCGGGAACGGATGGCGTTCGCCGAAACGATTAAATCCGGTTCCGCTGCTGCCGGTTCTTCTACCGCCAATCGCAAGACTTCCAGTTCGGTCAGTTTTTGCCTGGCAAACGCCAGCCAGGATTTGATGGTTGGGTCTAAAGCGGTTTCGTGTTCCAGATCAATAGGCACATGCAACAGGGAACAGGAAGGTGCTAGCCAAAGCTCGCCTTTAAATCTTTCCCGAGCAGCTGCGATGGTGTTGAGCGCAGCGTTTAAATCGGTGCGCCAGATATTGCGTCCATCGATAAGCCCTAATGACAGCACTTTATGATTGGCGAAGTTATCCAACACCGCCGTCAATTGTTCCGGCGCTCTAACTAGATCGATATGAAGTCCTGCAACCGGCAGCTTACAAGTGAATGACGTATGTTCGCCTAGTTCACCAAAATAAGTGGCAAGCAGAATCTTGACCGGGGAACTTTGCAAGCGGTTATAAACTGATTCAAACGCGTTTTTCCAGGTGTTGGGTAAGTCCAGCACCAAAATCGGTTCGTCGATTTGCACCCATTCCACACCCTGGTCTGCCAAGCGGCGCAGAATTTCCCCATAAATTGGTAGCAAACGCTCTACTAAATGGAGTTTATCGAAATCGCTGGTCGTTTTCGTCAACCACAACCAAGTCAAAGGCCCCAGTAAAACGGGTTTCGGCTGATAGCCAAGCGTTTGAAGCTCGTAAGTTTCATCGAATAGTTTTGTGCTGGACAGGGCAAATTGCTGAGTTGAGTTTACCTCCGGCACCAGATAATGGTAATTGGTATCAAACCATTTGGTCATTTCACAGGCGCGATATGCTTGACCATCGCATGCCTGACCGCGAGCCATCCTGAAATAAGTGTCCAGATCGATAGTTTGCGCTGCTGCGCCAAACCGTTCAGGAATAACACCCAGCATGATACTGGTATCTAGTACTTGGTCATAATAGGAAAAATCACCGACTGGAATCAAATCAAGGCCGCTGCTGGCTTGCAGTTGCCAATGCCCCTGTCGAAGTTCGGCGGCGATTCCCTGTAATTCATCCTGGTCAATTTCACCACGCCAATAGCGTTCCAGGGCAAATTTTAGTTCGCGGTGTTCACCCAGGCGGGGAAATCCCAGGTTATGGATTTTTATCATGAATGCAGCTCCAGTGGGTTTAAAACGAAAGCGGCATTATAGGGCTTGTCATTTGTGAAGAATATTGATAGTTTCTCACTATTTCATGAGGAATATTCATTAATATGGAACTCATCCATTTTCGAATCCTGTTGGCGCTTAAACAATATGGCACGTTGAATGCCGCTGCAGAATTATTGCATCTGACACAATCGGCCTTGTCGCACCAGATTAAAAACCTGGAACAGCGTCTGGGTATAGTTCTCTGGCGCAAACAGGGACGCACCTTGGTACTGACGCAAGCGGGTCACTATCTGTCTGAAGTCGCCGAATCGGTGATTGCCACGGTTAATTCCGCCGAGCAGCACCTGACCCTGTTAGCAGCAGGTAAAACCGGCAAACTGACTATCGGCATCGACTGCCATGCCTGCTATGAATGGTTTCGCACGATATTCCAGCCCTATCTGCACGCTTGGCCGGATTTGGCGATTGAAGTCACGTCCCGCTACCGCTTTAATTCGTTTGAAGCCATCCGGCAATACAAGCTGGATGCCGTATTGACTTCCGACCCAATTTTTAATGGTGTGCTGCATTACCAGCCGCTGTTTGAGTTTGAACTGGTGTTAATCGTTGCCAAAGCCCATCGGCTCGCCGGACTTATAGAAATCGAACCGGCTGATTTACAACAGGAGACGATCCTAACCTACCCAGTCGAACGGGAACGTCTGGATATGTTCAGGAAAGTCCTGCAACCTGCCGGCATTGAACCACTCGACCATATCACTGTAGAAGAAACTGACATTATGCTGCTGTTAGCCGCCAGCCAGCGCGGCGTTTGCCTGTTGCCGGAATGGTTGCTGGCTGATAAAGTCAAAAATCCGGACGTGGTCAGCCTGCGCTTTAGAAACCTGCCGTTAACCAAGGTCATGTACCTTGCAACTCGGCACGAAGACGTGCAGTTGGATTATATCCAGTGGCTGATTGGGCATGCGCAATCCAAAGTATAATGATGATGTGATTGAAATACTTATCAGTCAAACAAATGACACAATGTTTTACGTCATTTGGGGATGGCTAATTTTTGTTAGGTTTTGTTTTATCGTTTAACCACGCGGTGTATAGTAAACTAAGAAATCTCCCAATAAGATACAGTGTAATTTATTATGAACTTTAGAAAAAATACAGGGTTACGCCATATATTTGGCGTATTGTTTTTATGCCTGTTCAGCGTTGGAGCATTTGCTGAAACCAGCATCGCTATATTGGATTTTGACTTAAATGATCAAACCCTAATTCCTCGAACGCCTGATGAAATTCAAAGAACGGGGAGCATAAAAGCCATGCTAGAAGGCGAGTTAAAAAGAGCGGGCTATAAAGTCATTTCTGTTGGCTTAACAAGTCAACATGAAGCCAATGCCGGTTTTGGTTATCTTTTTGACCATAACGATATTGCCGCTGAGCTTGCTAATAAAGCGGGGGCTGATTATGTATTGGTGGGTAGGCTGCATAAACCAAGTTTCTTATTCGCGTATATTATGGGGCATTTAGTCAGGGCGAAAGACGGCCAATTAATCGGTAATTACATTTCAGAGACAAAAGGTGGAGATAAAAAATTAACGCTAAAAGGTGTCGAAAGTCTCGCCGTTAAAATCGACAACGATTTAGATAAAACTTATACACCGCCGCCTCCTTCTAGGATAACGCGATAAGGCGTAATCAGTAGTTTTTGTTGGGAAGCTTATATGCAACACGTTTTAATCATTCATGAGGTCGAGGCTTATCCGGCATGGAAAGCCGTTTTTGATCAAGCAGCAGACATCAGAAAACACGCCGGGGAAATCAGCTACCAGTTGCTGCGCTACGACAACGACGCAAACAACATCGTCCACTTCTCGGCGTGGTCTTCGCTGGACAATGCCCGGCGCTTCTTTGAGTCTCCAGAGCTGGTAGAAATCAGGAGAAAGGCTGGTGTAAAAGCACCGGAATTTATTTATCTGCAAGAAATAGAGCGCGGCGTGTTATAGCTAACATTGTGGCCTAACGGTTAGTCCCAACTGAGTGCACCACCCGTTTGATATTCCGTCACCCGCGATTCAAAAAAGTTTTTCTCTTTTTTGAGATCCATCATTTCACTCATCCAGGGAAAAGGATTATTGGCTCCCGGATACAGCACATCCAGGCCGATTTGCTGACAACGGCGGTTGGCGATAAAGCGCAGGTATTCCTTAAACATACCGGCATTGAGTCCAAGTACGCCACGCGGCATCGTGTCTTCGGCATAGCGGTATTCGAGTTCTACGGCCTGTTGCATTAGTGTTTTGATTTCATCGCGAAATTCATCCGTCCACAAATGCGGATTTTCCAGTTTGATGGTGTTGATGAGATCAACGCCAAAATTGCAATGAAGCGATTCGTCGCGCAGGATGTATTGATACTGTTCCGCCGAGCCTTGCATTTTGTTCTGTCGGCCCAACGCCAGAATCTGTACAAAACCCACGTAGAAAAACAGGCCTTCCATCATGCAGGCAAACACGATCAACGAGCGTAATAGTTGCTGATCGGCTTCCAGTGTGCCAGTTTTAAAGTTTGGGTTGGTCAGAATATTGATAAAGGGAATCAGGAAATTATCTTTATCCCGGATACTGGGAATTTCTCGATAGGCATTAAATATTTCACTTTCATCCAGGCCCAAACTATCGACAATATATTGGTAAGCATGGGTATGGATGGCTTCCTCAAAGCCTTGCCGTAACAGGTATTGACGACATTCCGGGGCAGTTATATGGCGATAAGTGCCCAGCACGATATTGTTGGCCGCCAGCGAATCCGCCGTGGTAAAAAATCCCAGGTTGCGCTTGATAATCAGCCTCTCATCTTCGGTCAGCGCCGTGCTGTCTTTCCATTGGGCAATGTCGCGGTTCATCGGGACTTCCTGCGGCATCCAGTGATTGGCGCAGCCTGCCAGGTATTTATCCCAAGCCCAATGGTATTTAAACGGAACCAGTTGGTTGACATCGGTTTGGCCATTAATCACGCGCTTATCATTGGCATTAACGCGACTGGAGACTGACGCTTGGTTAGCGGCAGGCCGTTCTAAAACGGGTTTTGCAATGCTTGTCTCTGGAACTGGCTTTGGCGCAGTAGGTGCTTTTTCCGCAACAATATCTTCTTCAAATGACAACATGGTATTTCCTTTTATTGAATTACTTGTGACCTGCGATTATTGGCACGCTTCGCAACCGGGATCGTCGATCAAACACTGCTTGGGTTCTGACATGAGCGATGCAACTGCATTCAGTTCACCGCCGCCACCTGTTGATTTCTCGGCTGATGTAGCTCCCAGCGAGCGTAGGTAATACGTGGTTTTCAGCCCACGTTGCCAAGCCAGCAGGTAGGTATCATGTAGCTTTTTACCGGAGGGAACCGCAAAGTAGAGATTCAACGATTGCGCCTGGTCTATCCACTTTTGCCGCCGGGCTGCGGCTTCCACCAGCCAAGTGGGATCAATCTCAAAGGCCGTGGCGTAGAGCGCTTTCAGTTCGGCGGGAATACGGTCTATCCGAGCCAGCGAGCCGTCGTAATATTTAATATCGGCCACCATCACTTCATCCCACAAATCCAGCGCCTTAAGATCATTGACCAGCGCCTCATTGACCACGGTAAATTCACCGGACAGGTTGGATTTCACATACAGGTTTTGATAGTCCGGCTCAATGCTGGCGGAAACGCCGACAATATTGGCAATGGTGGCTGTTGGGGCAATTGCAACGCAATTCGAATTACGCATTCCGTGTTGCTGAATGTGGGCTCTCAACATATCCCAATCCAGAGTGCTGCTCCGATCGACCTCCACCTGACCGCCACGAGCCTCGCCCAATAGATTCAAGGTGTCCAGCGGTAAAATGGCCTGATCCCACAAACTGCCTTTAAAGCTGGAATAAGCACCGCGCTCCTTTGCTAACTGGTTGGAAGCCGAATAAGCCTGGTAACAAACGGATTCCATTGTGGTATCGGCAAACTCGACCGCTTCCGTTGAAGCATAAGGAATTCGCAAGGCATGTAAACAATCCTGAAAACCCATGATGCCCAAACCCACCGGGCGATGGCGGAAATTGGAATTGCGCGCACTGCCGACCGCATAAAAATTGATGTCGATGACGTTATCCAGCATCCGCATCGCAGTGTTTATAGTTGCCTTTAGCTTGGCTTGATCCAACACCAGGTTGCCATTGCTTCGGCTGTGCTCTGCACAGGTTTCTTCCTTTAAATGCGCCATTAGATTAACCGAACCCAAATTGCACACGGCAATTTCAGTGGCGGAGGTATTCAGCGTAATCTCCGTGCAAAGATTAGAGCTATGCACAACGCCGACATGCTGCTGCGGCGAACGGATATTGCAAGTATCCTTGAAGGTAATCCAGGGGTGGCCGGTTTCAAACAACATAGACAGCATTTTGCGCCACAGTTGCAAGGCTGAAACTCGCTTAAATTGTTTGATTTCACCCAGATCAGCACGGCACTCGTATTCGCAATAAGCTGTTGCGAAGGCTAGACCAAACTTATCATGCAAGTCCGGCACGTCCGAAGGCGAAAACAACGTCCACTCGGCGTTTTCACTGACGCGCTGCATGAACAGATCGGGAATCCAGTGTGCGGTGTTCATGTCGTGGGTGCGGCGACGGTCGTCGCCCGTGTTTTTACGCAAATCCAGGAATTCTTCGATGTCCAGGTGCCAGGTTTCCAGATAAGCGCACACCGCGCCTTTGCGCTTGCCACCCTGGTTTACGGCCACGGCGGTATCGTTGGCCACTTTCAGGAACGGAATCACACCCTGGCTTTTACCGTTGGTACCCTTGATGCGCGAACCTAACGCACGCACAGGTGTCCAGTCATTACCGATACCGCCAGCATATTTCTGTAATAAGGCGTTTTCTTTGATCGCTTGATAAATACCGTCCAGATCATCGCTGACCGTACTGAGATAACATGACGAAAGCTGCGAATGCACTGTGCCGCTGTTAAACAGCGTCGGCGTTGAACTCATGAAATCGAAACTGGACAACACGTTATAAAACTCAATGGCACGGTCTTCACGGTCAATCTCGTTAATCGCAAGACCCATCGCCACGCGCATGAAAAAAATCTGCGGCAATTCGATACGCCGCTCCTCGATATGTAAAAAGTAGCGGTCATAAAGAGTTTGCAGGCCAAGATAGCCGAATTTGAAGTCACGGTCTGCCACTAAGGCTAAGCTAAGTTTAGTCAAATCAAACTGCACCAAGCGCTTATCCAGTAAACCTGCTTCGACACCCAGCTTGATATAATGCGGAAGATACTCGGCATAACCGGATTGCATCGCGGCGTGATTGACGCTTTCGCCCAACACTTCGGCACGAACCAAATCCAGCAACAAACGTGCGGTGACATAATTGTAAGCCGGTTCGCGTTCAATCAGGCTACGGGCAGAAAGGATCAAGGCACGGCGCACCTCGTTGAACGAAATACCGTCATAACAATCGCGCACGGCTTGTTCGACAACAATCTTGGGATTGACTTCACTACCCAAATCCAGACAGGCTTCCGTCACCATGTCGATTAGCTTGGCAATATCCAATGGTTGCTTAATGCCATCAATAGTAATATGCAATTGAGGCGTATCGTGTGGCTGGCTGGCTCGTTCGGAGGTGCGTTTTTCCCGGTACAGAACGTAGGCTTTTGCCACGTCATGCTCACCGGAACGCATCAACGCCAATTCAACCTGATCCTGAATATCTTCAATATGCACCGAGCCGCCGGAAGGTAAGCGTCGCATCAACGCAGTAACAACCGTCTGCGTTAACACCATTACTTGTTCGCGCATCCGGCTAGACAGGGCGGTTTGACCATGCTCCACCGCCAAAAACGCCTTGCTCATGGCGATAGAGATTTTTTCAGGGTTAAACGGGACGGCGGCACCATTGCGCCGGATCACTTGTAAGGTTGGACTTGTGGCAGGATGTTGCCTAGGTTGTGACAATGCGTCGAAAGACGCACTTGTCGCCTTCAGGGTATTGGTATCAGTATCGTACATGGATAGCTCCTTAAAATTAGGAGCGGGAATGACTTCAAAAACGACGCGGTAGTTCAGGTGTGCTAGAAAACTGGGTTTTCAAAACTTCCCGGTAATTATTCACTGAACTGTGCGCCAGCCTTAAAGACCAGCATGGCGGAAAGCAGCCATTGACGTAAATAAGCAACGCATACCTTCCATCTGCCGAGGACACCCCGCCTCAAACGTGTTGAAAAAATATACGGCAGGTCTCCTGGCTCTCGGGTCATTGCATATCGTCGGCCTTCCCAAGTCAGTTTATTCACGACTCAGTGGCATGGTTGACAACATACTCTCCGATTACAGTTGCGGGGGCAGCTCCGGTTTTAAGATAACACTGACTGTTAATCTGTCACCGGATTCCCTTTTATCTCACTCTTAGATTAATCATGAGAACCGTATGGGTACTAATATATCTTTAGCAATGAGTGCATGTCAACAAAAATACTATATATTGACATTTACTAACTATATATAACTATATGTGGTGTTAATGAGAATGGACAGCTTATATTACGCATGTTTTGGCTGTATTCAGTTTGACCAGTGATGCATGGAATCTGGGGAGTGAGAAACGGGTGAAGTCAGTTACAAAACAGTAAAGGGAATTCTGTTTCTTTGGGTGAATAGGGCTAACGATCTTAGCCGCGTCCGGTTTTTGCTGGGGAATCCTTGCCATGGAATAATTCCATAATTTCGTCGGATTCGCTGAGCAGTTCCATTTCCCAATCACTTAGCATCCATTGGCCAATAGCGTTAGAGCCATCATCATTGATAGTATCATTCTGAGATTTCCATAGAAGGCCGTCACCAGAATCATGGAGCCATAGTCAGGCATAATGGCCTGCCTGTTGTTTTGCCGCCAGTATTTCATTAATTATTGTGGTCATTTTTGGTCTCTGGGTTAATTGAAATCAATTCTCCATACTTCGAAAATAATGCAAGGGTCATTAGGCTACTAACAATACCAGGCAAAAGATGGGGACGTTACGCGGGCAGATAGTTGAAAAAGGCGGCTGAGTTGACTCGGGCGGATTGCCTTGATCCCGCCACCAAAAAACGTGGCATATGACCTATTTTAGTGGGTCATTTGACGCACACAGTCCCGGTAATTTTCAAAGAACCCGCATCAGCACTGCGTTTAATCGAAACAAACTAAATTAATAGGCAATTATCTTGCCAAAAACGGCGGCATTTTGCCGCGCGTCAATATGCCACATTTTCAGAATAAATTGAATTCGTTAGACTGTGTTTAACTTTTGTAAACGCTTCACCATTACCTTAGTTACCTTCCTTCCTCATCGTATAATGCGGGCGGCTCATTTGCCCGCATTCTTTTTATATCGAGGCCATCATGAACCGCAGCTATCCGGCAAAAAAAGCCTATAACCGCTCACATCCCCAAGAACTCAGTAAGAAAACGGCAATTCACGAAGCGGGACATGCTGCCGCCATTTACCTCGGCAATAAACAGAAACAGTTGCCCCCGGTCTTTTTTCAAATTATTATCAAAGAGCCCGATAACGAGTGTCCTGTCCAAGGCCGTTATGGCGCATCCCATCATCATTTTGCTGAGGTCGAAGGCGGACGCTTGATTCATACCTTGCCATCGTCGATTGAGTACGTATTTCTTGAATCCTCTGCGGATGAAAGGTCGGCTTATCTGCGCGCTGTTGAAGCCGATATCATCAATCTTTTAGTTGGCCCGCTGGCCGAGGCGAAATATGTCGCATTGAGCGATGATGAACCGATTAATCCGCGCCTGGTTAATCTGGATTCGCTTCACCACTACGGTGGCTCATCGGACTTGAAAACCGTGCGTGAGTATCTGGACTGTTTGCTGGATGATCAGGCGCAGAAAGAAAAGAAAGTTTTCGAATTATTCCTGGCCGCCTATGACTTCATCAACGACCCGTCGAACTGGAACGCCATCACCGTGCTGGCGGATTACATCGTGGAGACCGGCAAAAGAATCATCGATTGCGAAGAAGCCATTGGTATTCTCGATGCAAAAAAGGCTAGCCCGAAAAAAATGGGGCAATAACCAAGGATGCACATGCGCTCATTGCGCGATGAATTAGTGGGTATTCTCGATGGCCAACAATTAACGCCCTATTTCCAGCCTATCATTTCATTAAGCCGGAAGAGCATCATCGGTCATGAAGCGCTCATTCGCGGCCCTTCCGATAGCCCGTTGCATAGCCCGTTAAGCCTGTTCGAGGCCGCTAAACGTTTTGATTTGAGCGATGAACTGGAATTCGCTTGCTGGGAAGCGGCAATACGTTGCTACGCCAGCCTTGCACTCAAAGAAAAGCTGTTTCTCAATCTCAGCCCCGCCGTATTGCTGGAACCGACATTCAAAACGGGAGCAACGCTCAAATTCCTCAAGCAGTACGGCGTCGATCCATCTGCCGTGGTCATCGAATTAACGGAACATCAACCTACCGATGACTATCCGTTGATGCGTGAAGCGGAAACGTATTACAGGGATATGGGCTTCGAAATCGCGCTGGACGATCTTGGCGCCGGTTATTCAGGTTTGAGGCTCTGGTCGGAGTTGTTGCCGGACTATGTCAAAATAGACAAACATTTTATACAGGGATTGCATGAAGATCCGATCAAACTCAATTTTGTCCAATACTTTCAAAACATGGCTGCCGCCCTTAATTGCCATGTTATCGCTGAAGGCATGGAAACGGTGAATGAATTTCATGCCGTAGTGAAACTCGGGCCCACGCGCAAGGCTACTATTTCGCCAGACCGGCGGCGATTCCTTTAAAAAAACTGGACAGCACTCTATTGGCAAATAACAAAATGAGCCGTTATGAGGTCAAGTCCGTCTAATTAAAGAGGGTAAACCTCCGGCTCTGCCGGGGATGTTAACTTTTTTTCATAAAAAGTCATAAAGTATCATGAGCGATACTAAAAAAATTTGTGAACTTTGTAAGTTACCCGTTGAAACACAGGGCTTTAAATTGAAAACTAAAGATGGCGAGAAGGTGTTTTGTTGCGAAGGGTGCAAGAGTATTTATCGTATGTTACATGAGGATCAGATTCTGCCTAAATCAAAATAAACTTAATTATTCGCCAATTCATTGCTGCCTGATACGAACGCCTGCGAGAATCCATCGGCTACTCGTAGGGTAGAAGAGAAAATCAAAAAAACCAATATCAACAGAAGCGACTTCATGCAACGCACCTGGATATTAAATCCAAAACGGCATCAATTGCCACCCGCCCCAGATAAAAAAACCTAATCCCGAACTGCAACGCAGCCATAATGGATTTATTGGCAACGTCTTTTCCATAACAACTATCAGGGTGATGATTACCATCCACGGCAGGTTCAAGACGCCGACCGCGAACATCATGACCATGAGCGCCCAGCAGGAACCAACACAGTAGAAGCCGTGATGCAGGCCCACGATTATGGGGTCTCTATGGCACTCCTTTGTGAGATCGTTGGGTACGCGACAATGATTCAGACAGGCGGCTTTCCAACGCGTAAATTGATACAGACCGACCAGTATCAACAACACTGCACTCAGAATGACGTTTTGACTTTCCATCATCGGCGAGAGTAAAGCGAAGGCTTGTAACTGGCATTGTGCGGCGGTGCTGAGCACGCAGAAACCCAGCCAGGCGAAAAAGTAACCCACCAGAAAAGCCAGCGCAAAGGCATAGGGATACCGGAGAGTTTTTCCTCTGCGCACCTGTAGAAACCGAAAGACCATGGGGATAATCGAGGGGGTCATCATGGCGATCATCATCACCGCCCACACGACGAAGGTCGCGGTGAAATCGGTGAGAGACCAGGTATGGGGAGCGCTTGCCGTCATCGAATGGTGCAACGGCGCCATGGTCATGGAATGGTGGTGTGCGCTTAGCATATAAATCCAGCCCGCCGATGAAATCGCCAGGAGCATAAAAAGAATGACGGCCTGTTGCAAACGGTAGGAATTTAGCGGCATGATTTCAACCTGCTTTTTTAAATTCATTTTTTTGTACATCAAAAATTTGGCCTTTAAAACTGAAGTTTGTTCCGTCGCCTACGGAGAAAACTTAGTTGTTTAGTGTCTTCTCTAACGTACTTCTTCGAACGTTAAGGAAGCGGCTTCTGGAAAACCTGGCTAATGATATCCAAAAAATTATCGGGTTTCATGTAGCCGACAACGCGGTAACCATTGCGTTCCTGTCGATCCGGACCGAAGAAAAGGATAGCCGGCGGACCGATCAGCTCAAATTGTCTCAAAAATGCCCGGTCAGCCGGGGAATTTTGCGTCACATCCGCTTGCACCAGCATTACCTGTGATAAAGCCTCCCGAACCATTGGATCAGAAAAGGTGTCAAGCGCCATTTCTACGCACGTTGCGCACCAGTCCGCATAAAAATCAAGCATGACCCATTGCTTGTTCGCATGGGCTTCAGACAGGATTTGCTGTAATTCCTGCACGGTTCCGATCTTTTTAAACTTCAGTGTAAGCGAAAGTTGTTCCTTGCAAGCGACGGCCGCTTGACATAGAAGCGGCCGCAACGTGTCAGGCTGGTTAGTAGCAATCCCCACCCACAAAAGGATGCCGTAAGCCGCTGCAAGCAGTCCTGCGCCCTGCCAACGCTTTTTCCATAGCAATAGCATGACAGGAAAGGTCGCAAGCAGCGACCATAAGGCCAGGGTAGCCATTGGCGGCAGGATGCGACTTAATAGCCACACCGCAACCGCCAAAAGCCCGATGCCAAAAACGACTTTGGTGATGTTCAGCCAGGCGCCCGCCTTGGGCAGCCATTTGCCGGCATAAGTGCCGACGATAATCAGCGGTACGCCCATGCCTAACCCTAAGGCGAACAGCGCCAATCCTCCCAAAACCGCATCGCCGGTCTGCCCGACATAGATCAATACGCCGGCTAACGGAGTGGTGACGCAAGGCCCGATCGCCAACGCGGAAAGGATGCCCATCACCGCTGCTCCCCACAGATTTCCACCTTGCTGTTTGGAACTAAGAGCCAAGACCCTGGTTTGGATGAATGAGGGAATTTGAAATTGGAAACCCCCAAACATGGACAGCGCAAAACAACAAAGACCCCGCTAAAGGCGATGATCAGCCAGGGTTCCTGAAATAAAGCCTGAAGATTGCTGCCGAAAAGTCCTGCGAGGATGCCGAATACGGTATAAGTCAACGCGGAAGCCAACACATAGGTCAGCGAAAGCCAAAATGCCCTGCGCGTGTTCAGGCTTGATCCCTGGCCGACAACGATGCCGGATAGGATGGGCAGCATGGGGAAAATACACGGCGTAAACGCCAGCACTATCCCGAATCCAAGAAAGCTCAACGCGATGAGCCAGACGGTTCCTTTTTGCAGGGCGGCGGCGATGCGATTTTGCTCGGAGACAAAGGGGGTGTATGGCTCCTGCGTGGGAGCGGCGCTGCTCCCGTTGACGCTTGCGGTGGGCAAATTAAAAGAAAGCGTCTGTTGGATAGGTAGATAACAAACGCCAGCATCGGAGCATCCCTGGAAACGCACTTCTAAGGTTAAGGCCTTCTGCTTCGAATCTTGACGCTGAAGAGGAATATCCACTGCAAGACGATTGCGGAAAATTTCCACATCGCCGAAGAATTCATCGTGTTTGGTATGGCTGGCGGGAAAGGCCGGTTTCCCTGCTATTATGCCGGGTGTTAGCGAGAAAACCCTGATTTTGTCACGATACAGGTGATATCCGTCTGCAATATCCCAGGATAGCGTCAGCAGGTCTGCTTTCGTTGCCTTGGCGGCGAATTGAAAAGCCTGTTCAGGCGGCAGGAGAGCCGTTGAGTCGACAGCGAATGCCGCACTGACAAACCAGAAGGTCAGACAAGATAGAAATTTCACGATTGACAGTTTATCCATTAGTGAAACCTCTGGAGATACCCGGTAATTGAAAATTGGACGGAGCCTTTTGAGAAGTTCATGGAGGCATCAATCTTGGGTTGTGCGTACACGGAGAAATTTGTCAGCACTTATGCGGAACAAGCGGCGCTTTACGGTGGCAGCCTCACCGCCCGCCGCTGCAAGACGACGAGAAATTACAAAGCAAAAGCGGGTGTCGTGAATTCCGGGCACCCGCTTTCACCCTTACCGGTTTTTTTATTGACCGATGGATTGGCGCATATGCTTCATTGCTTCCTCGGTGTGTTGGGTGCCGACATCGGCATGGCCTTTTTTGGCGTGATCGATGGCTTCTTTTAAGTGCTTGACCGCCTCAGTCATATGTACATGGGCTTCGGCGTGTTCTTTCTCTGCGGCTTCTGCATGCTTTAAACCTTCCTCCGCGTGCTTCAGAAGTTGATCCGCATGACCATCCTGGCCATGGGCCGTAGCCATGGCCGAATGTTCCAGCGCCTGCGCTGTGTGATGCTCAGTGGCATAGGACTGGCTGCTGAGGCAAAGTGCAAAAGTGCCGATTACAATCGCAATAGGGGTGAATTTCATAACACAATCTCCTTGTTTATTTATGGGATGAAAATATAACGACCGCCAAGCTGCCTCGTATCAAGGTGTCAATAGAGTAATCGAGACTGACCGGGCACTGAATGTATACCACAGTTCAAGAACAGGGCGCAAGGGCTAGACTCCGCATAGTAATATCGCGTCTTGACGATAGAATCAGCCCGAACGGGCGCTATCAAATTAAACTGTGTTATCTAACGCATCTTCTCGGTCATATCACGCACTGTTGTAAATGGGTCTTTTATGATTGCAGAAATAGCCGTTAATTATCCGATAGTTAATATCCTGCTTTTTTCGGCACGGATAGTGCCTGTATAACGAGTTGTCATGATCGCGGGACGTCGTGAACTCCCTAATTGTTTAGTCAACCAATTTTGGGAAAATTTGGCAGCCGGCCACAAAAAGCAAAATACAAAGCCATTCCCCCGTTTGAGCGGTCTTATAAAGATTGAGAGAGGTGCGCGTGCCGAACGGCGTGATCAATGGAATGCCGGAAGGTGTCATGATATCCATGACTAAATGCAGCCAACCTGCAGCACAAAATCCTAAGCCGACGCTGGTTATTTCGTAGAACAGAAAATCGTCGCTTGCGCTCAATGTCAACCAGCAGATTGCCGTCATTGCTACCCAAAATGGCGGCCAATGCGTCAGCGTCCGATGCGGAATAACAGATCGCCGGGTTTGGGTGCGCTTGTTAAAACGAGGGATCTCAAGATGGTCTGGCCCTCTGGCACCCAGCAGCATTCCAAGTGCAACCAAGGTAACGAAAGCAGTGTAATCAATGTTCGCCAGATTGCCTGACATCATTACCCTGGGCAGCGATGAAAAACCTTGGCCCCATGAAACATCACTGATCCGCATATAGGTTGTCGCCATGGCAAAGGCGGTTATGGTATGTCCTATGGGTGACATGATGAATTCTCGAACTATTGGCTTTTGGGCAGTTTCTTAACAGGATGCTCTTCTTGCAATCTCGCGTCCGGCTTGGACAGGTCTTCGGCTAATGAATTTCCTAGCGCTTGCAGCCTTTTTACCAGCGAGTCAGTCATTTTTTCCTCAGCCTGCTTGGTTTCGGCATCATCCATCAGAATCGCACGAAAACCGCTTTTCATAAACGCATCAAACTTGGCGTTGAAAACCTTCGGCATTTGTATTGCAAGAGCATCGAAGTGATCGGCCGCCCGTTCAATTTGAGTTTGCGCATCATTCTTTTCGGAATCTGGCGAAGACTGACTGAAGTCGGCATTCTGCTTTTGCCGTGTTTCATCGGCAGTCATCACGGGTTGCGCTTGCGGTTCCTACTACCAACAGAAGGGATGCAAGTAGAATCGGTTGAGTTCGACACATGGCAATCAATAAGCAACGTTAATGGATACCGGCGTGGACAGATCTTTGCCGTCGTCCCTACCCGTTATAGTCACCGAAGCCGACTGTGGCGTATTTGTTCTGCTAAAGCTGATTCGATGAGCTGTGGATACGATGGGCTGGCCGTTAACTTCCCAGGCATAACCAGTGATCTTGCCGTCATGATCGGTGCATTTGGCCTCGACATAGACCTCATGGGTTGACGGTAACACTATCAGTTCACACACTGGCGGCTGGTTCTGAAGCCTATCTATCGACGAATCGACCGTGGCTTTTTTTAAGCTGTTGTCATCTAGCGGCATAACTGATGTTTTGTCAAAAGCATGCCTGACCATCATCGCCCTGGATGAACCTGGATTATCGAAGAGTCCTGGATTGATATCGTTTTGATCGTTGTCTTGAACGGTTAAAGACAGTGTGGCCGACAGCAAAAACAAAAGAGATTTGGCAGACGAAGATGTCAACAAACGGCGCATAACTGCCTCCTAATTAATAGAGAGCGTATTAACTAATAAATTTTGTGAATTGATAAGCGTGAAAGGCACTGAAAAAAACACACCTTTTAAAAAAGTTGAAGCCAAAAAAAA
>JABFSH010000060.1 GCA_013140705.1 Methylococcaceae bacterium
AAGCGTGTACCATTGCCATTGGCAAGCGGGACAAATGTATTGTCCAGGCCGAGGTGTTGATGGTTATATTCCAGCTCGAAAGTCGCCTGGGTTTTGGGGCTGATCACCCACTTGAGCACGGGTGCCAAGAACACATCTTCTTTGCCGACGAACTCCCGGAACGAACCGCTGTTTTGATACGACATATTCATCCGATACAGCAAATCCTTATTTTTGGTGATTGGCCCGGTCGCATCAATCGTCGTGCGATAGAGATCGTAAGATCCAAATTGCTGGCTGAATCCATAATAAGGCGTTGCCAAAGGTTGTTTGGTGATGACATTCACCATACCGCCCGGATCGACTAGGCCATACAAACCGGCTGCCGAACCTTTCAGCACCTCGACCGATTCCACGTTTGCCATACCCTTGCTGGCAGCACCTTGTTGCAGCCTGAAACCGTTGCGGAAAAAAGTTTGGGATTCAAATCCACGCAGGAAAAAGGATTGATCAAGGCCGCCTCCTGCACCGCCCACGCTTGCGCCATTGCTGACAGTAACCCCACTAACATTCTTCAAGGCCTGATCTAGGTTGATGACCTGCTGATCCTTCAATACCTGCTTGGAAATCACCTGCACGTTCAGCGGCGTTTCCATAACTGGGGTATTGGTCTTAGTACCTGCGGTGGCGTTGGGCAGCATGTAATCTTTGTTGTAGGGGTCGGCGTAGTATTCCGGGTCATAAGCCGAGTCGGCTTCCACGGTGACTTTTTCCAGGGTGATGTCAGAATCATTATCACTGGTTTGCTGCTTAGGTAGTTTATCAAGATTACTACTGGTAGCTTTAGGGTCAGTACTGGCTGCACTGTTAGCTGTTTTTTGATAATAGGGAGAAGTTGCATCATTTTCGTTCTTCTCATTAGCTCTAAGATTTTCAGGTAAAACGACTAAAGCTAGAATCGAAATGAAGAAGAGCAGTTTATTTGGTGGAGCGGCATGGTATTGCTGATTTTGAAAAAGAAAAGTCATTTTCATGAGCGATCGCCTAAAAAGGTAGGAAAAAATCTTCGTATCAGGAGTAGAACGAACGAATGAGGTAAACACCTCACCTTTCGTGTAAAAATTTTTTTGCACTGCGTGCTGAAAAAACGGTTTGAGCTCTTTAAGTTCGGCTATCGACTATGGAATCCTTTCTGTCATATATGTAAGGTTAGGCGTACTCATTTTCAATATCCCCAAATATTTTTATGTCTAAAGTGAGGTTGTTTCAATAATAAATCGTCTAGTTAGGTAAATCGGTTTATTTGTTATTTCGGATATCGAATGCGCGTAAAAGATTGGTTATTAGATGTTCATATGAATTAGATATTGATTGGAAATATGTTTATGCCTGAATTAAAACTGATAGAAGCAGTAGAGAATGGTGAAATCGATAGAATTAAAAGCCTATTGAATGAAGGAGTAGACATTGAACAAAAAGACGACTATGGATGGACGGCACTAAACTGGGCGGCTGGCAAGGGAAATACGAGTATCGTAGAAATATTGCTTTCAGCAGGAGCCAATATTTCCAATGTTGGTAGGGACAAAAGAACTGCTTACCAGATTGCTCTTGCCGCCGCTCACATTGAAACCGCATCTGCACTGCAAAAAGCCGAACAAAAAGCGTTTGTAGATATGGAAATGGCAGTGCGCCTTTACTGTAGAGCGTATCTAATCACAGAGCTACGGCAATTTTCGGATTGGCATGAATTACTGTCAGGTTTAACGGAAGATGCGATTGTTTTTATGCATCAGGATTTCAGTGTAACCCGTTCAATGTTTCATGGCAAAGATGTCGTTTTCAATAACATATCCTCTTCTTGGAAAACGTTTTGTAAGAACCAATTGGCTTTTGCTGTTCCGAGTGACCTTGAATTAGCGGCTTCATTTGCGGCAAGTAAATCTGCTGAGACACATCAATCGCTCGTATGATTTCACTTAGTGCCAAAGCAAATCCTGTGATGGAAGATACTGTCTTTGATTTAAGCGATGTCGGTTCACTGGTTGAGTTGCTGCACATAAGGGCTTCGCAACAAGCGAATAAGGTTGCTTATACATACCTTGTCGATGGCGAAAAACAAGAATTACATATTACGTATGCTGAGTTGGATAAACGGGCTCGCGTTATTGCCGTAAAACTCCGGGATTTAAATTTACAGGGTGAACGGGCGGTACTTTTATTTCCCCAAGGTCTTGATTACATCATTGCATTTTTCGGATGTTTATATGCGGGTGTAATTGCTGTGCCGGCTTATCCGCCAAGGAACAAACGTCATTTGCCCCGTTTGAAAACAATTATTGACGACAGTAAAGCAAAAATAATCTTGGGTACAAGTGCAATAGCCGATGCAATCAATGGGCTATTCGAAACAAACAACGATATCAATATTCCGATTCTTCAAACAGATATGTTAGTAAACGATGTTGATAGTTGGCGTTTGCCTATGTTCGATACAGATGAAGTAGCATTTTTGCAATATACATCAGGTTCGACCGGTAACGCCAAAGGGGTAATGGTAACCCATGCCAATTTAATGGCAAACCAGCGGTACATTAAAAACAGTTTCGGTCATGACCAAAACTCAACTGTTGTGGGTTGGCTACCGTTTTATCACGACATGGGCTTGATCGGTAACATAATGCAGCCTTTGTATATTGGTGCTCCAGCAATATTGATGTCGCCGATGGCTTTCCTGGAAAAACCGCTCCGTTGGTTAAATGCAATTAGCGAATATCGCGCTCATACGAGCGGTGCTCCTAATTTTGCATTCGATCTTTGTGTGCAAAAAATTTCTGTTGAGGAAAAAGCACAACTTGACTTGAGTTCATGGAAGTTAGCATTCAATGGATCTGAACCTATTCATGCAGAAACACTTGATCGATTTGCGGAGGCTTTTGCATGTTGTGGATTTCAACGAGAAGCCTTTTATCCCTGCTATGGTTTAGCTGAAGCGACTCTACTGGTTACTGGTGGTGAAAAAGCATTATCGCCGATTACCAAATCGTATAGTAAAGCTGGTTTGGAGCAACATATTGCCAGTACAAAGTTAAGCGACAATGATGAATTCCGTAAATTAGTCGGTTGTGGATGTGTTGGCAATGATCATCATATTAGGATTGTTGATCCCGATACCCTAGTGGTTCGTGAGTCGAATAGGATTGGTGAAATCCAAGTGAGTGGTCCGAGTATTACAAAAGGTTACTGGCTAATTGCTGTTGCAACGACTGAGTCATTTATCCAAGATGAGAACAATATACGGTGGTTACGTACTGGGGATTTAGGTTTTATCGACAGCAGCGAGTTGTATGTTTGCGGACGGATGAAAGATCTAATTATTGTGCGGGGACGCAATTATTATCCTCAGGATATTGAATGCGTGGCAGAGTCAGCAGTAGATTGTTTGAATCAGGGTTGTTCAGCAGCATTTGGAGTTCAATCCGGTGAAGGCGAAAAACTAATTTTATTGGCTGAAGTTAAGCGAAGTTATTTAAAACAAGATAATTTCAGTTCTGAATTTTCTGCAATTCGGAGTTGTTTGGTTGATGAGTGCGGCATCCAAGCACACGCAGTTCTGTTTGTTAAACCTGGCACTATACTAAAAACTTCAAGCGGAAAAATTCGCCGTTCCGATAACAAAACACTATTTCTAAGAAATGAGCTAGAAATTATTGCAGCCGATTATCTTGATTTGTCAGAACAAAAAAATCATACCGTAAAGTTCGAAGTAAAAGGATCACCATTTGAAAATCCTAAGTTTCATTCGTTACCTGAGCTAAGCAAGTTAAGACAATCCCTATTGTCAGCTTCGAAAATCGGTTGTATTGACCTGCTTACCCGCTACTTAAGTGTAAAAGTAGCTGTGTTATCAGGGTTGGCGTTAGAACAAATTAATATATCTACACCACTTTTGCACTTAGGTATCGATTCTCTTAAGTCAGTCGAGTTGAAGTATCTTATTGACGATCTATTAGGTGTAGATTTGCCCCTCGGTTTATTTTTTGATGAAAAAACTTTAAATAATATCGTAGAGATAGCACTTAATTTGGCAAAAGAAAAAGCTGAATCTACTGCTGAAGTTTATAAAGTAATAAATATTCAACAGAAAACTAGCCAGACTAACCGAATCCCGCTGTCTCAAGGTCAAAGAGCCATTTGGACTGTAAGCCAAGTAGAGACCGAATCTGTAATTTATAATTTAGCAGTAGCATTACAAATTCAATCGGCTATCAACATTGAAGCCCTTAAAGATGCAATGCAATTTCTAATTGAAAGGCACGAACAATTACGTGTACGTTTTGTGGTTGATGAAAATTTATTGCCAGTCCAAATACCCATAGACGAACCGAAGTTTCAGTTCGACCATATTTTTTGCAACAGCGAGAATCAAAGACAGCAGCAAATCAGTTCAGCTATAAAAATTCCGTTTGATTTGGAGCATGGCCCATTACTTAGAGTGGAACTGTTTAGCTGTTCGGATACTGATCATATTTTATTGTTCTGTGCCCATCATATCATTGCTGATCTGCGCTCTATGTCGATCTTGCTTGATGAACTCAGGCAAGTTTATAGGGGATTTGATTTAGGCCATCAGCCACAGTTGCAACCAATAACAGAAAGTTATAACGAGTTCGTCTGTTGGCAACAGAGTTATTTGGAGGGCAAACAATCAGAAAAAGCCTTGCGATATTGGCATCAACAATTATTGGGTGAAATATCTAAAGTTGAATTGCCGTTCGATAAATTTCGCCCGAATGAGCAATCTCATGGCGGAGCAATTGAAACCATCATTCTTGACCAACAGATTGTGGAACAGTTGAGGATCTTAGCAATTCAGAACGGTTCAACTCTGTACATGACGCTTCTTTGTATCTTTAAGATTCTGTTGTATCGATACAGTGGTCAACAAGACATCATTGTCGGTTCACCTATTGCAGGCCGGGGAAAATATGAGTTTTCCAATTTGGTTGGCTACTTTGTTAATACAGTTGCCTTGCGTTCAAGCCCTAATGGAACGATGACATTTTTGCAGTATTTAGCCGAAGTTAGGGGCGTTGTGCTGGGGGCATTGCAAAATCAAGACTACCCTTTTCCCTTACTGGTTGAAAAATTACAACCTGAAAGGGCGAACGGGTTATGGCCTTTCTATCAGGTAATGTTTGCGTTACAAGGAGATGCAGATTCCTATTCTGAAGCTGCTGCCTTGGCATTGGGAATACCAAATATAGAAATAAACTGGTCTGGATTGGATGTTAAGAGTGCCAAAATTAAAGATACCATAGTCCAATTCGATTTGGTATTGATGACGGCTGTTACTCAAAGCGGGTTGTTAGTTTCTTTTCAGTACAGTACCGAACTTTTTGAAAATGCGACTATTTCGAGAATGTTAGGACATTTTCAGTGTCTTATAGAGGGTGTGTTAAACAATCCTAATCAGCGATTGGTTGATCTGCCTCTGCTACCGGAGTCTGAATGCTGTCAGCTTCTTTATGGTTTCAATGCGACAGAGGTGGAATTCCCGCAAGAAGTGTGCATACACCAATTGTTTGAACGGCAAGTTGAATGTGATCCTAATGTCGCGGCGCTGGTATTCGAAGGGCAAATACTGAGTTACGGCGAGCTCAACCGCCACGCCAACCGCCTGGCGCATCGGCTGGTCGAACTGGGTATCCGTCCGGACGACCGGGTTGCCATCTGTGCCGAGCGCAGCCTCGGAATGGTGATCAGCCTCCTGGCCATCCTCAAGGCTGGGGGCTGTTACGTGCCACTAGACCCGGGTTACCCGGAAGAGCGCTTGGCCTATATGCTGAGTGACAGTGATCCGGTGGCGGTATTGGCGCAGACGGAAGTATGGGGGCGTTTGTCTAGTTTAGGTGAAAGCCTGGGTTCAAGCCCTATTCCCGTGGTGCTGTTAGACCAAGACGGCGTAGGTCAGGAAGCTCAACCAACGGGTGAGCTTAGCGAAGCCGCCAACCTAGCTGGGTTATGTGTCGGCTACCCCGAACACAACCCCGAGCCTGCCCAACTGGGTCTCACCAGTCGGCATCTGGCCTATGTTATCTACACTTCCGGGTCGACCGGGCAGCCCAAGGGGGTGATGAACCAGCACAAAGGAGTTGTCAACCGGCTGTGGTGGGCGCAAAACGAATATCAACTGACGGTCGATGACCGTATCCTGCAAAAAACTCCGTTTAGCTTTGACGTGTCTGTATGGGAGTTCTTCTTGCCATTAATGGCAGGGTCGCAGTTGGTTCTTGCTAAACCGCAAGGCCACCAAGACGCTGAATATTTGTCAGCGATTATATTAGCTAGTCAAATTACAACCGTACATTTTGTCCCTTCAATGTTGCAGGTTTTCCTAGATCAAGCGGACGTTCATCCTTGTGATTCAAGTTTGAGGCGGGTGCTATGTAGCGGTGAAGCATTGCCGTTCTCGCTGCAAATGCGTTTCCACAACCTATTGCCGACCGTTGAATTGCATAACTTATATGGCCCGACAGAAGCGGCCATTGATGTAACGTCGTGGTTATGCAGTCCGGAACATGGCATAAAGATTGTTCCTATAGGTTACCCGATAGCGAACACCCAGATCTACATCCTGGACAGCCACCTGCAGCCTGTGCCATTAGGGGGTACTGGCGAGATCTACATCGGGGGTGCGGGGGTGGCGTGCGGTTACCTGGGTCGTCCGGAATTGACGGCGGAGCGTTTTATTGCCAACCCGTTTAGTCAATGCCAAGTCAACCTTGCTGGCGTAGTCGATGCCACCCCTTTTAAGTACAAGGACAGCCCGAACACCAGTGAGGGCATCAGCAATCGCAACGATGCTTTTCCCAGCGGGCGTTTATACAAGACCGGTGACTTGGGGCGTTGGTTGCCAGACGGCAGCATAGAATACCTGGGGCGCAACGACTTCCAGGTCAAGATCCGGGGGTTCCGGGTCGAGTTGGGTGAGATTGAGGCGCAACTTACAAAATGCCCAGGTGTCAAGGAAGCCGTGGTCACGGCTCGTGAGGACGTGTCGGGTGACAAAAGGTTGGTGGCTTACTTGGTTATTGGAATAGATGAAAAACCAAGTCTAGTGGATTTTAAAACCATTCTTAAACAATCGCTACCGGGTTATATGATTCCGGCTCAATTTATATCATTGCCATCAATGCCATTAACAGCTAATGGCAAAATTGATCGTAAAGCGCTACTTGCTATGGATAACCTATATTTGCAGCGACAGGAATTTGTAGCTCCCAGAGATGAAGCCGAACAATTTGTCGCAGATATTTGGCAGCAAATTTTAGGCGTGAAGCAAATAGGAATTTATGACGATTTTTTCGATTTAGGCGGACATTCTTTATCTGCAGTACAAGTCATTGCAAAAATGCAGGAATCATTTGCTATTAAAGTTCCGGTGAAAACCATTTTTGAAGCTCCCACTATTGCTGAATTTGTGAACAGAATAGCTGAGTATCAAGACGATTAAACTTTTAGTTATTACCCATTGATTATAAAAATAAAAGAGAATATTTTTTCATGAACGATCAGTCTTTATACCGCTTAGCCGATTCAACAGTAGTGGAAGCATTAGTCGATGACTGGGTAGCGTGGCCGCATACTTTTTCACCCGTTGTTTATTGTTTACACCAGTTGAATTATCAGAAAAAAACAATGGCCTCTTATCTGCAAAATCCGGCGATGCACATTAAATCCAGTAGCAATTCCAAGTTGTTGGGCGGGGCATTTGTCAATATTCCTATTGAACGTAAGCTAGATATTCAACGAATGCTAGAACGCTTGGAAAGTGAACATCAAGATGATCTAACTTTTGCTCAAGCTTTAATCGACTTCCAGAATTGGTTAGACAAAGAGGTAACTGGGCAAAGCCTAAACGACTATTACCAAACCTTGCCCGATAGTTTACGGGGTTATGTGGAATTGCTCTATGACTACAATAGTCGGCCTATTGTTCGTTGTATTGAAAATCTGCTTTACCATAGTAAGCACTACAAAAAATATCTTCAATCCCTCCATTTTTTTACCCAAACTCATGATCGTAAGCGTGCTTATTATATGAGTACGCCAAGGTTACATAACCAGGACACCATCGATTGGAATATTTCTTTCGATAATGATGAAATTGATGAGTTGTTTAAACTTGATAGACAACCACAACCATTGGAGTATATCCGTCAGATTTTAGGTCTACCTCCAGAGGATGAGGAAAAATTACTCGCGTTGCTTACTGATAAGCCACCCAGACAAGTCGACGTTTGGCAGGGCAAGGGCATTAGAATACGTTACTACGGCCACGCCAGTGTCTTGGTTGAATTCAATGGCAAAGCGATTTTAATTGATCCTTTTCTTGCTGTAACTCCAAGTGAAGGAGGAATAGATAGATTTACTTTCCAGGATCTCCCTCCAAAAATCGATTATGTATTAATTACACACGGTCATCACGATCATTTTGTATTCGAAACCTTGCTAAGGATACGGCATAAAATCGATTGTTTGGTTGTACCCAAATGTTCCGGTATTTTTTATGCCGACTTTTCTTTGAGGCTGATGGCGAAAGCTTTGGGTTTCAATAATATCATAGAAGTTGACCCGTTAGACTCGATTGCTTTCGATAATGGTGAAATCGTCGCCGTACCATTTTTGGGTGAACATAATGATTTGCCGTTCGCAAAAACAGGTTGGCTCATTCAAGCGGGTGGAAAACAATTATTGTTTGCCGCCGATTCCAATTGTCTTGATAAACGGATATACGTAAATATATGTGCTCAGCGAGGTGCAATTGATGTTGTTTTTCTAGGCATGGAATGTGTAGGAGCCCCCTTATCTTGGGTTTATGGGCCGTTATTACCCAAAATTCCGGGATATAAGGAATGCCAGTCAAGGCGTTCTAACGGGAGTGATTCCGTAGGCGCGATGAATCTATTGGAAGCTGTACAGAGTAAACAGGTTTATGTCTATGCAATAGGCAGGGAGCCGTGGCTGCAATATTTTATGGCATTGGAACCTGAAGAGAATGACGCTTATATACAGGAAATCGATAAATTGTTAGCGACATGTAAAAGTAAGTCTTTTATTGATGCTAGGAGATTGTATGGCAAAGACGAAATCTTCTTAAATGGCTAATTAGTCTTTTTTGGGGTGGGAAATGTTGGTGCTGGTTGTTGTGTTTATTTAAGGTAGGTTAATCGCTATGGAAGAAGTTGTAGAAAATAGTCAAGATATAAAACAACAAAAGCGCGCTTTGTTAATTTCTAAATTAAAGAAAGGCAATGTATCTAATATCGCAATTAAAAAGCGAGATAATTCTAAGATCGCTCCACTTTCATACACCCAAGAACCGCTATGGTTGATGTCAAAATTGGAGCCGGACAACCCTATCTACAATGTTGCGGGTGGATTGGAGTTTTCTGGAGTTCTGAACACTGAAGCTTTACATCAAAGTTTAAATGAAACAATTCGTCGTCACGAGATTTTGCATAGCCGTTTTGTCAATGAACAAGGTGTTGTGATTCAACGGGAAAGTGATGGTTCACAACTGTCAATACTCCATATAGATATTAGTCATCTTGATGAGAAATTGGGTCAAGCCGACTTTGATCAAATTGCAGAGGAATTCACAAGTAAAACATTCAATCTTATTAATGAGCCGCCTTTGCGCGGTATGTTGGTCGAGATTGGAAATCAAAGGCATATCTTAGTGCTGACTTTGCATCATATCGTTGCTGATCGATGGTCAGTCGGCATCCTGATGCAAGAAGTCGCCGCGTTATACAAATCTTATGCGAGCGGTTTACCTTCAGTTTTACCTGAATTGACTATTCAATATGGTGATTTTGCCGCCTGGCAAAAGGAACAACTGGATACTTCAAGAGAGAAAAATCTTGAATATTGGCATCAGAAATTGGAACTAATGACACCTACACTGGCGCTGCCATTAGACCGGACGAGGCCATCTGTTCCAAGCTATCGTGGCGACTTATATCGGTTTGAATTTTCACCATCCTTATCCCAAGCAATAAAGTCTTTGGGAAAGCAACACAATGCAACATTGTTTATGACAATGGCGACAGCAGTGAATATTTTGCTATCCCGATACAGTGGTTCCGAAGATATTGTTATCGGCTATACGTCAGCCGGTCGTAATCAGGTACAAACAGAAAATTTGATCGGCTACTTTATTAACACGTTAGTGTTACGAAATCAGTTCGACAAAGATGATTCTTTTATAAGCCTGCTTAACCGTATACAAAATCAGGCTTTGTTGGATCAAGACCACCAGGACATCTCGTTTTCGCAATTAATGGAAGCTGCGGGTGAAATAGGGAGTAAAAACGAAGGCCGGTTGTTTCAAGTCATGTTGACCGTACAAAACGCGCCAAAGTCCGAATTTCATTTGCCCGATCTAACAGTAGAACCTTTGGCTTTGGAAAATCGCGTATCCCAGTTTGATCTAACTTTTTTGATTGAAGAGCAAGATAGTAAGTTGTTAGGTACTATCGAATACAGTACTGATTTGTTTGATGCAGCAACATTAGGCAGGTTAGTGGGACATTTTACGACCTTATGTGAAAGCATTGTCTCCAATCCAAACAAGGAGATAAATCAGTTAGAAATTTTAACAATACCAGAGAAGCAGGAGCTTATATTTGATTGGAATCAGCCTTGTTTATCAAAACATACCTCCGAGCAATTTAAATCGATTATCAGTTGTATTGCTTCGCAAGTTGAGATCTCGCCCGACAATATTGCTCTGGTTTTTGCTGAGGAAGAATTAACTTACTGGGAATTGAATGCCCGTGCAAACCGGTTAGCTCATTATCTCCAAAGCCAGGGCGTAGGTGCAGAAAGCCGAATCGGTATTTATGCAGAGCGGTCAGTGGAAATGGTGGTCGCTATTCTTGCTGTGCTTAAGGCAGGGGCAGCGTATGTCCCCTTGGATTCTTCTTATCCGGCAGAACGCTTGATATACATGATTAATGATGCGGGTGTTCAACTCATTCTGGCGCAATCATCCCTAAGCAATACATTAAATCTTGGCGATATTTCCCTCGCTATGATTGATAAGTCTTATGAAGAATACTTAAGTGAACCGCTTGTCCTTTCTGCAACTTTGGACAATACGGCTTATATCATTTATACCTCAGGTTCCTCCGGTCAGCCCAAAGGCGTAATGGTAACCCATAGGAACTTGCTCCATTCAACCATAGCCCGTCTCGAATATTATCAAGATGCCCCCGAATGTTTTTTACTTATATCTTCTTTCGCTTTTGACAGTTCCGTTGCAGGTATTTTCTGGACATTAAGCCAAGGTGGATGTTTGTGTCTGCCCAAAAATGAGGAAACTGGAAACCCCGCTGCTTTAGCTGCATTGATTAAAAACCATCGTGTCACACATCTATTGGCATTGCCTTCTTTTTACAAGGCAATCATGAACGACAATGCAATCCCGTTATTAACTTCTCTAACAACAGTCATTGTCGCGGGCGAAGCCTGCTCCAGCGAAATTGCCGACGAACATCACAGTAAATTACCCAATATAAAGTTTTATAACGAATACGGCCCTACTGAAGCAACGGTTTGGAGTAGTGCTTATAAAGTTGAAAAGAGTGAACCTATAGGGACTTTGCCAATTGGGAAAGTTATAAGTAATGGTCAGATATATTTGCTGGATAATCATTACCAACCAGTTCCTATTGGTGTTATTGGTGAATTGTATATAGGTGGGTTAGGGGTTTCACAAGGTTATGTTAATCGACCTGATTTAACTGCGGAACAATTTATTCCAGATCTTTTTACTGGCTCAGGCAGTCGGTTATATAAGCCGGGTGACTTAGCGCGATATAGATCTGATGGCAATATCGAATTTATAGGACGTACCGACCATCAAGTAAAAATCCGCGGATACAGAATAGAACTCGAGGAAATAGAAGCCAAACTTGTTGTTTGTTCCGGTGTCCGTGATGCTGTTGTCATCGTTCGCGAAGATAACGAAGGTGATAAACGGATTGTTGCCTATTTAATAGCAGAGCATGATCTGGTCATTAATGACCTTCGAAATCAGTTGTCCAATGCTTTGCCAGAGTACATGCTGCCGAGTGCGTTTGTCATTCTTGATGCTTTCCCTTTAACAGCTAACGGAAAGCTTGATCGAAAGACACTGCCTGCACCAGGTTTGTCAGATGTTGCAATGCAGGAGTTTTTACCTCCTCAAGGTGAGGCTGAAATCATTTTGGCAAAGATATGGCAAGAACTTTTAGGTGTTGAGCGAGTAGGTCGTAACGATCATTTTTTTGAGTTGGGCGGCCATTCGCTGATGGCAATTTCACTCATTGAAAAACTGCAGCAGCATGGATTTGCAGTTGATTTGATGAATGTGTTCAATATGCCGGTACTTGCCGAGTTGGCGGCTAGTTTATCGGAATTCGATGAGGCCGAACAATTTAAAGCCCCACCAAATTTAATTCCCGATAACTGTACCCATATCACACCCGATATGCTACCGCTCGTCACTCTCAGCCAATCTGAAATAGATGCGATTGCTCTGCATGTAACTGGCGGTATGGCAAATATCCAAGATATTTATCCGTTAGCTCCATTACAGGAGGGGATTTTCTTTCATCACTTGCTCAACACGGAGAATGACACTTACATTAAACGTTCCGTTCTTGGATTTGATTCACGTAATCGTTTAGACAGTTTTCTAAATGCCTTGCAAACCGTCATCAATCGTCACGACATTTTAAGGACAGCTTTTCACTGGGAAGGGATATCACAATCTGTACAAGTTGTGCAGCGACAAGCTAGCCTGCCAGTCATTGAGCTTGACCTGATAGGTATCGCTAATGCTGATGATATTTGTGCCAAGCTGCTTAAAGAAACCGACCCTCGAAATCTAAGATTAGATTTACGTCAAGCGCCTTTATTCGTCGCCTATATAGCATTCGATCATCAGTTAAACCAATGGTTAATGTCATTAATCAACCACCATTTAATCGATGACAACTATACCTTACAACTTATCTTATCGGAGATACAAAAAATTCTTCAGGGACATGGCGACAAACTACCTGAATCTATACCTTATCGTAATTTCATCGTCCAAGCTTTAGCTGTTTCTCCAGCCGAACATGAGTCTTACTTCAAGGCACAGTTGGGTGATATTTCCGAACCTACTGCCCCGTATAAAATTCTCGACATTCAAAGCAATAATAGGCAAATACGCGAGGTTAAAATCCAGCTAAATGATAAATTATCGCAACGTATCTATGATTGCGCAACTCAGCATGGAGTTACTCCAGCCTTATTATTCCATGTCGCCTGGGGGCAGGTTCTTGGGCAATGTACTGGTCATGACGTGGTTGTTTTCGGTACGGTATTGTCTGGACGTTTGCAAGGCTGGGAAGGGGTAAGCCAAGTTCTTGGAATGTTCATCAATACCTTGCCTCTGCGGGTTGACCTGGATAGTCGTAGTGTGAAAGAAGTTGTCAACGACACCCATCATCGGCTTATTGGTCTGCTCGACCATGAGCAAGCCCCGTTGGCCTTGGCGCAACGCTGCAGTGCAGTTGATGCGTCACTGCCATTATTTACGACTCTACTCAATTATCGTCATACTAATCTCATTGTTAGCCAGAACGAAGATTCAACGGATATATTCGAATGGGGAGGGGTGCAAATTTTCCACACTGAAGAGCTCACCAACTATCCGATTATGGCTTCGGTAGATGAACTTGATCAAGGCTTTAGCCTGACAGCTCAATGTGTTGAGGGGATAGACCCCGGACGGATAACGGCTTACCTTAATGCTGCCATTGCCCAACTGGTCGATGCCCTAGGCCAAACACCTGAAATTCCCATCAGCCAACTTAGCATCCTGCCCGAGGCCGAGCGCCGTCAGCTTCTCCAGGGCTTCAACGCCACAAATGCCGATTACCCGCAGCAGCGCTGCATCCACGAACTGTTCGAAGGGCAAGCCGAGGCCAACCCAGAAGCCACCGCCCTCATCTACGAAGGCGAGCGCCTCAGTTACGGCGAACTCAATCGCCACGCCAACCGACTGGCGAACCACCTGATAAGCCTCGGCATCCGGCCGGGCGACCGGGTCGCTATCTGTGCCGAACGCAGCTTTGGGATGGTCGTCGGCCTGCTGGCCATCCTCAAGGCGGGGGGGTGTTACGTCCCGCTCGACCCCGGCTACCCCGAAGAGCGGCTGGCGTACATGCTTTCAGACAGCGCCCCAGTGGCCGTGCTCACCCAAGCGGGTCTACAGACCCGATTGTCCAGCTTAAGCACAATCCTGGATGCAAGCCTTGTCCCAGTCATCCTATTGGACGGAGAGGGACAGGAAGCCCAAGCTGATCCAATTGGCGATACTAACCGAAGTACTGGCCTGGTTTCCATGTGTGCTGGGCATCCCGAGCATAACCCCGGCACTGCCGGGTTTGGTCTCAGCAGTGGCCACTTGGCGTATGTCATCTACACCTCCGGGTCGACTGGGCAACCCAAGGGGGTAATGGTTGAACATAAAAGTATTATCCGATTAGTTATTAATTCCGGATATGCGCCGATTACAAGTAATGACTGCGTGGCACATTGTGCAAGTCCAGTGTTTGATGCGTCAACATGGGAGATTTGGGCATCGTTACTCAATGGGGCTAAGCTATTACTCATTCCGCAACAAATATTATTGAACCCGACTCAACTTAATGAGGAACTAATTAAAGGAAAAGTAACTGCGTTATGGCTGACAGTAGGGCTATTTAATAATTACGTAGAAGATCTAAAGGAAGCACTGAATCAACTGAAATACCTACTTGTAGGAGGTGATGTTCTTGATCCAAAGATTATTAAGACATTATTAAAAAGTAATAATGCGCCGGGAAAAATATTAAATGGTTATGGCCCAACAGAGACTACAACATTTGCGAGTACGTATAATATTATAGCAATTGAGGACGACACTATTTCGATTCCGATAGGCCGCCCAATAGCGAACACGCAGATTTACATCCTTGACGTCCACCTGCAGCCCGTGCCTCTTGGTGTGGTGGGTGAGATCTACATCGGCGGTGCCGGGGTGGCGCGTGGGTATTTGAACCGTCCGGGGTTGACGG